>NZ_JBDGAV010000068.1:0-1056 GCF_040910325.1 Collinsella aerofaciens | reverse complement strand
ATGGCAGACGGAGTGATTTTCGGAAGATGCTGGCGGATCTGTTTTCCTTGTATCCCGAATGTCATGTATTCCCCTTTGCTGATGGCTTCCAGTACAGACAGATCACGAGAATCAAAAAAGTTGAATCCGCGATAGGTTCGTTCCTTTTCCCTCCGGGAATGACTGACTTCATCCAATTTCTTCCTGCCGCTGCTGTGATCATCAAAGGATGAGATAAATTCAAGGTATCTGTAATTCGCAGATTTCAGGATTGTGAATAACTGATATAAGCTGTAAATACTCTTTTTTAAAGGGGCTTTCCGAATATCGGATGTTCCATCCCTATGCTGAACTTCCCGCTCCACACGGAACGTACTGATATCATTGCAGGTGCTTTCAATTCGCAGTACACAGCCAAACTTGTCATACATTTTTATGGACACATCACCCATGTGGTGCTTGATCCTCGTTCCGAGGATGCGCTGATTATAGTTTGTGCCAATCTCTTTGGTACAGTTATAAGTGATTCGCTGTCCAAGGAAAGTGGCGATGTTGTCAGGCTTCACAGTATATATCGCAGTGTGGATGATTTCATCATAGATTGGTGCCAGGTATTCCGGCTTACGGAACATGATATCCGTGGCACATTCGATCTGCTGAACCGTCCAGGTATAACCCAGCCCGAGAGATTCCGGAACGGGACTGTAGCGTCTGGCAAAGACATCGAGAACTTTATGGAGCCCTTGCGGGTTGATACGGTCAGAAAGTTTCTGAGCAGTTTCAATATCGGAGATTTCAAGGAACGCGTTGTCCTGCATCCGGTAAGAAAGCTGTTTTTTATCAAGCTTATAGGCGAGCAGGTTATGACCGTTCATGTAAAACTGAAGACGGAAAGGCGGCCATGTAGGGACACGAAGATAGCAAAGGCCAAGTTCCCTGTCGATAAAATAGAAATAGTAATGAAGACACTTGCTCTGGTCAAACTTCAGGAAGGTCTTCCCAGTTGTTTTATCATGCCAGGGCCTGTAGGTATTACAGCATTCCATAGCAGAAAAGATATGGATCAGACCTTCCGTT
>NZ_JBDGAV010000067.1:0-1257 GCF_040910325.1 Collinsella aerofaciens | reverse complement strand
ACTGGAGTGGGTATGATGAATTGGACACCTAGTTAAGAGCGAAAGGTGTTCAAGATGACCCAAAGAAGAAAGCGATACGACAGGCAGTTCAAGGTCTCGGCGGCAAAGGTGGTCCTGTCCGGGGAAATGACGGTCAAAGGCCTATCGGAGGAACTCGGCATAAAGGATTCGACGCTGAGAAGATGGGCCCGCGAATACGAGGAGATGGGAGACGGCGCGTTCCCCGGAAACGGCTCCCCGAAGATCAACAAGGACTACGAGATCGTGAAGCTCAAGAAGAAGGTCGAGGAGCTCGAGCGCGAGAACGAGATACTAAAAAATTTCCGGGCCTTCTTGAGTCAAGACCATGCGTGAGGTTCGAGTTCCTCAAAGAGCATAGGGGCGAGATCGGCCCCATCAAGAAGGCATGCGGGCTGATGAAAGTCTCGAAATCCGGTTTCTACGAGTATCTCGGCCGGAAGAAGTCCGACGCCCAGATAGAGCGGGAGGCGATCGAAGGTTTCGTCGTCGAGGCCTTCGAGCGGCACAAGGGCCGTTACGGCTACCGGCGCATCAACCGCGAACTGCGAAAAAGCGGCATCGTCGTGAGCGAGAAGCGCGTGCTCCGCATCATGCAGAAGCTCGGACTTGCCGGAAAGGGCGCGACCCGAAAACACCGCATCCAGAAGAAGGTCGAGCCGGGAGACCCTCGGTTGAACCTGGTAGAGCGCGCTTTCACCGTGGGCGAGCGCAACAGGCTTTGGGTGGGCGACATCACCTACATACCCACAAGAGAAGGGTGGCTCTATCTCGCAGCCGTGATAGACGCCTTCTCCCGCAAGGTCGTGGGCTGGTCGATGTCCGAGCGCATCACCGAGAAGGTCGCGATCGACGCGATGGAGCAGGCGGTCGGCAGGGAGGGTCCGCCAGATGACGGCAGCCTCGTCTTCCATGACGATCAGGGCGCGCAGTACACCTCCCGTTCCTTCCAGCGGTGTCTGGACTCGCATGGCATAGTCCAGTCGGTATCAAGGCCCGGCACGCCGCTGGACAACGCGGTGGCCGAGTCGTTCTTCAAGACGCTGAAAAGGGAATTGGTGAAAGAGAGGAGCTATGGGACGAGGGACGAGGCCAAGCAGGACATCTTCAAGTACATAGAGCTCTATTACAATAGGGTGCGCATGCATTCCACCCTGGGCTACATGTCTCCAGTGGAATACGAGCGGCAATACGCTTGAGGATCCTTAAAAGAAAGTCCAGTTTATCCTTCCCACTCCA
>NZ_JBDGAV010000066.1:0-1182 GCF_040910325.1 Collinsella aerofaciens | reverse complement strand
GATATAATCATCTTACAGAGAAAAGAGGAAGTATTATGTCACAAAGTTACACACCTGAATTTAAAAAGAAAATCGTTCGCCTTCATATCGAAGAGGGACGTACTTACAAAAGCATCACTGCAGAGTATGGTGTATCAAAAGCCAGTATCTCCAAATGGTGTGCTGAATTTAGCGAAGAATGCCATACAAAAGCCCAGCAGAATCCAGATGCTCCTAATGATCTGGAACTTATGAAAGAAAACCTCCGTCTCCGTAAGGAATTGGAAGAAGCAAAAAAGGAGAATCTCTTCTTAAAAAAAGCAGCGGCATTCTTCGCAAAGGAAATCGATTAGAGGCTTATCGATTTATTGACCAATATCATGAGACATTCGGTATCCGCTGGCTGCTTAGACGGCTGAAAATTTATCCGAACGCTTACTATAACTACCGGAAACACCGGAAGGCGGATTATCACGCCCATAAAGCAGAAGTCCAGGCACAGATTCATGAAATCTATCATGAACACAATGGTGTCGATGGTTACAGGAGCATGACAGTCTATCTGGCACGTAAGGGATATCACTACAGCCCTGCAACCATACATAAGTACATGAATGCGGAGTTGGGACTGAGATCCATCGTTCGTCCCCAAAAAACAGATTATGAACAGGGAAAACCACACAAGGTGTTTGAAAACAAACTTCAGCAGAATTTTATGTCGGATAAAATCAATCAAAAATGGTGCACAGATTTCACATACTTATTTTTGAAGAACCATGATGTGAGATACAATTGCAGTATTATTGATCTTCATGATAGAAGTGTCATTGCCAGCATAACGGATCGGCACATCACCAGTGATCTTGCCATCCGCACTCTACAGAAAGCATTGGATTCTCAGCCAGCTATCAAAGGAGAATTGATCCTGCATTCCGATCAGGGCTCACAGTATACATCTAAGGCATTTACTGATTTTTGCAAGTCAGTGAATGTGACGCAGAGTATGAGCAAAGCAGGTTATCCCTATGACAATGCACCGATGGAGCGTTACTTCAATACACTGAAGAATGAATGCACAAATCTGTATGAGTTCAAAACAGAGGAAGAACTCTACCAAGCAGTGGAGGAATTTTCCTATGTCCACTACAATCATGTACGCCCGCATAGCTCCAACGGTTACCGTACGCCATATCAGGCACGAAT
>NZ_JBDGAV010000065.1:0-1144 GCF_040910325.1 Collinsella aerofaciens | reverse complement strand
ATCCAATATCAAAGGAAATGATAGCATTGAAGGATGAGACTAATCCAATTGAGGAGTGGCAGCATATAGAACAGCTAAAGGGTAGTGCTGAAGGAAGCATACGATACCCCGCATGGAATGGGATAATATCACAGGAGGTACTAGACTACCTTTCATCCTACATAAATAGACGCATATAAGTACGCATTTAAGCATAAACACGCACTATGCCGTTCTTCTCATGTATATATATATACAGGCAACACGCAGATATAGGTGCGACGTGAACAGTGAGCTGTATGTGCGCAGCTCGCGTTGCATTTTCGGAAGCGCTCGTTTTCGGAAACGCTTTGAAGTTCCTATTCCGAAGTTCCTATTCTCTAGAAAGTATAGGAACTTCAGAGCGCTTTGAAAACCAAAAGCGCTTTGAAGACGCACTTTGAAAAATCCAAAAACGCACCGCACCGTAACTACTACACCGCGAATACTGTGCCCTGAAACATTGCTCAAAAGTATCTCTTTGCTATATATCTCTGTGCTATATCCCTATATAACCTACCCATCCACCTTTCGCTCCTTGAACTTGCATCTAAACTCGACCTCTACATCAACAGGCTTCCAATGCTCTTCAAATTTTACTGTCAAGTAGACCCATACGGCTGTAATATGCTGCTCTTCATAATGTAAGCTTATCTTTATCGAATCGTGTGAAAAACTACTACCGCGATAAACCTTTACGGTTCCCTGAGATTGAATTAGTTCCTTTAGTATATGATACAAGACACTTTTGAACTTTGTACGACGAATTTTGAGGTTCGCCATCCTCTGGCTATTTCCAATTATCCTGTCGGCTATTATCTCCGCCTCAGTTTGATCTTCCGCTTCAGACTGCCATTTTTCACATAATGAATCTATTTCACCCCACAATCCTTCATCCGCCTCCGCATCTTGTTCCGTTAAACTATTGACTTCATGTTGTACATTGTTTAGTTCACGAGAAGGGTCCTCTTCAGGCGGTAGCTCCTGATCTCCTATATGACCTTTATCCTGTTCTCTTTCCACAAACTTAGAAATGTATTCATGAATTATGGAGCACCTAATAACATTCTTCAAGGCGGAGAAGTTTGGGCCAGATGCCCAATATGCTTGACATGAAAACGTGAGA
>NZ_JBDGAV010000064.1:0-1665 GCF_040910325.1 Collinsella aerofaciens | reverse complement strand
TGAGTATTTGCTCGCTTGAGCACTGTTGAATATCGCGAAACAGCACCGCCGATATCGCGCTTGGGCACCGGGGCCGACACTGGCCCCGGTGCTTTTTTATTGCTACCGGTCTATCCGCGGCGCTGCCGCATGTTGGCCTCGCCCATGTCGACCCAGACCGCGTTGTGCACGATCCTGTCCATGATGGCGTCGGCATGCACCCCGCCGCCGAGCCTCGGGTGCCAGTCCTTCTTCTTGAACTGGGTGCAGAATACGGTCGAGGCCGTGCCGTACCTCAGCTCCATCAGCTCCAGCAGCATCGACCTGAACTCGGTGTCCGGCCTGTCGAGCAGCCACTCGTCTATCACGAGCAGGCCGAACGCCCCGTACTTGCGGACGAGCTTGCGCTCGCCGCCGGGCCGGTCACGGCTCTCGCGCCAGAGGTCCTCGAGGTCGGGCTGGCGGACGTAGCACGACCTCACCCTCCTGGCGCAGGCGGCCTTCGCGAGCGCGCAGGCCAGGTAGGTCTTGCCCGTGCCGGTGAGGCCCTGGAGAACCACGTTCTCGCCGCGCCCGACGAACCCGCAGGTCGCGAGCTCGGCCACCGCCACCCTGTCGAGGCCGCGGCCCTCGAAGAAGTCGACCGAGCGGACGTCGGCCTCGGGGTACCTGAGGCCGGCCCTCCTCGTCAGGTTGCGGACCTTCTGCGTGATGAAGTCGGAGTGCGCCTCGTCCACCGCCATCTGGACGCGCTCGGCGAACGCCATCCCGGCGCACACGGCCTCGTCCT
The DNA here is from genome assembly GCF_040910325.1 of Collinsella aerofaciens. Lineage (GTDB taxonomy): Bacteria > Actinomycetota > Coriobacteriia > Coriobacteriales > Coriobacteriaceae > Collinsella > Collinsella aerofaciens_BL. The sequence continues at coordinate 896 of NZ_JBDGAV010000064.1, read as the reverse complement.
GGGCGGAGAGGGCGGCGAGCAGCTCGGCCGCCCCCATCTCCCTGAGCTTGCGGGCGGTCTCCGCGTTGACGTCCATGCTCACCCCTCCCCGTAGAAGCCGGCGCCGCGCACGTAGCCGCAGTCCCCGGACGCCTCGCCGGCTGGCGCCCTGTCCTGCCCCGACCTCAGCACGGGCTCGACGTCGCGGTAGCGCGGCGACCTCTTCCCGGTCGCGAGCGCCATCCCGCACGCCCGCTCGAGCCTCGCCGGGGTGTAGCGCCTGGACAGCCTGAGCACGGCGAGCGCGGCGTTGAAGCCCTGCTCGTCGAACTCGTAGCAGGCGAACACCCTGTCCACCAGCTCGGAGCAGGAGGGCCCGACCCTCGAGGCCCAGGCGCGGATGCGCGGCGCGTCCCAGTCCGACCACGCCCTGCCCTCGGGCATGTCCGAGCCGCGCGTGGAGTAGCGGTTCCTCGCGTAGGACGGGAACCTGGGGTGCGTGGCCACGCGCTCGCCGCCGGAGAAGACCTCCACCTTGCCCTCGGTGACGCGCAGGTCGACCGTCGAGCCGACGAGCAGGTGGCTCACCGAGTAGTAGTTGCGGGCGTACGCGACGTGGCAGTTGGCCTGGACCTTGCGGCCGTAGACCCACTCGCACACCTCGAAGGGCTCGGCCGGTAGGGGCCTCAGCAGCGGGCGCTCGACCTCCTCGAACACCTCGCGCCTCGAGCCCTCGCGCTTGGCGAACGGCGCGTCGTTGTGCTCCGCGACCCTCCGGGCGACGGCGGCGCGGAGGGCCGCCATGTCGGTGAACACCTCGTCGCGAAGCGCCGCTATCACGTAGGTCGCGGCGGCCCAGACCTCGTTCTCGGCGCTCGGCTTGTCGCGGGGCCTCCTGACCCTCGCCGGGATCACGG
>NZ_JBDGAV010000063.1:0-1607 GCF_040910325.1 Collinsella aerofaciens | reverse complement strand
GTATTGGATGGCAAGCAGATCCTGGCGAAGGGAGCGCCATGCAGCGCGTTTGGAGAACGGTTACCGGCTTTTACCATGTCTGTGCTCGCGGTGCGGGCAAGCAGCTCATCTTTGAGGGCGATGAAGACCGGTGGGAGTTTTTGGAGCTGATGCGCGAGTGCTGCCGCGAGGAGGGTGTGACGGTTATCGCCTGGTGCCTTATGGGCAATCACGTGCATTTGGTGCTTGCAGATTACGAGGACAGGATGAGCGCTGCGATGCACCGGCTACTCTTGACGTACGCGCGGCGGTTCAATAAACACACGGGGCGCACGGGCCATCTGTTCCAGAACCGTTTTGACCGGCGCTCGCTCGATACCGACTGGCAGGTGATGGAGGCTATTCGTTCCGTACACGCCGATCCGCAGGAGGCGGGCGTTAGCCTAATCGAGCGTTATCCCTGGAGCAGCTTTGCGGAACATCTGCGCGCTTACGACAGTGATGCGGCAGATGCCACGAGGGGATTTTGCGATCCTTCTTGCGTGCTTGAGCTTTTTGGTTCTGCCGAGGCCTTTGCTGCCTATTCGCTTTCGACGCCCGACGGTAGCGAGCCGGCGCTGTGCGATATGAAAGAGACAGAGTGGGAACGCCACGCCTTTGCCGACAAGATGGCGAAGAGCCTCGGGGTTCCGCTCAATGGGGTTAAAACTGCACCGCCGGCGCAGCGTGATACCGTTATTGTTGGATTGCACGATGCCGGTTTCACGGTGCGCCAGATTGAGCGCTATACCGGGATTGGCAAAAGTAGCGTCTCTCGTATCGTGCGCGCCCGCGCGCGAACGGCGATGAGGGCTGGCGGAAACGTGATGTAGGGTCGCCTGTTCACCGCAGCTGGGGTCGTCCATACGCCGCAACCAGCGTTTAAAAGCTTGGTACGGTAACTGCACTTCTTAATATGCATAGAACAATCGCCATCTTGCATAAAATAACGGCTCAGTCCGGATTTGCCCGTGCCTACCCCCGTCTGCGCCGTGCAATAAACCGAGTTTTCAGCATCGTGGTGCTGTCGGCACCGCCGCAATCTTGCAACATACGGGTCCCGAAGCTATTGATTCTCGCCGTTGCGCCCCCGAAGCACGTGCCTGCGTCCCGTCAGACCGCGATGCTTGTTCTAAAACACAATATATATGCGCCTAAAGACGTTGATTAACGCTTTCGATGTGTATACACACAGCTTGGCGTGCTGAATACTCGCAAAAATGCACGCCGCTCCCTATGGGACCCGTCTGCGGTAGGCGCGAAGCGAGTCGGAGCTTCGCAGAACGGGGCTTGGCGCATTGCTTGGCGGGCCCGGGGCCCTGCCGCAGGCCTTTGGTGCTGTGGAAAACGCCCGTGTTCGCGTCTGGCTGTGAGGCAAATGTCAGACGGGGCGCCGGACGCGCGGACTTTGTGCATCTGTGCTCATTAGGAAAAAACAGAGCCGCCCGTATCGGGCGGCTCTGCAATCAAAAACCTTGGATTCGGGGCATACGCTACTGGTTAGCTTGCCCCTCGAGCATGCCGTCGAGGGTGCGCCAGGCGAGCTCGGCGCATTTGACGCGGGCGGGCATGTGCGAAATGTCCTGGAG
>NZ_JBDGAV010000062.1:0-1825 GCF_040910325.1 Collinsella aerofaciens | reverse complement strand
CTTGAGGACGATCCCGGCGACGCACTCGACAGCCGCGCCGCCGCCTGCGGCGATGAGCGCGGGTACGCCGCGGCGTCTGAGGCCGCGGCGCGTACGACCTCAGACTCGCGCCAGTTCGTCCGCGCCCTGGCGGCGATGCCCGAGGAGCTGGCGGCGCAGGGCTACCGCGCGGCGGATCCATTCGACTTCTTCAACATCGCGGCGTCGACCCTGGGAATCTACCGCGTCGACGTCGACGGCGAGGTCTACTGGCCGGCAGGCGAGGAGTGACCGAGCGAAAAGGGCCCGCGAGTCGTTAAGAAACTCGCGGGCCCCGCTATTCTTGTCTCCCCGGCCCGAGCAGCTTCATGGCCATGCGGCCGCGGCGCCACCACGGCGTGGCCGCGATCGCCTGTTGGCGCTCGGCGAGCGATGCGAGCTTTCCGGCGAGCTCCGCGACCCTGGCGTTCGCCTCGGCGAGTTGCGCCTTGGCCTCGGCCTCGGCGCGGGCGGCGCGGTCGCGCTCGGCCGCAAGCGCCTCCATCAGCTCGGCGTTGCGGGACCGTTCGATTTCCAGTTGGGCGGCCAGGGAGTCAACCAGGGAGTCCGGGGCGGGTGCAGCGGGCGCGTCGGCTGGCTGGCGGGACGGTTTGCCGGGGTTCTTCAGGGCGTCGGCGATGGCCGCGGCGGCAAAGTCATCGAGAAAATCGGTGTTCCCGTTTCGTGAAACATGGTTTCCCAGTCCCAGCTTCTCGATGTAGTTCGCGACTGTGCGCTTTGAAACACCCAGTTCAGACGCTATTTCACGCTTCGTTATGCCCATTGTTCAACCTATCGTCAATCGGGAATGTTTCCCGGGAAACATCGGGAAGTTTCACGGCGGTTCCCGATGATTTTACCGTTTCCCGTTCCCGTTTTTCCCGTTTCCCGTTCTCCGCGTCGGCGCGTTTCCAGTACTCCTCGACACCGGTATCCCAGCCGATGGCCTTCTGCGCGAGCTCTAGCCTGGTCATGGCGGACTGCGGCGGGCTCAGGTACCCGCGGTCGCTGGCGCTCGACGAGTACTGGTCGAGCGCTGCCCTGAGCTCGACCATCGCGGGGTTGTACAGCTCGTACAGATCGTCCGGCTTCGGTTTTTCCGGCTCGGTAGCGTCCTTCGGCACATCCTTCAGCCATTTGATGACGGTCGGGCGGGAAATGCCGAGGGCGCGGGCGATCTCGCTGTGGTTGGCGTCGGGATGCTCCGCGGCGTACTCGCGGACAAGGTCGGCCTTCGGTTTTCGCCCGTTTCCTTCACGCCAGTTGTCGTTGTTAATATCGCGAATAGCCCGTGCGCCCTCAAGGTGCTTCGCCTGAGATCGCCCGTTCCTCTTGTTTTTCGGCAGCCCGATGGCCGTGCGGCGCTCGATGCGCTCGCGGGTTAACTTGTGGATGATGGGGTCGTAGTACGCCCCAATCGCGGAGAGTGCGTCATCCTCGGTGAAGTGGTTGTCCTCGCGCTCCGTCAGGCCCTCAAGTGTCGGCACGAGCGCGAGCGCGTCGGCCTCCAGCTCCTCGTACGGGATGCCGCACTTCTTGGCGTAGGCGGCCAGGACGTTGAGGCACCAGTAGCGGTGGTGGTCGGTGGCCTTCGTCTCGACCTCCCCACGCCACCAATCGTAAAGGTCGCGCTTGCAGGTCCAGCGCCCGGGGGCCTTGCCCTCGACGATGCGCGCCTGGTACCACTCCGGCCAGAGCTTCTTGGCGCGCTCGATGGGGGTCCGCCCGGCGGTGCACATGAGCTCTATGAATTCGGCGCGGTCCTTGCCGCCGCGGACGCCGGCGTATCCGAGCAGGTAATCCATGC
>NZ_JBDGAV010000061.1:0-1926 GCF_040910325.1 Collinsella aerofaciens | reverse complement strand
GGGGCCGCGGGGGCGTTCAGCTAACTGCGGGAATGGCCTATTTGCTCAATGTGTTCGGCTGAGATCGGAAATCAACCGCCAGCCGGTCGATTTCGAAACAAGAAACCGCATAATACACCCCAGCTTGATCTAGAGTTGCCGTATAGCTTTCTGCAGCGGCAAATGCATCACGATCGCGATACATTTCAAAAATATCTTCAATGCTTCTACCATCTCGATGAATCATAAGGTAGGTTGCGAATTTAAAATGGTCTATCAAATCAAAATACGTATCGGCACGCGCGAGCACGTCAAGAATGCCGTCATTTTCATTCCTGACTGTGTACAGATGATTGAAATGAAGAGGTGACAGGCTGTTCGGGTCAATTCCGGCAGCAAGTAAATCTAAGTAATACTGAGATTCCCGCAGTACGGCGCGAGCCTGTCGTGGCTTGACTCGTGCATGTTTAATCTGTTTCGTTAACTGAAATGCGTAAATCTGGTTAATCAAAAAAGCAAAATCTGGTTAAATGAAAACGGTAAATTTAGTTAAACGCGCTGGTAATCAATGGTGAAAAACATGCCAAAAAAGTACTACACTCGAATTATCGAAAATGAGCTCGACCAGATGCTAGGGATATTCGGTGCCGTTCTCATCGAAGGACCGAAATGGTGTGGAAAGACAACCACAGCCGGGACCCGTGCGGCGTCCAGGCTCCTTCTCATGGATCCGTCGCGCAACTTCGAGAATCGTTTGCGTGCCGAGACGGACCCGGCGCTTGCCGTTTCCGGCGAGGTGCCGCGGCTAATCGACGAATGGCAGGAGGTTCCGAAACTTTGGGACGCGGCACGGTTTGAGTGCGACAACCGCGGCGGCGAGCCTGGCCAGTTCATATTTACGGGGTCGGCGACACCGCGAGACAATGAGCGGCCGATGCACAGTGGTGCTGGAAGGTTCGCTAAATTGCGCATGGATACCATGACGCTTTTCGAACTTGGGAAATCTAGCGGCGCGGTTAAGCTGTCGGGCATTATTTCTGGCGAAAAGTTCAATGGCGCTTTCGGATCGTTGGATTCTGCCTCGATTGCCGAGTGCGTTGTCCGTGGTGGATGGCCCGCGGCGGTCGGTCGCGATGCGCTGGCTGCGTCGGCGATGGCGAAACGTTACATCGGCATAGTCGCCGAAGAAGATTTGTCTCGTGTTGATGGCTCTCGACGCGATCCCGAAAAGGTCAAAGCTGTCATCGAATCGCTTGCGCGCAATGAATCCACTTTGGCGACACTCAAGACGCTCGTAGCTGATCTTGGTGGAGAAGTATCGAGACAGACGGCGGCATCGTATATATCTCTTCTCGCTCGGGTCAGCTTCGTTCGCGATATTCCCGCATGGAATCCAGCAATGAGATCTCCGGTGCACTTAAGAGAATCAAAGAAGCATCATCTTGCTGACCCGTCACTGGCGGCCGCTGCGCTCGGGGCGACTCCGGAGACTTTGCTGTTAGATTTCAAGACGCTTGGACTACTTTTTGAATCGCTGGCACTCCATGATTTGTGGGTTTATGCGCGAGCAAATGGAATGAGTCTCTATCACTATCACGATTCTCGTGATCTAGAGGTCGATGCAGTCATTGCGGCTCCTGGTGGGACCTGGATCCCGGTCGAAGTTAAACTCAGCTCTGCTCAAATAGAAGAGGCATCTGACAATCTTGTCGCTGTCGAGGAACGTATGGTTGCTGCTGGAAACAACCCGCCGGTTTCGAAAGTTGCAATCATTGGATTTGGTTCACAAGCCTACGTTACCGACCGCGGCGTCCAAGTTGTTCCGTTGGATGTGCTCGCGCCATAATGCTGTTGGCGGAGTGGAATGTGGGCGCGCAAGGAGATGCGGAACCGATGAGAGCCTCAAAAAAAATTACTGCAGTGTTATCATCTTTCATCCTCTCTATT
>NZ_JBDGAV010000060.1:0-1930 GCF_040910325.1 Collinsella aerofaciens | reverse complement strand
GGTATCGGGTTCCCACATTCATCCGCACATGTGCGGATGAATGTGGGAAGTGTTCGGATGAAGTTGATAATCAAGGTCGACCGGCTGGCAATAGTTCGTCGAGAAGAAAGAGCGCAGGATGTCCTATTCTATCGATACCCTGTTCAAAAGCTTTATCAGCTCTTCATTGAGACTATGAACATTTCAGGCTTCGAATCAGTGGCGAGCACCCCGACAAAAATAGCCGTTAGGAGTGTCAAATGAACAAGAATGCCACTGCGCAGCTGCACGTCTATTCCGCCTTTTTCGTTCTCGCGGGATTTGTTTTAAATCGGGGAGTGTTTCTACTTTTCCTTGCGGAGAAAGGAATGTCTGTCACGGAAATCGCGCTTTATCAAGCTCTGTTTAACATTGCAACGGTCGTCCTCGAGCTACCAACAGGGCTGATAGGCGATTTCTTTGGAAAGAAGTTTTCGATTCAAATGGGCGTGCTGCTCCTTTTCTTCCATACGGCTGGCATGCTGCTGCTCTCAGGTCCCTTTCTTGTCGTGCTTTCCCTTGTTGAGGCACTCGCTTACTCCCTTCAATCGGGATCCGAACAAGCACTTTTATATGAAATTGCCCGGAATGCCGGTCAAGGAGAGCGCTTCCTCACCATCAATGCTCGGCTGCTTGCCGCACAATCAATCGCTACGGGGATGGCAATTGTGCTCGGATCTTTCATTGCCCAAGTATCTTGGAGCGCCCTCTACGTATGTGTCTCCGTTTTCTATCTCCTGCAGCTTTTCCTTCTGTATCCCATTGAGAGGACGGAAGCGACCCGTTCTAAAAGCTCTGAAAAGGGAAGGTTTGACGCAGCCAAGATGTTCAGACGCGAAACCTGGCGTGTTGGAGAATCCGCTTTTGCGGTATTGCTTCTTCTAATCGGCACGAGCATGCTCGATGGATTCTATGGGAGTTATTACAACTTGAATCAGTTGGTATTCGACGCATTTGATGCTCCCGTCTCCATAATAGGAATCTTTTTCGGTGCATCCTATGCAGTAAATGCGACGGCCTACATTGCAGCAGATTTCTTCTCATCGCGTTTCGGGAAAAGAAACACCATGCTCGGCTCGATGCTAATCGAGGCCGGCCTTTTCATGATTCTTCCGTGGTTCGCTTCAAATCCGCTGTGCTTGTTTGGCCTTAGCATGGTGCTTTGCTTTCTCCCAGAAGTGGTGTACATCACTTCGGAAAACTTAATCCAAGACGCGATAGCGGACGATCTCCGCGCGACGATCCTTTCCGTCGCGTCTCTGGTAAGGGCTCTCTTTTCTGCAATGTTTTTCTCCATATTTGGATATGTGTTGGGGTTATATCCCATTCAGATAGCGCTCGGTGTTATTGGCGCAATCGCGATAGCAATTACCGCCGTTGTTTCTTTAAAAATGGTAGGAATACATGTCTCCAAGAATTGATATATCGATTGACGAGCTGCCCGAAGCGTCGAGCCTTCTTGATGGACATGACTATTCGTCACAAATCATTCAGCGTATCGCCGGGGTTCCAGTAATACTCGATGCATCGGGATGCCCTCATTCCCCTTTTTTCGAAGTTGAATATGATGACAGGACGATTAGGTTTACAAGTCAAGCAAGTTAATAATCTATGTGGTCGATATGCCGTTGAGCCCGCATATCGATACCGCTCAGCCATTCGCCTCGCCCCCGTCGCACGTATCTTCATCCGGTCTGCCATTATCAATCTAACGATTCTTTGAGGAATGTAGGTGCTTCTAAATGTACTGTCGACTTCTTCTCAAACTGATCCTAAGAGACAAGGCCGTATGGATTTGTACGCTCGTTCTCGCTGCAGCCTTTTCCGTCCCCATCGCGTTCAATTCACCCATCTACGGCCCCTTCTTTATGAAGCAGGGCATGCAGGGCTTTGTCGACGCATTCAATACGCG
>NZ_JBDGAV010000059.1:0-2117 GCF_040910325.1 Collinsella aerofaciens | reverse complement strand
GCTGACCGGTGGACGGCACCGAGCCGTACGCTTGAACTTGGAAGGGGGAGGCCTCGCGGCCTCCTCCTTTTTGCGTTATAGGCGGCATTCACTAAGCAATTAAATCAATCCAATCATCCACCGGTGAATATAAACGTTCACCGTTCTGTGGCCGGTTCTCTGTTCTCAATGGACTAATATTTGCTTTAGCGCGCTGATGCGCTTGTCCTGTTTTACACGGGTTGTTTTATTGATTGTGACGGAAGGACTCACATGGCAGATGTTCATGAGCTGCTTGATACTTGGATTGCCAATGTCAAGGACGAGGAGCTCCTCGCTGAGCTCAACACGATGAAGGAGCAGGGTGACGAAGACGCCATCACCGACGCTTTCTTCCAAGATCTCGCCTTCGGTACCGCCGGTCTACGTGGCACTATCGGTGCAGGCACTAACCGTATGAATATCTATACGGTTGGTCGCGCGACGCAGGGTTTTGCTGACTATCTCAATGCGACCTTCGAGCATCCGACGGTTGCCATCGCTCGCGATAGCCGCAATAAGGGTGAACTGTTCGTTAAGACGACGGCTGCCATTCTTGCCGCAAACGGCGTGACTGCTCTCGTGTATCCTAAGATTTCTCCCGTGCCGACGCTTTCCTGGGCCGTCCGTGACCTTAAGTGCTCCGGTGGCATTTGCATGACCGCTAGTCATAATCCAGCGCCTTATAACGGCTATAAGGCCTATGGCCCCGACGGCTGCCAGATTACCAGCGAGGCTGCCGATGCAATTTCTAAGGCTATCGCCGAGACCGATACGTTTACCGGCGTGAAGTCCATGGACTTCGATGAGGCTCTTGAGCAGGGTCTGGTCAAATGGATCGATGACTCGTGCCTCGAGCGTTATTATGACGCCGTTCTCGCCCGCGGCGTGACCAACCTTTCTGCCGAGGAGATCGCTGGCGCTCCGCTTAAGCTCGTCTACACTCCGCTCAACGGCACCGGCCTCATTCCCGTCACGACGGTGCTCGAGCGCGCTGGCATCACCGATGTCACGGTTGTTCCCGAGCAGAAGGAGCCTAACGGCGATTTCCCGACCTGCCCGTATCCTAACCCCGAGATTCGCCAGGCCATGCAGAAGGGCATTGACCTGTGCGAGCAGGTTCACCCTGATCTGCTGCTTGCAACCGATCCTGACGCCGATCGCGTTGGCGTTGCCGTTAAGAATAGCGATGACTATCTGCTGCTGACCGGCAATGAGATGGGCGTTCTGCTGCTCGACTATATCTGCAAGATCCGCGCTGCTCGCGGTGAGGACCTCACTAAGAAGGTTGCTGTCACTACTATCGTTTCTTCCGCCATGGTTGACGCTCTGGCCGATGAGTACGGTTTTGAGCTCCGTCGTTGCCTGACGGGCTTCAAGTACATCGGCGACATCATTACTTCTCTTTCCGATGCTGGCGAGGTCGATCGCTTTATCTTCGGTTTTGAGGAGAGCTACGGCTATCTGGCCGGCGACCACGTGCGCGACAAGGACGCCGTGAGCACTTCGCTTTTGATTTGCCAGATGGCGCAGTATTACAAGCTCCAGGGAAAGAACCTTGCCGACGCGATGCACGAGCTGTACGAGAAGTATGGCTACTATCACAACAAGACGATTTCGCTGAGCTATCCGGGTGCTGAGGGTGCGGCAAAGATGGCCGGCATCATGGCCGGTCTGCGCGAGAACCCGCCCGCGGAGCTCGCCGGTTCCAAGATTGAGGCCGTCGTTGATTACAACACCTGCGTGAACGGCCTGCCGAAGGCTAATGTTATTGAGTTCGATCTTGAGGGTGGCAACAAGGGTATTGTTCGTCCTTCCGGCACCGAGCCCAAGATTAAGCTGTACATCTTCGCTAAGGGCGCGGATGCCGCCGAGGCAGATGCAGCACTTGACGCGATCGAGGAGTCCGGTCGCAAGCTGCTGGCATAAGGTATTTAAGAGTCTATTGCTATAGATGGGCGAAAGAGGGGATCTCGGATGCGAGGTCCCCTCCTGTTTTTAACCAGCCAGCCGAGAGTACTTAGATGTGTAGGAAATGTGTACGCCCAGATTCCCGCCCACGGGGCCCCTCCGGTCTGGCAATATATCTCCTTGCCGCG
>NZ_JBDGAV010000058.1:0-2142 GCF_040910325.1 Collinsella aerofaciens | reverse complement strand
AGCTGGCCCAGCATCTCGGCCTTGGTGTCGGTCTGGTCGGCAGTCGCGGCAGTGACGCGCTGCTGGGCCTCAACCGCGGCCGCAGCGGTGGCCATGGCCACGCGGCGGCGCTTCGCGAGCGCGGCCTTGCGCTTGCGTTCGCCCTTCTTGGGACGCACGCGCCACGCCTGCTCGGCGGTGTTGCGCTGGCGCTCGAGCGTCGCGACCTCGTCGCGCAGCCGCTCAAGCTCGGCACCCTCCTGGCGCAATTCGGCGCGGAGAACGCGCAGGCGCTCGTTACGGGCCCTGATTTCATCGTTCTGCTTCACACGGTCGGCATGCCCGATCAGGCCGACGCCACCCTCGTGAATCGTCGGTTCCTCGGCCAGACCTCTTTCCTTATTACTGCGATGGTCGATGACCTGTGGCACAACGCCCACCGCCGCGGCCGCGGCTGCCAGATGCCTGTTGGCGATTTTCGCCCAGGCCTCGCGCACCTCGTCCATCTCCTCGCGGCCCACGGCGTAGGCGCTCTGCCCCTCCCTGCGGTGCATCTGCACTGGCCTCTTGCTGGTCCTATCCTTGGTGCCAAGCCCCTCGGCCTTGGCCTGCTTCATGGTCCTGCGCTGGCCGTCCTCGAAGTTGTACAACTTTTGCCACCCCGCGGCCTTGGCCGACTTCCACTCCGTCGCGCGGATGGGCATACGGTCCCCGTGTTCGTTCTCGCAGAGATAGAAGCACTGGCCCGTCTCGTCCTTGGTTTTCTGCACGAAACCGTCTGCTTCAAGGTCGAGCGCGGACACCAATATATGCGCGTGTGGGTTGCCGCCATGGGCGCTGTCGTGGATCGCCCAGTCGCAGGCCTTCGCGGGGAACAGGGCGCAGAAGTCCCGCACGCAGGCGCGGCGCCCGTCCTCGTCGAGCTCGATCGGCAGCGCGAATTCGTAGCGTTTCGCGACGAGCGTCTTGCCGCCGCCGCCCTCGACCCAGACGCGCTCGGCCTCGTTCCAGAGCTCGCCGCGGCCCACGGGCGGGACGCCGGCGGGAAGGGCAAGGCCCTCGTCCAGGACGCGTTCCTTTCTGGCGTAGTCGCAGACCTCGCCCGTGCGCTCCTCTATGAGTGTCTGGCCTGACTGGTAGGCAGCCTTCTTGACGGCCCCCGCCCCGGTGGCAGGGGAGCAGCCGCGCACGTTCAGGTGATAGATAGCCATCGGTCGAGTTCCTTTCTTGGCAAAGGGCGCAGTCGCGCCCTGCGCAGCGGTGCTGGTGCCATGAGCCGCGGTCGGCGAATGGCGCTGGCAGCGCGGAGCGCAAGGGAGCGGGACGCGACCGCGCAGCCCCTCCACCGTGGACGTGAGCCGCCCAAGGCGAACGGGCGCGATGGAGTGGGCGGAGAGCCGTCCGCAGGACCGCACGCCACGCTGGACTTTTGCCGCGGCAAAAGTACTGCGAAGTGCGCACTACCTCTGGTAGTGACGAGTCCCACTAGTGAAATTGTACGGCGCATTGGGGTAAACTTGCAAGTGAATGACACCCCACGACAAGCAAGGAGAACGGGCATGACGACATCCATCAGCGAGCAGATCGCGAAGAAGAGGGCGGCTGCGGAGAAGAAGGCCGCCGAGGCTGCGGCGATCAAGAAGGAGATCAGGAAGCTCGAGCAGAGGCAGGCGGCGGCCGAGCGCAAGGCGAGGACGCACCGCCTGGTCGAGGTTGGTGCCATCTTTGAACAGGCCACGGGCCTCACGTTCGACACCGAGGACAGCCGCGCCATCCTGTCCGAGGTCCTGAACCAGCGCCTGCGGTACAACGACGGCAGCACATCGACCCGAGGCGAGGACATCGCCGCGGCCTGCGGCAGCAGGCAGGGCGGGGGCCAGCAACAGTGAACGTGAAACTCTATTACGCGCCCGAGCGTGACACGGCGGGGCGCCCCGTAACCTACTCAGACGGAGGAAGGTTCGCCGGGTTCGTTCGCCGCGGCAGGATCGAGAGCTATTACACCAGGGCCGACGGCAGCGCAGCGATCACCATGGAATACTTGGGCGTCTCCCCTGACGGCCTGAAAGTCGAACTGTGGTCGGCACTTGAGGACGATCCCGGCGACGCACTCGACAGCCGCGCCGCCGCCTGCGGCGATGAGCGCGGGTACGCCGCGGCGTC
>NZ_JBDGAV010000057.1:0-2215 GCF_040910325.1 Collinsella aerofaciens | reverse complement strand
TGACGCGACGGCCAACCGAATAGACCAGACTTGATTAAGGGTCGATGGACGCTCTGCTCCATCGACCCTTTCCTTGCCCGTGTCTCGACTGGATGAGACCTGCAGAATCGGGCGGCTCATTATTTTTCGCTAACTACGTCCGAAAAATAATGTGACAAATGACAAATGACAAATGACCACAGGGGGGCGAGGTACTACGACCTCGCCCATGGGAATCCGATATCCGATACCGACAGTGATTTGCGGGGTGGTTTGGAGGGGCGAAGTCCCTCCATCTCGGCGCAGCCGAGCGGGCAAGGAAGAGGTGCCGCCACCGATGACGCGCAGCAATCTCGACCGCTGGGAGGATTGCGGAGAAGCCCCGCAGGGCACGTCCTTAGCGCAGCTAAGGTCTAACGTGCTAGACTTTAGTCGGCTAAAATCTGACGCAAGGCGGTTCTGACATGGCACACATAGCGAAGTACAAGGCTCAATCGGTCGGGCACATGCTCGCCCACTATAGGCGCGACCGCAGCAGCCTGGAGCGCGACAACATCGACCCCGAGCGCATCAAGAACGACTTGGTTGTCGGTCACTACACCAACAAGGACGGCAAGCTCGTTGTGGGGCGCGTGGAGCCGCGCGAGAGCGAGCCGAACTGGGGCACGGTGGAGAGCCGCATCGAGCGCGTGAACGAAGCCCAGAAGGCGGCTGGGAAGCGCGCCACGCGCAAGGATGCGGTCGTTATGGCTGACGTTGTTGTGACGCTTCCCGACAATGTGCGCAAGGGCGATGAGGACAGGTTCTTCCGTCTCACGTACTGGTACCTGTCGAAGAAGTTCGGCATCGAGAACATGATGGGCGGGTACGTCCACAAGGACGAGGTGCTGAAGGACGGCACGCCCGCCCGCGACCACATGCACGTGCCGTTCACGCCCATCCTAGATGGACGGTTCAACTACAAGCAGATGTGCCCCCGCAGCTTCTACCGGAGCATGCACAAGGAGCTTGGGGATTACCTAGAGGGGCGCATGGGCTACCGCCCTGCAATCGAGCTTGACGAGGAGACGCGGGCGCAGCGCGTGTACACGGACAAGTCCGTGGATATCGACAAGGTACGCTGTGCGGTCGATAAGGCCGTGGTTGAACCTGCGAAGGACGAAGCGGCGCGAATCGTCGCGGCGGCTAGGGAAGAAGCCGCCGCTTTGCTAAATGATGCCGAAGCGCGTAAGGCAGAGCTTGTTACCGAGATTGCCGACAAGGAGGGTGACCTTGCCGAGCTTGACAGCCAGCTCGAGGACGTGAAGCTCGATATCGAAGATGAGCAAGACCGATTGGAGTGTCTTCGGCAACGAGCGGACGGAGTTGCGCGAGACGTTGGAGAGCTTCGCTCCATCGCTGCCGAGGTTCGGGGCTGGGAAGCTGCGGGAAAAGCTGAGCGCGGCGCAATCCTCGATAACATCGTTGTTAAGTGCGATGGACTCGCGAGCCGCATCAGAGCAGGAGTTGCGGGAATGCGAATCAAAGTGGAAGAGCTTAGAAGCCGAATATCGCGCCCGCTCGAATATCTGATGCGCAGGGAACAGCCAAGGCAACAGAGCCTTAATGACGTGCTGCGCGATGCGCAGCGGGCGGCGGATGCGTGGAACCGCGACCACGCTGCACCGCAGAGGACGTATCGCGGGCGGGCTAGATGATGTGTTATAGTAGTACCTGTAATACACGACAAGGAGGTGCGACATGGCTACCGCGGTCACATCAATGAGGATTCCAACCGAGTTGAACGAGCGCTACAGCCGTCTTGCGAAGGAGACTGGCAGGTCGAGGAGCTTCTACGTTAACGAAGCCCTGCAAGAAGCTATCGACCGTTTCGAGTACGAGTACGGGATTCTCAAGGATATCGAGGACTATCGTGCTGGCAGGCTTGAGACCTACAGCATCGACGAGGTAAGGGCGCACTGTGGCCTGGCGAATTGATTTCACGAGGAACGCCGACAAGGCGATGCGCAAGCTCGATAAGGGCGTTGCCGCGCGGGTGTTTGACGAGCTTGACGAGATAGCGAAGCTCGAAGACCCAAGAAGCAGGGGCAAGGCATTGACGGGAAACTTGGCAGGCGTGTGGCGATACAGGGTCGGTGACTACCGAATCCTGTGCGACATCAATGACGGCAGGCTCGTCATTCTCGTGGTCGATGTTGCGCATAGACGCGAGGTTTACAAGCGCAGATAAAAAAAG
>NZ_JBDGAV010000056.1:0-2338 GCF_040910325.1 Collinsella aerofaciens | reverse complement strand
GAGATTGACCAATCCCGGCCGACCCATTTTAGCCAACACGCCCGCATCTATGACTTTCCTATCGCTTCCCTACATCCCCTCGGGCTGGATCCCCCTCACCTTCACCGCCTGGGGGACGGCCTCCACCGAGTAGGTGTCGAGCCCCCTGCCGCGGTAGCTCGGGCCCCGCATCACGAACACCGACGCCTTGTCGAACAGCCTGTCGAGGGCGCAGAGGAGCGTGTCGTCGCCCGTGAAGAACTCATCCCACCCGCTCGGGGCGATGTTGCTCGTGAGGACCATCGCGTTCGGCCCCTCCTTCTCGTAGCGCCTGTCGACGACATCGAAGAACAGGTCGGTGCACGGCCTGTCGTAGACGCATCTCCCCACCTCGTCAACGATGAGGCACGACGGCTTGACGAGCGAGGAGACGACCCGCGAGGTGTTTCCCCGCTGGACGGCCTTCTGGAACCTGTCCCTGAGCTCGGTCGCCTTTATGTAGTAGGTCTTGAGCCCCCGCATGCAGCACTCGCGCCCGTAGGCCTGCGCGAGGTGCGTCTTCCCTATGCCGCCGGGCCCGACGAAGGCGACGTTGCGGTGCGCGTAGAGGTCGGCCAGCGACGGGAGCTTGCCCAGCGCGGCCGCGTCCCGGCCCTGGATCCTGGAGAAGTCGAAGCCCTCGAAGGTCTTGGGCTCGCGCCTGGGCAGCCTGCTCAGCCTCAGCAGCGTCTCGATGGAGGCGAGCCTCCTCTTCTCCGCAAGGTAGGAGAAGGTGGCTGCCACGGCGGCCATCTCCCCGTCGCCGAGGTCGAGGTCCGAGGCGAGGGTCGCGAGCTCCTCCGCCCCGACGGCGATCCCGAGCCTCGACGCGGCGTCGCTCGCGAGCTCGTAGGGGCTCGCCCCCGCGCCCGCCATCATTCGGCCCTCCCGAAGTCGAACCTCTCGAAACCGGGTTTCGTCCTGGGCGGGGCGATTTGCTCGACCACGGTCCCCACCGGCTGGGTCGGCAGCTCCTCGGGCTGCGCCGGCGATGTCTCCCACTGCCCCTCGCACCAGCTGTCGGCGCCGGTGCCGACGGCGTGGGCGACGAGCTCGCGGGAGAGGTCGTCGCTGTATATGTGCACCACGCGCCCCTCCCGGTTCACCCTGCACTCGCGGCGGACGTACCAGTAGGGCACGCCGTAGCGGTGCCCCTCGAAGCTCACGAAGCCGTCGAAGGAGATCTTCCGGCGCGGGCACAGGTACCGCTCGACCTCGGCCGTGACCTCGAGCGGCCTGGTGTTCGCCGAGCACGCCGCCTCGTGCTCGCGCATCGGGACGCATGCCGCCGCGCGCCGCCAGCGGCCTCCCTGCTCGGCGCACCAGAGGGCGGCCTCCCGGTTGAGGGCGTCAAGGTCGGTGAAGGACCTTCCCGCGAGGAAGTTCCCCTTCACGAAGCGGACGAGCCTCTCCACCTTGCCCTTCGTATAGGGGTGGCGCGGCCTGCACAGCCTGGTGCGGAAGCCGACGACGCCCATGAACTCGGCGTAGTCGGCCTGCCAGACGGGCCGGCCGTCGGCATCGCGGCGGACGACCACGCTCTTCATGTTGTCGGTGAGCACGGTCGCGGGCACGCCCAGCGCCGAGAACGCGTGCAGCATCCCGATGAGGAGGTTCTCCTGGCGCGCGTTCGGGAAGAACTCGACGTGGGCGCCCCCGCAATGGTGGCAGACCATGGCGAAGCAGGCGATCCGCGCCCGCTCGCCGCCGGGGCGCTCGACCGCGACGAAGCCCCAGTCCATCTGGTAGGCCTCTCCGGGCGCCGTCCTGAAGCGCTGCCCGCGGCAGCCCTGCGGGGCCGCCTGCCGCCTCTTCGCGGGCACGAGGTCCCGGTGCGCGGCGATGTAGGTCTTCACCGTGGTGAGGCCGCCGGCGTAGCCCTGGCCGAGCAGCCGCTCGAATATCACCTGCGAGTTGGTGACGCCCTTCCGCAGGAGGTCGTCCACCAGGCCGGTGTGGCCGGCGAGCACGCCCGGCGCGGCCCTCCTCCCGCTGTTCCCGTGGGGCAGGGCCCTGAACCCGTGTGCCCTGACCGTCCTCGCACGGGAGCGGGTGAGCCCCGTCCTCCTGCAGAACTCCGCGAGGTTGCATGCCTGCGGGTCGAACCCGTCGCCCTCCTCCGCGGCCATCTCCCGGAGCGCCGCGTCTATAATCTCCTGTAGGTCATCGTGTCTCTCGTTCACCTCAATGGTCCTCCTAACGCCGGCGTGTTGGCACCACCAGCGTAGTGGCGGCGGGGAGGCACGGTGGCCATTATTCGGTGACCGGGATTGGTCAAAATAGTTTGACTATTAGCGGCTAAAATCGCCCGGCGCTAACA
>NZ_JBDGAV010000055.1:0-3008 GCF_040910325.1 Collinsella aerofaciens | reverse complement strand
GGAGGCCGCGAGGCCTCCCCCTTCCAAGTTCAAGCGTACGGCTCGGTGCCGTCCACCGGTCAGCGGCGCCCTGGCCTCCCACGGGCTGACCCCGCAGTACTCTCGGCGCGATGGGGCTTAGCTTCCGGGTTCGGAACGGGACCGGGCGTGCCCCCCATGCTCTGGCCGCTGACCGGTGGGCGGCGCCCACCGTTACGGTGTCCTGGGTCTCACTCTACACGTGCCCTGGGGGCCGCATGGCGCATAGGGGAGATGACTCGGGGGCATCCTCGTGCCCGGACCGCGCGTGAGCGCATGTCCCGCGGGCCGCGAGGTGCGGTTCCGGAAGAGCTCGGGCGATTAGTGCGGCTCGGCTGAGGACGTCGCCGTCCTTGCACCTGCCGTCTATCGACCAGGTAGTCTACCTGGGCCCTTACCGGAAGGAGAACTAATCCCTGGAACGGCTTCCCGCTTAGATGCCTTCAGCGGTTATCCGCGCCGCACGCGGCTACCCGGCCGTGCCGTTGGTCGACAACCGGTTCACCGGAGGTGCGTCCACCCCGGTCCTCTCGTACTGGGGGCAGCCTCCATCGATTCTCCTGCGCCCACGGAGGATAGGGACCGAACTGTCTCACGACGTTCTGAACCCAGCTCGCGTACCGCTTTAAACGGCGAACAGCCGTACCCTTGGGACCTGCTCCAGCCCCAGGATGCGATGAGCCGACATCGAGGTGCCAAACCTTGCCGTCGATGTGGACTCTTGGGCAAGATCAGCCTGTTATCCCCGGAGTACCTTTTATCCGTTGAGCGACGGCCCACCCACTCGGGGCCGCCGGATCACTAGAGCCTGCTTTCGCACCTGCTCGGCTTGTGGGCCTCGCAGTCAAGCCCGCTTGTACTCTTGCATTCAAAAGGACGGTTGCCGACCGTCCCGAGCGGACCTTCGCGCGCCTCCGTTACCCTTTAGGAGGCGACCGCCCCAGTCAAACTGCCCGCCTGGCACGGTCCCCGAGCCGGTTGACGGCCTCGGGTTAGGACGCCGGTCGCGCGAGGGCAGTATTCCAAGGGCGGCTCCCCGGGGGCTGGCGCCTCCGGATCGATGCCTCCTGCCTATCCTCTACACGCGGGACCAGCGGCCAATGCCAAGCTGCAGTGAAGGTTCACGGGGTCTTTCCGTCCTTCCGCGGGTAAGTCGCATCTTCACGACCAGTGCAATTTCACCGGGTCCATGGTCGAGACAGCGCCCAAGTCGTTGCGCCTTTCGTGCAGGTCGGAACTTACCCGACAAGGAATTTCGCTACCTTAGGACCGTTATAGTTACGGCCGCCGTTTACCGGGGCTTGGCTTCGGGGCTTCGCGCGATGCGCTAACTCCTCCGCGTGACCTTCCGGCACCGGGCAGGCGTCAGACCCTATACGTCGCCTTGCGGCTTCTGCAGAGTCCTGTGTTTTTGGTAAACAGTCGCTTGGGCCTCTCCACTGCGGCCCGCCTCCGCTCCCCGGGCAAGCCGGTTCACGTACGCGCGGGCACCCCTTCTCCCGAAGTTACGGGGCCATTGTGCCGAGTTCCTTGACCATGGTTGACCCGATCGCCTCGGTATGTTCTACCCACCCACCTGTGTCGGTTTGCGGTACGGGCGCGCACGCGCCTGCCTAGGGGTTTTTCTAGGGACCTCGGGCTCACTCGCTTCGCTTAAGTGCTTCGTCCGGAGCCTCGCCCTCGTGCGGACCGGATTTCCCTGGTCCGCGGGCCGCGCTCCATCACGGGGACGTCCAGAACCCCGCCGAGCCACCCCCATCCGTCGCCCCGTCGGTCGTAGCGCCGCGTGCGCGGTGCAGGAATGTCTGCCTGCTGCGCGTCGGCTACGCCTACCGGCCTCGCCTTAGCCCCCGACTGACCCTGGGAGGATTAGCCTTGCCCAGGAAACCTCGGGTTCACGGCGGACGAGTTACTCTCTCGTCTCTCGCTACTCATGCCAGCATTCTCACTCCCATGCGCTCCACCGCCGGTCGCCCGGCGGCTTCACCGCCCATGGGAAGCTCCCCTACCGATTCTAATGAATTAAAATCCCGCCGCTTCGGTGTCCAGCTTAGCCCCGTGTATTGTCGGCGCATGTCCACTCGACCAGTGAGCTGTTACGCACTCTTTGAATGGATGGCTGCTTCTAAGCCAACATCCTGGTTGTCTGGGCGGACGCACATCCTTTGCCACTCGGCTGGAACTTGGGGACCTTAGCGGGCGGTCCGGGCTGTTTCCCTCTCGAGCACACAGCTTAGCCCACATGCTCTGACTGCCGCGCTCTGGGCCGCCGGCATTCGGAGTTCGGTTGGATTCGGTAGGCGGCGAAGCCCCCTCGTCCATCCGGTGCTCTACCTCCGGCGGTGAACGCGCGACGCTAGCCCTAAAGCTATTTCGGGGAGAACGAGATATCTCCGGGTTTGATTGGCCTTTCACCCCTATCCGCAGGTCATCGCCGCCGTTTTCAACCGACGTGCGTTCGGCCCTCCACGGGGTCTTACCCCCGCTTCAGCCTGCCCACGGATAGCTCACCCGGCTTCGCGTCCGCGGCGCGGGACTCAAGTCGCCCTGTTAAGGCTCGCTTTCGCTCCGGCTCCCTTTCGGTTAACCTCGCCCCGCGCCAGCGACTCGCTGGCTCATTCTACAAAAGGCACGCCGTCACACCATAAAGGTGCTCCGACTGCTCGTGGGCGCACGGTTTCAGGTACTGTTTCACTCCCCTCCCGGGGTGCTTTTCACCTTTCCCTCACGGTACTGGTGCGCTATCGGTCACAGGGTAGTACTCAGGCTTGGATGGTGGTCCACCCAGGTTCGGACCGGGTTTCACGTGCCCGGCCCTACTCAGGGACCGCGTCGCGCCGTCCGGTCTGGGTTCGCGTACGGGGCTGTCACCCGCTGCGGCCGGCCCTCCCATGCCGTTCCGCTCCCCAGCCGGACCTGCGCCCGGGGGCGGCAGCCCCCGGATGCGCGGCCCTGCAACCCCGTCGGCGGAACCCCTGCCGGGTATGCCC
>NZ_JBDGAV010000054.1:0-3325 GCF_040910325.1 Collinsella aerofaciens | reverse complement strand
CATACAGAGCCGAATCTGGGGCAACGTTCTCAATCGATATGGTTCGCCTGAAGTTGTCGTTCATCAATGGCAAGGGCGAGTGGTTGAGCGGACACGCCCAGACTTTCGACTGCGACAGCATGAACGCATGGACGAGCAAGATTCGCCCTGGCGGTTGGTACGAGCTTTGGAGCTTCGCCATCGGCGATAGCTCGGTCGCGCTCGGCATCGGGTTCATAGAGCCGAGTTGCAAGGTCAACATGAATCGCGGGTTCGTTGAGTTCAACCCGAACAAGGTGGCTGGGGACAAGCGGTTCTGGCGGCTGCTGAAAAAGCTCGCGCCGTGCGTATCCCACGCGAGCTTGAAGCGGTATGACCTTGCCTACGACATCGAGTGCGCCCGCAAGGACTGTCGTTTGAGCAAGGACAGGCGGATGTACAAAGCCGTTATCAGCAACGGCATCACGGAATACCTCGGGGTCAAGAACACTGCTGGGTACGTGAAGGTCTACGACAAGGCAGCAGAGATGAACCTGTCGGGCGTGCTGACGCGCATCGAGCTGACGTGCGATGGCGAGTGGGACGCGGCGCAGGTTGCCGCACACTGGCCGCAGGTTCATGCGTGGGGCCCAGCCGGTGCGGACGATGCGCCGCCGCGCTCGCGTGATTGGCTGCGCTTGCTTGGGATGCTTCTGGCAGAAAAGGCAGAGCGGAACGAGGAAATCGAGACTTACGTTTCCATGCTCAATTGGAAGCAGAAAAAGCGCGCGCGTGATTTTTTGCGAGCGAACTTCCTCACCATGCCGACCGACTGCGCCGCCGCAGCCGTTGCCGAAGCGCGGAGTTGGTGCGCTCGGTTCGAGTAGACGGGTCAATGTAGCAATGCGTGACTACGGGGCGGCGTGGTCTGCGCTCGCGCAGATCTAAGCCGACTCGTTCACGGATTGCGGAATTGACGCGACGGCCAACCGAATAGACCAGACTTGATTAAGGGTCGATGGACGCTCTGCTCCATCGACCCTTTCCTTGCTCTAGTCGCGGCGAAGGAAGCCCATCAAGGGGGAGTTTGAGGGGGCTTGCCCCCTCATGCACGCGCCGCCGCGTGCTGTCCGAGAACGTGAGCGACGCCGCGAACGGACGAGGGCTGGGGGGTCTCGGGGGGAACGCCCGAGCGGGTCAAGGGCAGCGCCCTTGCACGGCCAAGCGTAGCTTGGTATAACGTGACTATACCAAAGACTATACCAAAGCCGCTAACGCACCTTTAGGTGGTTCGAACTCGGGAGTTTGACATGACCGTAGCACCCTTGATTGCCATGAAGTCGACCAAATGCGAGAGCCTTGAAGCCGTGGGCAAGGAGCTGGACAGGCGGGCGCACACCTACGCCAACGATGTTGACCAGAGCGGCCGGCACATCGGCTACCGCTGCCGCGCCGAGGACGAGTGCCCGGTGCCGCTTGAGAAGGCGGTCGAGCGGCGCATGGCGGAACTCAAGACGAAGAGGAAGGTCAGGGAAAACCAAGTCCGCGCGATGGGGTTTATCGTGTCGACAAATGAAGCGCTTCCGGACGAGGAGACGGCCAAGGAGTTTCTTGACAGGTCGGTTCAGTGGTTCGGTGCGCGGTACGGATACGAGAACTTGCTCGCCGCCCAGATTCATCTGGACGAGGGAACCCCGCACGCGCACATCTGGATCGCCCCAGTCATCCGCGGCGAGGACGGCCACGACCGCCTGTGCGCCAAGGAGCTGTTCGCGCCCGACAAGCGGCGCAAGAACGCCGAGGGCAAGTGGGAGGTGACGGCCCAGGGAACCATGAGCAGGCTTCAGGAGGACTTCTGGGAGCAGGTCGCGAAGCCCTACGGGTACGAGCGCCCAATGCGCCACGAGCTGCGCGCGAAGGGCTACAGAAGCCTTGACGCGTACAAGGTGCAGGTCGGCACCACGAGGGCGCTCAAGTCCGAGATAGAGACCCTTGAGGGCGCGAGGGACAAGGCGAAGCACGGGGCGATAACTGCCAAGCGCGAGCTGAACGGTCTCGAGCAGCTTAGGGTTGAGAGCCATGTCAAATTGGGTGCCGTGACCGCCAAGGTCGATGAAAAGCGGGCGCAGGCTGCGGAAATCGACCGCCGAATCGCGGAGAAAATGGCCGAACTCGACCGCTTGGACGGCGAAATCGGCGAGAAAATCGAGCTTCGCAACGAGGTGGGCGATGACCTCCAGCGCGAGCAGCGGCGATTGGAGTCGGTTCGGCGCACGGCGGGACGGTTTGAGGAGGACGTTGAGGAGCTGGAAGCCATCGCTTCCCTCGCTGAGCGGTTCGACCACGCGGGACGCTTTGAGAAGCGCGGAATGCTCGATGAAATCGCTGCTCGATGCGATGGACTCCGCGGACGAGTCGGTCAGTTCGTGGAAGAGGTCAGAGAAGCGGTTGGACGGCTTGGGCTGGCAATTGCGGACCTCACCAGAAGGCTCGGGCCGAGAAGTGCGCGGATGACCACAAAGGCGCTCAAACGCGATTTGGCGGCCTTGGAGCGCGATTACGGGGAAGACGATGACAGAAGCCCCAAAGCCCGTGCTGCGGAAGCCCAGAGGGCTGCTAAGGCGCGGGATGCGAACCGTGACGATAGACCGCCGCGGCGGTCGTGGAGTCAGAGCCGCTGAAACGAAAACGCCCGCCCAGCCTTAAGCCAGGCGGGCGGGTCGTTCGTTTGAGGTACAATTCGGCAAAGGCGAACGGGGCTCCTACCCCCCGACGCTGACACTGAGGTCACGACTCAAATGCCACCGTAGTACCGCGGCCCCATTCTAGCACGCGGGCATCTGACTACAGCAAACTGGCAAACCATATCCGAGTTTGTGACCTCCCGAGACCCGGGAGGTTTTATTTTATGAGCGGCGAAAGTAAACAAATTGATGGGGTCGTGAATGACCCCGAGAACGGCGGCTTGAAATCCGGCCCTTGTCTAATAGCCGGATTTCATCAACTTTCGGAGGTTCGACCGTCTTACTGGAATGCATACAGAGCCGAATCTGGGGCAACGTTCTCAATCGATATGGTTCGCCTGAAGTTGTCGTTCATCAATGGCAAGGGCGAGTGGTTGAGCGGACACGCCCAGACTTTCGACTGCGACAGCATGAACGCATGGACGAGCAAGATTCGCCCTGGCGGTTGGTACGAGCTTTGGAGCTTCGCCATCGGCGATAGCTCGGTCGCGCTCGGCATCGGGTTCATAGAGCCGAGTTGCAAGGTCAACATGAATCGCGGGTTCGTTGAGTTCAACCCGAACAAGGTGGCTGGGGACAAGCGGTTCTGGCGGCTGCTGAAAAAGCTCGCGCCGTGCGTATCC
>NZ_JBDGAV010000053.1:0-3358 GCF_040910325.1 Collinsella aerofaciens | reverse complement strand
GCTTAAGTCGAGCAAGACGGCAGTTGATGCCCTTACCTCCAATCTCGTAGAGGTCGAAGCCGTGGTTCGCGACATTTCCGAGGTTACGGGCAGCATGGCCGAGGCCAGCAATGCTGTGTCGAGCGTGACCGACTCTGCCGCCGGTGCTGTGCAGAAGCTCTTCAATAAGGTGAAGGCTCCTGCAGCCGACGCCGATCGCAAGCTCGCCGCTGCCGCTGCGGAGGCCGAGCAGCCTACCGAGCGCATCCTAATTGGCGAGGACGAGGCCGCCGCGGGCGACGATGATGGTCAGAAGTCTGTATCCAAGCCGGCTCAGTATTACACCTATACGCCCGCCGAGACCTCTGAGGAGTCCTGCGATGAGTAGCGAAGCAACCTGCCCTATCACGCTGACCGTTGCCGGTGACCCGCGTCTCGCTCGCCTTGTGCGCATGACGGCAGCCAACGTTGGTGCCCTGTGCTCTATGTCTGTCGATCGCATCGAGGACATCCGCATGGCTGCTGAGGAGGCTTTCATCTTTGGTTGCACCGCGGTCGACTGCGATGACATCACCATCAAATTCGATGTCGATGAGACCCACGTTGGCATGACTATTACCTTTGGCGACCAGGCTACGGTCGATGAAGACGACCAGGCTGCGGTGTATGCCGAGCTCATCCTCGCGAGCGTGTGCGACTCCTACGAAAAGACTGCGGCGCCCCTGACGCTTTCCCTCGACCTCAAGGCGGATATCTAATATGACCGAACGTTCCCGGAGCGGCAAGACCGCTTGGGACAAGGAGAAAACCCGCGAGCTGTTTCGTCGCTACAAAGAAACCGGTGATCCGGACGCGCGCGAGCAGCTCGTCATGTCCCATATGAACCTGGTAAGGTTTCTTGCCAACAAATTTAAGAATCGCGGCGAGCCGCTCGACGACCTCATGCAGGTCGGCTATCTGGGTTTGCTCAAGGCTATCGACCGCTTTGACCCCGAGCGCGGGCTCGAGTTCACGACGTTTGCAACACCCACTATCCTGGGCGAGATCAAACGCCATTTTCGCGACAAGGGCTGGAGCGTGCGCGTACCTCGTCGTCTGCAGGAGCTCTCGGCCAAGGTCAACCAAGCTACTGACAAACTTACCAACGAGCTGCAGCGTTCGCCCAAGGTTGAGGAGATCGCTGAGTATCTAGATGTGACTGTCGATGAGGTCCTCGAGGCTATGGAATCGTCTTCGGCCTATACCTCGGTGCCCATCGAGGCTCCTGGTGCGTCCGATTCCGACGATGCCCCCTCGATTCTCGACCGTTACGCCGACGACGACAACGAGCTCGACTTTACCGATGACCGCCTAGTGATCGAGGAAGCCATCCGTGATTTCTCGCCGCGCGAGCGCGAGGTGATCGAGCTGCGCTTTGTGAAGGGCATGACCCAGATCGAGATCGCCAAGAAGCTTGGTATTTCTCAGGTGCAGGTTTCGCGTCTGCTGCGCCGCACGCTTAAGAAGATTCAGGACAAGATCGACCCCGACGGAGTGATGATTCGTTCATGAGTGAGCACCCCCAACAAACCGATCGCGTGCTGCGCGACACTCGCATTCTGACGCTGCGCATTTGGGCTGTTGTCGGCTGCATTGTCATCGCCGCTGTCATCTTTAACCTTATGGGCATCCTGGCGCCGGTTATTGAGTTTCTTGCCGTCGGCTCCATCATTGCCTTTGTGATGTCCCCGATCACCAACTGGCTCGAGCACCATGGCGTGAATCGCGGCATCGGTTCGCTTATCGCGCTTATTGTTGTTGTTGCCGTGCTCGTCGGTGTCGTTTGTATCTTGTCGCCGATTCTCTTTGGTCAGATCATGGAAGTCCTGAGCCGCCTGCCCGAGCAGCTTCGTGTTGCAGGTGGCGATCTCAACGAGATGATCTCGCATGCAAAGACGCTCAACAACACGCCGCTCAAGGAGTATTTGGACGATAATCTTTCGTCGCTGGTTGCCGTGGCATCGAGGTATGTGTCTCAGATTGCCGCCGAGCTTGGTCGTGGTGTGTTCCCACTCATCACCAATACGGCCTCGCAGCTGTTCGTTATCTTCCTTGGCCTGGTGCTTGCCTACTGGATGGCCTGCGACTACCCTCGCATGCACCACGAGATTTGCACCATCATCGGTCAGGAGAAGGAGACCTCGTACCGCTTTATGGTCGCCATCCTTTCTCGCTCTGTCGGCGGCTACATGCGCGGTATGGTCGTGACGTCCATCTGCGGTGGTTTCCTCGCCTTTATCGGTTTTATGATCATCGGCCATCCGTATGCGGCGCTCATGGCTATCTTTACCGGCATCATGCATTTGGTTCCGGTCGTCGGTCCCTGGGTGAGCGCAGCAATCGCCACGGTGCTCGGTTTCATGTTCAGCCCCATGTTGGCGTTATGGACGCTCATCGTGACGATGGTCGCGCAAAACGTCACCGATAACGTCATTTCGCCCAAGGTCATGCAGAGCTCGGTGCAGGTGCATCCCATCATGAGCCTCACGGCGCTCGTTATTGGCTCGGCACTCATGGGCCCCATCGGCATGATTATTGCCATCCCGCTTTGTGCGGCCCTCAAGGGTATCTTCGTGTACTACTTCGAGAATGAGACCGGCCGACAGCTTGTGGCCTATGACGGCGCCGTGTTTAAGGGCACGCCGTACCGCGATGCCGATGGCAACCCGGTCGCCGCCTACGACGCGCTCGGCGACGACACCTTCATCTACGAGTCCGAGCTCATCGGCAACGAGACTGCGCCCGAGGCCAAGGCCATGCCCAAGCCCGATCTCGATAATCCCTGGATCAAGCTCTCTGGTCTGCAGCCCGATGCGACGGGCTTCTTCAAGAACCCCTTCGCTAAGGATGACGATTCCAACACGGATGACGACACCAAAACCGGCATCGACGGCTCCATGGACGATTCGGATTCTAAATAGGTTCTATTAACGTTTCTTGAAGTTGTAAATGACAAGAAACGCGACCAAAGCGATTGATAAGGGGCCGGCTACATAGAAAAAGAGAACGTCAATTGCGCGTAGAGTGTAATAAGCCTTATCGCCGGACATTACTGTATACAATACGTATCCAAATGATGGTTGGTTTGCGTACCAGCATGAGAAGGCCAAGAGCGCTAAAAGTGCTACAACCAGAAGTGCATTCAGGACAAATCGTTTGCTTTTCATCGATCGCTCCTTCCGGGTGAATCTTATATGCAATTATACAGCAGTCCTTTTTCAAAGGATCGCGCAGTACTAAATAACGTGCACTTTCGCTGGAGGGCCTTGATTATCAACTTCATCCGAACACTTCCCACATTCATCCGCACATGTGCGGATGAATGTGGGAACCCGATACC
>NZ_JBDGAV010000052.1:0-3824 GCF_040910325.1 Collinsella aerofaciens | reverse complement strand
CATTCTGTCCGAGCGGTTAAAAGCGGGCACGGAATTTAAACGGCTGAAAAAGGGGCATCGACCTGCGCCGATGCCCCAAAGTAGACACACATTTTGTCCTATAAGCCGGGCCTGTTCGCTATTTCTTAAACCGTGCACCCTGGCGTTTTCTGCCCGATGCGAACGTGGAACCCTTGCGGGCCTGCGAACGTAAGCGCTCGATCGTCTCGTCCTCAGACGCACCCTCGAGCATCGCCCGAATCTGAACGACGGCATCGCGCAGGCGCGCCGCCTCCTCAAAGTCCATGGCGGCAGAAGCGTTGCGCATATCCTCTTCCATGGTTTCGACGATCCGCACAAGCTCGTCATGCGGCAGTTCTTCCAACTGCTCCGCAAGTGTCTGCTCGGGTGCCACCGTTTCCGGCACGCCGACCTCGCCCGACTCATCGGGCGTATAGAATGCACCATGACCAAGAGAGTCGCCCTTCGAGCGCCCCTTGGAACCCACGGTTTTTTCGGCCTCGGTAATAAAACTTGAGATGTCGTTGATGGCCTTGCGCACCGTCTTGGGCACAATGCCATGCTCTTCGTTATATGCCATCTGAATCTCGCGACGGCGCTGCGTCTCCTCGATGGCCTCTTTCATCGAATCGGTCACAACGTCCGCATACATGATGACTTCGCCATCGGCGTTACGGGCCGCACGGCCAATCGTCTGAATCAGTGAGCGGCGGTTGCGCAAGAAGCCTTCCTTATCGGCATCGAGAATTGCCACCAGTGAGACCTCGGGGAGATCCAAGCCCTCGCGAAGCAGGTTGATGCCAACGAGAACATCGATCTTGCCCTCGCGCAGCGTTCGCAGGATCTCGACACGGTCCATTGTCGCCGTATCAGAGTGCATGTAATTGACCTTAATGCCCGCATCAAGTAGATGGTCGGTCAGGTCCTCGGCCATGCGCTTGGTCAACGTGGTCACCAGCACGCGCTCCTTGCGGGCAACGCGCTCGCGAATCTCGTCCTCAAGATCGTCAATCTGGCCGCGTACTGGACGCACATCGATCTTGGGATCGAGCAGACCGGTCGGACGAATAATCTGCTCAACGTCGTTCTGGCTCACCCGCAGCTCATAGTCGCCCGGTGTTGCCGAAACGTAGATGAACTGGGGTATCCTTGCCTCAAACTCATCGAAACGAAGCGGGCGGTTATCGAGCGCCGAGGGCAGGCGAAAACCGTGTTCCACCAGTGTCACCTTACGCGAGCGGTCACCTTCGTGCATACCGCGAATCTGCGGCACCGTCACATGGCTCTCATCGATGATGCAGAGCATATCTTTGGGAAAGTAATCGATTAGGGTAAACGGCGGCTCGCCCGGCTTGCGACCATCCAGATGACGCGAGTAGTTCTCGATGCCGTTGCAAAAGCCCATCGTCTCGAGCATCTCAAGATCATAATCGGTGCGCTGCTGCAGACGCTGCGCCTCGAGCAACTTGTCGGTCGCCTTGAGCTCCGCCACGCGCTTCTCGCACTCTTCGCTGATCGATTTCAGAGCCGCCTTGACCTTCGGCTTCTCGGTCACGTAGTGCGATGCCGGCCATACGGGAATGGCCTCATACTCACGAAGCATCTCACCGGTGACCTCATCGATCTCGGCAATCAGCTCGACCTCATCGCCAAAGAACTCAAACCGCAACGGATGCTCGGCATAAGGCGGATACACGTCGACAACATCGCCGCGCACGCGGAACGTGCCGCGTGCCAGGTCATAGTCATTGCGATCATATTGAATGTCGATAAGTGCATGGATAAAGTCATCGCGCTCGAGCGGCACCTTTTTGTCGACGTTTGGAGCCAGACCCGCATAGTCCTCAGGAGAGCCAATGCCATAGATACACGAGACCGATGCGACAACGATCACATCGCGTCGAGAGAGCAGCGATGCGGTCGCCTGATGTCGCAGCATCTCGACCTCTTCGTTAATCGAGGAGTCTTTCTCGATATATGTATCGCTTTGCGGCACATACGCCTCGGGCTGATAGTAGTCATAGTACGAGACGAAGTAGACCACAGCGTTGTTGGGAAAGAACTCTTTGAGCTCGCTCGCAAGCTGAGCGGCGAGCGTTTTATTCGGAGCCATGACCAGCGTCGGCTTTCCCAGGGCCTCAATAGTCTTTGCCATCGTGAAGGTCTTGCCCGAACCAGTCACGCCCAGCAAAACCTGATAGCGGTCTCCGTCCCTCACGCCCTGCACAAGCGACTCAATGGCCTTAGGCTGGGAACCGGCAGGCTCATAGGGAGACACGACCTTAAACGGCACGTCAGAGCCTTCAACGCCAAAGCGCTTAAGTTCACCACCAACGCGTTCTACTTCAAATTCCGCCATGGATACTCCTAACTCATATATCTGCAGTATACGCAGGCGGCAGGCATAGTCCTATACGAACCGATCGGGATAGAGGGTCTTGTAGCGAGCCCAGGCATTA
The DNA here is from genome assembly GCF_040910325.1 of Collinsella aerofaciens. Classification (GTDB taxonomy): domain Bacteria; phylum Actinomycetota; class Coriobacteriia; order Coriobacteriales; family Coriobacteriaceae; genus Collinsella; species Collinsella aerofaciens_BL. The sequence goes on along the minus strand of NZ_JBDGAV010000052.1, from coordinate 1,365 downwards.
TTGACACGAATCAGATACGCCTGCGTCTCGGGAAAGGTGATTGCATTATGAAGCGACGTACTCTGCTGCGCCCATCCGTCGACATTGCCCATGCCGGCGTTATAGGCGGCAATGGCACTGTCAGTCGACCCGTTAAAATACGCTAGAAGATACGAGAGATACGCACAGCCAAACTCGATATTCGTAGCCGGATCGTTAAGGTTGTCGGCCGAATACTCGCCACCGTCGACAAGGCCCTTGGCGATCATATCCTGGGCAGTCTCGGGCATCAGCTGCATCAATCCCTGAGCACCCTGATTCGACTCGGCCCCGGGATCCCAATTCGATTCAGACTTAATGACAGCGCACACCAGATACGGATCCAGATTATGCGAAATACTGGATTGCTTTACATACGCCTCGTAGTCAATCGGATACAGCGGCTTAAAGAAAGCGGCAGGAGCATACGAGTAAACGAATGAGATAAGGCCGAAGGCAAAAACGGCAGCTAGCGGTATAAGGCGATACCACGTAAGGAAACGTGTCTTAGGCATCGGCCTCCTCCTTATCCACTACATCCCCGAACCCATGGCATGCAAGCCATGAGTCAAGCTGCTCAAAGAGCGAATTATCGCCTGAGGCATTATCAATCACCGTTGTAGCGAGATTGCACAGCGCAGACTCATCGGGCTGACAAGCAGAACGGGCATCGAAATCAGATGGCTCCATGCCACGTTGAATAGCGCGCTCGCGACGAACTGACAAAGGGGCGCTAATGACCAGAATTTCATCAGCCAAGCCAAATGCATCCTCAAAACCAGTCGGAGCAGAAACCTCGACCACCGCAAAGGGGTAACGGGGAGATGAAACCGTACAACAAACCGGATCGAGAATCCTCAGCGAAAGCTGTTCAATCAGAACGGGATGCACGATGCCATTGAGTCGTGCGACCGAATCAGGAGAAGCGAAAGCTCGAGAAGCGAGGATGCTGCGGCGAATGCCGCCCTCCTCATCCAAAATGTCCCAACCGAATTCATCCGCGAGAGTATTGACGATATCAGAGCCCGGCACATACAGAGATTTTGCAAGCTCATCCAGATCGATAAGCATAGCGCCACGAGATTCGAAATAGCGGCAGGCAGTCGACTTACCCGAAGCAATATTGCCCAAGACAAACACGGTAAACATCAAGCCCTCCCTAACGCCAATGCGAGTAATTATCGCTCAAATACACTAGAAGAACTCAAAATACAGCCAAACAGTAAGAGCGAATACGGGGGAGCTAGGTCCCAAAGTACAACGTGTAAACAACGCAAAAAAGGGGGAGGCCGCGAGGCCTCCCCCTTCCAAGTTCAAGCGTACGGCTCGGTGCCGTCCACCGGTCAG
>NZ_JBDGAV010000051.1:0-4225 GCF_040910325.1 Collinsella aerofaciens | reverse complement strand
CGCCGTCCATGGCTTCCTTGATTTCCGCTTTGTTGACTTTGCCAATGTCCTGCGACTGTACAAAGTTCCGTTCCTTGGCTATGGCATTGGCGGCTTCCGTTGCCTTTTTCCCTATCCAGTTGTCCCGGTACAGTTCCCCGGAAAGGGAAACCCGGTTTGCCAGTATGTGCAGGTGGGCTTGCTCTTTCTTGCTCTCCGTACCGCTGTGCCGGATGATGATGTACTGGTGGTTCGCCAACCCCATGCGCTGCATGAAGTCGTTACCAAGTTCCGCCCAGTCCGCATCCGTAAAGGTGGCGCTTTCCTCTATCGAGGGGCTGACCTCGAAACGTAGGCAGTTGTTTTTTACGTTCGGAAAATCAATGTGATACGGTTTCATTTCCTGCACCATTTCCGCACCAGTACACCCATAAAGTTCATGCCGGGCTATCTCGGTGGCTACTGCCTGCCCGTTTATCTCTTTGGCGAGGTCGTACTCCAATGCCGCCACACCATGTGATATGCTTTTCCCTTTCCCTATCATCGTGAGAGTATTTTTTTGAGCTCTGTAATTAGTGCCCGGTTCTCCTCGAACACTTCCCGGTACTGGCGACCACCGAAGTAGTTGTTCAGCCGTTGGAGCGTTCCTTTCAACTGGGCTATGTCCCGGAGAAGCTGCCGTTCCTCCTCGGTGTACCTCTCCCTTGGGCGCCCCCCAAGGGACAAACTCCGGCAGTATTCCGATACGCTTAGACTGCACCGGGCTGCCTGCTCCGCAAGTGCGTCCTTTTCAAGTTCGGTACACCGGAATGTAATCTTTTCGTTCCGTCTTAGTTCCATGCCACAAAGGTAATCTTAAAATCTTTTTGAGCAAAGCGAGAAAAGCAAGAATTGTCCGACAAGGACACTTCTTGCTATATATACACATGCCGCATGGGAATACATCCACGCCAACCGCCCAGCAAAAAGCCCCGGCGTGTTAGAAAATCCCCCACAGCCTAACAAATTCTACCCCATTTCTACCCAAGGGGATTACACGCCGCAGAAGTCATCCGGGAACATGTCTTCCAGTTCGTCCAAATCAATGGTTTCTTCTTCGGACACCTCCACCCATTCAATGTTTTCTTTCCCTCTTATCGCACATGAGTACATCTCGGCGGCGGCAAGAGAAGAGAACACCTCGTGCATAGGCTCGCCGTTCTCTAACCAGTAAACACAATATTCGACCATAACAGTTTTATCATTTATCGTTGTAATGCCCCTCTACCTCCAAGATGTAGACCTCTACCACTTCCTCGTAAATGTCATAGATTATCCGGTCATGGGCGGTAATGTGTCGAGACCATGTAATATCCCCACCGCCCCTTAACGCTTCGGGATGCCCAAGCCCAGTCTTAGGGTGCTCTAACAATTCTTTGTAGATTTTCTTATACTTCTTGAACAAATTGGGGTTTGATTTCTTCCATTTGGCAATCACCTTATCCACCCCGTCGGAAACCCTAATTGTGTACATCATAGACTATCGAAATAAGCGTCAATATCCTCACTGCTTTTGAGGGTAACACACTTTCCGGATTTGATTTCTTCCCTTGCCTTGTCAATCCTTGCTTGCAGCTCCGGGGTTATCATCAAATCTTCACGACCAACTTTTACCAAAGCGTAAATCTCGTTTTTCCTGCGAATTAGTACCTGCTCGCCATTGTCAGCTTTGGTTAAAGACGCTGCGAGGTTGTTACGGTATTCTCTTACTGATAATGCTTCCATATCTGTTTGCTTTTAAATTCAGCACAAAGATAGCTATATTTCAATAAAATACAAACATTTTGTACACAAACGTGTACACGCCATAAAAACCCGTTTCCAATCCTACCGCCCGTTGGTTGGTTTTGCTTTGCTCTTTTTCCCTATCGTTTTTCTTTTTCCGACAGTAAATCAACCACTTAGCTCTATAAATTCCCCTTGTCTGTTATAAGCATCGTCTGTAATATGCTCTATCACTTCTTCGCAAACGCCCATATATAAAGGGATTAGAACATGTTTTTCCCCACACTTTGGGAGTTTAGTCCCCACACTTTGGGAGTTTAAAAGTAAATTAGTCCCCACACTTTGGGAGTTTTACCCCTCTTTTTTTGTTTTAATGTGGGGATTGTGTATATTTGCAGCAAATCAATCGTTTATGAAAAAGAAACTACCTATTACCAAGAATAAAGATGTTGTTGTTTCATGGGTATATACATGGTCAAAACAGCAAGACATGTCCATACACGAACAAAGAATAGTTCTTCGCATACTGGAAGCGTGCCAAGCTGAACTAAAGGGAGTAAAACTGAAAGATTATGCAGGCACGAAACGCAAGTTTGAGCATGGACTTTGGGATGTTGATGCACAAATGCATGTATCTGACGTTATTTTTTCCGGACGTGATTACAATGAAATCATAGCCGCACTCGATTCTTTGGCAGGACGTTTTTTTACTTACGAAGATGACGAGGAATGGTGGAAGTGCGGATTTATATCTAACCCAAAATATAAAAAACGCACTGGCATTATAACCTTTCGTGTGTCTAACGACCTTTGGGATGTGTTTACCAAGTTCGCCAAGGGGTACAGAGAATTTGAGTTAAACAAGGCTCTTGCGCTACCTACTGGGTATTCCCTTAGGTTTTACATGTTAATGAGTGGGCAGGTGTACCCTTTGGATATATCCCTTGAAAACTTGAAAGACCGTCTTGGCATACCTGCGGACAAATACAAGGACAAGAACGGAAAAGACAGAATAGATCATTTTGAGGAAAGAGTTTTGAAACCAGCAAAGGCTGCGCTTGATGAGAGCTGCCCATACACTTTCAACTACGTGAAAGTGCGTGAAAACCCAAACAACAAACGTAGCAAGGTGACCGGGTTTAGGTTCTACCCGGTCTATCAACCACAGTTCAGAGATGAAGAACTGGAAGGGAAAGAATTGCAAGCAAAGGTTACAGCACGATATCAGATAGACAGCCATGTGTACGAGTACCTCCGTTATTCCTGCGGCTTCACATCGGAAGAGATAAACCGGAACAAAGAGACATTCATAACGGCACAAGAAAAGATAACCGACCTTATCGGAGAACTGGCTCTCCTAAACGGAAAATCACGAGAAAAGAACAATCCGAAAGGGTGGATTATAAACGCCCTTAAAGGGAAAATCAAGGATAAGTAACAAGATTACCCGGCTGAAACACTCCGGGTAATCTTGTCAAATCAGAGGAACGATTTCCATTTCTACACCAAGTTCTTTCATCTGCTGTTGTATTTCCTCGCTGCTTAGTTTCTCTCTCGCCAGTGCAAGCCCATGAAAGGCGTCCCAGCCTGCCGGCTTCGAAACGATACTACCGTTTAGGACGGCATGGGTGATTTCGCCGCCGGACTTCGCACCCTTGTTCAGTATGAAGAAGAACCGGGGTTCTTCGTGTTCCGTTGTTCCCATAATTCGTAAAGTTAGATGTTTATTTATTCCCCTTTTGTTCCCTTGCCTGCTCTTGGTAGTATTCATAATACTGCTTGTAGTTGTCCCGGTCTTTGGCTGCATCCGTCCAAAGATAGCACATGAAACAAGCGAACAATAGGGAGATAACAGCACAAAGGATTGAGTAGAACGAAATTCGTTTGTCCACATAACCGCCGTTTTTCATTCTGTACCCCTGCCGTTCAAAGTCCGCCAACACGTTTTTTAGGCGATTTTCGGCACTTTCAAGGCTTTTCCCGTCTATTTGTACCTTTCGGGCTGTTGCGTCCTCTATGCGCTTCGTATAGACTTCAACACGCTTTAGTTCTTGATACACCAGTTCTACCGCAAGCTGCGGGTTTACCCTTGGCGTTGTATCTTTTCTTTTCCGGGGGCTGTACTGTCCCTGCTTAACGTTGGAAGCTGCCGCTTCCGGGTGTGAGTTTGTTTCCATGAGATATGTTCATTGAGTTGCACTTCAGTTTGCTTTGTGTCCGCTCGATATGGGCGAGAGTGTAGCCTTTCCCTATCTCGCTTGCCTTATACTCCGTACCGCTTCGGGCTGTGACATAGTAGCCGTTAAGTTTCCCGGTGCTTGCCCTGGCTTCCCGGACTTTAAAACCTCTCTTACCAAGTTCTTCCTTGAATTTGGTAAAGTCAAAGCCCTGCATCTTCTTCAATACGCCGTCCATGGCTTCCTTGATTTCCGCTTTGTTGACTTTGCCAATGTCCTGCGACTGTACAAAGTTCCGTTCCTTG
>NZ_JBDGAV010000050.1:0-5015 GCF_040910325.1 Collinsella aerofaciens | reverse complement strand
AGGTATCGGGTTCCCACATTCATCCGCACATGTGCGGATGAATGTGGGAAGTGTTCGGATGAAGTTGATAATCAAGGCTCCTGTGTGGTGGTTTTTCAATCTGCCAACGATATGTGAACGGATAGAAAAGTCTGCTATACTCTTTCCCGCTGTCCCCATCGTCTAGCGGCCAAGGACGCCACCCTTTCAAGGTGGATATCGCGGGTTCGAATCCCGCTGGGGGCACCATTTGAGATGTGAAGCCCGTTACCAATTCGGTAGCGGGCTTTTTGCTACCGAAATGCCGGGATTCGAACCCGACAGGGTGCGGAGCTGAGGAAACGCGAAGCGTTTTCCAGCGCAGCACGCAAGGAGCGGAGCGACGCGGCGAAAGCGGGCGGCGTCAGCCGCACGCGGACATCCCGCTGGGGGCACCATTTAAATCGAGAAGCCCGTTGCCCTCGTGAACCGCGCCCCAAATCTTGGACGCCCTAAATAGCGACTAGGCCGCGAGGGCCTGATTCCGGTACTCCTCCGGGGTCAGGCCCTTCAATCTTACCTGCCTCCGGCTCGTGTTCCAGTGGACTATGTATTCCTCCAGGTCGCGTTTGAAATCCTCGAACGTCTTCCACTCGCGGCCCCTGTAGAACTCGTCCTTGACGTGGCCGAAGAGCTGCTCGGTGGCGGCATTGTCGATGCAGTTCGCCTTCCTGGACATGCTCTGGACGATGCCGGCGGCCTCGAGCCTGGATGTGTACGAGGCGTGCTGGTACTGCCAGCCCCGGTCCGAGTGCATGGTCGGGGCGGCGCCCTCGGGGATCTTGGACAGCAGCTCGTCGAGCATCCTCACCTGCTGGGACATGTCGGGCGTGGTCGATATGTCGCTCGCCACGATCTCCTTGGTGCAGAAGTCCAGCGTCGGGGCCCAGTAGGCCTTGCCGCCGGCCACCTTGAACTCGGTGACGTCCGTCCCCAGCTTCTGCCACGGGGCCCCGGCGTCGAAATCCCTCGCGATCACGTTCTCGAACGTCCTGCCGACGACGCCCCTGTACGAGTTGTACCTGTGGTAGGCCGTCTCGCGTCTGATGCCGCAGCGAATCCCCATCTCGCGCATCATCTTGAGCACGGTCTTGTCGGCTATCACGGCCCCCTCTTCCGCCCTGAGGCACATCGCTATCTGCCGGTGCCCGCAGCCGTTGGCGGTGCGCGAGAAGATCTCGGCGGCGGCCTCCCAGAGCTCGGGCCTGGTGGGAGCCTTCGGGTGCGACAGCGCGTAGTAGTAGGTCGACCGCTTGAGCTCCGCGCATGCGAGCAGGTGCCCGAGCGCGTGCCCCTCGGCGCGCAGGGCCGCGACCGCTTCGGCCTTCGCCCTGGTCAGAGCCCGTCCCTCTCGACCAGGGCGCGTAATTTTTTTAGGTAGGCCACCTCGGCCTCGAGCCTACGGCACCGCTCCTCGAGCTCCTCCTCGCGGGTCCGCGGCCTCGCCCTGGAACCGCTCGGCCGGCCCTTGGGCCTCGGGCGCAAGGCCTCCGCGCCGCCCTCGCGGTATAGCGCGCACCACTTCTTGAGCGGCGACATCGACATTATGCCGAACGCCGCCATCGCCTCGGTCTTCGTCATGCCGCCGTCGACGACGGCGGAGGCGGCGGCGACCTTCTGCTCGTATGTGTACCTGCCCTGCTTTCCGTCCATGCGCAGCAGCACCTCGCTCCCGAATGCGCGGTATATCTCCTGCCATCTTCTCACGGCTTCCGCGGGAAGCGAAAGGGCAATCGCGGCAGATTTATACCCGTGTCCGAGCTCGAAGAGCCCTATGGCCGCCTTCCTGGCCTCGACATCATGCTTCACCCTCAAATCAACGCGCATAAAGAAAGCCTCCCATTTCTCATGTCCAAGAAATGGGAGGCAGTTCATCGCGGTGGCGGGCTTTTTGCTACCGATATGCCGGGATTCGAACCCGACAGGGTGCGGAGCTGAGGAAACGCGCAAGCGTTTTCCAGCGCAGCACGCAAGGAGCAGAGCGACGCAGTGGAAGCGGGCAATGCCAGCCGCACGCGGATATCCCGTTGGGTGGGGCACCATTTGAAATGAGAAGCCCGTTATCCTCACGATAGCGAGCTTTTTGCTGCCATGCGCCGGGATTCGAGCCCAACAGGGTACAGAGCCGAGAAAACGCACCTACGCTTCGGCCCTAACAAGTGATTAACTTAGTCCCTAAGCAAAACGATAACTGAAACGTCCGTATCGAAAAACATTGCCCGGAGACAGCTCCGTCTCCATTAGCCGTGATGTTGACAAGCTTTCTTATCAATCGCACGTCTTGAAAATTATCCCAACTTCAAAATCGCTGTGAGTTCCGAGGGTGCCGGGAAACAGTACATTCCCTCAACTCGCACCCTGTACACAGCATAATTACCTCCGATCCGCACATCGATAAAACAGCGCCGCGTGTAGTCCAGTTCCCTGGTCTCGATTTGTAAATTTGTTGGCGAAGTCCAGGCATACGCTGCAAACAACTTGCGAACATCCCATGCGGGGGCATCGTCCCTCTCGGCTTCATGAGTCACGAAGGGAAAGAGGTCTCCGACTCCGGTCCCATCGCCCGATTTGCAAACCCAAGACTCGTAGCCGGCCCTCACGCCGTACTCACGACCATCGCGCAACAGAGACAAATCCAGCTCATTCTCATGGAATCGAATATCGATCTCTTCAAAATCCCCGAAAATGCAACGATGAATGCCCTCGAGGCGTAATGAACTCAAACGTCCGCCAGAAGCCAACCCAACTGGCACGGGAATGCTATCGAAGTCACGTTCGGAAGCCACCGTTTCCCGAACACTAGACTCTTTGAACAATACCTCATACAGTGGATCAAGCAGCGCCTTACTTCCTGTCGTGGAACTCGAGCAGGCGATGACAAGGCCATCTGTGGGCCGTATGTAGCACAGCTGCCCAAAAAGGCCAGAGCATCTGAACCCGCCACGCCGGCACATCCAGAACTGATATCCATAGCCATTGCTGTCTTCAGTCGCCTCAGACGGATAAAAGGGGCTCGTTTCCATCTGAATCTTCGTCGCCTCGGCAACCCATTCCGCGGGAATGATCTGTTCCCCACGCCACTTGCCGCCATCCAGCAAACATTGACCAAACTTAGCCAAATCCGGTGTCGAAAGGTGAAGGCCAAAACCTCCGGTCGTATGACCGGCTTGATCCTCTTCCCACCACCAATTTCTAATGCCTAACGGCGTAAACAAACGTTCAGCGAGATAATCGGATTCTTTCGTTCCACTTATGCGTTGCACGAGCATGCTCAATAAATGTGAACACAGCGAATCGTAGTGAAAGACCTCGCCCGGCTTCCAGTCAAACTCACGATGAAGAACCTCATGTGCCCAGTCGTCTCCCGCGCCAATATACGAAAGGTCACTCTCCTGCCCCATCGTCATAGTCAGCAAATTGCGAACCGTCACATTGCGAAAGCGCTCATCCGCAATCTCGCCTTCATATTCCGGGAAGTATGAAATCCAGCGATCAGCCAGCGACAGCCGTCCTTCATTCACCAACATCCCAACAGCAACCGAGGTGAAGGACTTAGTCACAGAATAGAGCGGGTGAACGTGTTCGAGGGCGAACGGCGCAACCGCATGCTCAAAGACGACTTCACCCTCTTGTCGGACCACGACTGAGCGGACTTCCACACCCGTGGACCTCCACGCCGCAAGGCACGCCTCGCCCATCTTATTGTCAAAGATAATATTAGGCACCCTCAACCACTGCCTCTCGAACGAAATCAGTACAAGATGAGGTCGCCCTCGACACTTATCCAAGGACGACCTCGTCTAATTACTGGCGCGCGGGGAAATACTTGTCCCGCAGCTCCACTTCTTTGGCTACTTTGCAGCCTCTACCGCCGGCACGTCCTCCTTGTACGTCGCATACGTAAGCAGGAACGAAATCACGCTGGAAACCACGATGGCTATGATTACGTAAATCAGGTAGCTCGCGCCCATTGCACCGGACGGGTCAATGAAGCCCGGGAAGGCGCAGAAGCCGCCGCCGGTGAAGGCGAACATCTTGGTGCCAAGAGCGCCGATGATTAGGCCGCCGGGCACAGAGGCGATGCAGCTCATGACAAAAGGCTTCTTGCGCGGAAGGGTCACGCCGTAGATGCAGGGTTCGGTGATGCCGAAGAAGAAGCCCGAGATGAACGCCGGCCATGCAAGCTGCTTGAGCTTTTCGTCCTTAGTCTTCAGAAGGATAGCGAGGACGGCAAGGGACTGAGCGTATGAACAAACCATGTACGGCGCCATGACAATATCCCAGCCCTGGGAGGCAATGTTCACCAGCATGAGGGCAATGACACTCCAGTGGAAGCCGAAGATGACCATAGGCTGCCAAATGGCAGTAAGCACGATGCCGCCGAGCGCGCCGCCGATGACAGGCAAGCTGTAGAGGGAGTTAAACAGCAGGCTCATGAGGTTCGTGATCAGGGTGGCAATCGGGCCAATAATCAAATAGGTAGCGGGAACCATCACAACGAGCACGCACGTAGGCACAAAGAAGAACTTTACATACTCAGAGAAATGCTTGCGGCACCACTTCTCCAGCTTTGCCGCGAACCAAACAGAGATGATAATCGGAATGACAGAGCTCGTATAACCCGAAGACGGCATGATAACGGGTATGCCGAGGAAAGTCGTGTAGTAGTTCATGGCAAAGGGAGTGCCGGCAAGCACCGTTCCCAAAACATCGCCCGATGTGATGTTGACCATCGCCGGATACGTAAGTGCGATACCGAGCGTCATGCCAACGAACTCACTACAGCCAAACTTCTTTGCCGCGGTATAGCCAAGGATAATCGGCAGGAAGTAGAAGAAGCCGTCACCAGCCGCATATAGAATCTGGTACAAGCCATCTGTCGCCGTAATCCATCCAAGGGCGACGAGAATACTCAAAACACCCTTGATCATGCCCGCGGCACACAGCACCGCAAGAATCGGCTGGATTACGCCCGAAATAGTATCGATAAGGGCACT
>NZ_JBDGAV010000049.1:0-5720 GCF_040910325.1 Collinsella aerofaciens | reverse complement strand
GTCCGGGGCCTGGCCCTTGGCGAGGTCCTTCGGCCGCCCCGAGCACGTCAGGTAGTGCCACGCGGCCTCGACCAGCGCCTTCCTCAGGTGCTTGTTGCCTGCCTTGGTGATCGCGCCCCTGCGGTCGCTCTCCCCGCTGGAGTGCTCGGAGGGCGTCAGGCCGACCCATGCGGCGAACGACCGGGCGTTCCTGAACCTCGAGAACTCGCCGGCCTCGAACACGAGGTCGGCGGCGGACGCGGTGTCTACGCCCTTGAGGCAGCGCAGGGAGTCGACCCTCCTCCTCCACCTGGGCTTGCGGGCCTCGGCCTCGACGAGCCCCTCGAGCCGCGCCTTCTCCTCCGCCGCCCGCCTGACCGCGTCGACGTAGTAGGCGAGCACGTCGTTGTCGGCCCCCTCCGCGAACCTAATCGACTCGATCCGGGACCAGTGCGCCCGGGTCCAGTTGCCCTTCCTGCGGCCGGTGGGCGTCCTCTCGTCGAAGACGAGCCCGTGCCTGAGCAGGAACTTGGAGAGCCGCTGCTTCGCGCGCGAGAGGTCGTCCCTCGCGTCCTCGAGCGCCCTGGTCAGGTCGCGGGCGGCCTCGCACTCGTCGTCGGGGACCCACACCTCGACCACGTTGCCGACCGACAGCATGCGGGCGAGGAACTCGGCGTCGTTGCGGTCGTTCTTCCTGCGCCTGTCCGCGCTGGGCTTGATCATCTTCGAGACGGCGCCGACCACGCAGTCGACCCCCAGGCCGGAGAGCCTCTTCTGCAGGTCGAAGCCCGTGACCCCGGACTCGTACACGCACCTGGCCCTGGGGTCCACGGAACGGACCCACTCCGCGACGGCGCCGGCGTCGTAGCCGAAGGTCGCGGCACGTACCTCCCCGGTCATGACGTCGAGGGAGACTGCCTTTATCGAGCGGGCGTGGACGTCGAGGCCGACGAAGGTGGTAGTATCGAGCATGGGAGCCCCTTCCATGAATGCGGCGTGGCCGCCGCGGCTGAATTAGACACTCACCATTGTCGGCCTAATCCGCGGTCTTTCATGCAGCAGGGGCTCTCAATGTTTTTATGTCCTGCTCATATCGTCTGTGCCGGCAGTTTGGGACACTCCTTGCGTTAAGAGGCTGGCGTGCGTCAACCTATTCTCGTTGCAGTAAAAAAATCGCCCCGTTCTTGGTTGAGGACGGGGCAATTCGTCTTTTGGACTTGTGCAGCCAGGCTTATGCAAAGCGGGCGACGAGCTCCTGGAGCACATCGGTCATCTTGACGAGCGAACTGACCGGGACGAACTCGTTGACGCCGTGGTAGCAATAGCCGCCGGTGGAAAGGTTGGGGCAGGGCAGACCGCGGAACGACAGCTGCGCGCCGTCGGTGCCGCCGCGAATCGGCAGCACTTGGGGCTCAACGCCGCAGGCAAGGTAGGCTTCCTTGGCAACATCAATAAGCTCGGGATAGTCACGAACGATCTCGGCCATATTTCGATACTGCTGCTTAATCTCGACCGTCACACGCTCCTCACCCAGACGCTGGTTGAGCATCGAGGCGGCGGCATCAATAAGGTCGAGTTTCTGCTGGAACTTGGCGGCGTCATGGTCGCGGACGATATAGCGCGCTGTGGCGTGATCGACGGTCGCAGATACACCCTCAAGGTGATAAAAGCCCTCGTAGCCTTCCGTATACTCCGGGCGCTGCACGTAGGGGAGCAACGCGTTGAAGTCGCAGAACAGATTGCCTGCGTTGACCATACGGCCCTTAGCGTCGCCCGGGTGGATGGACTGGCCCTCAAAGCGGACGGTCGCCTCAGCGGCGTTAAAGCACTCCCACTCCAGCTCGCCGATGGGGCCGCCGTCGACCGTGTAGGCGTACTTGCAGCCAAAGGTATCGATATCCAACAGCTCGGCTCCGTGGCCGATCTCCTCGTCAGGGCAGAAGCAAATGCCGAGTGCGGGATGGGGCAGAGAAGGGTCCTGAGCGATACGCGCGACAAGCGACATGATCTCGGCGACGCCTGCCTTGTCGTCTGCGCCCAGCAGCGTGGTGCCGTCGCTGCAGACCAGGTCCTCACCCGCGAGGTCATTCAGGGCGGGAAGCTTGGCGGTACTCATGGCAACGGGTTTACCGTCAACCGTGCCGCAGACCAGGTTGCCGCCTTCGTAGTGCACGATGTGCGGCTTCACGCCGGCGCCCGGTGCAACTTCGGTGGTGTCGAGATGGGCGATCAGGCCCAGGGCGGGCTTGTCCTCAGCGCCCGCACTTGCGGGGATATGCGCGCAGACATAGGCGTGCTCGGTCACGTGGGCATCTTCCGCACCAAGCTCGCGCAGCTCTTCAGCCAGCACGTTGGCAAGGTCAAACTGAACGGCGCTCGAGGGTACCTGGTCGCAGTTTGCATCCTCGGACTGCGTGTTGATCTGGACGTAGCGCAAAAAGCGTTCGAGGACATCGGGGCTCGTGGTGGTGTTTTCCATAAAGACCGCTCCAATCTTGGTCGTCGTGTGCAACAAGAACTCTAGCACGGTATGCCACGGCATACCACGACGCTTGGATGGGGTAGAATCAGCCATTGAATGCAGAAGGGACGGAAGATCATGGATACGACAAATAGCTCGCGCGAACTACATCTGACGGTGGCGAACGAAGACTACTTGGAGTGCATGGTTCGCATTGAAAGCGAAGAGGGGGAAACCAACGGCGTGCGATCGGTCGACATCGCGCAGCGCCTTGGCGTCTCCAAGGCATCGGTCAATAAAGCGGTTTCGGCGCTCAAGGCATCCGAACTTGTCGAGCAATCGCACTACGGCAAGGTAGTCCTGACCGATCGCGGCCGCGAGGTTGGTACGGCTATCTGGTACCGTCATCGCCTCATCCGCACGTTTTTGGTTCAGGAGCTCGGTGTCGAATTTGAGCGAGCCGATTCCGAGGCCTGCATGATGGAGCATGCGCTTTCCGAGGACACGATGAACCGCTGGCTCGCCTATCTCGAAAAGCAGGGAATCAGCGTCGAGGAATAGCGGGATATATATGGATACGAGTTATTACAACCGCTTTGGTGCCGAGGAACTTACGCGCCGCTTGTCGAGCGAGACCTTGTTGGCGCAGGGCCCCATGGGCAGTGTTCTGTTGAGTGAGTACGATGCCGCCGACATTCCACCGGCGTTTTGGAATCTGGCAGAGCCGCAGACCGTTTCTCGTATCCATCGCTTGTATGTCGCCGCCGGCGCGCAGGTGCTCATTACCAACACCTTTCAGGCATCGAGCTATGCCCTCAAGCACGACCAGATTGCGCCGTCCGTGGCGGAGGTCAATCGCGGGGCCGTCGACGATGCCCGCCAGGCGCACCCTCAGCTGCTGCTAGGCTCGATGGGCCCGATCGGTATTGAGTGGTTTGCCGAGGACTCTGCCGAGTATCGTGAAATCCGAGGCATTGCGCGCGAACAGGCGCACGCCTTGCTCAATGCTGGTGTTGACGGTCTGCTGATCGAGACGGTGACGTCTATCCGTAATCTGCAGCCCATGCTTGCCGGCGCCCTAGATGCCGCCGACGGCATGCCTGTTCTGGTGAGTTTTGTCGTTGACGATAAAGGCGACCTGTTGGGCGATGGCCTTAACATCGAGGCAGCCGTTTTGTACGCCGAAAAACACGGCGCAAACTCGGTTGGTGTTAATTGCTGTTCGCTTGCGGCCGCGAACGCGGCGGTGCCCAGGATGGTTGCATCGGCGACTACTCCCGTCACGGTGCGTCCCAACGTGGGCGATCCGGTCCAGACTCAGGATGGCCCCGTATGGCACGAGAACCCCGAAGCTTTCGCGCGCGCATGCATCGAATGGAGGCATGCCGGCGCCGCAATGGTGGGCAGTTGTTGTGGAACCACGGCAATCACTACGGCAGCGATGGCCGAGGCGCTCGATATATAAAGGGTAAAACCGCTCCATACGGGGCGGTTTTTTTATTGCTTGCATGTCCTCGGCAGCATTTGCCCAAATGGTGAATGCTGGTGCCGGCAGGTTGTCGAGTGCGTGTTGCGGGTATACCTCATGCGTACCATGATCCAAACACTGTGAGGTGTCTGCGCGTGTGCGCGATAATTCATTTTGGAACTGACGGTTGGCGCGCTCGCGTCGATGAGGACTTCACTGCCGATAACGTTGCCCGTATCGCCGATGCCGTCGGCGAGTTGTGGCAAAAGACCAATCCGGGCAAAACGGTATATATAGGGTTCGACACCCGGCCCCTGGCGCGCGAGTTCGCTGAGCTTGCGGCGGGCGTGCTAGCAGCGCACGGGCTAGACGCCGTGCTCGCTTCGCGACCTGTCCCGACCCCTGCCCTTACGTGGGCGGCGGCTTATGACGGTGAAGCGTGCGGCGCGCTCATGGTGACGGGGTCCCATCATCCGCAGGGCTATCTGTGCCTCAAGATTCGCATGGGTGACGGCTCGACCGCCAACCAGGATGTCATCGAAGAGCTCGAAGAGACTATGGCTCCCGAGCCAATGGGGCTCGAGGGGCAATATCGCACCGCGGATATCATTCCTGACTATATGCAGGCGGTGGCATCGTTTGTCGATGCCGAAGCCATCCGCGCCGCGCACTTGCGCGTGGTTGTCGATCCCATGGGCGGCGCAGCCCAGGGCTATCTAGCCGACTTGTTGCGCGAGCTTGGCGTTGGGGTGCACGAGATTCACGCCGGGCAGGCGTCTGACCAAGAAGATATCTGCCCCGACCCCGTTGAACCGTGGGTGGACGCTTGCGAGCGCACGGTTATCGAGGACGGAGCTTGCGCTGGCCTGGTGACCGACGGCGACGCCGACCGTATCGGCGCGGTTGACGAGCGCGGCAGATATATACATCCGCATCAGATCATGGCGCTCGTTTTGGGCGACTTGGTTCAATTTCGTAATTTGGAGGGGCGCGTCGTCGTCAATCTTTCATGCTCGACGCTCGTGCGTCGCATTGCCGAGGCGCTTGGCTGCCGCGTGACCGTCAAACCAGTCGGTTTCAAATATATAGCGGCGGAGATGAAGAAGGGCGGCGTCCTCATGGGCGGCGAAGAAGCCGGTGGTATCGGCATCGCCGCGCATATGCCCGAGCGCGATGGAATCCTCGCCTGTCTGATTCTGTGTGAGCTTATGGCAAAGACGGACGCGCCTTTGGGCGTTCTGGTCGACCAACTCGAGGACAGTTTTGGTAAGACGAGTTACGGTCGACGCGATTTGCGCCTTGAGGCCGAAGATGCCGAAACGTTACGAACCCTGCTGCCGGGCGTAAACCCCAAGTCGATTTGTGGCAAGGTGCCGCAAAACGTTAGTCATATGGACGGCTTGCGTCTGTCATTTGAGGATGACACGTGGCTGCTGGTCCGTCCTAGCGGGACCGAACCAGTGGTGCGCGTCTACGCCGAGGGGTTCTCGGTGGAAGAACGCGATGAGTTGCTCGATGCTGGCTGTGCTTTAGCTAGGGGGACGTATCCGCTTTAACCATGAGACTGCCTTATATAAAGAGATGCTCGGCGAGCGGTAGTTAACGGCTGGCAAACGTTAGTCGGATCACAAGATGTGTAGGAAATGTGTACGCCCAGATTCCCGCCCACGGGGCCCCTCCGGTCTGGCAATATATCTCCTTGCCGCGCGGCCCGGTGGAACCGGATCAGCCGCGGGGCGTGCACCTTGAGAACCGGATACTGCGAGGATGGACACACCAGTTGTGTCGCATCCGGGCAGACATCGAACCATT
>NZ_JBDGAV010000048.1:0-5965 GCF_040910325.1 Collinsella aerofaciens | reverse complement strand
CCGAACGGCAATATTCGGTCGGGTGGGCGGCGGTGCTGATTCGCAATATAGGTGGTGTCGAAAGGGCCTAGGACTCAGCAATTTAATTAGCGCGCTCCGGCTCTTCGCATCAAGCGCTGAAGTTGACTCAAGAAACAACATGACGTCCGGCGATTTCAACATCTGCCGCACAATTGCGATGTTCTGCTTCTCCCCGCCGGACACCCCTCCTTTCTTGCTGCCAAGCATCGCTGCCGCCCCGTTCTCCGCAGCGGCAATCATTTTGTCTAACCCCAATATGGCAAGCATCCGATTCAGTTTGTCGGCCTCGAAATCATCAGAAAGCAGCGTAAGATTATCGAGGATCGTCCCCCCAACAATAGGGGGCTCTTGCTCCGTAATGCCAACTCGGCACCGCCGCAATGCGCATCGGTCGATGCGACGCTGTGATACCCCGTTGTAGAGGACGGCCCCTTCCGTGTTATCTGGATATAGACCCAATATCACTGACAGCAGCGAGCTCTTCCCCGAGCCATTTCTTCTTGCTTACTGTTTTTCTTATATTGTAACGATTTTCGATAAGAGGAAAGATTACTCCATGACGCGCAAGCCCGAACTCTAAGCGTTTCCCATCAGCATTGCCCATTTTTCGGATCGAAATCCAAATCCAGCTTCCTATCGCATGCTGAAATCAAATCCTGATCATGGCTTACAACAAGAATTAGCTGATCGAAGGGATTTCGATGAATATACTCCGTGAACTCCCGACGGCTTTCTTCATCTAAATCGTTCGTTGGTTCATCGAACACAAGCACTTCCGGCTGCCTGCGAAGTGCTGCGAATATCCTTAGCTTTCGATACTCTCCACCAGAAAGGTCTCTACAATTCTTGCCTTTTAACGATTCGACGGTTCGATAGAAACTCGGCACAAGCTCTCGGAGGTTTTCGCTCGATCCCCGAATCGACGTCCTCTCAAGGTAATTCTCCACCGTTTCGTTCGGAATAAAGAGCTTTTGCGGGCACACCGCAAACAGGTCCCGTCGGATCGTCTCCATATCGAGCTCTTCATATGGCACCGACCCCAAAGCCCGATGTCCCCCAGCAGAATATAGTCCAAGGAGCACCTTCAGAAACGTGCTTTTTCCGCATCCGTTCGGCCCGGTAATGGCATAGGTTTTTCCTTCCTCCACCTCCACGGAGAGGTCGCGGTATAAGTAGGGCTTTCCCGCGTATCGGTACGCGATGTTGGACAACGATATGCTCTCCACGTGCCCAACCGTGAGGGTGCCGCGGTCCTCGGCGTCCTCCGTCAGAGCCCCCAATCGGTCGAACGAGGCCCTTGCGTCCTGATACGATTTGAAATAATTCAAAAAATACTTGAAGCATCCGAACGCCATCGAGTAATACGAGTTCACCATTGTGAACTCGCCTAAGCTCATTCTTCCGCTCAATATTTCCATCCCGGAGATCACAAGCAGTGCCCCCCGAAACAAAGACGAGATCAGGCCGTCGCTTGATGTGGCCAGATTCGAGACCCTACTTGCTTTTATGTAAATCGGGTAGTACCCCTCGAATACCCCTTTGAGCGTCCGAGCGCTCTGGTTATATGCGCCATCGCACTTAATGTCAAACAACTGCGACAGCTCGCCGCTCACGGACGCGAAAAGCTTACTCAAACCCTCCTTGTTCGCAAGCGAACTGTTGTACAACGGCTTTTTCAACGCCCTGAATAAAATGAAGTACGCAACAAGCGAACATGCACTTAACACCAGGAACACCGGATTAATCGAAAACAGGATGATGCATATCAACACAACCAGAACGATGTTAAGCCCGATCGTCAGGAAGTTGTTCACGACAAACGATGACACCGCATTCGAATCCGCATACACCCTCTGCGTTGTATAGGATGGATCCGCCTGCTCCCCCTTTTCCAGGGGCCCCCGTTCAAACGACTCACACGTGGTCCCCATCAGTCTCGTCGTCATCTCCAAGATGACGCGCGATACGTTCACACCCATCGCATACGACATGAAGGAGGCCGATATCCCTATGCCCGCAACAAAGGCCGCAAACCACACGACGCGAGATGGATCCCTATTCGTCACGAGAAAGTCTACAAACCCACCGTTTAAGGCGGGCATGACGCACGAGAGAGCAAAATTCACCAGCATGAGAATCACGAAAAGCCGTGACCCTTTACACCGAAACAACTCGTGAACCGTCTTCTTAAACATGCCAGCTCCCATCAAGCGGCCTTTTATCCAAAACTGAATTTGCTCGCCGCTTAATCGCTCCCATATATCCCTTGTTGTTAATCCTTGCTCAAGACATTATCTCGGGTTGCGGTGCCCAGGATTCCATTTCACCTTTATATACATACGAATAAGCCCCCTATTTGCATAGGCAAGCGCGGCGATTATAACAGCAGCCACCATCAGACCGAGAATAGCCCTTTTGTCCGGAAAAAGGGACGAGAGAAAAAGGCATATTGCGGAGAAAACTATAGACGCCCCCACCACTCGGTTTGCGCCTAGAGACTCGGCCGTCCGCTTTGCCTCCTCTAAACGCTCTCCCGATAGCAATGACATTCCGGCAAGCAATCCCGTGAGCTTGCCTCGATATATCATTATTCCGAACAACAGCAGCAGGCATGACCCCACCATTGAAACCACAACGTCCGACATCGCCATCACTCCAGTCCACTCCTTCAATACCAGCCCTATCGACAAACATCAAAACTTTTTTTAACCTAATATTGTATATCGATATAAATATATTCTTTTATATATCGTTTCGATTTGTGATATTTTATCGAACGAGTTGCTATTCGAGGAAGATAGGCCACAACCAAAGGAGATCAATGGAATCCGTGAATGTTTGGAGCGCGCAAATCTCATCATTGCCTGGAGTCATCCCTATCCCCCTCGACCCAAGCTACCTTCGCAGTGAACCAAATAACCGCCTGAGCGTCCTAAGCTCAGATGGGAAACAAATCTATACGATCCTCAACAGGGTCGCTAAAGAGATTCTTGACTTATGCGACGGCACCTGCGATTTGCCCAAAATTCTCCGTCTGTTCCAAGAAAAATACCCAGATCAACCGCGCGAGACGCTAGCGCATGACCTGGCCCAAACCCTGCATAGCCTGACCGTAAACTGTCTTATCGTTTGGAAGAAAGAAGGGAGATATATGAACGACCCTTTCGGCTCCGATTACCTAACATCGGTGAATCCCGACGAGCTGCTTATTCTCGCGGACGCGAGCAGGTTTGCTGAAATCGAAGAGGCGGCTGCAAAATCCCTCTCTGCAAAACAGTCCAAAAATGGCAATAGGATCTATTTCTCTGAGTTCGACGTTGAGCCCGAATTGGAGAACTTTCTGGTTCTTCGCCAAAGGCTCTTTTCCTTTACCCATGATTATTTTCTACTCACGAGCCAGTCCGGAGAAATTAATGGATTGATAATATGCGAGCCGGCCACTAATCCCGCCGGCCGCAGCGTCATCATCAAATTTATCTCATGCAGCTCCACGCTGCTTGCCGGTGTGCTCGACCGCCTTGCGGAATACTACGGATCTTCCGCTCCCAAAGCCTACCGCGCGCTCAGAATTGACGCGCCTGATTCCACCCCAATCGCCGAACAACTTGACCATTCCGACCAGCGCCTTGGCTTTTCCTTAGTCGGCACCCTGCCCAATGAGCTCGACTCGGGCGACGTCAAGCTGTTTGTTCGCCCGCTCGATAAGAAGCAATAATGAGCATGCCGGCAATAATCGGAGCGCCCCACAGCGTTGCGCTCGACATTACAAACAAATGCAACCTTCGTTGTCTACACTGCTTCAACAACAGTGGAGAAAACGATGTCGTCGCGAACGAATTATCCGACAACGAAGTCCTCGAACTCGTCGACTCGATTTGTCAAATGCACCCCTTTAGCTTCTGCTTCTGCGGAGGCGAGACCCTCCTGCGAAAGGATCTTGTCATCGAGTCCTTGCGGCGGCTCAGCGCATCTGGCGTCAAATGCAACCTCGTGTCAAACGGTCTGCTCGCAAACTCAAATACTTTGCATGAGCTCGAACGCGCCGGTTTAAACGGCATACAGTTTAGCCTCGATGGCCTACGCGATTCTCACGAACATATGCGAGGACTCTCGGGATTATACGACCGGGTGCTCGACGCCATCGATATCACGCTGAACGAAACCTCACTGCACCTTTCAATTGCCTTTTGTCCGACATCGTTCAATGTCGACGATTTCAAACCAGTTTGCACGATGCTTCGAGACAAGCTGAAATCGTCGGGTAGAACTGACCGAATTGACCTTAGAGTTCAGCCGCTCATGCTCCTCGGTAGAGCCCGAAGAAACCGCACGATTCGCCCTTCGAATAATCAATACCGTCGGCTAGTCAACACGATCAATGACCTTCGATACGATCCGGACTATCGAGGCTATTTCATGCTTGAGTGGGGCGACCCCATCGACCACTTGGTCAGATTCCCTCAACTGCAAATGCAATTTGACCAAGTGGCCATCCACGCCAATGGCGATATCGTCGCATCCCCCTATATACCTCTCATCATCGGAAACGTTCGCAAACACAGCCTTCAGGAATACTACGATGCCGGAATGGCAACCGTTTGGGATAAGCCCGTTGTTACCGCGTTGGCCAATCGTATGCACTCGATTGACGAGATGGAAGAGATCTCATCGTTGATTGCAGACATCAATATGGACGGCGACCTCTATATCGACCTGATCGACGATGATCTAGGCGACCTGAGCGTCCTGTCACAATTCTAAGGAGATGTTCTCATGTATGAGACCCCAGAAGTAGAGAAGTTGGATTCCAAAACCGGCCCCGTTCCCGTTGTGGTCAACTTTGCAGCCGTCGTGGATAACGTAGTCGCAGCCGTCTATGATGCCGTCGTTGCGGCCTACGCATTCTGGTACTCGGCAGACAACGACGGCACCGGGACGAGTGCAGCACAGAACTAGTCGCCGGCTCATCGAGCAATCGCCTCGCCTATCACTGCATGCGATTGACTGCGCAGCCCCAGCCAACGCCCAAAGCGCCTTGAAGAGCTGCTTGTAACATTCGTTCATTCAACAGCGAGATCTCTTCACCATTCTCGGCCGGCCCGACAGATCGACACATCAGTCGGGCCGGCCAGACTTATACAACGCGGCGACTCCGCTCACGCCACCCCCCCCCCCGAAACTCACGCTGTCATCACACGGGCAATCAACAGTGAATCCTGTTATGCGACATGGGCAAACGGCCACGTGCGCGATTAAAACGAATTCACTTAACAGACTTCAAGAATGCTTTAGCACCGCAGGATGGCCATACGCGGAGCGCGGCACGCATAAGCCAAAAGCGGCATTAAAAGCCATCCCCTTCCCTGCTGAATGCGCGTCCTAGCCCATCAACCGGTCGGACCATCGCGAAGATGATCCGTGCTTCCATACTGCAATGCGATATCAAGCATCACGAATAGTCCCCGCCCAACGGGGTTCTCCCCTCCGCAGGCGTTTCGGAACCCGCCCCCATCCCAAATTCCCACGCAGCGGCCGCGTTCACCGCCGCCGCGGGGGCCCTAGCTCCCCCGCGGCGCGGGCACGGGCGGCGAGGTCGGATGTGAAAGCCGGACCGCAGAGGTATCGAGCGCACGCGGCCAGGGCCTCGAGGGCGCCTGGCGGGTAGGGAGATCCGAGCATGAGGCAGGACAACGCGCAGGCCCGCAAAAGGTTCACGAGCTCCCCCGCGACGCGGCAGACCCTCGGCTGCCCCTCGTAAAGGATGCAGAAGACACGGTCGAGGTCCGACGGTTCGACCAGGCTGTACCGGCAGTCCGCGTACAGTGCGCAGCCCCTCCCGCGCGGGTCGCCGTCCGAGTCCTCATCCGGCTCATGATGGCGCACCTCGACCCAAAGGCCCTCCAACACATCGTCGAACCCGAAATCGAGCTCCGCCTGGACGCTC
>NZ_JBDGAV010000047.1:0-5983 GCF_040910325.1 Collinsella aerofaciens | reverse complement strand
TTGATGGGGGGCTTGGACTATCGATCCTGTATTCCCTTCCCGGGCTATATGTGATCTTGTGCGCTTTGCCGCCTTTTGCTTCGTACGCTGCTTAAGTGCCTCGGAAAGTCCGATAAGCGCCGTGAGGAGCGAGACCAAAGCGGTCAGGAGCTTCACGAAATCAATCAGATCGGTCATGGGCATCACCTCCCATCAAATGGAGGGCTCTGCCCGGCACGAGGGCTGCCGACAGCAAGGACGATTCTATCAGAGCGGCTGACTCCCGCCCGATATTACCATCCCACCGCGCCTGTGCAAAAAAGAGGGCCGCCAAACAGCGACCCTCCAGCGAAAGTGCACGTTATTTAGGACAGTCATATTCTTTAAAAATAATGGCTGTTGTAGAATTACATATAAGAGTCACCCGGAAGGAGCGATCGATGAAAAGCAAACGATTTATCCTGAATGCACTTCTGGTAGTAGCAATATTGACGCTCTTGGTCTTCTCCTACTCATACATGAATCAGCCAAGATTTGGATATGCTTTATACGCTGTTTTTTCCGGCGAAACAACTTACAACACTTACAACACTATAGGCTTCATTGACGCAATCTTTTTCTATGTAGTCGGTCTATGTAGTCGGCCCCGTATCAAGCGAACTGATCGCTTTTGCTGTCAGCTACAACCTGAATCAACAAAGCCAAACTCACTCAGCGACTTCGGCCAAACAAGGAATCAATCTCTTCGTAATAATGATAATTCTGCAAATTGCGACTGTGTTGATTATCGCCCTGACCGCAACAAACGTTTTGAAGTATGAGTTCGGATTCATCGTGAGCTGTCTCATGGCAATTGCCGCGGGTATAGCGGTTTCGTATACGACACCGGCAAAGAAGTAGCTCAACTAACAGGGCCTATTTGGAATCTGAATCGTCCATGGAGCCGTCGATGCCGGTTTTGGTGTCGTCCGTATTGGAATCGTCATCCTTCGATATGTGCGATACGGCTCGTTAATAGCCCTGGCCGTAGCCCTGACCCTGCTGGCCTAGCAGCTCCTCCAGATACTGGCGCAGCTGCTCGTCGGTAATACCGCCGTTGCCGGTGTCGGTCGCGCTGTCGTTCTGCTGCTGGTTCTGCAGCTCCTCGTCGGAGCCCAGCTCGACCGTGACCTTCTTCTCGTCCTTGCCGCGCATGAGCGTGATCTCGACCTTCTCGCCCACCTCGTGGCTGCGCAGAGCGATGATCAGGCCGTCGGCGCTCGTGATCTCGTCATCGTCCAGCTTGGTGATGACATCGCCCTCCTGGATGCCGGCCTTGGCGGCGGGACCGTCCTCGACGACGCTCGCCACATACGCACCGCTATCAGTGCTGAGCCACGCGCGCTGCCGCCTGGGCACGGGCATCGGTTGGTACGGCGGCGTCCACGCTCGCAGGCGCTTCGAGATCGATGTCCACACCGTCATCAAATAGGCTCGATTGCTCCATAGCGGTACTCCTTCGCTCGATTTCAAACGGATACAAGAGCACCACCGTTACGACGGACGTCCCGGTTCCGTGCATAACGAAAAGTCAACCGAGGGTTTTGTCCCGTCAAGACGCCGAACGAGAATTACGTACCGCCAAGAGCCTCAAAACACGCCCCTCGCGGGACAGAATCCTCACTCGGTTTCCATGCGGAGCAAAAACCTCAATCGATCATCCTCCGCAACGTCTATCCACCAAAAAGGTCGCCCCACGTGGAGCGGCCTTTGCTCGCAGCTTTTTACTGATAGTTACTCAAAATTTATTCCAACACATCCACAGAAGAGCAGCGAATCGTATTTCTCTTTCGGGAATCGAGAAAATAGCCTACCTTGACTTTAGACCCAACGCTCACGGGGCTATCGCTTACATAGCGCGTATGTTCTGAATCAACCAGAATGGTCAGACGATCAGACCCGTCGTTATATGGATCTTCGCTTTCGACCGACATGGTAAAATCGCCAGAGCTGTCAACGTTCAACACCGATCCGCTCACGAACCACAAATGTGAATAGTCACCTCCGCTATCTTTTTGGCAACGCTCCACTTTTAGAAATAGCGCAGAGAATGCGAACACGGCAACTGATATAGCGATGAAAACCTTAACGCCACCCCCCCCCTTGCCATGAAATCCAAATTTATTCGCCAAAGAAAAATACCCCTGCCTTATCCGTGTAATTAGCATAGTACTACGTTAACGTACTCATGGCTGTGGGTTGGTTTAACCTACAGCCATGCTAAAGTTGCCAAAAGGGGCACAAAGGCCAATACGTTTGCGCAGTGCCGGCACAGCGACCTAGCATCGTATGCACCGGCGGAATCATCGCAGGCCTGCAAGGAGAGCATATCCACGGGCTCGTGGTCGCCGGAGGCCTCGTGATGCAGCACGCGCCGGGCGGCGACTGGAAGCGCGTCGATTGGGATGCACTTGCTGCCTGGCTCGGCAGATACGGTTACAAGGTCGCTGATTGCGAGACGGAGGCCCTTCCGACCGCCGACGCGTCGAGGCGATTACGCGAGTGGGAACGCAAGGGTAAAAACGCATCGTCACTGAATCAGTGAGTCAGTATTCTTTAGTGTTAGATGATGGATATTGAAATTAATTAGCGAGATAATGTGCATATCTCATAATGTATGCGTTTCACCATGAGAGAGTGGTCTGTCATGAGCTGGAAACCGAGAAAATGCGTTATCGCCGGTCTCGTGACAACCGGTCCTGGCGGCGGCTTTTTTGCAACCGCAAGGGCATCGTACCGACTTTTCACTTGCCTGTTCTGAAAGGCAGTTGCCATGCTGTCGCAAAATCAATCGAGATACTTGACCACAATCGGCTTTGCCCTGCTTGCATTACTCTTTGCTAGCGACCTTTTGCTGAAACCGCCCAAGGAACTCGTTTCGCTTGCCATAGACTGCATTTCCGCCCTTTACTTTACGGCAACCCTATTCGTCGGACTAAAGGAGAGGAAAAAAGGCGCAGTCGCCGCATCCGCCGTATGCGTGATCATAACCATTGCATCATTCTTTATCTGACACATTGGTGATTTAGGGGCGATATCGTAGGAATACGACCGGGGGAGCCGGGACCAGATTGCCCGGGTCGCTCGGTCGGCTGTTTAATAAGCGCTAACGGTTGAGTTGTCGCAGCATAATCGCGGCTGCAAATATGTGACCATATGACCATGCTAACATGTGCGCACAGTCATATGGTCACGGCTGTTGATTGGTGCCTTAGAAAAATTGAAATCGTCCCAACGAACCATCGTCAATCGTCCCAATAAGTTATCGTTATTTGTCCCAATAAGTCATCGTTATTTGTCCCAACGACGCAGATAGACAGTATAATTTCAAGTGGATGATTGGAGGGAAAGGCGATGGATAGGTACATAGGACGTTGTGTTGACTGCTTGGTCGAGCGCGACCTTGGCATTTTTGGTGCAGTGCTCATTCAGGGGCCGAAATGGTGTGGAAAGACAACGACAGCTCAGAGATTTGCCGAGTCATCGTTATCTCTCTCCGACCCATCTGGCGGTTTTGCGGCCCTCCAGCTCGCTCGTCTCGATCCGGCCCAGGCAATTGTCGGACCGACCCCGAGGCTTGTCGACGAATGGCAGGAGGAACCGAAGCTATGGGATGCCGTGCGATTCGAATGCGATGTCAGGGGAGGGGAGCCAGGACAGTTCATTCTCACCGGATCTGCGACGCCGCGAGCCGAGAACCAGCCGATGCACAGCGGTGTGGGTCGAATCGCCCGTTTGCGGATGGATACCATGACGCTTTTCGAGCTCGGTATTTCGTCGGGAGCGGTCTCGCTTGGTGCGCTGCTCGATGGCGATTCCGTTGCGGCATCACTCGGATCCATCGCCGGTATCGCCGGTATCGCGGATTTGCTCTGCCGCGGCGGTTGGCCCCAAGCGGTCGGTAAGACGACTGCCGACGCGATGCGGATAGCCGCCGCCTATATTGACGGTGTTTGCGAGTCTGACGTTTCGAGGGCGGATGGAGTGAAACGCGACCCGGTTAAGGTAAGGGCCTTGCTCTCCTCGCTTGCGCGCAATGAATCGACCCTTGCCGGCATGAAGTCCATCGAAAGGGATTTGGGCGTTGACGTCTCAAAGAATACGATTACCGGCTACATGGACGCGCTGCGCCGTATCAATATCGTCGACGATGTCCCCGCGTGGCATCCGGCTCTCAGGTCGCCGGTGAAGTTGCGGCAGGGCGCAAAGCGGCACCTTGCTGACCCATCGCTCGCCGTCGCCCTCATCGGCGCGGACCCGGAGTCGTTGTCATCCGATCCGAAGACCCTTGGCTTGCTCTTCGAATCCCTCGTGCTGCACGATCTCAAGGTTTACGCGGCGGCCAGCGATGCGACCGTATCTCACTACCACGACGCTGACGACCTGGAGGTCGACGCGATTGTCCATCGTCGTGACGGCTCGTGGGTTGCCGTTGAGGTCAAGCTCGGGAGCCCCCAAGTCCCAGAGGCAGTGGAAAATCTGCTTCGACTCGAGCGAAAGCTGGTCGATCGCGGGGAGAGGCCACCTGCGGCGAAACTCATCGTCATCGGGTTTGGTATGCCGGCTCACGTAACTGGCGAAGGCATCGTTATTGCTCCGGTCGACACGCTCGGAATCTAAAGCTATTTGCATTTCCAGAAATCCTCTATCTAGACGCCTCCTAGAGGATTTCTGGAAACAACCGGTATTTTGATCTGGGCTACGAAAGGTTACGGGTCCAGATTCCGTGCTGCGTGGAGCCGGTGATTTTGTTCAGGAACTCGCGCTGCTCCTCGGTTGCGAGGATGTAGGTAGAGCAGCCACTGAGCATCTGGTCGACGTCTGTGATTCCGGACGCCTCCCATCCCAAGATGCTGACGGCCTTGAGCGTCAGGCAGTTGAGGAACATGTAGGACGTGTTCTCGACGTTCGAGGTGTCAAGACGGTCGAGATCAAAAAGCTCCGTGACGCTTGAGCATCCCCTGAACATGCCCTCCAGGGTCGTGCAATCCGATGTATCGAGTTTCGATAGGTCGATTGGGTCAGACCGTCGAACAGGTATCTACCGCTCTCTGGATCCCAGGTATCCAGGACAACGACCTCACGGATTCGATTCCTGTAGGAATACCACGGTTGCTTTCCGAATTCGTCCGTGTGTGTACGGATGAATGCGGGATTCGATACCCCGGCGTCCTGATCGGCAGGCCGCTGGGAACTCTCACTCCTCGATAAAAGCCGGCACTCGGTTAGTCCTGCGCATCTTGAAATCGCCATTTTCGTGGGAGACGTAGAGGATGCCGTCCATCCCATCTCGCGATGCATATGAAAGGTGAACAGAACCGCAATCCGATCCATCATCGTCGAGAAGATCGAACGAATTCGGGTCGCTCGTTGCGGCCAAACGACCACTCATACAAGAGCCATCGTCATTACAGATTTGCCATTCCATGTCTTCGCCTGCAAGAATCGCCATAGACGGCCCGGTCGCGCCATCGTTGACATACATCCCGTCTATGCCAAAACCGTTTTCAGCGCCATCAATAAACGATTGCTCGGCCCTATACTTCGCGAATGATGCGCATAGTGCCATTGCAAGACCGATTACAAGGCCAACAATCGCTATCTTTGCATAGCTCTTGCCTATCATGTCATTCACCTCCTTCGTATGTATCGAGGTATTCCTGCTTGAGCGTCTGCGAGGACGACTTGATCTTTTCCACGAGCGTGCCGGCCTCGATGAAGTAGAACGAGTTGGTGAGGTCTGCCAGGTCGTCGAGCAGGTGGCTTGAAATGAGCACGCTGCGTCCCCGCGCCACTTCGCTGCGCATCGCGTCGCAGGAGGTTTTCCGCTTTCCCGGATCGAGGCCGTTCAGCGGTTCATCGAGGATGAGGTACGGGCAACCGGTCGCTATCGCCATGGCAAGCTTTACCTGCTGCTTCATTCCTGTCGAGAGTTTACGGGTCGGCTTGTCGAGATATGGGGAGA
>NZ_JBDGAV010000046.1:0-6288 GCF_040910325.1 Collinsella aerofaciens | reverse complement strand
GGTATCGGGTTCCCACATTCATCCGCACATGTGCGGATGAATGTGGGAAGTGTTCGGATGAAGTTGATAATCAAGGGGTGCGATAAATGGCCTTCTTTTGCAGACTTTCGACTTTTCGAGTCTGAATAAAGGCATGCAAAGACGTATATATGATGTAGCAGTAGCTAACGATAGGTTGAATCATATAAAGCGCTCCGCGACGATATACGCCCTGCGCATCGATATAGAACATAGCGTGCGTCCAGTAGCTGGTAAATGCCAGCACGACCACCAATACGGTTGGCAACGTCACGAGCGCCACCCTATAGCGCGCGGTCAAAAGGCGAGAGCCCTGCACTGTCTCGGAATAGAAAAACCAAATGAGGCACGCGATGGCGAACAGCGAAAACGAGACCGCGTTGGAAATCCAGTTGGCCGTGATGCCTACAGGAGTGCTCACGCCGTCCGAGAGCGTCCAGATCATATCGAAGAAAATGTAGGCAGCAGACGTGTAGCCCAGCATGCTAAACAAGAGCTGCTGGGTGCTCGAGAACAAGGAGCGGCGGCTTCGTGCGGCAAGCCCGATAAGAACAATCATGCATAGCAGGAATATCTCAATTTTGAGTGCCTTAACCACTAGACGCCATCCCTTCAATATCCAAGTGGTCAGAATCGCCCGATTCGAGTCTGGACAATAAACACCCCCTACTCCGCAGGGGTAAGGGGAATCATAGCAAAGCGCCCGAACGACACTGCAAGACAGCTTTCGTTCGGGCGCTCAAACGGCGCGAATTGCACGCCGGCATCATTGATTGGTAGCGATTGCTACTCGCCGTCGATGTCGGTCGCGACGGCTTCCTCAATAGCCTCGACGCCTTCGACCGACAGATCCTCTTTGCCATGGCAGAACTTCTTATCGACCCAGCCAGTCAGAATCGGGGCCATGATTGCCGTGATGATGACGGCGGTGGCGATCTGCGCATACGCGGTGGGCGCAAGCTCGGCATAGCGCGGAGCGACCTCGGCGAGGGCGACCGGCGTGGTCATAGCCGTGCCGGCGATAGTGGAGCAGGCAACGGCCGCCTTGCCGTTACCACCGCACAAGCGCTCGAAGGCAAAGGTGATAGGACCGACGATAAAGAGCGTGATAAGGCCCAGCAGGATGCCCGAGATGCCGCCAGTGATAAAGCTCGAAAGGCTCATGGACGCACCGAGCTGAAAACCGATGACGGCAATCGCGGGATTGGCGCCGGGGACCAGCAGATTCTTGATAAACGGGAACAAGTTGCCCAGGACCATGCCGATAACAAGCGGCAGGATGGATCCGATGATGGTGCCGACGGGGATGTTGGCGAGACCCGAGACACCGAGGATGATCATGGTGACGGCGGGGCCGGCCGTAAAGAACAGGATACCGACGGCGCCCTGCTCGGACTCATCGCCAAACTCGCCCATGATGCCCGTATAGAGCGCCATGTTGCAAAACGTAATGCCGCCGATGATTGAGACCGAGCTCAGGCCCAGGAAGTTGTCGTTAAAGAAATATGCCACACCCAAGCCAAGGGCGGCCGCAACAACAAGCTTGGGGATCAGTACGACGATGCCGGTCTTGATAGCGCCCGGCGTGGACTTAAAGCTGATGCCGGCACCCACGAAGAGCAGGATCGCAGCGACGATGGTATTGGAGCCGCCACGGCAGGCAGCCGTAAAGAAGCCGCCGATCTCAAAGACCTGCGGACAGAAAGTGTTGAGCAAAAGGCCAACAATCATGGGATAGATCATGATGTCGCCCGGGATACGCGGTACCTTGAATTTCTTTTGCTCGTTGGCGGTCGCTTCCTGTGCCATGAAACCCCCATTTCCGCTGACGCAGAACAAAAGCCCACGTCACGCTTTGCTACAGTAAAGTTTGACCATGGTACCAGAAGAAGCAGACCAGCTCGGTGAGAAATTCGATTCGTTGGGCCGGGACGCTAAACGCGCCCTTGCTTTTATACAAGGCTCAAAACGATATAGAACACGATGCCCGAGACGCAGCACCACAACATCGACTTTGTCTTGATTGCCACCGCCACGACACCGGCAGCCGCAATCCAGGGAATCAAGCCCTGCCACAAGCCGGCGTCGAAAGCGCCAGGGCTTATCAAATCGTTAGCGACCAGCGCCGCAAAGGCGGCGGGCGGAATATAACCCAAGGCCTCGGTAACGCGGGGCGACAGCGTTCTCCCGCGCAAGGCAAACGCCGGGGCAATACGGAAAAACGCGATAGCCGCCCATGACGACAGCCACAGGACCAAGAACTCATTAACGGGCATCGCGAGCACCCCTTCCTTCGGCGAGAGCATCGCACGCAAGCGCCGCGGCAACGCCGACGAGCACGCTTGCCGGCACGGCGATATTCGTCCACCCCAAGAACTTGCATATGGCGACAGACACCGCAGCCATAACGGCAGCCACGACATTGCCGCGCGACAGCCGCTGCGAAAAGAGCAGGCAGATAAAGAGCGAGGTGCAGACAAAACCCGCAATAGCGGTGGGGACATCGACAACGGCGCCGACGATGGCGCCCGTCGTACACGAAACGCCCCATGTCGCGATGAGGATCGCGTTGAGCACAAAGGACTCGTGCGGACCCCAATCCTCCCCTTCAACCAACTTGGCAAGCGAGATGCCGTATGCCTCCTCGGTGAGCGTCGCGGCAACGGCCAGCGCCTGACGCTTCGAGGCACCCCTCAGATGCGGTGCAATCGATGCCGAGTAAAGTGCAAAGCGCGAGGAGATTGCGGCCACACTTGCGACAATCGATGCCGCAGGCACACCTGCCAGCCACAGGTTGCAGACCATAAACTGGCCGCTACCCGTCACAAACGTGCTGCTCAGAGCAAAAACCATCCAGGGCTCCATTCCCGTCTGCGCCATAATCATTCCGCACGGCGCGCCTATCGCAACATAGGTGAGCATCACCGGCCAAACGGTTTTAACGATTTTGAGCACCATAGCGTTCCTCGTCCCGACAAGATTTCCGAGCCGCGTTCAACGACGCGACAGAATCATCGTCCGGTGGCAACCGAGTTCACCTACAATTGCCACCGGATCGAAAGACACAGCTTTTTAGGAAGTCATTATGACAGCTATCGATCGGGGCCGGGCGACCGCGGCCTTCAAACGCTATACCGATGCTTACGATGCCGCCAATCCACGTATCGCGCTCAAAATCGAGCATACGTACCACGTTGCCGAGGCATGCGATGCCGTGGCGCGCGAGCAGGGCTGGTCGACAGAGGATATTGACCTGGCCTGGCTTTGCGGCCTGTTACACGATATGGGACGCTTTGAACAGTTGCGGCGCTGGGACACCTTTAAGGACGCCGAGAGTATGAGCCACGCAGCGTTGGGCGTCGGGGTCCTCTTTGGCGAGAACCCCGACGACGCGCCTGCCACAACAAGCATCCGAGATTTTATCGAGACCGACGAGGACGACGAGCTCATCCGCGCGAGCATCGCCTATCACAGCGACTTTCGCCTGCCGGCACAACTCGACGAGCGTACACGGCGCTTCTGCGATATCGTGCGCGATGGCGACAAGATCGACATTATGCGCACCATCGCCGACAGCACCGTCGACACTATCCTCAAGGTTGATGAGGACGCGTTTCTCGCCAGCCGGTTCTCGACACCGGCTCTCGCTGCCTTTGACGAGCGCCGGTGCGTCGCACGCGATGAACGCAACGAGCCCGCAGACTACCTGGTGGGACTCATCTGCTTTATGTTTGAGCTCGTCTATCCAGCGAGCCGCGCGCTGGCGCGCGAGCAGGGCGATATCTACCGTCTGCTCGAAGCGCCCTTTGGCATTGCGCGCCCCTTTACCGATCCCGCCACGCAAGCGACCTGGGAGCGCCTAAAGGACGAGATGCGCGACTGGCTGGCGCGCGCCTAGCGCTCAAGCTGGGCCAGCAGCTCCTCGGCGACCTCGACGGCATCGCCGACAACCTTATACTGGGCAGCACCAAAGATGGGGGCATCCGGGTCCTCGTTGATGGCGATAATGCACTCCGCCCCACCGATGCCGGCAAGATGCTGGATGGCGCCCGAAACACCGATACTCACGAGAAGCTTGGGCGAAACCGATACGCCCGTCTGACCAATCTGATGGCGATACTCCAACCAGCCGGCCTCCACGACAGGTCGCGTGCAGCCAAGCTCGGCCCCCAGAGCCTCGGCGAGTTTTCGCATCAGGGGCAGATTCTTCTTGGAACCAATGCCGCGACCCACCACGACCAGGCGCTCGGCATCGGCAATTGATGCCTGCTGCCCCCACTCCTCGGCGGGAATCGAGATCTCGACACGAGCCTTAGCATCATCCGCAAGTGATATCTGGGTGATCGTGCCGGAGCGGCCGTAGTCAAAGTCGGGCGCCTTAAAGATGCCGGGACGCACCGTTGCCATCTGGGGACGATGATTGGGGCAGACGATGGTGGCCATCAGGTTGCCGCCAAACGCCGGACGCGTCTGTTGCAGCAGCCCCGTCTCCGTATCCATCGAAAGTACGGTGCAGTCAGCCGTAAGGCCCGTCTGCAAACGCACGGCAACGCCGGGTGCCAGCTCGCGGCCAAAGGCGGTCGCACCGTACAGAATGGCTTCGGGCTTACGCTCGGCTACCAAATCGCAGATCAGCCGGGCGTAAACCTCCGCATCGTTCTGGCGCAGACGCTCGTCGCGACAGACCAGGACCTCGTCTGCACCGGCGCAAACCAGATGCTCCAGGTCCTTGAGCGAGCTCTCGGGGCTCATGCCGGCCAATGCCACCAGACGGCAACCACGAGCATCGGCAAGCTCTCGTCCCTTGCCCATGAGTTCATAGGCCACTGGGGCCACGACATCGTGCTCGTCGGCCTGAACGAATACCCAAATGTCTCGATATGCATCAAGGTCCACCGCGCCAGCGGCCTCGTCACGCTCGATCGAGATAGCGTTGACAGGGCAGGCGTCGACGCACCCACCGCATAGGATGCAGCCGTCGGTTACGCGGGCGCAACGGTTGGGCCGCTCGCCTTCCACTACAATGCCGCCCGAGGCACAGGCGCGAACGCAGCGACCGCAGCCGATGCAGGCTTCGCTATCGATAATCAGTCCGCTCATCTATGCCATCCCCTCGATAATCTTGGCAAGTTTTGCCGCCTGCTCGGACGCCGTTCCGTCAACGGTCTCGCACGTTTGGTCGCGGTCGGGCACAAACGATCGCACGACCTGTGTCGGCGAGCCGGCAAGGCCGCAGCGCGCGGGGTCGGCGTTCACGTCGGCAGCGTTGACCACGCGCACGTCCGCCTCCTCGGCCGCACGAATACCGGCAATACTCGGCATGCGCAGTTGGCCAATCTCCTTGGCGGTCGTCATCGCGCACGGCATCTCAAGATAGACCGTCTCCTCGCCGGCATCGCAGCCGTGAACAAGAGCCAGCGAGCCGCAAGTCGTAAAGCCCGCGCTCTGCACGCAGCTCGCGTCGGTCACGCAGGGAATCTCAAAGGCACCAGCAAGCTCGGGACCAATCTGGGCCGTATCGCCGTCCACCGCCATCTTGCCGCAGATGAGCAGGTCGAAGTCCTCGTCGAGCGCCTCGATGCCGCACTTGAGGGCATAGGTGGTTGCCAGGGTATCGGCACCTGCAAAGGCGCGATCGGTCAGCAGCAGTGCGTCATCGGCGCCTCGGGCGATGCAGTCGCGCAATAGCGATTCGGTCGCGGGGATGCCCATCGACACCACCGTTACACGCACATCCATGCCAAAGCCGATAAAGTCGTCCTTCAGTGCCAGCGCGCATTCCAAAGCGCTCGCGTCAAAGGGATTAATGACCGCCTGCTTGCCATCGCGCACGATGGTATTGGTCTTGGGGTCCATCTTGACCTCGGTGCTGCCCGGCACTGCCTTGACGCACACCACCATATGGAAATCGCTCATCTTCACGCGCCCCCTTTCTGGACGAGCTCATCCAAGAGCTTCTCCGAAAACAGGTTACCGCGACCCAGCTGCCCGGCAGGATCGAGCTGGAGCTTGAGCCGCGCCGACTCGACCATGGCCTCGTGACCGTACATCGTCTCCAAGAAGCCTGCCTTGATCTTGCCGACGCCGTGTTCGGCGGAGACGGCGCCGCCCATGGCCGTGACCTCGGAAGCCCACTGGGCAAAGAGCTCTCCGCCGCGGCGGTAATCCTGCGCATCGCGCGGCAGAATGTTCACATGCAGATGGTTGTTACCGATGTGCCCCCAGGCGGCAGATTCAAGCCCACTTTCGGCCAACGTGCGGCGATAAAGG
>NZ_JBDGAV010000045.1:0-7221 GCF_040910325.1 Collinsella aerofaciens | reverse complement strand
GTTGGCTAAAATGGGTCGGCCGGGATTGGTCAATCTCGGCCGACTATATTTGGCTAAATTATTCCGACGCTAACATCCACAAGGATAGCTATTTGTTTGTTTGCGTATAGGCGTCCAATTATCGAAGGCAGAGGCCATACGGACGCAGCCATGGGCCGAATCGTGACAACGAGACCCGGGATAATATACGCGAGAAAAGAATTAACAATAAAGTGGGGCAGACCACAAGCAACAATAAGGGCACCGGGACCTATGTAGGCTCCGGTGCTCAAGCACAATATCGGCAGTACACGGAGCTCCGCAATACGGCGATCATGGTCGGGCACAAGGCGGATTTAAATTCGCTGAGTTCATTTTTAGTGCGAGCAGTATGGTATAACCCCTCTTTTGCGTATACCCGGCTGATGCAGTCAAAGTCTACGTCCCATGCGTAGAATTGCTTGGTATATAGAATTGCAACATCATTAAGTATTCTGGGAGCATCTTGTGAAGTTTAACGAATGGGCTGAATTAATATGCGCGGTTATCTCTTTACTTGTAATAGCCATCATTGGCATGAAACAGTATTGCCAGAGTAAGCGCATGGAAGAATTCGAGCGTCGCCAGGACGAAAGAGACGAACGCAGACACGCCGAAGGGAATAAGGCGCAGGCGGTCGAGTTTATCTCGAAGTATTACACAGACAGAGGCTTAATTCCGCTTTGCGCTGTCGCCGCCATGTACAATGATCTTTTCCATTATTCACGTAAGATGTATTGGGAATTCTGCTGCCTTGTGCCGGAGGTGCAGAATCTGATTCTTAAATACTGTGATCTTGACTTGCGGGTCAGGAAAGAGAATGACCTGTTCGTCCGTTGCATCGCCGCAGTCGAAGCCGCCCTCCGCGATCGTTTCCCTAAAGATGAACCGGCTTTCTATGACGACGGGAAATACGTCCTACGCAGCCTCGACAGGTACGCAGGGGAGAAAATACCGGCCGTGCGAATTGGCAATCTTCCAAAGTGTCTGGACGCATACCGTCCGATCTCCGATAGCCGTACTCCCGAGTACAACCTCTTTATCATTGAAGTTCTGTCTAGGGCTTTTGAGTCGCAGGACGCTTCCCTCACTCCTATATCCTGTCTAGAAAAGGCTTATTGCTTCGAATCGAGCCCCGAGATAGAGGCCTGCCGGTTCGCGTCGACCGTTGCATTCTACGCGGCAACCTACGGCTCTTGTGACGAGGCCAACAATAGGTACTACGGGTGCCCCGGCGGTTTCGATGGCGAGAGAATCGAGACCATGGAAGACCTATTTCTTCTTACTGTCTTCCAGATATATACCAAGCTTCTGCTTCCGAACGAAGGGTAAGAAATAACACGAGGCATTCGTTATTTGACTCTGCCTAATTCTGCCACATTCATTTTTCGAAATCTCACTCATTTCCTTTATAACTTGGGTATACTTGAATCAGAAATTGGTCGTAGGGCGCGACCAACGGAATCAAAAGAAAGCCCACTGAGAAGATGCCTTCAATCTCTTTGGGTTGGAGGCATTTTCTTTTTCGGAGGGTCTGCATGAATTCTAAAATCGTCTTTTTGACAAACTCGTTCTACAAAGATCATCCAAACCATCTAGTCTGCTCTTTATACTCGGATATAAACACTAAGGAGGTAGACGTGTTTTGGAGCTATGTTCAGCTTGATGACGGCACTCAGTTTGCCTACTCAGAGACAAGAGATGACGGGACCGTTCGCGTAGCCGTCGAGCGTCCGGTTGACCTTGGCTTTGACCATGCAGAATGCTTCTTGCCTGCGGTTAATTGGTTCAATGTCGAAGGATTTTCTATTGACGATCTGGATTTTTTGACCGAGTTCGTTAGATCAAACGCCCCATTTATCTTCGAGCTTGCAGAACGGCAAAAAGCCGGACCGGCGGTTTCGGCGCTGGCCCCCTGACGTCTACTGTTGAACGGCAAATAACCCATGATTACGCCTACCGACATATCCACCGCCGCCTCCCGCGTGCTTGCTCAATACGACGTCAGCGAAGCATATTTATTTGGCTCGTTTTCCCGAGGCGAGCAAACGCCCAATAGCGATATTGACTTGCGCCTAGTCTGCGGCAACGCCATGACGTTCGGCACGCTTTACGAACTCTCCCATGAGCTCGAGAGGGAACTTGGGCGAAAGGTTGAAATCGTCACCAACCCACCAGAGCACATGCGCCCAGCATTCCGCAAAAGCATCGAGCAAGATGAGGTGCGTGTCTATGAAGCTCTGTAAGCAGGACGAGGCGTTAGTGTGCTCCGGCATGATCAGCAAGTCTGAATTTTGTCGCATACTTCCGGACTCGGCGAGCCTTAGAAGCAAGTATTGAACTCAGACTCGGTTCCAGACACCCTCTTGCTATTTGAATACAGGTATCGCTCTAGCGATAGTATGTTATACTATCGCTAGAGCGATACCTGTTAGGAGACTCGCGTGGAACTATGGCATGGTTCTCAGAAAATCATTGAGACTCCCCAACTTGGCCTGGGGAAAATCCATAACGACTATGGACAGGGATTCTATTGCACAGAGAGCCTCGACCTTGCAAGGGAATGGGCATGCTCGCGCGATGCCGATGGCTTTGCGAATCGCTATGAACTCGATATAGCCGATCTCAAAGTTCTCGACTTGCTATCGCCGCAATATTGCGTCCTGCATTGGATAGCGTTGCTCGTTGAGCATCGTTCTTTTCGCAAAGATACCGCCATTGCCGCGGGGGCGTGCGAATATCTCCATGATCACTTTCTACCTCAGACGAGCACTTGCGACGTAATAAGGGGGTGGCGTGCGGACGACTCGTACTTTAGCTATGCCAGAGCTTTTGTAAACAATACGATCACCGTCGATCAGCTTGGACGATCTATGAGGCTCGGTAACCTGGGGGAGCAGATTGTGCTCAAAAGCGAGCGTGCGTTTAAGAGCATTCGTTTTGCTGGATTTGAACGTGCGCAGCAAGCTCTGTATGGTCCATTGGCCAAGGAACGAGATGAAGCGGCAAGGGCGCAGTATCGGGAGCTCCTTGCCGAAAACCCGTTTGAGGGAATACGTATCGTCGATATCATTCGAGAGGGGATGACGGGCGATGACCCACGCCTACAGTGAGATGTATCTCGAGGATGCAATGAGAACGCTGGGCGAGGCGGTCGATTTTGCTCTCTGTGACCAAGGGCTGACTCCAGCCGAGTTGACGGCGATCCTGTCGAACGCTCTTGAGATGAAACAGTTTGAGCGCGGTATGCCTCGCGTCGTCTGCGGCATGGCGGGCGACGAGCTCGCGCGCGATATTATCGCCCATGCGGGACTGACCCCCGTCAAATGTAGGGAGACCTATCCGTTCGACCGTTCGCCTCAGTATTGGGCGGGGTGGGTTATGGCCTATACGCAATGGATGAGCAGCTTGGGCTTTAATAAGCTACTCGAAGTCGCTCCGCTCGATTGGATCATCGGCTCGTACCATCCGCTCCACGAGGCCTCCGAAGATAAATTCGCCCAGATTGTCATCGAAAAATGGAACAACGCCCAGGCAGACAAAAAGGGCCTCAAGGCGGCACGAAAGGCTGCCGGACTAACGCAAAAACAGCTCGCCGCCCAATCGGGGGTTAAGCTTCGCGCCATACAACTCTACGAGCAGAACCAGCTCGACCTACGCCGTGCCTCGGTTTCCTCGGCATTGGCGCTTGCAGACACCCTAAACTGCACCATCGAAGACCTCGTATGGCAACCGATTGCTCTGGAGTACGACTCGCAGGCTATTTCGTCTGTAAAGCTATAGAGGAGTCAGACATGCCTTGGAGCTATGTTCAACAAGATGACGGTGCTGATTGCGTTGCTCAAGAAGATCATTCAACTGCGCACGTGGCAAATTCAGCATCACCGATTTTGCTCGGCGGCGCCACGTCAATCGACGAAGCTATTCGGCTGACCATTTCGAACATGCCCAACGCGCTCAGGCTCTTGGAGAACTCATGATGGCGGCTATGCAGCGGAGCGCTCATCCGTTCGCCCCGCTCGTGCTCGATGATGCCGGTTCGCTCGAAGATATGGCCGCGGCCGTGATGCGCCTGCACAGCACGCTGATGACGGTCGGGCGCTGCTATACAACCGACGCCACGGGCGACCGTGCCGCGCTTGAGCTTGGACGCGTCGAGTCCGTGCTTGCAGGTGCATTCTGTACGATATTCGGCCAATCGCCGGCCGATCGCTTCGCAGACATCTTTGACCAGGTCACTTATGTGGCCGATCACATGGTCAAGGACCACATCTTTGAGGACGGCAACAAACGCACCAGCCTTGTCTTTGCGTTGTCCGTCTTAAGGTTCGCAGGCACTCCGGTCGTGCTGTCTGACAGCCCCGAACCAAAAGACAACCAGTACTACGCCTGGATCCAGGACCTCGTTTCCAGTCGCCGCACGAACAGCGAGCTAGCCGAAGAGCTGCGCTGCGGATTCGTTGCGGGCACGGACGATCTGTCGCTCGTATAGAATCTAAGCATCCGCACGCCGGTTAATGAATTGATTGGACACCACATGGAACTCCCTAGCACCCTGTGCAGTAATGTGTACGACTTCGCGTTTTGCCCCGAGCCCTGCTACGACCGCCTGGTCGACCTCGCCGACCCCGAGGACTGGGGTCCCGGCAACCGCATCCTCAAAAACTACCTGTCGTTTTCGTTTAGCCGCGCGGTGTTCCTGACCGAGCGTGACTTGGACCAAACCGGGCCGTCCAACCTGCCGCTGGTGTTCGACAATGACCGCTGCCTGTTCAATACCGGCCTGTACACGCGTCGCTACGAGACCATCTACGGCCTGTTTGAGCCCAACACCAAGCCCGACGCGCGCCAGCGCTGGTTTTTGAAGGGCTTCTTTAAGGAGAGCGACCCCATGCTGGTCTCGTTTGAGTACCTGCCGTGCCGCGTGCGCTTTGCCGAGGACCCCTCCGAGCTGGTCTTTGACTACCGACTGCCCATCCGCTCCAACATCGACCACATTCTGGGCGACGAGGAGAACCTTACGCGCATCCCCGCCAGCCTGATGGGGGAGGACAACTCGCTGCTGCTGCGCGCGCTTTTGAGAGCGCCGTCGTCGAGGCCGCCCGCCGCGCCGCAGCCAACTATACGCTCGCGGTGCCGCAGTTCTACGGCGGCCGGATCCAGCTACTCCTACCGCTGTGCCTGACCGGCGACAAGCCCGAGCTGGCGCTGACCATCCAACGCGAGGACGGTTTCTACGCCGCGCGCACCTGCCTCACGCTCGACATGGCCTACAACAACGCGCGACTCATCTGCCGCCCTGAGACTTCGTGGATCAAGCGATAAAGGGCTGTTGAACTGGTGGTTTATCGCGTACCCTGATTGCGGTTGCACGGTTTGCTCCCACGAATTTAAAATCGAGGGTAAAAAGTTCTTGGTAAACCGCGCGTGGCTATGTTAGTATCTCTTTTGCCGAAAGGCGACGGGCGATTGGCTCAGGGGTAGAGCATATCCTTCACACGGATGGGGTCACAAGTTCGAATCTTGTATCGCCCACCATCTAAAGCACAGGTCAGAGGTGTTAAGCCTCTGGCCTTTTTCTTTTTGACACCAAGGCTGACTCCAAAACGAATCGTAGTCGTATAAGGCGTCATTTTTTTCGCACCCTTTTTGCTGACGCCATTGCATGTTTTGTATAAAACGCATGCGGATTTTCATTGAATTCCCCATGTGATCCGCGCGCAAATGTGGAGACAGAGACCACTGGCTCACAGCTCGTACCAGCACGTTCTCGCCTCGTTACAACCTTTCAACACATCCCGTCCATTATTTGGTCAGCGTTTGGTCAGTTTCCCGTACTTACCCGCATGACGGCCACGTAGATAATCGGCCATGCCCGCAATCCGCACGGCCTACGGTCGAAACCAGGGGAGGCCATATGGACGAGATCGTCTGCGCAAACACCGCATTCCGCTACTGGCGCTGCCCGCCCCAAGCGCGCAACCTCTACCCGCGACTGCCAAGCCCAGAAGACGGCTGGCGAGCCCTAGCCCAAGCCCCTTTCGTAACCGATATCCTCAAGACCCCGATTATCGCTGTTGCTTCGCCAGGTTGTTGTAATCACCACTCGGGATTGCGCTCCACTATTCGCTGGGAAGGGGCTTCGGATACCGGCACAACAACCGACACTCATTTAGGCTTTAGCGTCACCAATCCGCTTAACACGTTATTTACTATGACACGCTTTGTGTCCCAAATAGATCTCGTACTGGCTATGTACGAACTTTGCGGCTGGTTTTCTGTTTTCGAGCCGACCCCCGCTGTCGAAATGCAGTTAAAAATCGCGTTAAAGGAGAATCGCAATTCCAGCACGCAGAATCTGTTCGAACTTGGAGAAGGCGAAGACGAGATTCCTTGGAAACGAGTTTATGCCCGCACAACCGTAAAGGTCCCAGCAAATGAAGGCCAAACGAACAATCACGAGGATGGAAGAGAGGTTACGAAACTCAAAGGTACTTCGCTTTGGATGAGAAAGCCACTCATCGAACTGAGCGACTTGCATCGATTCGCCGAAAAGGTCAAAAGTCAAATGTGGGGAAAGCAGTTTTATGATGCCGCTCAGCAGGTTATCGGCATTGCTGCATCTCCACTCGAGGTCGCGGGGGTCCTGCTTCTAAGTCGTTCTCGAAGTCTAGGTGGTTCAGGATTCAGATACGTATACCTCAACGATTTAACCCCTCTATCCGAGGAAGCCCAAAGCATCGCAGGTCAAAAGGTTTGCTACGGTGACATCGTGATTGTAAACCCAATCCTAATGAAGGCAGCAATTATCGAAATCCAAGGTGAGGTCATCCATGGGTCAGGCGCGGTACTTGACCAAGATGCGGAGCGCATGACTGCGCTCCAGAGCATGGGTTTCGATGTGTTCCTGGTAACCCACGATATGCTTAACGACAAAAAACAGCTAGACGCCATAGTCAAAAGCGTCTGCAGTCGTTTGGGGATTCGATATAAAGCCAAATCCGAGGCAATGAAGCGCGCCGAGACGCGACTGCGAGCAAATGTTCTGTGCAACTGGTTGGAACTCGGAAATTAGCCGGCGACAAGGCGCTAGAACGACCTAGTTTTCCTGCTAGTGAATTAGTATCATTTCAAAACTATGCCGGATTACGGGGCTGGACCCGGACCGGCCGTCCATACCCTGCATTTCGCTGAATGCGCAAG
>NZ_JBDGAV010000044.1:0-7386 GCF_040910325.1 Collinsella aerofaciens | reverse complement strand
AAGCCGTTTGTCTCCACCCGCATAGCGGGTGGGTTGAAGCTGGCCGCTGCGCGCCCAGCAGACTAAAGTCTTGAACTGAAACAGGGGCGCTCTCCAAGAGAGCGCCCCTGCCGGGTTTCCATAGTTCTGGCGAAGCAGTCCTTGAGATCCGCCTTGCCTTATGCCAAGAACTCCTTGGTGGTCGCCACGATGTTGGCGGCGTCCAGGCCATACTTGTGCAAGAGCTCGGCACCCGGGCCGGACTCGCCAAAGGTGTCGTTGACGCCGATCTTCTTGAGGGGCGTCGGGCACTGCTCGCACAGGACGTCGGCAACGGCGCTGCCCAGGCCACCGATTACAGAATGCTCCTCGACGGTCACGACGTGGCCGGTCTTGGTGGCGCTCTTGACGATCAGGTCGGCATCGATGGGCTTGATGGTGTGCATGTTGATGACCTCGGCGTCGATGCCCTCGGCAGCGAGCTGCTCGGCGGCCTCGAGAGCCTCGCCGACCATCAGGCCGCAGGCGATGATGGTGACGTCGGCGCCCTCGCGCATGACAATGCCCTTACCCAACTCGAAGTTGTAGGTCTCGGGGTCGTTGATAACCGGCGAGGCCAAACGAGCGAAGCGCATGTACACCGGACCGTCGCACTCGTAGGCGGCGCGCGTTACGGCGCGGGCCTCGACGTCGTCGGCAGGAACGATCACAGTCATGCCGGGGATGACGCGCATGAGGGCAATATCCTCGCAGCACTGGTGCGTGGCGCCATCCTCGCCCACCGAGATACCGGCATGCGTGGCACCGATCTTAACGTTGAGATGCGGGTAGCCGATGGAGTTACGGACCTGCTCAAAGGCGCGGCCGGCGGCAAACATGGCAAAGGTGCTCGCGAAGGCAACGCGGCCGGTGGTCGCGATACCGGCGGCGACGCCCATCAGGTTGCTCTCGGCAATGCCCACATCGAAGAAACGATCGGGGCAGGCGGCCTTGAACTTGCCGGTCTGCGTGGCGGCGGCCAGGTCGGCGTCGAGGACCACAAAGTCATCGTGCTCGTTGGCGAGCTCGACGAGGGCCTCGCCGTAGCTTACGCGCGTGGCGATTTTTTTGACGTCTGCCATCCTAGAGCTCCTCTCCGGCGGCCGTGAGCTCTGCCATGGCCTGCTCAAACTGTTCATCGTTGGGGGCCTTGCCGTGCCAACCAACCTGGTTCTCCATAAAGGAAACGCCCTTGCCCTTCATGGTCTCGGCGATGATGGCGGTCGGCTGACCCTTGGTGGCGCGGGCCTCGGCAAAGGCGGCGCGGATCTGATCGAAATCGTTGCCGTCGGCAAGCTCCACCACGTGGAACTTAAAGGCGCGGAACTTGTCGGCGAGCGGCATGGGGTCGTTGACCTCCTCGACGGGGCCGTCGATCTGCAGGCCGTTGTGGTCGACGATCA
The DNA here is from genome assembly GCF_040910325.1 of Collinsella aerofaciens. Taxonomy (GTDB): domain Bacteria; phylum Actinomycetota; class Coriobacteriia; order Coriobacteriales; family Coriobacteriaceae; genus Collinsella; species Collinsella aerofaciens_BL. The sequence goes on along the minus strand of NZ_JBDGAV010000044.1, from coordinate 5,965 downwards.
CGCAGAGGTTATCGAGCTGATGGTTGCCGGCAAACATGGCTGCCTCCCAGACCTGGCCCTCCTCGCTCTCGCCATCACCCAGCAGGGCGTACGTGCGGTAAGTATCGCCCCAGTGCTTGGCGGCAACCGCCATGCCCACGGCGGCGGAGATGCCCTGCCCGAGCGAGCCGGTGGACATATCGACGCCCGGGGTGTCGTTCATGTTGGGATGACCTTGCAGGTGGCTGCCGATATGGCGCAGCGTCTCGAGATCCTCCTTGGGGAAGAACCCACGCTCGGCGAGCACGGCGTACAGGCCCGGAGCGCAATGGCCCTTGGAGAGCACAAAACGGTCGCGATCGGCCTTGCGGGGATCGGCCGGGTCGACGTTCATTTCCTCAAAGTACAGATAGGTCATGATGTCGGCAGCGCCGAGCGAACCGCCCGGATGGCCGGACTTGGCAGCGTGCACGCCGGTGACGATGCCCTTCCTTACCTCGTTGGCAACCTTTTTGAGCTCTTCGTCGCTCATTGTGCCTTCCTTTCATCCTCATTAGACAAAATGCGCACGGCACGGAAAGGTAATCCCAACACAGCCGCAATGCACGTACGTCATTCATTATGCTGGAAACTGATGGCTTTACCAGAGTTTTTATCATTATTTGAACAATTTAGCAGGCAGAACCGCTGATGAAACGGTTTATCAATGTGAACGTCTTTTGGATGGAACGCGATCGACCCTACGCGCTAATGTCCTTGAATCCCTCGCCGAAGGCTTCCGTAACGTCGGCAACCGTCACGATGGCATGAGGATCGCGCTCGCGCACGATCGTCTTGAGGGTATTGAGCTCTCGACGGCTCACGATGACCATAATCACTGGCTTCTCGGCACCCGAATACATGCCAGTCGCCTTAAACTTGGTACAACCACGACCCAGGCCATACATGATATCGGCAGCGATATCAGGGAACTTGTCCGAGATGATGAGTACCATACGGCGTTTGTTGCCACCATCGACCACGGCATCGATCACGTAGCCGCTAATGACCATCGAAAGGCCTGCATACAGTGCGTTTTCGATTGAAAAGACCGGAGCCGATAGCGCGCATACGGCAACATCGATCGCCATGACGGTCGAGCCCACCGGCAGCGAGGTGTTACGCGAGATGATTTGGCCAATCGTGTCCGAGCCGCCGGTGTTGGCGCCGGCGCGCAACACCATGCCGTAACCGATGCCCGTAATAATGCCGCCCCACATGGCAGGGAGCATCAGGTCCGCATCCGCCAGAGGTGCTACAAACGGGGCGAACAGATCGGTAAAGAAGCCCAGCAGCACAAAGCCCGTCGCGGTCTGCACCACGTAGAACATGCCGCCCTCGCGCATAACGACCAACAACAGCAAGGCGTTCATCACGATCGTCTGAATACCAACGGGAAGCGATAGGCCGCGCGCCGCGCCGACCGCCTGGATAATGGTGGCAAGGCCCGTAACGCCACCGGCGGCAAGACCGTTGGGAATCAAAAACAAGTCGGTCGCGATGGCGGCCAAGGCACACCCCAACATGATCTGGGGCAGGTCGTGAAAGAAGTTCATCGAAAGAATGCGCTTGATGTCCAGACGATATGCCATGCTGCCTCCCTCAAAAAAGCGCACCCAAACGGATGCGCTTTGAACTTCTTCTTGTATTCGATTCTACCGATTCGCCGGACAAAAACCACCCCTGCGCAGGGTTTATTCTGGATACAAACCCGTCCAACCGTTGGGCTTGACATCGGCTTGAAGCCACCCGATGTTTTAGACCTCCGAGCCTTCTGCATCGGCGTTGCCGGTAGCCCAGCGATGGTAGCCAATAACAAACGGGTCCAGGTCGCCATCGTCAAGGACGGCCTCGACATTGCTGGTCTCCACGCCCGTGCGTAAGTCCTTGACCATCTGGTACGGGTAGAGCACGTAGCTGCGAATCTGGTTGCCAAAACCAATCGTGGTCTTGGGTCCGCGGATCTCATCGAGCGCCTCGGCGCGCTTCTCGAGCTCAATCTCGTACAGGCGAGCCTTGAGGATCTGCATGCACGCGGCCTTGTTCTGAATCTGGCTGCGCTCGTTTTGGCAGGTGACCACAATGCCGCTGGGAAAATGCGTCACGCGCACGGCGGAGTCGGTGGTGTTGACGCCCTGACCGCCCGGGCCGCTCGCGTGGTACACGTCCACGCGGATGTCATCGGGACTGATCTCGATGTCGATATCATCGGGTAGCACGGGGATGACCTCGACGCCGGCAAACGTGGTCTGGCGGCGCTTCTTGTCGTCGGTGGGGCTAATGCGAACCAAGCGGTGGACGCCGGCCTCGGCGCGCAGCATGCCAAATGCGTCCTTGCCCTCGACGGTAAAGGTAGCGCGGTCGATGCCGATGACCTCGGCCGCGGGACAGTCGTTGATGGTGACCTTCCAGCCGCGACGCTGGCAGTACTTCATGTACATCTTAAAGAGCATGAAGGTCCAGTCCTGGGCCTCCAGACCACCCTGTCCGGGCTTGATGGTCACGATGGCATCGCCGTGATCGAACTCACCGGTAAACCAGCTCGAAAGCTCAAGCTCGTCGATGGCACGGGCAAGGCGCTCTGCCGTAGCGGCAGCTTCCTCGCGCAATGCAGCGGCGTCGGGGTCATCCCCCATCTCCTCGGCAAGCTCCAGCGCGGCGCGGGCATCGGAAAGCTCGCCGCGCGCGGTGTCCACGGCAGCGATATCTTCCTTGGTGCGCGCGATCTCCTCCATGGTGGCACGGGCAGCGTCGGCATCATCCCAAAAGCCGGGGGCCACGCTTTTAGCCTCGAGCTCAGTCACGCGCGTGCGCTTTTCGTCCAAATGGAGATACGACTCGACCTCGCCGAGCCGGTCCGCAAACGCGTCCAGCTCGGCGGGCGTTACCTCTAAAGCCTCAGCCATTAACGATTCCTGCCGTGGCAGTACTTAAACTTCTTGCCGCTACCGCAGGGGCACGGGTCGTTGCGGCCCACGTTGACGTACGGATCGTCGCTCTCGGACTTGCGATAGGTGGTCACCTTGCCACCGTTGTTGACGGCAGCCGGTCCGCCTTGGACAGCCGTGCGGGCCTGCACCTGCGCCTGCTTGCGCAGCACCGAGTCGCCGTTGTCGCCATCGACCTCGGCGGGACCGGAGAAGCGCGCACCCTCGAGCGCGGGCTCCTCCTTGTGCTCCACGGCACGCGGGGCAGCCTTGATCTCGATGCGCAGAACCGTGCGCAGGTAATCCTCGTACATGGTGTCGACGAGCATCTGGAACGCGCCGTAGGCCTCGGTCTTGTACTCGACCAGCGGGTCGCGCTGGCCAAAGCCGCGCAGGCCGATGCCGGTCTTGAGGTAGTCCATCTCCTGCAGGTAGTTCATCCAGCGGGTATCGATGACGCGCAGCATAACCTGGGTGTTGAGCTCGCGCATCAGGTCCTCGCCCAAGCGCTCGGCCTTCATGTTGTAGCACTTCTCTACGTAAGCCAGGACATCGGCAGCCAGGGCCTCATAATCCTCGTCGGGGAACTTCGGCGTATCGATGTGGCCGGTGAGCTCCACAACCCACTTGCGCAGGCCCTCCAGGTCGCGCTCGCCATCGTGACTGTCCTTGGTGCAGAACTCCTGCACGCAGCGGTACACGGTATCGTGCATGACCTCGGTGATGTGGTCAGTCAGGTCCTTGCCGTCCAGAATCTTATTGCGCTCGGCGTAGATGACCTGGCGCTGCTTGTTCATGACGTCGTCGTACTCAAGGACGCTCTTACGCATGGAGAAGTTGATGCTCTCGACCTTGTGCTGGGCGCTCTCGACGGCCTTGGAGATGATCTTGTGCTGGATGGGCATGTCGTCGCCCATGTCGGCCGTGACCATCATCTTGGAGACGCGGTCCATCTTGTCGCCGCCGAACAGGCGCATGAGGTCGTCCTCGAGCGACAGGTAGAACTGGGTCTCGCCCGGATCGCCCTGACGGCCGGAGCGGCCGCGCAGCTGGTTGTCGATACGGCGGGACTCGTGGCGCTCGGTGCCGATAACGGTCAGGCCGCCGGCGGCAAGCACGCGCTCGCGCTCGGCCTTGCAGGTCTCCTTGGCTTCGGCGTTAAACTGCTCGAGCTGCTCGGGCGTCACGTCCTCCATGGTCAGGCCCTCGTACTCAAGGCGCTCGCGCACCAGCTCGTCGGGGTTGCCGCCCAGCAGGATGTCGGTACCACGACCGGCCATGTTAGTAGCGATGGTCACGGCGCCGTAGCGTCCGGCCTGGGCAACGATATGAGCCTCGCGCTCGTGATGCTTGGCGTTGAGGACCTCGTGCGCGATGCCGCGCTTGGTAAGGGCGGCGGACAGCTTCTCGGAGCTTTCGATGGAGACGGTGCCCACCAGGACCGGCTGTCCCTTGGCGTGACGACGCTCGACGTCGTCGGCAACGGCGTTGTACTTGGCCTGAATGGTGCGGTACACCAGGTCCTCGTGGTCCACGCGCTGCACGGGCTTGTTGGAGGGGATGACCTCGACGGGCAGCTTGTAGATCTCGCGGAACTCGGCATCCTCGGTAAGTGCCGTGCCGGTCATGCCGGAGAGCTTGTCATACAGACGGAAGTAGTTCTGCAGGGTGATGGTGGCCAGCGTCTGATTCTCCTCGCGCACGAGCACGCCCTCTTTGGCCTCGATGGCCTGGTGCAGGCCCTCGGAGTAACGGCGGCCTTCCATAATGCGGCCGGTGAACTCGTCGACGATCTTGACCTCGCCGTTGGTGACCACGTACTGCTTGTCGCGGTGGAACATGTACTGGGCCTTCAGCGCCTGCTGCAGGTGGTTGACAAGCTGGCCGGAGAGATCGGCATAGATGTCATCGATACCCAGGCGGCGCTCGATCTTCTTAAGGCCGCGCTCGGTAGCGGCAATGGTGTGCTTGGCCTCGTCCATGACATAGTCGCCCGTGGGCTCGACGTCCTCGGTGGCGGTGAGCATGTCGTGCGACACGTCCTCGCCGCGCTCAAGGCCACGCACGGCACGCGCGAAGTCCTTGTAGGTACTGGCGGACTTGGTGCCAGCGCCCGAGATGATCAGCGGGGTGCGGGCCTCATCGATCAGGATGGAGTCAACCTCGTCGACGATGGCGTAGTTGTGACCGCGCTGCACGCGCTGCTCGGGACGGGTAACCATGTTGTCGCGCAGGTAATCAAAGCCGAACTCGGAGTTGGTGCCGTAGGTGACGTCGGCCTGGTAGGCCGGGCGCTTGAGCTCGAGCGGCATGTTGTTCTGGAGCAGACCGACGGTCATGCCCAGGTACTTATAGATGCGGCCCATCCACTCGGAGTCGCGCTTGGCAAGGTAATCGTTGACAGTAACGACGTGCACGCCCTTGCCGGCAATAGCGTTGAGATAGCCGGCCAACGTGGAGACGAGGGTCTTACCTTCGCCGGTCTTCATCTCGGCGATGTGGCCCTCGTGCAGCGCCATGGCGCCAATGAGCTGCACGTCAAAGTGGCGCATACCCATGGTGCGCTTGGAAGCCTCACGCACGGTGGCAAAGGCCTCGGGGAGCATGTCGTCGAGCGACTCGCCGTTGGCGTAACGCTCGCGGAACTTATCGGTCTGGCCGCGGAGTTCCTCCTCGGTCATCTTCTCAAACTGGGGCTCAAGACCGTTGATCTGGTCGACGATCTTGTAGTAGCGCTTAAGGTCCTTATCGGATCCAAAGGACAGCAGCTTTGACATGAATCCCATGTGGTTTTCCTTTTTGGCCATCGCCCACGCCGTGCAGCTGCGGGCGAGTTAAACACAGATAATTGTACTTTAGCCAAACAAGGCGCGCCCCATACGGTCGACCTCGACCGCCACGTAATAACTACGACCAACCTGCCAAAAAGGGACAGGTTTATTTTGGGGCTTATAGGACAAAATGTGTGTCCCGATAGAACATCCGTTTCCATCCATTAATCCAGCCAGAACGGGTACGGG
>NZ_JBDGAV010000043.1:0-7486 GCF_040910325.1 Collinsella aerofaciens | reverse complement strand
GTCTTGACATGTTGGTCCATTTGCTCAACGGCGGCTTCCACGTAAGCGGAGCACGCGGCGTCGAGCACGGCTCCCTCGAGGGGCTGCTGGGCTCCCGTGGTGCGCAGACGACGCTCGGCGTCCATGCCGAGGGTGCAAGCCATGAGTGCGGCAAAGCGAGCGTCTTTGAGATGTCGATAGATATCGCGACCTCGCAGCTCAACGTTGGTGCCGACCAAGCGAATGCAAGGCTCACTTTGTTCGTCCACGCCCGTGGCATCGACGGCAAACACGCGGCGCACGCCACGGGGCTCAATGTCAAGTTCCAGACGCTCGACCACAAGCTCAATACGTCGTGACAGTTCGGGCTCGATCTGCTGGCCGCCGTAACCCAGATACCGCAGCATCTCGGCACGGTCGACACGGGGATGGTGCGCAGCATCGACACGGTAAAGCGCCGGCGACGCAAGGTCGGCCGGCACTTCGACAGCGGTTGTATCGATGTGCGGTTTTTCCATTACCCCAGGCGCTCCATAATGGTCGCGGCGATCGCAGGACGGTTCATAGTGTACAGGTGCAGGCCGTCGGCGCCGTGCTCCTTGAGGTCGCAAAGCTGGCGGGCGGCATAATCTACACCGGCTGCCTGCAGGCTCTCGGGGTCGTTCTCGTACTTGGCGAGAATCTTGATGACGGGGGAGGGCAGCGACGCGCCGCACATAAAGACCATGCGGCTGATCTGCGACTTGCCCATAAACGGCATGATGCCCGCGGTAATGGGCACGGTGATACCGGCCTTGTCGGCAAGCTCGCGAAAACGGTAGAAGCACTCGTTATCAAAGAAGAGCTGTGTCACAAAGAAGCTCGCGCTGGCGTCCTGTTTTTGCTTGAGGTGTTCGACCGAGAGGTTGAGATCCTCACAGGCAATGTGGCCCTCGGGGTAGGCTGCGGCGCCCACGCAAAAGCCGGCGTCGACGAGCTCGGGGATGAGGTCGCGGGCGTAGGCGTAGTCGGAGGCGGGCTTGTCGTCCTCGGTTGCGCCGGCAGGGAGATCGCCACGCAGGGCCAGGATGTTTTCCACGCCGGCGGTGCGATACTCGTCGATCTTGGCGGCGATATCGGCGTGCGAGCGGCCCACGCAGGTAAGGTGTGCCACCGAGGGTGTATCGAATTCGCTCGTAATCATATGCGCGATGGGGGCGGTGGCGGCACCGTTGCCCGAGCCGCCGGCCGAGCAGGTGACCGAGACAAAGCTCGGCGAAAGCTTGCACAGATTGCCTGCCACTTCGCGAGCCGTGTCGAGGGTCAGCTCGCCCTTGGGCGGGAACATCTCAAACGAAACGGGTGCGGTGCCCTGGGATGCTGCCTGCTTAAAAACCTCATCGACGCGCATATCGTGCTCCTCTAGATACGTAATAGTGTGATGTGTTGTAAGGATTCTACAGCACCACTGTGTCACGGTGGAGTTTCACTCGTTATTCGGGGATACCAATCAAAGATGCCTTGCTATCGGCATTTCCTATAACAGAGCGGCTAATCTAGGCACGGACTATAAAGACTGGTATCTGATGCAAAATACCAGTTAATAGAGCTCCATCCCAAATTGACTACCCTTAAACCATGGGGAGAGGTCTGCTATTTATACAGTTGATTGGCTGTTGAGGGTGGCAACGCCGCCTCGATAGGGTAACCTCATTGATTGGTTTCGCGACAGCAACATAACGGTAATGTCGCGGAAACACGGCGAGTCTAAGCTATGACTCGTTCGTTAGTAATCAACACCGCTTCTCACGCGGTGCCGATACGAAGGGAGTTCCGTATGGCCGATCTTACTGACCGCTTCGGGACCATGGTGTTCTCTGAGGAAGTCATGAAGGACTACCTCCCCAAGGACATTTGGAAGCGCCTTGCTGCAACCCTCGAGGGCGGTGAGCCGCTCGACCTGGATGTGGCCAACGCCGTTGCCCATGCCATGAAGGTCTGGGCCATCTCCAAGGGCGCGACGCACTACGCGCACTGGTTCCAGCCGCTTTCGGGCATTACTTCCGAGAAGCACGACAGCTTCCTGGAGCCCAACCACGACGGCACCGCCATTACCAAGTTTACGGGCAAGAACCTCATCCAGGGCGAGCCCGATGCCTCGAGCTTCCCCAACGGCGGCCTGCGCGCCACCTTCGAGGCCCGTGGCTACACCGCTTGGGATCCCACTAGCCCCGCCTTTATCAAGGACGACGTCCTGTGCATCCCCACGGCTTTCTGCTCCTACACGGGCGAGGCCCTGGACAAGAAGACCCCGCTGCTGCGCTCCATGACCGCGCTCTCGCGTGAGTCTAAGCGCGTTTTGGCGCTGTTTGGCAAGACCCCCAAGAAGGTCGTTCCTTCCGTGGGCGACGAGCAGGAGTACTTCCTGATCAAGAAGGACGCCTACCGCAAGCGCAAGGACCTGGTCATTACCGGCCGCACCCTCTTTGGTGCTGCTCCATGCAAGGGCCAGGAGCTCGAGGAGCACTACTTTGGCGCTATCCGCCCCACCGTCTCGGCCTATATGAAGGACCTGGACGATGAACTGTGGGCGCTTGGCATTCCCGCCAAGACCAAGCACAACGAGGTCGCACCCTGCCAGCATGAGCTCGCCCCCGTCTACGGCGAGGTCAACGAGGCCATCGACCAGAACCTGGTCATGATGGAGAAGATGAAGCTCATCGCCTCCCGCCACGACTTGGTCTGCCTGCTGCACGAGAAGCCCTTCGAGGGCATCAACGGTTCGGGCAAGCACAACAACTGGTCGCTCGGCACCGAGTCCGAGAATCTGCTCGATCCAGGTGACACCCCGCTCGACAACCTGCAGTTCATCGTCTTCCTCACCGCGGTGATCGAGGCCGTCGATAACTATCAGGAGCTCCTGCGTGCCTCCGTTGCCTCGGCCGGCAACGACCATCGTCTGGGCGCCAACGAGGCCCCTCCGGCGATTATGTCCATCTTCCTGGGCGACCAGCTTACCGAGGTCGTCGAGAAGATCATCGATGGCAAGGCTTCCGTCCATGCCACGCGCGGCGTGCTCGACCTGGGCGCCGATACCCTGCCCAAGCTGATGCAGGACAACACCGACCGCAATCGCACCTCCCCGTTCGCCTTCACCGGCAACAAGTTCGAGTTCCGTGCCTGCGGCTCCGAGCAGAACGTCTCCGACTCCAACCTGGTGCTCGATGCCGCCGTGGCCAAGTCGCTCAAGTCCTTCGCCGACGCGCTTGAGGGTACGCCCGAGGATGAGTTCCAGGACGCCGCGCTCGAGTACTGCAAGAAGGTCCTGACCGACCACCAGCGCATCCTGTTCTCCGGTGACGGCTACTCCGATGAGTGGCCCGTCGAGGCCAAGAAGCGCGGCCTTGCCAACAACAAGACCACGGCCGACGCCCTGCCCGCCTTTGTTTCCGATAAGGCCATCGCGCTCTTTGAGGAGACGGGTGTCCTGACCAAGGCCGAGGCCCAGTGCCGCTACGACTGCAAGCTCGAGAAGTACAACAAGCTCATGAACATCGAGGCCACCACGATGGTTCGCGAGGCGCGTCGTACCTATCGCCCGGTCATTACCGCCTATGCCACCAAGGTCGCTAAGGGCCTTGAGACTATTCGTGCTGCCGGTGCTGAGGCCGCCATGCAGTGCGAGCAGAACACGCTCAACAAGCTCTGCAACGGCATCACCACCATCAACGACTCCATCAAGGCGCTTGACGCCGTGCATCAGAAGGCTGAGGCCCTCGATGGCCAGGAGCAGGCCAACGTGTACGCGCACGAGGTCGTTCCCGCTATGGATGCGCTGCGTGCCGCCGTGGATGCCATGGAGGAGATCGTGGCCGCCGACTACTGGCCGGTCCCGACCTACGACGACATCCTGTTCTACGTGTAGGACTGGGACAGCATACCGTCACGGTTGAAAGCCGGGGTCCGCATTACGCGGGCCCCGGCTTTTTTGTTCAAGACTTTAGTCTGCTGGCCGCGCAGCGGCCAGCTTTAAACCACCCGCTACGCGGGTGGAGACGAACGGCTTTACAAAGCCGCCCCTCCGACCGATATTGACGATTGTTCAGGCCGTCAAGAATTCGAGTCGAAGGGGTGGTCGCCATGGCCCAGAAGGCCTACAGCCTTTCCCACACGAAGTGGATGTGCAAGTACCACATCGTGTTCACGCCGAAGTATAGGCGCAAAGTGATCTACAACCAAATCAGGAGCGACATAGGGGAGATCCTCAGGAAGCTGTGCGAGTACAAGGGGATCGAGATAATCGAGGGGCACCTGATGCCCGACCACGTGCACGTGCTGCTGGCGATCCCGCCGAAGTACAGCGTCGCGAGCGTCATGGGCTACCTGAAGGGGAAGAGCTCGCTGATGATATTCGACAGGCACGCCAACCTCAAGTACAAGTTCGGCAACAGGAAGTTCTGGGCGGAGGGCTACTACGTGTCCACCGTCGGCCTGAACGAGGCGACGATCGCCAAGTACATCAGGGAGCAGGAGTCCCACGACATCGCGCTGGACAAGCTGAGCGTGAAGGAGTACGAGGACCCCTTCAAGAGGGGGTGATCCCGCCGGTTCGACCGGCGCGCCACGGGTCAAGATGCACTAGGCCTGGACGAAGTCCGGGCCCGCGCCTTTAGACGCGAGCCCGGGGCCCGTGGGTTATACCCTAAGAGCAAACCACCCTTTTTAAGGGTGGTTCTGATTGAACAAATTCACTAGGGCGGCGTCCGTTCGTGTCGTTTGTTAGGGTAGGGGTGTGCGCGTTGCCGTGTCGTGAAAATGGAAGATGCTCGGAATATAACGCGCATCGACATACTCAAATTGAGTTCCGGTTGAGTCGAATGTCTGGCTGGTTACGACCGCCAGATACGTAGAAGGATCGATGTCAAGCAACCGGCAGTCCTCAGTGTCGGGCTGGGCGAGTGTTATCGTTCGTTTGCTCACGGCAATGGTGAGCCCTAGCTCATCCTCGATGTAATGGAAGAGCGACAGGGTGGCATTCTGCTCGTTTAGGCCGGGGACGGAGGAAGTTAGGAAGTAGTGGCGGTCGACAGCGACAGGTTTATCGTCGAGCATGCGGACGAGCTTCAAATGCGTAAGGTCTTCTCCTTCGGGAAATCCCGTCAATTGAGCTAGACACTTATTGGTGCTTACGTGCTCGAAATAGACGATTTTTGACGTTGGAATTGCTCCGATCGCGTGTGCCGATTCGCTGAACGAAGAAAGGTCGCTTACGGTGAATGCGCCCTCTTTGCTGGTGCCTGCAAGTGAGGTCTCGATTACGAGGACTCCCTTGCCTTTAATGGACTGAACTAGACCTTCATTTGCGAGAAGTGAGATGGCCTTGCGCACCGTCATTCGAGAACAGGAGAACTCTTTGGACAGATTTTGTTCGGAAGGAAGGAGCGATCCCACGGGATGCTTGCCTTCGACAATCCGCTCTCGAAGGCTGCGGTAAATATCACTGTACAGGATCCTTGCCAAAATGCTCTCCTTATAGAGGTGGTGCGGAATGCGTCAAATCGGCGCGATAGTCTGTTTCTACCAATTATAGGAAGTGAAGACGCTTAAAGTACCGCTTACCGCCATAAATCAACCGTTCACCCGTGTGCTTAACATGTCTAGACAGATAACAAATCATGTGGCTATAATTCAAGTCGTCAAGTACATGTCTAGACAGGAGGATTTGCAATGGCAAAACAGAGCTATGCGGTTACTATCGCGGGAGGCGGGAGCACTTATACGCCGGGCGTTGTTTTGACACTTCTCGCGAAGCGTGATGTGTTCCCCATCAATAGGATTACGCTCTATGACAACGATGCCGAGCGTCAGGGGACAATTGCCAAGGCATGTGCCATCTACATCAGGGAGAATGCTCCAGAGGTAACCTTCAGCTATACGACCGACCCTGAGGAGGCCTTCACAGGCATCGACTTTGTACTTGCCCAGATTCGCGTTGGCAAGTACGCTATGCGCGATAAGGACGAGAAGATCCCCCTGCGCTATGGCGTTCTTGGCCAAGAGACCTGTGGTCCTGGTGGCATTGCTTATGGCTTGCGCTCCATTGGCGGCGTACTCGAGATCCTTGACTACATGGAGAAATACAGTCCCAACGCATGGATGCTCAACTACTCCAACCCCGCGGCGATCGTTGCCGAGGCGACACGCCGCCTTCGCCCGGATTCAAAGATCATCAACATTTGCGACATGCCAATAGCACTGATGGATATCATGGCTCAGATGTGTGGTCTCAAGGACCACAACGACCTCGTCGTCGGCTACTACGGCCTCAACCACTTTGGCTGGTGGACAAAGATTCACGACCGTGCAGGCAATGACCTTATGCCCACTATCAAGGCCCAAATGGCTAAAAACGGTTATGCTGGCGAGGATTCCGGCCTTGAATTCGTCGATGCGTCTTGGGACCAGACGTTCCGTAAGGCTAAGGATGTTTACGCGCTCGATCCGAATACCATCCCGAACACCTACCTCAAGTACTATCTCTTCCAGGACTATGTGGTTGAGCACACCGACCCCAACCACACCCGCACCGACGAGGTCCGTGAGGGTCGCGAGAAACGCGTCTTTGGCACCGCTCGTCAGATTATCGAAAAGGGCACGTCTGAGGGTTTCGGCCTTAAGCCAGATACCCACGCTGAGTACATTGTCGATCTCGCTCGCGCTTTGGCAGAGAACACCCGTGAACGTTTCTCGCTGATTGTTCCCAACGACGGGGCTGTGTCCAATTTTGACCCAACGGCTATGGTCGAGATCCCCTGCATTGTCGGCAGCGACGGCTACGAGAAAATTTGCCAAGGTGAGATTCCGCAATTCCAGAAAGGACTTATGGAGGAACAGGTCTCGGTCGAAAAGCTTGCAGTGTCTGCTTGGGTCGACCATTCCTATCAGGAGCTTTGGCAGGCGCTGACGCTTTCGAAGACGGTCCCCTCTGCCTCCGTTGCAAAGAAGATCCTTGACGATCTCATTGAGGCGAATAAGGAGTTCTGGCCAGAACTTCACTAGTATCGGAAATCAATTTAGCGAATGATGGCGGGCGGCCGACCTTGGACAGGTCGCATGGGAGGAAAACCATGAGCGAAAGCAAAGAGCTTGCAAATCGCAAGCTTGGCGAGGACGTAGTTGGCCTCGTCGGCGGTAAGGAAAACATCCTGAGCATCTCGCACTGCATGACGCGTCTACGTTTCAAGCTGCGAGACGATGCGAAGGCCGATACTAAGGCAATTGAATCTCATAAAGGCGTCATTCAAGTAATCAACGCGAATGGCCAGTATCAGGTTGTTGTCGGCATCAATGTGATTGAGGATGTTTACGATGCCGCGGTTGCCGCTTCTGGTGTCGAGGGGCTGGGCGAGGTTAATCTTGATGGTGAGCCCGTCAAGAAAGGAAACGTTGTTAGTGCCCTTATCGATACTATTTCGGGCGTAATCCAGCCGATTCTTGCGGTGCTGTGTGCCGCGGGCATGATCAAGGG
>NZ_JBDGAV010000042.1:4250-8234 GCF_040910325.1 Collinsella aerofaciens | reverse complement strand
CGCGTATTGAATGCGTCGACAAAGCCCTGCATGCCCTGCTTCATAAAGAAGGGGCCGTAGATGGGTGAATTGAACGCAATGGGGACGGAAAAGGCTGCAGCAAGAACGAGCGTGGAAATCCATACGGCCTTGTCTCTTAGGATTAGTTTGAGAAGAAGTCGACAGTACATTCAGAAGCACCTGCATTCCTCAAAGAATCGTTAGATTAAAAGTAACAGATTGAATGAAGATGCGCGCGGCGGGGGCGAGGCGAATGGCTGAGCGGTATCGATACGCGGGTTCAACGGCATCACATTGACCACATAGATTTTTAACTTGCATTTCTACCCGCCTTTTTCGTAGAGTCGCCGATACGTGCTTAGCGCACCCTCGGCGCGTCCGGCAGGCTTTGCGAAATGGGATCCAGGAGACTTCGGCGCAGCATCATCTTGCGGAATGCTTCTAATGAGCCTCCCATCCTTCAAAAACAGAATCTCATCGCACAGCCTATCGACCGAATCCAAGATGTGGGATGACATGATGATGCACGTACCAGAATCGGCCAGCTTCCTGAGGATCTCTGAATGCAAGCCCACCCTGCTGGGGTCGAGCGCGTTCATGGGCTCATCTAATAGAAGGTACCGCGCACCCGTCGCATACGCAATCGCCAGGGTAAGCTGCTGCTTCATGCCCTGGCTCAGAGTGCGGATCCTCATCTTCGCGAACTCGCCTATCTGCGTTTGTTCCACTATCTCTTCGATATCGCGAGCATGCGGCCACATATCGCAAACCATCTTGAGGTGATCTTCCGCACGCAATCCGGGATACAGCAGCGTCCCCTCACCAGGTGCATAGAAGATCATAGAACGGACCTCTCTCGCACCCGTACCCTGCACCTCATCCAGAACGATGCTCCCGTCCACGCGAGGACCCGGCAAACCTGCCATCGCACGCAGCAACGTCGTCTTTCCATGCCCGTTCGGAGCGACGAGACCGTAGACCGTACCCGGGGCAAACTCAGCGTTCACCGAATCTACGAGCACCTTCTTTCCATAAGAGATCGTCAGCGTTTGAAGGTCAATCATCGAGATCATCCCCTTTCGATCTTTGGAACACTCAGGCGCACCATCAACGGAGATACGGCGCCCAAGACCACCAGCAGAGCGCCCGATGCGCCGACGACCTCTCCAAAAGGCATCGCGTTCGTCCCTCGCCCAAGGAACCCAATCGTCCCCACCTGGGAAGCGGAATCAAACGAGGCGAATGGAGCCAGCAGCGCGACGCCCATGCCCACGCTTTCAACATGAGCGCTCAACGAACCCAACACCAAGAGAACCGCGCAAACCATTCCGGTGACAACGGGGTTGCGGCTAATCGCCGCTGTCAACGCAGCGACGACGGAAATCACGCCGTATGCCATGACCAGCAACGGAATACTGCACAACACCGCCTCCCCCACCGTGGACGTTGTCGAAGCTCCCGCCCGAATGAGAGCGACGGGATACTCCGATCCACCCGCACCGTTCTTAATCACGGACACAACGACAGCGGGAACCATCGACACCAAAAGCAGCACCAAGCCAAGCAGGAGAGCCAGCGCAACAGCCGTCAGAAAACGCACATGCGCTGTTGCGGGGATCTGGAGAACCAGAAGGGAACGACACTGCAGGTGGGTGCACGCGAGCGATGTGACAACCACGGGCAACAGCAAAAATAAGGAGGGAAGCGCTGCCTGGAGATACGAAAGGAGGATTAATGGGGGCATCTTCGTACTTAACTCGTAAACCTTGGGGTCCGGCAAGCTCGCGATCGACTCAAGCAGAAGGGCGCGCGCCTCCGCACGAGAAGGAGTCTCCGGCTCGATTCCGATCGATTGCAGGAGAGTCGCATCTGCCGCGCCCAGCTCACCTCGAGCGCGCTCGTACGTCGCAAGGCTTCGAAACCCCTCCGCAGGCATAGGCGCGTACACGAAACCCGAAAGAGCATCCCGCATGTCTTCCAGGGCCGCTTTGCCCTCGACGTCCATATTCGCAGCGTTCTGCTCTAGATACCGATCTATTGAACGGAGCTCCCCATCCCTATACCGAACAGCGGAAACGTTATCAGCGTCAGGAAACATCTCGACCAGAGCCGGGGCCAGCATCGTCGTCGACATTGCAATCGCGCATACGGCGAGGGTAGGAGAACGCAGGAGCAGTTTCCCCATCGTTCTTACGTATGCAACGGCGGAGGCACAAGCGCTCGAACGAGTTGCCGTTCTCGATGCAGTGAAGGAACCTCTCTCAAGACAAATCGGGGATATCGGGCACGCGCAGCCGCTCTTTCCAGCAACGCAAAGCAGGCTAATTGCCAGCACCTCGATCCCGATTGCGCATACGAGGGCAATCGCGCCACGCTCGAAGCAAAGTCCAGGCAGATTCACTATCTGCGTTGTCGGGTACGGGCTATAGGCGCCGACGGTCAACTCAGTGTTCGCATACGTAAGGGGATTCAACAGAGCGAACTCACGTAAAGCGATGGATCTTCCGTAATACCCGGGAACCATCGTCACCCCCATCAGGGCACATACGAACACGATTCCAAGCGTAGGGTTATTGGCAATCTTCACGGCAAGGTGAACGACAAGCGAGATGAACGCTGCCACCAAGAATTGCAAGATGGCCGTCTACGCGAACACCAGCCAAGCCGGTTTGATAACCGGAGTCGCATATTGAATGTAGCCTATCGGATAGAACGGCGAGCCCGGGCCATTCTTCACAAGCGCGGCGATTATCCCTGGAAGATTGATGGCGAGGACGGCAAGCATTGCAAAAACACTCGCCCATACGCTCGATGCAACAAGTCTACCCAGCTCGCCCATCGGTGCCTGGATGATGAGCTTTTCACGTTTGTTAAGACGCGCGGCAAGGAACGAGACGGCAACGGCCGTTGCGACCCATAGCAAGTACTCCTTCGATCCGTCATAATAGGTGTACTCTCCATCCGATATCTGCAGAAACGGAAGTAGGGGAGAGAGCGGTGCCAAGATAAGACGTCCCGCGGCAAGAGGGTACAGAAGCGCGGGCATGCTTGATGAAGAGGTATAGACACCGTCCTCCCCCGCATTCACAAGCGCATCCGCATAGGATGCTGACAATTCCTGCTCAACACGGGTTATTCCCGACTCGAGGTATTCGACCCGTCCGTCGATGCCAGCCGCGCTCCTGAAGACGGGCAGAGCACAAAGAACCATCAACGCAACAACGACAACACAGAGCGACCTGGAGGAGAGAAGCGACCTAAAGATCGCCTTCGAGATTTTGAGCATATTCATCGCCAACCTTAACCTCATCCAGTCGGAACAGAGGGGCCGAACAAAATGCTCGGCCCTTATTACTTGCCGGCAAAGTCAATTTAACATAAACTGTTAAAAAGTAACCTGAGTTCTTTAAATTCTTCGGAGGTTATTATGAGTTCCGACAATCGCACTCCCCGGCTTCATTCCTTCCGCATCGCATGTGCGATAGCCTCTGCGACCCTTTGCGCCACCGCCATCGCACAAGTGGCGTTCTCCTTAAAGCCAGCAATCGAAGTGCTCGACAACCCTGTAATTGCAGACTCCCCCGCGTATCCAGCCCTTGCGATCTCGACATTGGTCCCTGCCGTCATCGGTATCGCTACGACCATCCTCAGCGCCGTTCTCGTGTGGACGATCAAGAGCGGAGACCCCTTCAAGAAAGGGTCTGCGACATGCTTGAAGGTGCTCGGCATTCTCTTCGTTGTTCAAGCTGCCACCAGCCTCTACGCCAGCTCACTCAAAACCTCCGTTTCGATGTTTGGCGGCGAGGGGGCCGTCGGCGCCCAAGAGATCGCTTCATCATTCGATTGGACCTCTCTGGTTCTCGGCATCGTCCTGTTCATGCTTTCCCAGCTCTTCTTGTACGCCCGAGAGCTGTACCTCGACTCCGACGAGATTGCGTAAGGAAACGCCATGCCCGTAATTGTTCGCCTCGACAAGATCATGGC
>NZ_JBDGAV010000042.1:0-4100 GCF_040910325.1 Collinsella aerofaciens | reverse complement strand
CCCGGAGACCTTCTCGAAGTCATGAGCGAAGAGGATGCCCGAAAGGAGTTCGGACTCGATTGGTCCGCCGAGGATTAGAGGGCGGTCGTACTCGCCCTGCACACGGGGATGCGAATCGGCGAGGTCTGCGGCCTTCGGTGGTGCGATGTGGATTTCGAGACGGGCCTGATCTCGATCAGACACTCGGTGGCGTACGCGAAGGGAATGGGTTCGTTCATCAAGGACACCAAGACCCATGACGCCAGGGGTATCCCCATCGACCCGGTCGGCCTACTCCCCTTCCTGAAGGAGACCCACGAGATCGACTGCGGAAAGCTGCGCTTGCGCGGCCTTACCGGGGCGGTCGAGATCGGGGACTGCTACATCCTGTCGGAGCCGGGCGCGACCTTCGCGACGACAAGCTATATCCGCAGGGCGTTCAAGACGTTCTCGGAGACCAACGGCCTCATGGGCACCAACGACGAGCTGATCACGTTCCACGGCCTTCGCCACACGTTCGCAACGCAGTGGATCCGCCAAGGCGGCGATATCAAGGCGCTCCAATCGATCCTCGGCCACAAGGACGCCATGGCGACGCTCAACGTCTACGCCGACATCGAGCCCATCTCCAAAATCCATAACATGCTGCGCGCCACGCCGTGCCTTTGGCGCGGGCACCTCGGGCCGAGGGTCGATCCGGGTCCCATGTTCCAACAGAGGATCCAGGAGTCCATCGAGACGCTCCAGGCGTTCGGCTACGGCATCACCGAGCCGGACGACCGAAATATCGCCATACGCGACGTGAAGACGAACAGTTGGCTCTAGCTCACCGAGTACGCGGCAGTGCTGGGCCCATCCCAACTGAGGTCACGGTGGTCCGATAGGGGCGCCGCCCGCGGCATGCGCCGCGGAGCGGTATCCCCTACCGAAGGGCGGGGATGCCCTCCGCTTCCAGTTCGGAATCAGCCGTCGGAGGCGTTCGGCTGACTGCGGGAACGGCCTGTCCGCTCAATGTGTTCGGCTGAGATCGGAAATCAACCCAACACGAGCCGGACACGCGCCAGACGGCTCTTCCCCGTACGGCCTTCCCCCTTACGCTCATGTTGCAGGCATGTAACGCCGCAGCGAGCGCGCCTTTTTTGCGCCAGACAGGTACAATGATGAACACTGTACCGTAGCGGAGCGCCCCGCGCGCGCCGCAATCACGCGAAAGGGTTTCCCATGGCCGAGATCTCGTCCTCCCGTATCGTCATCACCGTCCTTGGCAAGAACCGCCCCGGTATCGTCGCCGGCGTCACCCGTGTTCTGGGCGAGGCCAACGTCGACATCCGCGACATTACGCAGTCCATTATCGAGGACATCTTCACCATGACCATGCTGGCCGACACCGCCGAGTCCAAGCTCGACTTCGCCGAGCTGCAGAAGGCCCTGGCCGAGGCAGGCGAGCTTTCGGGCGTCAACGTGTCCATTCAGCGCGAGGACGTTTTTAACTTTATGTACCGCCTGTAGCGAACAAGCCGCTCGGGGCAGCTTGACGTCATATCGTCCAAGCGCGCGGCCCCAAAGCGGACCGGAGAGGAGCGCGCATGGCCTACGACGCCAAGAAAATCTACTACCGCTTCGACGATCACCTGAGCCGCCTGGTTCTGGATTACGAGGCGAGCCGTCAGATTTCGCCCGAAAGCGAAAACCTCTACCACGGCCTGCCGACCGCCCCGTACGACGAGGACCTGTTCGTAGAGCACAACGTCAAGCGCGGCCTGCGCAATGCCGACGGCTCGGGCGTGGTCGCGGGTCTCACCCGTATCTCGGATGTGCATGGCTACAACAAGGTCGACGGAAAGGTCGTGCCCGATCAGGGCAAACTCACGCTTCGTGGCTACAGCATCGAGGACTTGGTCAACAACGCCCAGGCCGAGGATCGCTATGGCTACGAAGAGGTCGCCTACCTGCTCATCACGGGCTCTCTGCCCACCAAGGAAGAGCTTGACGGTTTTTGCGAACGTCTGGGCGCTTTTAGGCACCTGAGCGACGAGTACGTCCGCGAGTTCCCCATGACCACGGTGTCGTCGAGCATCATGAATGTGCTTCAGCGCGCCGTGCTGCTGCTCTACGCCTTCGACGCCGAGCCCGACGCCATAACACCCGAGCACGAAATCGACGTCGCCATCTCCATGCTCGCCCGTCTCCCCCGCATCGCCGCCTTCGCGCATATGGCCTCGGTCGCCAAACGCCGCGGCTCCGAGGTTCATGTACCGCACCCCACACCCGGCCTCTCCACCGCTGAGACCATCCTGCAGGTGCTCCGCGGCGGCATGGCATTCACCCGCGACGAAGCCATGCTGCTCGACGTGATGCTCATGCTGCATGCCGAGCATGGCGGCGGCAACAACTCCACGTTTGCCTGCCGCGTGCTGTCCTCCTCGGCTACCGACCCGTATTCCGCCTACGCCGCGGCCATCGGCTCGCTCAAGGGCCCGCGCCACGGCGGCGCCAACGCCAAGGTCGTGTCCATGCACGAGGACATCCGTGCGCATGTCTCCAATTGGGAAGACGAGGACGAGGTCGCGGCCTACCTGGGCAAGATCCTCGACAAGCAGGCCTTCGACGGCACGGGCCTCATCTACGGCATGGGCCACGCCGTCTATACGCTCAGCGACCCGCGCGCCGAGGTCTGCCGCCGTTACGCGCGCTCACTGGCAGCCAAGAAGGACTTGGGCGAAGAGTTCGCACTCATCGAGCGCATCGAGCGCCTGGCACCGCAGGTGATGCGCGACCACGGCATGACCAAGCCCATCTGCGCCAACATCGACCTGTACACGGGCTTTATCTACAAGATGCTCGGCGTGCCCGAGACGCTCTTTACGCCGCTGTTCGCCGTCGCCCGCATGGCCGGCTGGTCTGCGCACCGCATGGAAGAGCTCTTCTGCGCGCACCGCATCATCCGTCCCGCGTATCGCCCGGTTATCGAGCCGCTGGAGTACAAGCCGCTCGCCGATCGTTAGGACACAGACCGTTATAGAACCCAAGCGTGGCCAGGGCATCACCGCCCTCGGCCACGCTTTTTATGCCAGTAGAAAGGATTGCAGCGAATGATTGTGTTTTCCGATATGGATGGAACGCTGCTGACGAGTGATAAGCAGATGAGCGACGCCACCTGGGCAATGCTCGACGATCTCGCTCGACGTGGGATTGAGTTTGTGCCCTGCACGGGGCGTCCTCTGTCGGGCATCTTTGAGCCCATCCTCGCCCACCCCGCCGTACACTACGCGGTCTGCGCCAACGGTGCCAGCGTCTGGCAGCTCGACGACGTTGTGCCCACCGATGCCTCGCGCGCCACGCGCATTTTGAGCCGACCGCTCGACCGCGCCATCGCCCACCGCGTCCATAGCATTGCAGCCGGCCACGATGTGACCTTCGATATCTTCGCGGATGGACAGTGCTTCCTCCCCCGTTCGCTATACGGGCGTCTGGATGAGTTCTGCGGCGGCGACCCCCACATCGCGGCTTCGCTCAAGCGCACACGAACACCGATCGACATGGATATCGACAGCAAGATCGATGAGGTCGAGACGCTCGAACGCATCGCCATGTACTGGCACGACCCGGCCGATCGCGACGCCATCGCGGCGGCGCTCGACACGCTCGGAGGCATTGAGATCACGCGTTCTTACGCCATGAATATCGAGGTCATGGGCGAGGGCACCACCAAGGGGACGGCCCTCACGTGGCTGTGCGAGCACCTGGGCGAGCGTCTCGCCGACGCCTGGGCGTTCGGCGACAACATCAACGACATCCCCATGCTGCAGGCAGCGGGACACGGCATGGCCATGATCAACGCCGAGCCCGAGGACCGCGACGCCGCCGACGCCATCACCGAGTTCGACAACGACCACGACGGCGTCGCCCGCACCATCATGGCCGCCCTCGCCTAGTCATTGGGGACGTTCTTAAACGACTAGTCATTGGGGACGTTCTTAAACGACTAGTCGTTGGGGACACTCTTCGCAAAAAGCTGCAAGGACTGTCCCCCACTGCCGGCAGAGACGATATGAGCAGGACATAAAAACATTGAGAGCCCCTGCTGCATGAAAGACCGCGGATTAGGCCGACAATGGTGA
>NZ_JBDGAV010000041.1:8066-9453 GCF_040910325.1 Collinsella aerofaciens | reverse complement strand
GTTTGTCTCCACCCGCATAGCGGGTGGGTTGAAGCTGGCCGCTGCGCGCCCAGCAGACTAAAGTCTTGAACAAAAAAGCTCGCCGGCTAGGCCGACGAGCTGCAAGTTCTTGGTCGCGGGGGCAGGATTTGAACCTACGACCTCCGGGTTATGAGCCCGTAGTTTCTAAACTTGTTGACACTCTTTGAGACTGTTTGACACCGCTATATAGGCAGGTAGATATACATTTCTTTCAAAAACACCAAATAGCGGTTCTGTTCGATTTCGACCAAAATTCGACCACTGAAATCTTGACTTTCGCCACTGCGTGGCATACGCTCGGAGCAGCGCACCCGAAGCGCCCGCTTCACGGGCCGCACGGGCGTGCTGCTCCGAGCGTATGCCACGCAGCCATGGAGTCACATTCGTATTCATTTGACCAAAGGATCGGCGCATGAGCAGGCCTCTTGTCGTTGGTAAGGGCAGCGCCCTTAAAAGCAAGACGCAGAAAAACGTGTACTATATCAGGCACAACATGGGCAAAGACCCCATTACCGGCAAATATAGGTACTCACCTCGCCGAAAGGTCTACGCAAAGAACAAGTCGGAATTGAGAGCCGAGCTCGAAGCATATAAGGCTGAGCTCAATAGCGGACTCACCATCAAAGACCCCGATAAGACCGTTTATCAGTACACCAAAGAGTTCCACAAAGATCGCGTGGACGCCGAGACCATCAGCCCGCTTGCCCTTGACCGCGAAGAGCTTGAAGTTAAGGAAATACAGGAGCTTTTCGGCAATTATCCCGTAAAAGACCTGAGGCCCCACATAATAAACGCCGGCTATGCTGAAGCCCGCAAAAGTGGAAGATTCTCCGAATCTGAGCTGCATAAAATCAGTGTAAAACTGAATCAGATTATGAAGGCCGCCATGCTTGACGACCTGATTGTCAAGAACCCCTGCGCCGGCACCGTCATCCCGCGGCCCAAAGGAAAAGAGAGGCAGGCTCTTTCCCTCGATGAAGCCCGGAGGCTTCTCTCCCTCCTCCTTTCACAGGAGATGGACTCTCACAGAATAGGCACCCTCTTGTTGCTCGATACCGGCATGCGCCGCGGAGAGATGCTCGGGCTCAGATGGGGCGACGTCCATTTTGGCGACGGCTATGTCCGCATCGACGGACAGTATGCCGCCGACAAGCTGGTCAGAGACCCAAAGAGCTCAACGGGGAAAAGGTCCGTCTCTTTGAGCCCGCTTGCACTCGAGAGGCTCGCCGCCTGGCGCGAGCTTCAGCGCACGCTTCTCGCCGAAGTCGACCTCGAACAGGCTTCCAGCACCCCGATTGTGCACACATTAGTCGATCCCCAAAGAAACACGAGGGCAAAAACTAAAGATGACGAAAAAGGAAAGAGG
>NZ_JBDGAV010000041.1:0-7916 GCF_040910325.1 Collinsella aerofaciens | reverse complement strand
GTACTCCGGCCTGACCCCGCATATGCTCAGGCACACGCAGGCGACGTTGCTGATCGGAGAGAACGTCGACATCAAAACCGTCAGCAGCCGCCTCGGGCACAGCACCGTCAAGCTCACGCTAGACACCTATGCACACGCAATTGCCGCCAAGGACCAGGCAGCCGCCAACACGATCGGCAACTTGCTTTCAAATTAAATCAGCTCTTCGCTTTCGATGCGCTTCGCCTCGCGTTCGCCCTCTTCCTACTGTTCCTGGCGTTCTTCGCTCTCGTGCATTCCTCTGAACAGCATCGCGATTTGCCGTTTGCGGTGTCGGCGAACGGCCGGCCGCAGTGCTCGCATATTTTGACGACATCAACCGAATAACTCTTTGCAAGCGCGACCCAAAGGCGCGTAGCAGCATCGGGAACGCAAAGGTCGAAAGAAGAGCCGCGGCCATAATCGATGACGCCATTAGCCATCTGCGTCGGAGTCTGCCGCTTGGGCTCGAGGATTCTCCTCCACCCATAACCCGCGCAGCGCGAGAACCACTCCGTCATATCCTGCACCAGATGCGAGGCAAGGGATTCCTCGGTCTTGAGAACGCGCTCGGAAGACTCGTCGAGCCCCCTGAGAGTATCACCAGGCACCCTTGCAACAAAAGACGGACCTGGAAAGTCAGCTTCTCCAACTGTCTCCATAAAGGACAATGTATCGTTCTTGCACCACCTGACAAACGAACGCTCGACCATGGCAGTCCCGGGCTCAATCCTTTCATTGATCACCGCCCACTTGCCACCGCGCTCAAGCCCGCCCACGAAGCTATCCCTAAACTCATGATCGCTAGGGATTTGCAGGTTGGTGAGAACCACGTACGCGGTTTTATTTGCCTCAACGTTGCCGAAGCAATACACGCGCCAATAGGGATCCAAAACCCCCAGCGAAGACGGCGAACCCATCTCGACCGATGAAGCCAGGGAAGAGATCTTCATTGCCCCGGCGACCGAAAGCCAGGCGTCAAGCGGTTCGTCGATTTCATAGGGGCCGACTCTCCCCACAAAGCCAAACAAAGGACCGGTTACGCGCGCCGCGGCAGCGAACCTCTCCCGAGGGTCGACGCCGGAGGCCTTGTCACCGGGATGCGGCGCGTCGTCGACGCGACAAGCCGGTGCCGGCACTTCTGACAGGGCGAGCAGCATCGCATCAACGCTTCCGTAATCTTCCAATTTACAAGACGGCAGAACGCCTTCCAGAAGACCGTCAAGGGCCACGGAGCGAATCAGGCCGAAAGCAAGGTCCTTGTCCGCCCCCGGTGCGTCTGTTTCAACGCTTGACGGCCTGTTCGGCATACCGATTGATTCTTCGCGATAAGTGAAGTTCATGTGGTCGCCTGCACTCTCGCCCGCTACGTCCGGAACGAGACGACCGTTCTCGTGAAATTCAAGCCCGTCCTTCGTCTTATAGCCGACCTGAACCTGACCGGTCGCGGGATCAAGCGGCATGATCGGCCAATATCGACGTTCATCTTCAGGCGGCAAAGACGGCTCCCCCTCCTCCACAACATCGATAACCTTTGAGTCCGATTCACCGCCCTTGGCATCGGTCAACAGCAATTCAATCTTATTTATCAATTTATCGATAAGCATCATCGCAGGTAAACCCCCGTAATAGGTGATGTAATACCTCGATTTATGCCCGCCGACGGCATTGTGTAGTCACGGAGCAGCTCCCGCCCCGTAACACATACACCGAAGGAGGCATACACATGGACGACAACGACACGCCTGGCATCCAGACGGGCCCGCTTCTCACTCGCGACGAGGTCGCTGACAAGCTTCACCTCACCGCCGACACCGCCGGCCAGCTGATTGCCCGCACCGGCAAGGGCATCTACCTCTGTCGCCGCACGTACATCTATGAGCGCGATCTCGACGTCTACCTCAGCGCTCTGCGCGGCAAAGGCGGCGAATAGGATGATTGACTACGACGGCCTGCCCGCCTCGAAGGAGTACTACGGCGCCATCGGCACCGTCATCACGCCCGAGGCGTGGCGGGCGTTGCGCGGGCCCGGCAACCGCGCTCATCGCGTTCCCGAGCACACTCCCAGGCTCATCGCCGAGCGCGCCTCGGCCATCTTCGCGGCAAAGACCGGAAACGCTAAAGAGAAGGAGGCTGCTCGCCTCTCTATCGGCGCATGGATCTGGTACGCGCACGACGATGCCGACGAAGCGGCAGCGGTGGCTACGGCGGCCGCCATGGCCTCCCACGAGCGCGCTGTATTCATCTCGGCATGTGAGCTTGCAACGGCATGGAACGGCGGCGAACTTTACGGCCCCAACTCGAAGGCCCACACCGTCGATCGCTATCGCGATCTGCCCGTGCTCGTCATCGCGGATCTTGGCGCGAGCGGTATGCGCGAGGAGGCACTCGCGCTGATCGAGTTGCTCGGAGATCGTCGGCGCCACAAGCGCTCGACATTGTTCGCGTCGACCTTTACCGGCAAGAGCATCGCCAGGGCGCTGGAGGCGGCCGGATCGAACTCCGATCAGGTGCGCAAGCTCATCGAACTGATTAGCGCCGGAGTGCGCGAGGGGAGGAGGTCGTGACCGGCGCGAGGGCGAGGGCTCCGCCTTTCAGCGGCAT
The DNA here is from genome assembly GCF_040910325.1 of Collinsella aerofaciens. Lineage (GTDB taxonomy): Bacteria > Actinomycetota > Coriobacteriia > Coriobacteriales > Coriobacteriaceae > Collinsella > Collinsella aerofaciens_BL. The sequence goes on along the minus strand of NZ_JBDGAV010000041.1, from coordinate 5,294 downwards.
TCGCCATTGGCAACTTTTCTATACATCCCAACATCTAGGAGGTACTTATGCGGCATCAGACTGTCGTAGTCCAGACGGACAGCGATCCGGCCCTCGTCTTCGACATCGCTAAGAAGCGCTATGTCTACCATGGCGGCCAGGACACCCCCGTCCTCAACCTCGAGCACACCGAAAACGCCCAGAGCGCCTGGATCCTGCAGTTCAAGCACGCGATTGCGAACGTTCCCCGCACCCTCATGGCGTTTAGCCCCACCGACGAGGCCCCCGACGCGGTGGATTGTCTCGCTGCCATCGACGAGTGCTATGGCATCCCCGACCACGAGCTCGTCAAGATCGCAGCTCGCGCCTATGTCGTCAACGGCACTGGCGCGACGCACGACGCGTTCGTCAAACGCTTCGCAGCTCGACTCGAGAATATTACTCAGGAACTCGGTGTCTTCGGCGCAGTCCCCATTGAACTCGCCGATCGCGCCCCTTGGCCTATCTTCACCGTCGAAGACATCGACGACTAGCCCATCGTACGCCGCCGCCCGAGCGGGCGGCGGCCATCTCACATCGAAAGGAAAACCATGCCCAAGAAAAGTGTCGATAAGAACCACAAGCCCCTCACCCTCAACGGCCACTCCTTCCGCATCCCCTCGGACGCCGAATGCCTGCTCGACGGCTGGAGCACCTTCGGCGTCCAGCCCATCGTTATCGAGCCCGCAGAGAAGATCGAGGGCATCCCCGGCGCCTTCGTCATCGCGTCCCACTCCTCCGTCCCCAATATCCCTTACGTCGCGCCCGCCATCGTCGCGGAAATCGCCAGGCGCTGGTCCGGCATCGACCCCCGCGAGCTCGCCAGGGTCATCGTCGGGGTCGCCCGCAGCGAAGATCGCTCTTACACCCCGGACAGCGTCCTCCGCGGTATCGACTGCATCCTGGACCTCGATACGTTGGGAGTCGTGAACAAGCTTGTCGCCTATCCTCCCCTCCCGGCAGACCAGGCGCCCGAGGGCTATCCCAACGTCCTTCTCGAAGACGAGTAGGCCTCAAGCGGGGCGGATCGACAACGGTCGGTCCGCCCCTGCTTTCGGGCCGACGATCACCGCGCATCGAAGAGAGGATCGAATGACAGCAGCAACAAAGAACGTCAGCGTGAAGCTCGAATCAAAGCTCTACACCGCCCTCAAGACGCGGGCAGAGCTCAACGGTTCCAACGTCAGCGACGAGATCCGCTCGCTCCTGCGCTCGGCGCTCGCCACGGAGGGGCTCGACCTCTACGGCAACGAGGTCGCAGATTTCATCCGCGGCGTCGTCGACGCGCGGATGGACGTCGCCGCACTCGACATCGAGCGCAAGCTCGACGCCGCCGAGGACCGCATCGCCGCGGTCCTCTCGCGGCCCATGACCGCCGCCATCATGGCCGGCCTCATGTCGGCCGACGTCCTCAAGGCCTCCTACGCCTCGCTCGACGAGGTCCCCGTCGCGGACATCTGGAAGAACTACCTCGCGCAGGCCGGCGAGCTCAGCCGCGCCGGGCTCGGCCGAATCGACGAGGTGAAGCTCCACGCGCGCGAGCGCGCCGATGGCTAGCCCGCCCGTCATCGTCAACCACTCCGTCGTCCGCGCGGGGGCGTCAGCGAGGGCGTCCGCCGCGGGCCTGGCGGCATACGCCGGCACCCGCCGCGGCGTCGTCATCGAGATCAGCGAGGCGGACGGCAGGAGGCTCGGCGTGGACGGCCTGGCCGCCTACGCCGCGAACAGGACCGGCTCGACCGGCGGCCTCTGGGGCGCGGACGGCCCGGTCCCCGTGGCGGAGGCCAGGCGCGCCATCGCCCAAAACGGCGGCGCAGTGCTCACCACCGTCGTCACGGTCCCGAACGACATCGCCCCAGGCGCCGGCCTCGATCGCCTGGACGCCTGGCAGGCGCTGGTGCGGTCCGAGTGGCCGAGGCTCTTCTCCGAGATGACCGGCGTGCCCGAGAGCCGCGTGGAGTTCTACGCGGCGATGCACATCAACGGCACGAGCCACCACGTCCACATCCTCACGATCGACCGCGAGGGCGACTGGGACTCCCTGCTGCCAAAGGGGAAGATGGAGGCGGCCAGACTCGAGATCTCCTCGAAGGCCATGGCACCGCTGCTGCGGGAAGCGTACATCGAGCGCGACCTCGCGAGGAAGGCGGCCCTGGAAGCAGTTGCGCGAATCGACCGCGGAAAGCTCGACATCGGCCTGCCGCCGAACGGAAGGATCGAGGCCGCCCACCTCAGGCGTTTCCACCCGGAGGCCTCCGCCGCGTTGAGGGAGGCCCTCGGCCGGGCGGCGTCCGACTCCCCCGCACTCGCCGGCGCACTGGAGCGCCACAGGAAAGCGGTCGAGAGGTGCGCCGGCCTCAAGTGCCTGACCGGTGAGGCGCGGGATGTCTACGTCCGCAAGGCAGCCGCCGACCTCGGCCTCCGGTGCGAGAACGCGGCGCTGCGGGTCATAGTCCCAGACAGAACGCCGGCTCGCGAGGAGGTGCCGACACGACGCGCCGCGCCCCAAACCGGCCCCGCGACGGAGAGGCGGCGGGAAGCCGGACTCACCACCGAGGCCCGGGCCTGCATCCCGAAGACGCGCCTCGAAAAGCTCGCGCGAAAGGCCGCGCGCGGCCGGACCCTCGAGCCGGCAGACCTCAGGGGGTGTCCCACGGCAGACCGGGCCTTCAGGCATGCGCCGTCGCCCGGTCCGGCCCTCGGGCGCGCCGCCGCGATGGCGACCCTGGTCGCCAGGGAAGCCACACGGGACGCCAGAGGACGCGACATGGGGGACGAGGCCGGCGAGAGGGCGCTGCGGCTCATCGCCGCGACCCTGAGGATCCTCGCCTCCGGCGGCACCGGGCCGTCGAGCGTCCCCGCGCTGAAGATAGCGAACAGGATAGAGAGGACGATCACGAGATGAAACCGAAATCCTTCAACCGCGACATGAAAAGGGAGCTCGCCGGCACGCTCGCGGCCCACGGCGTCGCCGCCGTCATAGCCTGCGCCGCGGCCGCCGGTGCCTGGGACTACGCCAGGTGGTGGACTCTATCCCTCATCTCGGGCCTCTCCGTCCTGCTGCGGCTGCCCACGGCCGACCCGGGTCCCGAGCCCACCTACGTCTTCCGCGGCCCCCTCGAGGCGGCCGCCGACGCGGCGGCGTCGGGCCAGGCGGGCGAGCTGCTCGCGGCGCTCGCCCTCGTCGCGGCCTCCGTCCTCGCGCTCGGATTCGTTTCTTGGGGCCGTTCATGGGCGAGGCTCCACGACGGGACGTTCGCCGGCGACCGCGCGCCCACGCGCACGCACGGGGACGCCTGGCTCGAGTCGAGGCCCTCCAGGGTCGCGAGGCGCTGCCCTCCTTGGGACGGGAAGGCCGCCGCGGAGGGGCTCGTGGCGGCCGGCTGCATCGGCGGCGGGATCGCGATGGTCCCCGCCGTCCACTGCCTCATAAGGGCGGGCAGTGGAGCCGGCAAAAGCAGACGCGCGCTGGCGCCATCAATTGCGGCGGCGATCGACCGCAACGCCCACGGGATCCCGACGTCCGTCATCGTCCACGACCCGAAGTCCGAGATCCGCGCATGGACCGAGCCGCTCGCCAGGAGGACCGGGATGGAGGTCGTCGCCATCCGGCTCGACGAGCCCGTCAAGTCGGCGAGGTTCAACCCCCTCGACCGCGCCATCGCGGCACTCGGGACCGAGGGCACCGCCGGCGCCGTGGCCGAGCTCCGCGAGCTGTCGTCCGCCATCGTGCCCGACGCCTTCTCCTCAGGCCAGAGGTTCTTCACGGACGCCAGCCGCAACCTGCTGACCGGCCTCTGCCTGCTCGCGATTACGGACGATCGAATCCCCGACGGCGCGCGGAACCTCTCGACCGTGCTCGCGCTCCTGGAGCCCCGTGACGGGAAGAGCACCGTGAAGTCGCTGGAGGAGCTCGCCGCGGACCTGCCGGCGGGAAACCCGGCGCGCCAGTTCCTCCTCGTCGCCTCGTCGAACGGTGGCGGAGGGGAGGCCCTCGTCTCCACCGCGCGCAACTACCTCATGTCCTTCTGCGACGACGACGTCAGCCGCATGCTCTGGGGCGGCGAGGTCGACCTCGCATCGGTCGGGCGCAAGCCGACCATCCTCTACATCGCCAGCGCGACGGACCGCGGCGACCGCGGCGCGCTCGTCTCGTGCATCTTCTCGCAGGCGCTGTCGGCGCTGCGCGAGACCGCGCGCCTGTCCGGCGGCAGGCTGCCGGCGGAAACCCTGCTCGCCATCGACGAGGGGTCCGGGATCCCCAAGATCCCCCGCCTCCTCGGCGACCTCGCCGAGGTCCGGAGCATCGGACTGCACGTCGTCTTCGTGCTCCAGAACACCCATCTGCTCGAGGCGCGGTGCGGCTACTCCAGGGCCGAGTCGGACGCGCTGCTGGCGCTGCTCGGCACCCAGGTCGTCCTCTCGGTTGAGTCCGTCGGCGAGGCGGAGGAGATCAGCAAGCGCCTCGGCGACTACAGCGTGAGGACGACCGGGGAGAGCTCCACCAAGGGGACGCAGAGCTCCTCGTCCGGCAAGTCGTTCTCCGTGGCGCGCCGCCCGCTGATCACCCCGTCGGAGCTCATGGCCTGGAGCGCGCGCGAGAATGGCGCGCTCGTGATCGACGCGGGGGGACCGATGGCGCTCGCCAGCCGCGACATCACCGAGACGTTCCTGGGGCCGCTGCTGGGCCTGACGTCGCCGGAGGCCGAGGGCGCGCTGCTCGCGCGGGCGCTCGAGGGGGAGACCCGCAACACCTCCCCGGCACCGGTATGGCGCATCCCGGAGAAGCCGAAAAAGCCCAAGGGGTCGCCGCCCGGCGGCAGGAAGCGCAAGGTGTCCGCCGCGCCCGACGGGTTCTGATGCGTCATACGGCCCTGCCTGCAAAAACTGCCCGCCGTCATACGGCACGCGAGGCGCGTATGACGGCGGGCCGTGACCGCCTTCCGGGTTAACCGGCCACGCTACCAGCGGCAACGAACTCGGCACGCCGAGTTGCGCCGTAAAATCCCGGGCGCCCGTAGTGCGCCCTTATCCTGCTCATGATGGCGCACCTCGACCCAAAGGCCCTCCAACACATCGTCGAACCCGAAATCGAGCTCCGCCTGGACGCTCTCGCCGAACGCATCGCCCCGGGCGAGCTCCGGCACCTTCGTCACACGGCCGTCCAGCCACTCAATCTCTGTCATCGCGCGCATGGTGCAAGCCCCTTCCGACACGGGATTGTCAGCTCAACCCGACCCTTACCCATACGGACGAACATAACTCGCCAGGGGAAG
>NZ_JBDGAV010000040.1:0-11198 GCF_040910325.1 Collinsella aerofaciens | reverse complement strand
CATGTCTCCAGTGGAATACGAGCGGCAATACGCTTGAGGATCCTTAAAAGAAAGTCCAGTTTATCCTTCCCACTCCAAACCTCCCATTTCCCGATGTCCAAGAAATGGGAGGCAGTTCACAGGCACCTTTGTGGTGGTTTTCCCTCGTGGTGGTTCTAAGTGTAAAGCCTTCTACGACCGGCAGCCGCTAGACAAACAGCACGTGCGCGAGCAGGGCACACACGCACACCACTCCAAATACCAGCGCCACGATCGAGATCACGCGGTCGGCCATGTCCATGTTGGCGCGATTCGTAAAGAACCGATCTTCGGCGGCGTCGGCGCGCGCCTCACGCACCATTTCGACCACCGCCTCACGGCCATCGAGCGCCTTTGTATCCATGTTTACCTCCCCGGCCTCATGCTTATCCATCAAAAACTAACTCCGTGTAGCCGCCGACGTCTACGGCCGCTCGTTGGGGGCCAGGCGCTGCATCTTATTCACAGCCTTGAACTTGGTGAACAGCGGCACGTACTCAAAGCTCACGTTGGAGTTCTCCAGGCCATACCAGCGTGCAGGCGTGCCGGCGGCGCGGCGGATGATGTACTTGAGCGTGATGGCCGTACGCTCGCTGGGCTCCACATCGCTTTCGGGCGCCAGAAGCTTACGGATCAGGACGAACTTGAACGTACCGATGTTACCCGGATCCTTGTAGACCGAGTAGTCATGCGTCTGCGGCGGCAGCTCGCCGGTGGCAGCCAGGTCCTGAACGACCTGACGCAGATAGGCATTGACGCGCTGGTTAATCTTGTAGCCCAGGTACAGATGCACGCGGAACACGTAGTCAGTGCCGAACGTCTCGACCGAATAGGCAAAGGTATGCGGCTCGTCCATGGTCTCGACATTCACGAACCACCAGGCGCGAGCGCGCTTGGGATGCTTGTCCAGAATCGAGTAGACGATATCACGGTCGATGTAGTCGGTATGGGTGTCCTTGGTCAGGTACACGATGTTGTCGCTCAGGCGCTCGTAGCGATCGTCATCGCGCAGGCGCTTGAGCTGCGGCAGGTAGCTGCGCAGCGGCAGCAGCGTAAACTGGCGCTGCTCAACAGCCGTACCGTTGTACCAGCACACCATAATGCCCATGATGAGCGCGGCCATCAGAATGGTGAAATAGCCGCCGTGGAAGAACTTGGTGAGCGAGCTCACGAAGAAGAAGCCTTCGAGCAAAAGGAAGAAGGCTGCGAAGATCCACGGAGCAACCTTGAGCTTGCGCTCCTCGTGCAGGTAGAAGAAGAGCAGCAGCGTGGTGCACATCATAGTCAGCGTAATGGCAAGGCCGTAGGCGGCTTCCATATGCGCCGAGTTCTGGAACAGCAGCACCACGATGACGCAGCCGACAAGCATGACGTTGTTGACCATGGGGATGTAGAGCTGGCCCTTGGTCTCGGCAGGGTAGAAGACCTGCATGTGCGGCATAAGGTCCAGACGGCTGGCCTCGGACACCAGCGAGAATGCACCGGTGATGAGCGCCTGCGAGGCAATGATGGCCGCGACGGTGGAAAGGCCGACGGCAAACGGGCGCAGGCCCGGGGCGAGCATCTGGTAGAACGGGTTGAGATCGGCAATGCCCATGAGCTCGGGGTTGGCAGCGTTGTTCATAAGCCAAGCGCCCTGGCCCATATAGGACAGCAGCAGGCAGCACTTAACGAACGGCCAGGTAGCGTAGATATTGCCGCGGCCGACGTGGCCCATGTCGGAGTAGAGCGCCTCGGCACCGGTGGTGGCGAGGAAGCAGCTGCCCAGAATCATGATGCCCGCGTGGTTGTTGGGGCTCAACAAAAAGGCGATGCCGCGGAGCGGGTTGAGGCACAGCAGCACGGCGGGGTGCTGTAAGACAAAGAACAGACCCGTGCCGCCCAGGAATAGGAACCACAGCGTCATGATGGGGCCAAAGGCGTGACCGATCTTGGCCGTACCGATGCGCTGTACCAAGAAGAGCACGATGATGATGGCGAGCGTAATGGCGACGACGCGGCCCTGGTCATCGCCCAGCACGGCATGAACCGCCGGGATAGTGCGCAGGCCCTCGATGGCCGTGGTAACGGTAACGGCCGGCGTCAGGATGCCGTCGGCGAGCAACGCGGCGCCACCCAGCATGGCGGGGATGATAAGCCACTTGCCGCAGCGCCTGACCAGGCTGTACAGGGCAAAGATGCCGCCCTCACCATGGTTATCGGCGCGCAGCGAGATGAGCACATACTTGATGGTGGTCAGCAACGTGACCGTCCACACGACAAGGGAGAGCGCGCCGAGCACGAACTCCTCCGTGACGCTTCCGATGCCGCCGTTGCCGGCAACGAGCGCCTTGGTTACATACATGGGGCTGGTGCCGATATCGCCGTACACCACGCCTAGCGTGACGAGCATCGCCGAGATGCTCACAGGAATCGCAGCGTGCGAGGCTGCCTCCTTGGCCTTTTGTTCCATAAGCCGGTTTCCTCCCAACTTTAATGTTCGAAGGGATTATAGGTAATCGGCCCATGTTTTAATGCACTGTTTTCCCAGCTAGATAAAGATTTATACAGTCTTTAGGCTACCGCGGCGATATGAAGTGTGACAAAGGGACTATCCCCTTGTCACATTCGTCATTTTCCGAGCCAGTTTTTGAACCACCACTCCATGGAGCGGCTCATCTCGGCCATAAAGGGGCTCGTGTGCTTGCGGGTGTAGATATCCACGACGCGCTCCCCCACCTCGCGGGCGTGCGGGCGAAACATCGCATCCATCTCGGCCACCTGCGCATCCATGGTCGCGGCATCGGCGCGGCGATAGCGTTCCTCGTGTACCAGGTTTACCACGGGGTGCGCGATTGCCGGGCGTTCCTTACGGGGCGTGCCGATGATGAGCATCGACAGCGGCACGGTATACGCAGGCAGATCCAGCAGCTCGGCCACTTCCTCGGCATTCTCGACGATATCGCCGATGTAGCAGCTCCCCAGGCCCAGGGCCTCGGCGGCGACCACGGCATTTTGCGCGGCGATCACGGCGTCCTGTGCCGCGATGGCAAAGTCGCCCAGACCCGGCGCGCGACGGGGCGACTTGCCCGTGCGCTCTACAAACTCGGGCTCAAAGCAGCCCACATGCTCAAACAGATCGATCCACTTGGCATAGTCGACCACAAATATAAGTGCCCAGGGCGCCTTGGCAATCATAGGCTGATGGTCGCACAGGTCGGCCAGGCGATCGAGCGTGGCCTGCTCGCGGATGCTCACGATGGAATACATCATCATGGCGCCCGCCGACGGCGCACGGCTCGCCGCATGCAGAATCGCCGCCCGCTGCTCGTCGGTCACCGCCACGGGGCGGTCGTCGTCATCACGCGCGAAGGCACGCGTGGAGGAACGGTGCTCCAACGTGTCCAGCACCGCATTGCCCGTCGTCTCGACCGGATAGCCACACGTATCCACGCCCACAGCTCCGTCGCCGCCCATGTCCGCCTTGCAAACTTGCTCGCTCATCGCCCTACCCTCGCCATTTCTTTAAGAAGCCTTTACGTTTCCGTGTAATTCCCGTCCATTATCGCGCAGGTCGCCACTACATTGCGCCACACCGCCACACGTGCGCGTTAATATGGCTGGTTGTTGTGCGCAGCCACCAATTGCAGCGCATATCTTGGTAACAATCGGGTAAACCTTCGCTTTCGTAGGTTTTAAGTTTGTGAGGAGTCTGAGCATGTTCGCAGCCGCTATCTCGCTCGTCGGTCTTGCGGCGACCGTCTACCTTGTTTTGCGCGAGGCCAAGGCCATTCGCGCTCAGTCGGGCACCGTTGCCAAGGGCGCCTTCGCCTGGAGCGTCGCCTTCGGCCTGTTCCAGCTCTTTTTGACCATTTGGGGCGCTATTGGCCTCGTCGCCCAAAACGAGCCGCTCGCCTTTGTGATGCTCATCCTGACCAACGCCATCCTCACCGGCTGCGCTTGGGCCAGCATCGCACGCGACCGCATCGCCCCGCGCGTCTTTGCGTTCGCCAAGCCCGACGCCCCCGCCCCCACCGGCAAGCTCGCCCGCCTGCGCGGCGCCTTTGTGGGCAAACCACTCGTCGCCGCCGTCCTGTGCCTGCTGCTCGCCGGCGTCTTTGCGCTGCTGGGCATGGAGGTCTCGTCCAACCACGACTTTACCTGGGTCTACCCCCTGTGCATCCTGCTCGAGTGGGCCATCATCACCGTGCTCATGGTCGGCCTGTTCTTCCTGTTCCAGCGCCACGGCGCAGCTCCCGCGGTCCTGGCCTTTGCCCTCTTTGTCCTGGGCATTGCCGAGTTCTTCGTCATCACGTTTAAATCCATGCCCATCCAGCCGGGCGACCTTTCGGCCATCTCCACCGCCGCCGCGGTCGCCGGCACCGGCTACACCTTCTCGATCTCACTGTTCTGCGTGCTGTCCATGGGCTTTACCGCCATCGCCATGCTGCTGTGTGAGTACGCCGGCCTGGTGGCACCGCACCGTCAGAAGGGCGCCGCCAACGCCAAGCGCATGCTGCTCACCAACCTGCTCGTCGCCGTACTGTGCCTGGGCGGCGTGACCGCGCATGTCACGCTCATCGACTACTACAACACCCTCGGCATCACCGTCTACACCTGGCGCCCGCTCGAGAGCTACTGGCGCGAGGGCTACCTGCCCGCTTTCATTAGCGCAGCGCAGTCCATCAAGCCGCCCAAACCCGCCGACTACTCCGTCGACGATGCCAAGGCCACGCTCAAAAAGTACGCCAAGGCCTACGACAAGTCCGACACGGCCAAGAGCGACGAGCGCGCCGCCGCAAAGGAGCAGTTCGATAGCGAGAAGCCCACGGTCATCGCCATCATGAACGAGACGTTCTCGGATCTGTCGATCTACCAGAACATGCGCGCCGGCTACGAGGGTCCGCAGTACTTTAAGAACCTGTCCGACTGCCTCAGCCGCGGCAAGCTCTATGTGAGCGCCTACGGCGGCGGTACCGCCAATACCGAGTTTGAGTTTATGACCGGCAACTCCATGGCCAACCTGGGCTCGGGCGTGTACCCCTACACCATCTACAACATGGAGACGACCGGGAACCTGGCAGAGCAGTTCAAGTCGCTCGGATATTCCACCACGGCCATGCATCCCAACCACGCGACCAACTGGAACCGTGAGAACGTCTACAAGGACTTTGGCTTTGACCAGTTCCTGTCCATCAACGATTTCCAGGGAGCCGACACCCTGCGCGGCATGGTGACCGACCAGGCTACCTACGACAAGATTCTTGAGCTGCTCGACCAGAACGCCGATCCGCAGTTTATCTTCGACGTAACCATGCAGAACCACTCGGGCTACGACACGGGCCTGCTGCCGGTCGACAAGCAGATGCACCTGAACATCGACACGACCGACCTGGACGCCAAGACCGTCGAGGACGGCACGCTATCCGATGTCGATGAGTACGTCTCGTGCATCGAGCAGTCCGACCAGGCGCTGCGCTACTTCCTCAACGCCCTGAGCAAACTCGACCGCAAGGTTGTCGTGGTGTTCTGGGGCGACCATCAGCCGTTCTTCCCGTCTAAGTTCAACGACAAGTGGTTTACCGGCGAAGACGACGCCACGCACCAGGAGCGTCTGTGGCAGACCGACTACATCATCTGGGCCAACTACGACGTTGCCGGCTGCGACCAGACAAGCGAGGTCGACGACCTGTCCACCAACTACCTGTCCACGCAGCTTATGCAGCTGATCGGCGCACCGCTGACCGACTACCAGAAGGCGCACATGACGCTGCGCGAGTCGCTGCCCGCCATCAACTCGGTGGGCTACGAGGACGCCAGCCTGCGCTGGGCGCTCTCCTCCAACGTCACCGGTGACGACGCCGAAGCCGCAGCCGCCACCAAGGCGCGCGAGGATTACGCCAAGATGCAGTACTACGAGATGTTCCGCGACGGCAAGAACGTGTACACCGAGCACTTCCAGACCGAGGCCAACGAAACCGACCCCAACCTGGCGCCGGGTACGACCAAGATCAAGTAGCAGCGCGTCTTAACTGGTTCGTCTGCCCGGCGACGCGGAACGTAAGGTTCCCTGCTCGGTCAGTCCTGCGCAAGACGAAGGCCACATTAAGTGGCCTTCTTTGCGTGCGGAACTCGCGATGAACCTTACATACCTCCGCCCGGACAGACGCCCTGTTGTTGGAGCGTGGCTTGTCTTGGGTGTATCGCCGAACATATATAAGTTGAAGGCCACGTTATGTGGCCTTTTTTTCATCCGGAAAGCCCGTCCCACCCTGAATACATCCAGCGAACGCATGCGAGCGTGTTGTCCAGGACGGGCTCGTCATCGGGGTGATGGAAAATGTCACCCCAAACGCTTGCCACGGTTGCGCCCGCGAGTGTCAAGAAAAAAGCCTCGAGGATTTCGAGGCTTTCACATTTGTATTGTTTTGCACGAAGCACCACACACGACGAAGCTACTCGCCCAGCACGGCCTTCTTGGCGGCTGCGGCCATGTTGTCCAAGTCCTCCTTGGTGGGATGGTCCTTTGCGGCAAACCAGTTGTCGAGCAGCATCTTATAGCGCGCGTTTTCGGGTTCTTGCTCAAGCATTGCCTCGTAGCGCTGCTTTACGGCAGGGCCCATCTTGCCCTGGCACATCGCCCAGCCCGCAAGCTCGGCATCATTGGCCAAGTTAGACGATACGCGGTCGATAATCTGCCTAAAGTACTCCTCGCTGGCGCCAAAACCGCAGGTACCAAACAGAAAGACGCGCTTGCCGTGCAAGGCGGAGAGCAACGCCGCGACCGAAGGCGTGCACGCGCCCTTGTCGCACCAAAAACCGACGAGCACCGTGTCGGCCGCGCAGGCGCCCTGCGCCTCGAGCGCAACCTGATTTGCATCCGCATCGTCGCTCAACGCCGCGGCATGGACAAACTCAACGCCCGCAGCCTGCAGAGTGCGCTTGATCGCACCCGAAACCATCCTGGTATTACCGCTCTTGCTGTTAACCACCAAAGAGCACGTCATAGTCACGTTGCCTCGTTTCCCCCAAAACTAAAGCCACTAATGCAATTTATTAGATGAATATCTTAGTACTAACGTGACAGATGTAAACCACCGTCTGTCGATTGATTAATTTGCCCCACGGGCTTGTTCACTGGGCAAACTGGCTGCGGTAGAGCTCGGCATAGAAGCCGTCTGCCGCCAGCAGCTCGTCGTGTGTGCCACGCTCGATAATCTGGCCGTCGCGCATGACCAGAATGCAGTCGGCGTTGCGGATCGTCGACAGGCGGTGCGCCACCACAAAGCTTGTGCGGCCGGCCATGAGCTCATCGAATGCCGCCTGCACCTGCAGCTCGGTGCGCGTATCGATACTCGAAGTCGCCTCGTCCAGCAGCAAGATAGCCGGATCGGTGAGCATAACGCGCGCAATGCACAGCAGCTGCTTTTGACCCTGGCTAAACGTGCCGCCGTCCTCGCCGATGACCGTATCGTAGCCGCCTGGCAGCTGCACGATAAACTTGTGCGCGTGCGCGCGCTTGGCAGCTTCGATAACCTGCTCGCGCGTGGCTCCTGGACAACCGTAAGCGATGTTGTCCGCCACCGTGCCCTCGAACAGCCATGTGTCCTGCAGCACCATGCCAAAGGCACGGCGCAGGCTCGAGCGCGTATAGTCACGCGAGGAACGACCATCGACCATGATGCGGCCGGCATCGATATCGTAAAAGCGCAGCAGCAGGTTGATGAGCGTCGTCTTGCCACAGCCCGTGGGACCGACGAGGGCATAGCGCATACCGGGCTTGGCATCAATGCAGATATCCTGCAGCAGCTTGCGGTCGGGCACATAGCTAAAGTCCACGTGTTCAAAAGTCACCTCGCCACGCGGGGCGGCAAGCTCCACGGCGTCTGGCGCATCGGGCTCCTGCTCGCGTGCATCGAGCAGCGCGAACATGCGACGCGCCGAGGCGTACGCGGTCTGGATTTGCGTAATGACGTTGGTAACCTCGTTGAACGGCTTGGTGTACTGGTTGGCGTAGGACAGAAAGATCTGCACGCCGCCCACCGTAAGCGCCGCGGGCACGCCCGTGATCACGCCCACGCAGCCGATCACAGCAACCACGGCATAGATGATGTTGTTGATAAAGCGCGTGCCGGGGTTGGAGAGCGAACCCATAAACTGCGCGCGCTCGCCCGCCGTATAGAGCTCGGCGTTGAGGACATCGAAGCGCTGTTGAGCGTGCGGGCCGTAGGCGAAGGCGTCCACGAGTTTTTGCTCACCCACATACTCCTCGATATGACCACCGAGCTGGCCCTGGATGCGCTGCTGGGCCGTAAAGCTCTTATTGGAAAGTTTGGCGATGGCACCGGCCGCAAAGATGGAAAGCGGCGTGACGAGCACCACCACAAGCGTCATGGTCAGGTTAATGGAGAGCATAAACGCGAGCGTGCCAACGATGGTGATAACGCCGGTAAAGAGCTGCGTAAAACCCTGCAGCAGGCCGTCACCCACCTGATCGACGTCGTTGACCACGCGGCTCATGAGGTCGCCGTGGGCATGGCTGTCGATAAAGCTGAGCGGCATGCGGCTGAGCTTGTCGCTCGCCTCCACGCGCATGTCGCGCACCGTCTCGTAGGACAGGCGGTTGACGCAATAGCCCTGCAGCCACTGGAAGGCCGCAGCGCCTACGACGACAATCGCGAGCTTAGTGACAAGCGGCAGCAGTGCGTCAAAGTCCACCTGCCCGGCGGCGACGATGAGGTCGATGCCCTCGCCGATGAGGATGGGCGTGTAGAGCTGCAGAATCACCGAGACGGCAGCACTCACAAACGACGCCGTAAACGAAATGCGGTGCGGACGGACGTAGCCCAGCAGGCGGCGAGTTACCGCGCCTACGGGGTAGCGCTCGGGGTCGCCGGGCTGGCGCGGACCGTCACCCAGGTCGTTGAGGTTATCGTTGCCGGACACGTTGGCCGTCATCGTGGCGACCGAACCAGAAGAGGTGTACGGATTCATTTAGCAGCCCTCCTTTGCGCAGACGGATGCGGAGGCGATCGGTGCGGACGCGGGCGCCGTGCTCCCCTGCTGGCCCTCGAGCTCCTCGCGGCGCAGCTGCGACTGGCAAATCTCGCGATAGAGCCGACAGGTCGCATAGAGCTCGTCATGTGTGCCCAGGCCGGCAACCGAGCCGTGGTCGAGCACGCAGATCACGTCGGCATCGCGCACGGTCGAGACGCGCTGGCTCACAATCACCGTGGTCAGCGGCAGCCCGCCCTTGGCGGCACCGCGCATGCTGCGCTCGCGAATGGCATGGCGAAGCGCCGCGTCGGTCTTAAAGTCGAGCGCCGAGGCAGAATCGTCCATGATCAATATCTGAGGCGAACCAACCAAGGCACGCGCGATAGTCAGGCGCTGACGCTGGCCACCGCTAAAGTTCTTGCCGCCCGCCTCGACCGGGGCGTCTAAGCCCTGCGGCTTGTTGCGCACGAACTCGCTGGCCTGCGCCATGTCGAGTGCCACCCAGAGCTCCTCGTCGGTCGCAGCTTCATCGCGCCAGGTCAGGTTGCTGCGGATGGAGCCGCTCACCAGCGATGCGCGCTGCGGAACGGTCGCGACCACACGGCGCAGCTGGTCGAGCGGCCAGGTGCGCACGTCGACGCCCATCACGCTCACGCTGCCGGTGCTCGCATCGTACAGGCGCGGGATGAGCGAGACGAGCGTGGACTTGCCGCTACCCGTACCGCCGATAATGCCGAGCGTCTTGCCCAGCGGGAGTTCCAGCGTCACATCGTTGACAGCATTGGCCGCGCCAGCGCCAAACGAGAAGCTCGCATGGCTCAAGCTCAGCGCGGGAACTGAAGCGACATTGCCCGGCTTGGGCAGCGCGACCGGCTGGTTGCCCTCGTCAGCGATGCCCGGCACGCAATTGAGCACCTCGTTGATACGCGACGCGCTGGCGCTCGCCTTGGTAAAGACCACGACCAGGTTGGCGACGTACACGATGGAGGTCAGGGTCTGCGTCATGTAGTTGACGAACGCCATGACCTGGCCCTGCGTGAGCTCGCCCACGCTGACCTGGATGCCGCCCACCCACAGGATGGCGCACACGCCCAGGTTCATCACCAAAAACGTGACGGGGTTAAGGACCGACGAGAGCTTGCCCACCGCGATGGCGGTATGGGCCTGGTCATCGGCGGCTTGGGCAAAGCGCTCGCGCTCGTGATCTTCGCGTACAAAGGCACGAACCACGCGGGCGCCCGAAAGCCCCTCGCGGCAGATAAGCGCGATGCGGTCGAGCTTTGCCTGCAGCTGCTTGTAGTACGGAATGCAGCGCGCCATGACGACCCAAAATACCAGGCCAATGGCGGGCGTGCAGATCAAAAAGATCACGCCGAGCTTAAGGTCGATGGCAAGGGCCGCGCACATGGAGCCCACCGCCAAGAAGGGCCAGCGGATGAGCATACGCACGCCCAGCGCCACGGCAAGCTGCACCTGGTTGACGTCGTTGGTGATACGCGTGATAAGCGAGGGCGTGCCAAAGCGGTCGAGTTCGACATAGCTCAGCTTATTGATGTGCCGGTAGAGCGCACCGCGAATGTCGGTGCCCATGCCCTGCGAGGTGAGCGCCGCCATCTTTTGGCAAACAAGCGTAAACGAGATGCCGATTACAGCCATGGCGGCGAGCACCATGCCGTAGCGGACGACGGCACTCACGTCGTGCGCACCGATACCTTTATCGATCATCTGGGCAATCACCAGCGGCGTCAGCAGGTCAAAGATCACTTCAATCAACTTGCACGCAGGGCCAATCACCATATACCGGCGAAACTTACCACCAAAACGCCTGAGCAGCTCAATCATAAAAAGGCGCTCCCTATCATCATCTCAATTCAATCTGAT
Organism: Collinsella aerofaciens; assembly: GCF_040910325.1. Classification (GTDB taxonomy): domain Bacteria; phylum Actinomycetota; class Coriobacteriia; order Coriobacteriales; family Coriobacteriaceae; genus Collinsella; species Collinsella aerofaciens_BL. The sequence continues at coordinate 323 of NZ_JBDGAV010000040.1, read as the reverse complement.
TCATGATAGTACGGAGAACCCTGGAGATGCGTAAGCAACTCGTTACAGATGTAAGGGCAACGGTCACTAGCGCCCAAGGCACGTAGCAGCCGATGTTTTGGCAACGCCAGCGAGCGGCATAACGCCGGGGATTCAATTATCAGATAAATGTGACCCTTCAGGCGGTTTTGGTCGGCTACCCGCGGGTGCCGGCAGGGCGCTTGGTAGTCGAGCGATCCCGCAGGCGAAGCCGAGGACCAGCGAGACACCAAGCGCCCTGCCGGCACTCGCGGGTAGCCGCGGCACCAAAAAACGCCTGCGCACTCGATGGATTCGGATGCCCG
>NZ_JBDGAV010000039.1:0-11287 GCF_040910325.1 Collinsella aerofaciens | reverse complement strand
ACGGTGGCCATTATTCGGTGACCGGGATTGGTCAAAATAGTTTGACTATTAGCGGCTAAAATCGCCCGGCGCTAACACTGTAGCAACCACAAACCCATCCACGCGGCGGCTCAAAAGCTCAAGCCCACTCAGCGCGGCAAGGACAAGCCAAGCAACACCGGCCCCAATAAACAGCAGAGGCTTGCTCACGCTCGGCTCCAGCCCCCTTTGGCGCGCCGTATAACCAATCCACATCAGCAGCACAACAGCAGCTCACGCCACGGCTTCGGCCTAAACGTATGCCCGGCAAGAATAAAGAACACCGGCATGTGAAAAAGCCCAGACCACCTAGCGGCCCGGGCTTAATAAACGATGGTGCTCCATGGCGGATTCGAACCGTCGACCTTGGGATTAGAAGTCCCCTGCTCTATCCAACTGAGCTAATGGAGCAAATAACTGCACGCCCAAGCAAGCGCAAGCCTGTCAGGCGCAAGTAATTATAACCTAGTTGAACTGCTCACGGTACGCCTTGCAGACCTTATCGACCGGGCCGTCCATGCGAAGGTCACCCTTCTCAATCCAAACGGCACGCTGGCAGATGCGCTCAACCTGCTCCATGGAGTGCGAAACAAACAGAACCGTCACGTCGCCGCTCTGGATAAAGTGCTGGATACGGGCCTCGCACTTCTGCTGGAAGAACACATCACCGACGGAAAGTGTCTCGTCAACGATCAGGATGTCAGGCTCAGTGATCGTTGCGATTGCAAAGGCAATGCGCGCAACCATGCCCGAGGAGAAATTCTTAAGCGGCATGTCGACAAAGTTCTGCAGCTCAGCGAACTCAATAATGCCGTCAAAGTTGGCATCGATGAACTCCTTGGTATAGCCGAGCAGGGCACCGTTCAGATAGATGTTCTCGCGGGCGGTCAACTCGGGGTCAAAGCCGGCACCAAGCTCAATCAGCGGCGCGATGTTACCGTGCACCTTAACGCTGCCTTCGCTAGGCTCAAGCACGCCAGCGATAATCTTGAGCATCGTGGACTTGCCGGAGCCATTGGTGCCGACCAGGCCCACGACCTCGCCACGATGAATATCGAACGAGATATGCTTGAGCGCCCTAAACTCCTCAAAGAACAGCTCGTGCTTGGCAAGCTTGATGAAGTACTCCTTGAGGTTGGTCAGCGACTCGGACGCCATGTTAAAGATCATGGTGACGTCGTCGACCTCGACAGCCAGAGGCTGCTCGCTGTAATCAACAACAGATTCAGTCATCACAGCACTCCTTAGATGTAGAGGATAAATTTGCGCTCGGACTTATGGAACACGGTATAGCCAATAATAAGCGCAAGAACCGCCCAAGCGACGCACATACCAAACGTCATAAGCGAGGGCGTAGTCTGGAACAGGAAGATATCGCGCATAAACTGCAGGTAGTTGAACATGGGGTTCGCATACATCAAGATACGCACGAGATGCGGCATTTGCGCAATATAGTCAGTCGTCCAGAAGATGGGCGTAATGTAAGTCCACGCCGTAATGACGACGCTCCACAGATGCATAACGTCGCGGAAGAAGACCGTAAGGGCAGAGAGCATCATGCCCAGGCCCATGCAGAAGCACATAAGCAGCAGCAGGCAAACCGGCAACAGAATCAGGTGCCAAGAAGGCATAACGCGGAACCACAGCATGACGATGGCGACGGCGACCAGCGAGAAGGCAAAGTTGACCAGCGAGAAGAGCACCTTCTGCACCGGGAAAACCCAGCGGTGCACCTTAACCTTCTTGAGCAGAGGGGCAGCGCCCACGATCGACGTCAGGGCCTGGTTCGTAGACTCGGACATGACGGCAAAGGTAATGTTACCCACGATCAAGTACAGCGGGTACATCTCGGGCGTCATTGAGCCATTGCGACCCTGGCCAAAAATCGTCGAGAACACGATGGCCATGACGATCATCATCAGCAGCGGGTTGAGCACCGACCATGCGACGCCCAGAACGCTACGGCGATACTTGATCTTAAAATCCTTGGTAACCAGCTGACGAAGGATAAACGCGTCCTTCTCAAATTCGTTCTTAGCAAACGTCGCAGGCAGACTGCGAGTTTCTTGTTGCTTTGTCTGATCCGACACGGATGCAACTCCTTTACTCGTAATCGTTGACAAACGAACAGTATAGACCCGACGGCCATGCAAACGATTCGCGCAACAAAACTGGAGAACTAACCCACATCTTAGGATGCCAAGCCCAAACGGCTATACTTTCAAGGATTGAACGTATAAGGAGCATTGAGTGAATTCTGAATCCATCGCCGTCATCATCCCCTGCTACAACGAAGCGCCCACGATCGGCAAAGTCATCGACGACTTTCACCGCGAGCTTCCGCAAGCGACGGTCTATGTCTATGACAACAACTCGTCGGACGATACCTCACGCATCGCCACCGAGCACGGCGCCACGGTCCGCTTTGAGCCCCGTCAGGGAAAGGGCAACGTATGCCGCCAGATGTTTCGCGATATCGACGCCGATTGCTACCTGATGGTCGACGGCGACGACACCTACCCCGCCGAGGCGGCCAAGGCCCTCTGCGAGCCCATCCTTAACGGTACGGCCGACATGACCGTAGGCGATCGCCTTTCCAACGGCACCTACGCCGAGGAGAACAAGCGTGCCTTCCACGGCTTTGGCAATAATCTGGTCCGCGCCATGATCAAGTGGATCTATGGCTACAGCTTCGATGACGTCATGACAGGCTACCGCGCCATGAGCCGCCCGTTCGTTAAAACCTTCCCAGTGCTTTCCGAGGGCTTTCAGATCGAAACCGAGCTCTCGATCCACGCCGTCGACCACCGCTGGCGCATCAAAGATGTGCCCATCGAGTACCGCGACCGTCCCGAGGGTTCCGAGTCCAAACTCAACACCGTGAGCGACGGCATTAAAGTCGTTGCGATGATCGGCACGCTGTTCAAGGACTACCGCCCGCTGAAGTTCTTCAGCCTCGTTGCGCTTCTGTTCGCGGTATTCGGCCTCGCCCTGGGCATGCCCATCGTTGTCGAATATTTCCAGACCGGCCTCGTCCCGCGCTTCCCCACCGCTGTGCTCGCCGCCTCGTTTATGTTCCTGTGCGGCCTGAGCCTTGCGACCGGCTTCATCCTAGATTCTGTAGCAAAGGTCGAAAAAAAGCAGTGGGAGGTCAACGTGTACAGCAAATACGCCTACGACGACCAGCCCGGCCACCCTACTTCCATGCCAAGCGAGAGGTAGATCTTCCGCAAAATACTATTGGCACCACTGCGCAGATAGCCACCAACAAGAAAAGCCGCCGTTAAAGAACGGCGGCTTTTACTCTCGAAAAGTTAATAGCGGCTAGAGCGTCTTGATGTACTCCCCCAGCTCTTCCTCCCAGTCGGGCATGTGGAAGCCGGCAGCCTCGAGCTTGGACAGGTCGAGCGCGGAGTGGACCGGGCGCGGGGCGATGGGGCCCGCGGCGCTCGCGTAGTAGTCGGCGGTCGATACCGGCACGACCCTGTCCCCGTTGCCGTTGGCGGCCTCGAAGACGGCGCGGGCGATGTCCGCCCAGGACCTGACCGCACCCGAGCCGGTGCAGTCGTAGGTGCCGTAGGGGGCGTGCGTCCCCAGCACGTGGAAGATGGCCCCGGCCATGTCGCGCGTGAAGGTCAGGCGTCCCAGCTGGTCGTCCACGACCGTGACCTGCGTGAGTTTGTCCTCGGGGTCGGCGACGCGGTCGGACAGCCCCTTCATGGTCTTCACGAAGTTGCGGCCCTCGCCGATGACCCAGGAGCTGCGCATGATGTAGTGGCGGGGGCACCCTGCCACGGCGATGTCGCCGGCGGCCTTGGTCTGGCCGTAGACGGACAGCGGGGAGAAGGGCTCGTCCTCGTCATGCACCTCGGCGGTGCCGTCGAAGACGTAGTCGGAGGACACGTGGACCAGGGTGATCCCGTGCTCGGAGCAGGTGCGGGCGAGGAGGGCGGGGCCGGTCGCGTTGGCCTTCCAGGCGGTCGCGCGGCCCTCGGCGGTCTCCGCCCTATCCACGGCGGTGTAGGCGCCGCAGTTGATCACGGTGCCGTAGAGCGACCAGTCGTACTGTGTGTAGGCGTCCGGGTCTGACATATCGAAGGTGTCGATGTCGCAGAAGTCGAAGTCCTTGGCGACGCCGCGCTCCTCCGCCAGCCTGCGCACAGCATGGCCCAGCTGGCCGTTGCAGCCGGTGACGAGCGTCCTCTTGGGCGCCATTGGGACGACGTCCCTGAGCATCGGGTGGTTGAGGTCGGCCTCGGATACGGTGGCCTCGTCGAGCGGGATCGGCCACTCGATGGCGAGCTCGGGGTCGGCGAGGTTCACGAAGGTGTAGGTCTTCTTGAGCTCGAGGGACCAGTGGGCGTCCACCAGGTAGGTGTAGGCGGTGCCGTCCTCCAGGGCCTGGAAGGAGTTGCCCACGCCGCGCGGGACGTAGATGGCCTTGGACGGGTCGAGCGTGCAGGTGAACACCTTCCCGTAGGTCTCGCTGCCCTCGCGCAGGTCCACCCAGGCGCCGAAGACGCTGCCGCGCGCCACGGAGATGAACTTGTCCCAGGGCTCGGCGTGGATGCCGCGGGTGACGCCGCGGCTGTCGTTGTAGGAGATGTTGTTCTGGACGACCCTGAGGTCCGGGATGCCCAGGGCGGTCATCTTGGCGCGCTGCCAGTTCTCCTTGAACCAGCCGCGCGAGTCGCCGTGGACGGCGAGGTCGACGACCTTGAGGCCCTCGATGCCGGTCTCGGCGACGGAGAGGTCCTTCTCGAATGCGATGTCTGCCATGTGGGAAAAGCTCCTATCGAAGAGGTTGTATAACCGGGGGCGCCCGCGCGGGGACGCAGGATCATCCCCATGCCCTGCATCCCCGCGCGGGCGCCCCGCGGTGCGGTTCGCCGGAATGCAGTCTTACTGGCCCTGCGCGCGGTAGCGGGCCTCGGTGGCCTCCTTGGCGGGGCGCCACCAGGACTCGTTGGCGACGTACCAGTCGATGGTCTGCTTCAGGCCCCCGGCGAAGTCGGTGTGCGCCGGCCTCCAGCCCAGCTCGCGCTGGAGCTTGGTGGAGTCGATGGCGTAGCGGCGGTCGTGGCCGGGGCGGTCGACGACCCAGTCGAAGTCCTCGGGGTCCTTTCCCATGGCCTCGAGGATCATGCGCAGCACGGTGATGTTGTTCCTCTCCCCGTCGGCTCCGATGAGGTAGGTCTCCCCCATGCGCCCCTTCGTGAGGATGTCCCAGACGGCGCTGGAGTGGTCCTCGGTGTGGATCCAGTCGCGGACGTTCTCGCCGCGGCCGTAGAGCTTGGGGCGCACGCCGTCGACGATGTTGGTGATCTGCCTGGGGATGAACTTCTCCACGTGCTGGTAGGGGCCGTAGTTGTTGGAGCAGTTGGAGATCGTGGTGCGAAGCCCGTAGGTGCGGGTCCACGCTCGGACGAGCATGTCGGAGGAAGCCTTGGTCGAGCTGTACGGAGAGGACGGCTTATAGGGCGTCTCCTCAGTGAACTTCGCCGGGTCGTCGAGCGCCAGGTCGCCGTAGACCTCGTCGGTGGAGACGTGGTGGTAGCGGACGCCGTGCTTGCGGACGGCCTCCAGCAGGCGGAAGGTGCCCTCCACGTTGGTGCGCAGGAACGGCTCAGGGTCGGCGATGGAGTTGTCGTTGTGGCTCTCGGCGGCGTAGTGGACGATCGCGTCGTGGCCGGGGACCAATTCATCGAGCAGCCCAGCGTCGCAGATGTCGCCGACGACGAGCTCCACGCGGTCCGTCGGCAGCCCCGCGATGTTCTCGGGGTTGCCGGCGTAGGTCAGCTTGTCCAGGACGGTCACGTGCACCCCGGGGTGGTTGTTGACCACGTAGTGCACGAAGTTGCTGCCGATGAAGCCGCAGCCGCCCGTGACGATGATGTTCTTAGGTTCAAAAATCTCAGACATGAAAATCCAATCTGAAGCATGTACAGCTTCTTTAGTATGCCGCAGGAAGTGATGCCGCGACACTATTCAACAAAACTATCGGACATTTCGGCACGCGATAAGAGCCATAACCTTCGCAGAATTACTTCCCCTACAAAACGCCTCCGGAATGCAGTCTTTGTCGTACCGGAAGACCGAATTCCCAGTTTTATCGCGTAAGTACTTATAGAAGAAGTCCTCCCAGCTTTTAAACTTCTCACTGTCTGCAAACGCTTCCGGCTCTTGCAGAACTGCTTTGGCATCTAGCCCTGAAATTACGCCGGAGCTCAGTAGAAGCCACTCGAATGATTCGGGAAGACAAACCGTAACAGTATCGCGGTGAATGTCTTGCAGCTTAAGGACGCGGTCCGCATAGCACCCAAATGCCGCCCCGTCCGCGACAACAAACACGCGATCGTCGAGATGCTGATCCAACCAGCCCAAAATCGCGCTGTTCGTCATGGCCGAAGTACAGGTAAGCTCACTGTCAGCGAAATGCCGTTCAAAGAACTGGAAACCAGACTTACTGTCCTCGCATAGAAGGATAGAAAAGTCCTGTTTTGGCGCCGACCGGGAAATAGCATAACGATGATTCCCGCGATCTTGATAAACAGGGACGAAAGAATGGTATTTTCCGCTCGTCTTAATCTTGTAAATCTCATCCACGCTATACGGAAGATTGGGGAAATCAGCCCTTGAGATCAGCACGAAATAATTCGAGGAATACAGCACATGATGGGCAAACTCATCAGAATGAATCTCTTTTAAGCCCTCATCGACAAATACAATCGAGTCATGAACGGACGAAAGCTGGTTTCGCCAATCATAATCGGTCAGGGCGACACAGGGACAATCGCATTGCAAGGAAACACCCGACTGCTCGCCCGTTCGCATGTAGTCTGCGACCATGTTAAACAGTGTCGTCTTACCCGTGCCACTATCCCCACGCACAATAGTAATGTTCCGTTTAATGGTAAATGTGTACTTGGTTCCCCTGCGGCGGGAAATCTTAACGAGATGCGAACCGTTCATAAGCAGCACCTACAGATACGGAATCGACTCGTGAATCAAATCGGCCATGCTGTGAACGATTCGGCCGCTATTCACGACTTTAATTTTAAAATCCTCGCGACCAAAGTCCATCACATGATAGAGATTCACAACGAGCTTGCGGTCTTTCGCCATGTCGAGAATCCACTTGGCACAGTTGTCACCACAGGTAGAAGCGTTAAAAATATGCTTACGATCAAATCTCATAAGCAGCAGCGTTTTCACGCCACCAGAAAGCTGGAGTGGGGAGATGGATCCAAGCACAGGACTTTCGATGACGTTTTCGGAGACAACAACCGATCGATCGACATCTTTAATTATCGAGACTGCATAGGGATCCGTAATCCAAGAAGACCGGTAAGAGTTTTTGAAATATGTCGCTGTGTTGTAAATCGCTTCTGGCATATCGCCAAAGTAGACGCTTAACACATCCACTCCCAATCATATTGTCTTTATGGTCAACGTAATCATAACGAAAGGGGCCACCAGATAAACGGTGACCCCTAAAGAAAACAAGCTTGCGCTAGTACTCGCGCGGGCTGTTGACGATCTCGCCGGCGGCGACCTTCTTCAGGTGCTGCCCGTAGACCGACTTGCCGTAGGCCTTGGCCGCCTCCTCCAGCTCGGCGGTCGTGATCCAGCCGTTCTCCCAGGCGATCTCCTCGGGGACGGACACCGGCAGGTCCTGGGAGTGCTCCACGGCGCGGACGAACTCCGCCGCCTCGTGGAGGCTCTCCATGGTGCCGGTGTCCAGCCACGCGTAGCCGCGGCCGAGGGTCACCACGGACAGCGTCCCCTCCTCCAGGTACATCTGGTTGAGCGTGGTGATCTCCAGCTCGCCGCGGGCCGACGGCTCGACCTCATGCGCCTTGGCGGCCACGTCGCCCGGGTAGAAGTACAGGCCGGTGACGGCGTAGGAGCTCTTGGGGCACTCGGGCTTCTCCTCGATGGAGACGGCCCTCCCCTCGCCGTCGAACTCCACGACGCCGAAGCGCTCGGGGTCGTCCACGTGGTAGCCGAAGACCGTGGCGCGGCCCGACTCGGCGTTCTGGACGGCGCGCGTCAGGTGGCGCGACAGGCCGTTGCCGTAGAAGATGTTGTCGCCGAGCACCAGCGCGCACGGCTCGCCGGCGATGAACTCCTCGCCGATGGTGAAGGCCTGCGCCAGGCCGTCCGGCGAGGGCTGCTCGGCGTAGGAGAGGTTCACGCCGTAGCGCGAGCCGTCCCCGAGCAGGCGCTCGAAGTTGGGCAGGTCGGTCGGCGTGGAGATGACCAGGATGTCCCGGATGCCCGCCAGCATGAGGGTGCTGAGCGGGTAGTAGATCATGGGCTTGTCGTAGACCGGCAGCAGCTGCTTGGAGGTCACGAGCGTGAGCGGGTATAGGCGGGTGCCGGACCCGCCGGCGAGGATGATGCCTTTCATAAAAATCCTCTCGATTGACAATCGTTGAGCAAAAGCCGCTGATTACAGATGCATAGTTAATTAAATTATACGCACCGGCAGCAACCTCCCCGTCTTCTTATTTAAATCGGACAGCAGAAACACGCAACTCTTTCTGCATTTCTAGCGAGGCAACAAATGAAAAAGTACAATGAGCAGTGTCCAACAAACGAAAGGCAAACAATGCGAGTCGAAACAACCGGAGTATGCAGAGGAAACTGGAAAATCTACCAGCAGCTTAAGATTGAAGGCATCCATAAAGGCTCCAGCGTAACAGCCCAGGCGGCTACAGACGATAACCGCCGCTCACCTTTATCCCTCCTAAAATTCCGGGACAATAGTTGTGACTCGAACTCATACGTCCTTGTAGTCCCCGATCCCGATGCTCGCACCATCAAAATTGAGTTTAGCGAAATCGGCCAAGACGGTCGCACCCTGAGCAGCGACTCCCTTTCGCTAAATTGCAAGAACATCAAATGGGAGTCGCGCCTTAACTACAAAATTAAACCTGACATGTGCAGCAAACTCCGAAACTACGATGACGTTTCAGAGTTTGACATGGCAACGATTGATTTCTGGCAGTGCATCGAAGATTCAAGCGACTATATCCTTAGGTGCACGGTGAGAACTCCTTATCGTAGCGACTCGCAAATCAAACTTCGTTGTTTCGATCGAACCCTTAATGAAGTTAATTTGAGCATCGTCAATTTCGGTTCGAATGTAACAAGCGTTGGATTTACGTCTGAGAAAAAGCAGCTTGAAACGCAGCTCTCAATTCGAATGCCAAAGGCGTTCGATCGTTACTACTTTGTTATTGACGATCAAAATCACCCATCATTCAGTGCATTTGACTGCTTAACACCCGATAAGTTAGGCTTGCTTCTTGAGGAGACCAACTTTCTCTTTACCCATGCGCAGTTTGACCCTGAATACCCCGAATGGTTCACGGAGCATAAGGCAACCATCGGCGCTCTGGAGAAGCAGAGAAAAATCGTCTTCAACAGTGCTCCGAAGTTCAGCATTATTGTCCCTCTATACAACACACCCATTTCGTTCTTTAACGATATGACCGAATCCGTAAAAAACCAGTCTTATGCAAACTGGGAGCTCATCCTAGTTAATGCAAGTCCTGACAATCAGGAACTAAAGGTTCACGTTGAGCAGGAGACGGCCCACGACAACAGAATTAAATCAATTAACCTTACCGAGAATAAGGGCATTTCCGAAAATACAAACGCCGGCGTTGCCATCGCTTCGGGTGATTTCGTTAGCTTCTTTGACCATGACGATATTCTTGAACCGGACTTGTTGTTCTCATATGCCGAGGCAATTGAAAACAATGATGACGTCGATCTTCTATATTGTGATGAAGATAAACTCATGCCTGATGGAAAGCTAGCGCAGCCGTTCTTTAAGCCGGATTTCAATATCGATCTGCTCAGAAACAATAACTATATCTGCCATATGCTTACCATCCGTAAGTCTCTGCTTGACACTCTAGAACCGAACACGAAAGAGTTCGATGGAGCGCAGGATCATAATCTGACTCTCCGCGCCGTGGAAAAGGCAAGGAAAGTTCATCATGTTCCAAAGGTTCTATATCACTGGCGCCTAAGCGAGACCTCCACCGCAGCAAATGCCGATAGCAAGCCGTATGCCACTATCGCAGGTATCAAAGCGGTCCAGAGTCATTTGGACAGGCTTGGGCTCAATGCGAAGGTCGAACAAGCGCGTCGTCCCTTTACATATAAAGTAACCTACGCTGTGCCAGATTCCCATCCACTCGTGTCAATTATCATTCCAACTAAAGACCACGCCAACATTCTGGACAACTGCATTAAGTCAATTGTTGAGAAATCAACGTACGACAATTTCGAGCTTGTCATAATCGAAAACAACAGCACAGAAAAGGAGACGTTCGATTATTACGATAAGTTGCAAGCAAAATATCCTGACATCGTTCGTCTTGTAACTTGGAAGCACGAATTCAATTTCTCCAAGCTCATGAACTTTGGCGTTGCTCACGCCAAGGGCGACTATCTCTTGCTGTTGAATAACGATACTGAGGTAATTACGCCCAATTGGATTGAGACTATGCTTGGCATCTGCGCACGTGAGGATGTTGGCGCAGTTGGTGCAAAACTCTACTATCCCGACAACACCATCCAGCACGCGGGCTTATGCGTCACTGGTGGCGTGGCAGGACATCTTTGCCAAAGCATGCCAAGGGATAACTGGGGCTACTTTGCACTCAACGATGCACAACAAGACTTCAGCGCCGTCACCGCAGCTTGCATAATGACCAAGCGTGATGAATATGAGAAAGTCGGAGGTTTCACGGAAGAGCTTCAAGTTGCATTTAATGACGTTGACTTTTGCTTAAAGCTACGCGAGATCAACGACCTAATTGTATACACACCCGAAGTCGAGCTCTATCACTACGAGTCGATTTCTAGAGGCGTTGAAAACAATACGGAGAAGCAGATTCGCTTCCACAAAGAGGTCGCGTACATGAATTATCGATGGGCTAAGTATTACGTCAAAGGCGATCCTTATATGAATCCAAACTTCACCGTCGGGGAACCCGCGAATCGTTATTATCATTTATAAGAAGTTTGCATTTCTTTTCTTATTCAATCTAGGCAAATTAGCATGTCTAGGCTAGATAGGGGAATCGAGGATTAACCCTCGATTCCCCTATTGTGATAAGTTGTCCTTCACTCGACAGTCAGAGAGCATCTTATTCCAAAGGCGTATTTAATGAGTATTTGCTCGCTTGAGCACTGTTGAATATCGCGAAACAGCACCGCCGATATCGCGCTTGGGCACCGGGGCCGA
>NZ_JBDGAV010000038.1:0-12024 GCF_040910325.1 Collinsella aerofaciens | reverse complement strand
CGCCGGAGGAGTTCCGGAACCGGGCCCTTGCGGCGTAGTCGCTATTTGTTCAGTCCAAGTTTCGGGGCGCAGTTCACAGGCACCTTTGTGGTGGTTTTCTTGTTCTAGTAGTATTCATTCTTATCGATACCCACGAGCACAAGGAGTCTCTTATGGCAGAGCCGCTTACCGCCGGAATCACCCGCGACCGCGCGTTCGAACTGCTCAATGAGCACAACAAGGACCCGTTCCACATCACCCATGGTGAGACGGTCGAGGGCACTATGCGCTACTTTGCGCGCGAGTTCGACCCCGAGAACGAGGAGTTTTGGGGCATCGTCGGTCTGCTGCACGACCTGGATTGGGAGGAGCATGAGGACGACCCCATGAACCACACCATCTATGCTGCCAAGATTCTTAAGGATGAAGGTGCGTCTCCCGAGCTCATTCGCGCCATCCAGACGCACACGTCGGACTTCAATACCTCGCTGCCCAAGCCCGAGCTGCAGATGGAAAAGATCCTGTTTGCCTGCGATGAGCTCACCGGCCTGATCGGCGCTGCAGTCATCATGCGCCCGAGCAAGAGCGTTATGGACTTTACGACCAAGTCGCTCAAGAAGAAGTTCAAGGACAAGCGCTTTGCCGCCGGCTGCTCGCGCGACGTGATTTCGCAGGGCGCCGAGATGCTGGGCTGGGAGCTTCCTGAGCTCTTCGACCGCACCATCGCAGCCATGCAGTCCTTCGCCCCCGACCACGATACCTTCCAGGCCTAACCGCCCGCGCCACTTAAAACCACCACAAAGGGGAAAGGCACCTTTGTGGTGGTTTTTGTTTGCGCGGACGCTAGGGGCGGACCTGGCCGGTGCCTCGAAGCTTGTATTTGTAGGTGGTGAGGGCCTCGGCGGCAAAGGGGCCGCGGGCGTGGAGCTTTTGGGTCGAGATGCCGATCTCGGCGCCCAGGCCAAACTCGCCGCCGTCGGTAAAGCGCGTGCTGGCGTTGGCATATACGGCCGAGGCATCGACCGCATCCAAGAAGCGCTCGCAGGCGTCCACGTCCTCGGAAATGATGGCCTCGGAATGCATGGTACCGTAGCGGTTGATGTGCGCGATGGCCTCGTCCTCGTTTGCCACGACCTTCACGCTCATCTCGAGCGCCAGGTACTCGCGACCCCAGTCCTCCTCAGTCGCGGCGACGTAGTCATCGCCCTCTACAAAGCCGGCGTCGGCGCACGCGGCGCACGTGGCCTCGTCGCCGTGAATGAGCACGCCGTGGTCGTGCAGCACGGCAACGACCGCAGGCAAAAACGCATCGGCCACAGCACGGTCGACCAGCAGCGACTCGGCGGCATTGCACACGCCCACGCGCTGGGTCTTGGCATTAACGATAATGTTGAGCGCCTTATCAAAGTCGGCGGATTCATGCACGTAGATGTGGCAGTTGCCCGTGCCCGTCTCAATCACCGGCACAAGCGACTCGCGCACGCAGCGCTGGATCAGGCCTGCACCGCCGCGCGGAATGAGTACGTCGACAATGCCGCGGAGCTTCATGAGCTCGCCAGTGGCCTCGCGGTCGGTGGACTCGATCATCGACACGGCCTCGCGCGGGAAGCCCTTGGCCTCGAGCGCATCGGCCAGCAGCTCGGCAATCATGGCACACGAGTGATAGGCCAGCGAGCCGCCGCGCAGAATGCAGGCGTTGCCGGTGCGGATGCAGATGCCCGCGGCATCGGCCGTCACGTTGGGGCGCGCCTCATACACTATGGCGACCAGACCCAGTGGCACACTCACGCGGGTCAGGTCCACGCCGCTTGCGAGTATACGGTGGTCGAGCACGCGGCCCACGGGATCGGGCAGCTCGGCGAGCTTTTCCAGGCCGGCGGCCATGCCCTCGACGCGCTCGGGCGTCAGCAGCAGGCGATCGAGCAGTCCGGCCGAGGTACCCGCATCGCGCGCAGCGGACATATCGAGCTCGTTGGCGGCGACGATGGAGTCGACACCGTTGCGCAGTGCTGCGGCCATGGCGCGCACGGCCTCCTGGCGCCGCTCATCGCTCGCCGTGGCAAGCGAGGCCGACGCTGCCTTGGCGGCAATGGCAAGATCGTGGACATACGTGGCTATATCGACCGACATGGGCGGCCCTTTCTCCTAGAAGTTTGCAACCATGGTAGCCGATTTGCGCATGGCCTCGCCCGCGGCGGTAGAATTGGTCAACCCGAAACACCGCAACGAACGGAAGACTCACATGGCCCTCATCACTTCGTACCACGTCCCCGGCCTTTACGTCGAGGACCACAGCATCGACGTCCCCCTTGACTGGCGCGGCCTGGAGCCGATGCTCCTGGCCGTCGGCAGCACCATACGCCGCGGCGCTATGCCGGCACCCATCGCCGGCGCGCCCGAGAGCATCAAGCTCTTCTACCGCGTGGTTTGCGCGCCCGACCGCATCAACGACGATCTGCCGCTGCTCCTGTTTTTGCAGGGCGGCCCCGGCGGCGAGAGCCCGCGTCCGCTGTCGTCCACAAGCGACGGCTGGATCGAGGAGGCCGTCAAGCACTTCCGCGTGGTCCTTCCCGACCAGCGCGGCACCGGACGCAGTAGCTGCGTGGACGGGCGCACGATTGCCGCCTTGGGCGATCGCGCCGAGGCAGCAGGCGCCAATGCGGCCCGCTCGCAGGCGGACTTCCTCAAGCGCCACCTCGCCAGCTCCATCGTGCGCGATTTTGAGTACCTGCGCCTGGTGGGCTTTGGCGGCAAGCCGTGGGTCACGCTCGGCCAGAGCTACGGCGGCTTTTTGACGCTGAGCTATCTGTCGCTCTTCCCCGAGGGCGTGGCGGCGAGCTTTACCTGCGGCGGCATCCCCCACGTGCCGGCGAGCGCCAGCGAGGTCTACGCGCACACCTTCCCGCGCATGGCCGCCAAGACGCAGCAGTATTACGACCGCTACCCCGCCGACGTCGAGCGCGTGGCAGCCCTGGCCGATGCGCTCGAGGCACAGAAGCCCGTGCTGCCCGACGGCTCGCCGATGACGGTCGAGCGCCTACAGCTCATGGGCAGCGACTTTGGCATGAAGCCGAGCTTTGAACGCATGCATTGGATTATCGATCACGCTTTTGTTGATGGCGACGGCACGCTGACCTGCAACGCCTCGGTATCTGACAGCTTTTTGATGCGCGCCTTCGAGCGCACCAACACGCGCACGAATCCGCTGTACTGGACGCTGCAGGAGTTCATATACGCCGACGGTGACACTATGCCCATTGGCTGGGCCGCGGCTGAAGAGAAGGCTCACCGCACCGAGTTCGACACCCTCGCGCGCCCGCTCATGTTTACCGGCGAGGCCATGTTCCCGTGGATGTTCGAGCAGATGCCCGAGCTCAAGCCCTTCAAGCCCGGCATGGACCTGCTGATGGAAGACACAAGCTGGGACAAGATCTACGACCCGCAGCGCCTGGCCTGCAACGAAGTGCCGCTCCAGGCCGCGGTGTATTTCGACGACATGTACGTGGATTCGGACCTGCAGCTCGACACGCTCAGCCGCGTGGGCAACTCGCATGCCTGGGTAACCAACGAGTTCGAGCACGACGGCCTGCACGGCAGCGTGGTGTTCAAGCGCCTCTTCGACGAAGCACTCAACCGCGGAGACCTGCGCCGGATCTTCTAACAAAGGAGTGTCCCCACCTGCCGGCACAAAGGGAACGTCCCCAAGTGCCGGCACGAAAAAGACAGCGCTGCGGGAAACGATCCGCAGCGCTGTCTTTCTTTATGCAAATACGATCAAGTTATCCCTGTGTATCGCCGGCTTCTCGGCCAGGTTAGCGAGCAGGCGGTTGCCGGCAATCTGGTCTTGGCGGCGACCGGCAGCAAGTTCCAGCACGTCCGAATCGGCCTCGGCGATACCGCGGGCGACGACCATACCGCTCGGATCGCACACATCGAGCACATCGCCCTCGGCAAACTGGCCATCGACCTCGCGAATACCCACCGCAAGCAAAGAAGAGCCACGGCTAACCAGCGCCTTCGCAGCACCATCATCAACCGTCACCGACCCATGTGCCTTGTCGCCCAGCGCGATCCACAGCTTGCGGGGTGCGATGTCCAGACGCTCCGCCGGCGGATCGAACAGCGTGCCCACGCTCTCGCCGCGGGCGAGGCGCACGAGCGCATCGGGCTCCTCGCCCGAGCAAATCACGCTCTGAATGCCCGCCGTCATCAGGATGCGGCTCGCGCGGATCTTGGTAATCATGCCGCCCGTGCCCACCGATGTGGAAGAATCGCCCGCCGAGGCAATAATCTTGGCATCGATCTTATGCACGACAGGAACAAACTCGGCCGTGGGGTCCTCATGCGGATTGGCAGTATAGAGACCATCGATGTCCGAGAGCGTCACGCACAGATCGGCAGAAACCAGGCAGCTCACAAGCGCCGCCAGCGTGTCGTTGTCGCCAAACTTGATCTCGTCGACGGTGACGGTATCGTTCTCGTTGACGACCGGCACCACGCCAAGCTCCACGAGGCGCAGCAGGGCGTCGCGCGCGTGCAGGTAGGACGTGCGGCGGGCCGTATCGTGGCGCGTGAGCAGCACGAGCGAGGTGAGCAGGTCGCGCGCATGGAACTCCTCGTCGTAGGCCGACGAGATGATGCACTGGCCGGCCGAGGCGCAGGCCTGCAGGCTCGGCAGGTCGCCGACCGGCTTGCGGTCGAAACCCAACACGGGATAGCCACAGGCGATAGCGCCCGAGCTCACCACGACCAGACGCCAGCCGAGCTTGCGCAGCGCTGCGGCCTGATCGGCAAGTCCGCCGATAAAGGCGCGGTTGACCTTGCCGTCAGTGCCCACAACCGTGGACGAACCGATCTTTACCACCATCGTTTTATAAGAAGTCGTCATACGTCAAACCAATCGAGTGTTGAGCAGGCGGGCGAGCTGGAGCAGCCGGGGCACCCGGTGCGGGACGAACGAAAATGATCCGTTTTCCTCCGTCCCCTTCGGATCATTTTGCCCAGGGGAAGGCCGAAGCCGCGGCCATGTTCTTGCGCACGAGCTCGTCGCGCACCTGAGCCAGGCCCTGCTCCATGCCCACCACATAGGTCTGCGGGTACAGGAAGCGCTTGAAAGCTGCGTCCAGATGATCGAGCGCCCAAGCACAGCGCTCGCGCGCGTCCTGGATGCTCTCACGCGGAGCCACCGCACTGCCATCGCGCACGATCGGCACCAGCAGCTCGCGATACTCAAGTTCGGACACGTCGGTCACCAGGGCGGCATCATTCACGGCCACGAGGGTATTGCCGCGCGCGGCGCCCTCCCCCGCCAGATGGTCCTCGTCGTAGATCATGTCGCAGACTGGGCCGCCAAAGCCGTCGTAATAACGGCGCACGCGTTGCACACCCGGGATCGTGCGCTTATAGGGCTGCTCGGAGAGCTTGACCACCGGCGTCCATGGATCTGTCTCGCTCGCACGGCGGGCGGAAAGCTTGTACACGCCACCCAGCGCCGGCTGGTCATAGCAGGTCGCGAGCTTGGTACCCACGCCAAAGCTATCGATGGGCGCGCCCTGGTCCAGCAGCGACTGAATCGTGTACTCGTCAAGATCGTTGGAAACCGAGATCCCCACATAGGGCAGGCCCTCGGCATCAAAACGGCCGCGAACATACTTGGAGAGCTTGGCGAGGTCGCCAGAGTCGATGCGAATAGCCGACAGACGCTCGCCCACCGCCTCCATCTCCTTGGCAACCGTAATGGCATGCTCGCAGCCCTCGCGCACGTCATAGGTGTCGATGAGCAGCGTACAGTTCTTGGGGCTCGACTTGGCAAAGGCGCGGAAGGCCTCGAGCTCGGAATCGAAGCTCATCACCCAGCTGTGCGCATGCGTGCCAAAGACGGGAATACCATAGCGGCGGCCGGCGAGCACATTGGACGTAGAGGAGCAGCCGGCAACGTAGCTCGCGCGCGCAACGGCCAGGCCGCCATCGGGACCCTGGGCGCGGCGCAGGCCAAACTCCGCCACGGGGCGACCGTCGGCGGCGAGCACCACGCGCGCCGTCTTGGTGGCGACAAGCGTCTGGAACCCGACGATGTTGAGCAGCGCCGTCTCGAGCAGCTGGCACTCCAGCGCGGGGCCGGTGACGCGCACCATGGGCTCGCGCGGAAAGACGAGCTCGCCCTCGGGCACGGCGTCGATGTTTACATGCGCACGAAAATCGCGCAGGTAGTCGAGGAATCCAGGCTTGAACATCGCGCCGCCGGCCGGGGCCTCAAGCGATGCGAGGTAGTCGATGTCCTCGGGCGTAAAGCGCAGGTTCTCGACAAGCTCGGGCAGCTCGGCGGTGCCGCACATGACGGCATAGGCGCTGCCAAAAGGATGGTCGCGGTAAAACGCGGTAAAACAACCCTGCTCATTGGCCTTGCCGCTCTCCCACAGGCCCTGGGCCATAGTGAGCTCGTACAGATCGGTGAGCATTGCGATGTCGGTGGGATGAGAGATGTCGGTCAAAGCCATGGGGCGACCTTTCGGATGTGTTGTGCAGAGGTTGAGGGTTGGGCGAGGCGGACGTGCGGGCATGGAGCCTGGAGCGAACAGGTTAGTGCAGGCCCATGCTGCCCGTGATCGTGTAGACCATAAAGACGATAAACGCGATAAGGGCGAGCACGATGATGATTTTTTGAGCGGGAGCCATGCCGGGGATCTCATTCTCGCCCGTAGGCTCCTTGGAGGTGACCATGCGCTGGGCAAAGGTCATCTCGTCACGGCTCGGTTTGGGCTCGACGGTCTTAGGGTGAGCGGCTTTTTTGGGCTGAGGCTTGGGTGCAGTGGGCACGGGCTTCGCGGCGGCGGGCTTGGGCACGGGCGCAGACTCGGATGCGACCTTCGCAGTGGCCTCCTCGGCCTTCTCGCGCTCGGCACGCAGGGCGGCCAGCTCCTCACGCTCGCGGCGTGCCTCTTCCTGGGCCTCGCGACGAGCCTTCTCGGCGCGGAGCTCTTCCAACTCGGCGCGCTCCTCGGCAGACAGTGGTTGGGACTCAAGCTCGGCCATGATGCAGCCCTTTCTTTTTAAAAAAAGCCGCCGACACAATGTCAGCGGCTTATCAAATCCAAGGGTGGAGACGAAGGGAGTCGAACCCTCGGCCTCTGCCATGCGACGGCAGCGCTCTCCCAACTGAGCTACGTCCCCAGGACAAGTTGATATTTTACCTACGGCTCGCCAACTGTCAACGCCCAATACCCAGTCTTTTTGGGACGGGGCTGTTTTGACTACTTTTCGAACGCCCGAGCCACCCGATGATTATTTATCCCCCGTCCCAGAAAAATCATCGACGAACGCACTACTTTGCGCTGGTAAGAACACCGGTGGTGTCGAAGGCCGGGGTGAAGCTCTCGTCTACCGCGCCGCCCTCTTGCCAGAACATCGTCGTAAAGCCCAGGTCGTCGGCATGGTCGAGTACTTGCTCGTACTCCTCGCGCGTCACGGCGCGTGCCAGGTCGCCGCCCTGCTCGCGCATGAGCGCATTGGGCGTGTACTGGTTCATGACCGAGATCGGCACGTCGCCCACCGTCTGCCACACCAGGTCCAGCACGCGACACGAATCGTCTGCATGCCCCGGCAGCACCAGGTGGCGCACGATGATGCCGCGCTTCATGAGCCCGTCCTCGTCCACCAGCTCTCCCCCGCGGCGCTCGATCTCGCACGTCATCTGTGCCAGGCCCGACACGGCCACGCGCGGGTAATCCTTAATATGAGAAAGCGACTGCGCAAGCCCGGCATCGGCATATTTAAAGTCGGTGAGCCACACATCGACCAGGTCGCCCAGCGCCGCCACGGCACTCGCGCGCTCGTAACCACTCGTGTTGTAGACGATCGGGATGACCAGCCCGCGCGCCCGTGCCGCGGCAATCGCGGCAGGCAACAGGTGCGCATAGTGCGTCGCCGTCACCAAATTGATGTTGTTGGCACCCTGGTCCTGCAGTTCCAGCATAATCTCGACCAGGCGCTCAGGCGAAATCTCAAGGCCAAAATTGCCGGTCGAGATCTCGTGGTTCTGGCAGTAGATACATTTAAGCGAGCAGCCGCTAAAGAAGATCGTGCCCGAACCGGCCTCGCCCGAGATAGGCGGCTCCTCCCACATATGAAGCGCCGCGCGGGCCACCTTGAGCGTGTCGTTAGCACCGCATACGCCGCGCGCGCCCTCATCGCGCGCCGCACCGCAACGGCGGGGACACAAATGGCAGGCGGGCGAAAAAAGTTCGGTCAACGACGTCGGCATAAAAACATGCTCCAAAACAACAATTCAGCAGCTCAAACATAAAGGGCCAGGCCGCGTAGACGGCTCAAGCCCCAAGGTGCCGTAATCGTCCGACACGATTTTTGTAATGTCAAGACTGGAATCGACAAAGTGCCGCTTTATGATGTAGGTATTCCGCCCCCCGCGGAGCAACTGGGTGAACCGTCGCGTTTATTTAGGGAGCCCACACAGTCGTACCTAGTACAGGTATCCTTCGTTGTTAAGGACGCTGGAACAGTCGATGAGGGCACCCACCTGTTTTAGGTGGGTTCATTTTCGTAACGTGGGGGGTGGTTTTCTTTTGCCAAAAATCACCATACAGTCCATATGGATCCCCGCCGGCATCCCGACAAGCCATCGACAACATCCCAATATCTGGTAAGCGCGTGATTATCGCTGCGTGCAATTACATGCACCCCCCTTGGTCGAGTATTATGGTTCGGCTATGCCCTTTGCGCATGGCGTTCTTCTGACCTTTTCCTTCGACGCTTGGCGGTTTTTAGATTCATGGCTTCATCCCCGAGCTACATACCGTACCTATGCGTGGCAGCGGCGGCTTTTATCACGACCTTCCTCGCGGTGCCCCTGGTCAAGCGCTTGGCAATTAAACTCGATGCCGTCGACTATCCTTCTAAGCGCCGCATCAACACCAAGCCCATCCCGCGTTTGGGCGGAACGGCGGTGTTTTTGGGCCTGGTCGTTGCCTGCATTGTGCAAATCCTAGGCACCTGGCACCTAGGCTGGCCACCCGTCCTGGTGCCGCACCCGCGCCTTCACATTAGCTATCCCATGCTGGCGCTCTCCTTTACTGTCATCTTTGCGACCGGCGCTATCGACGACGTCTTCCAGCTCAAGCCCAAGCAAAAGCTGGCCGGACAGGTCCTCGCCGCGCTCATCGCCTGTATCGGCGGCCTAAAAATCGGCGTCATCGTCAACCCGTTTGCCCCCGGCGAGATCATACTCGGATGGCTCGCCTACCCCATCACCGTAATCTATCTGGTGGCATTCACCAACATCATTAACCTCATCGACGGCCTCGACGGCTTGGCCACGGGCATCTGCGGCATCGCCTCGTTCACCATGTTTTCGATGGCCGTTCTTTCGGGCCGCATCGACGCCGCCGCGCTCTCCATTGCGCTCTTTGGCGCCTGTCTGGCCTTTTTGCGCTACAACTTCAACCCCGCAAGCATCTTCTTGGGCGACTCGGG
Organism: Collinsella aerofaciens; assembly: GCF_040910325.1. Classification (GTDB taxonomy): domain Bacteria; phylum Actinomycetota; class Coriobacteriia; order Coriobacteriales; family Coriobacteriaceae; genus Collinsella; species Collinsella aerofaciens_BL. The sequence continues at coordinate 2,559 of NZ_JBDGAV010000038.1, read as the reverse complement.
GTCGCTGCTTCTGGGCTTTGCACTGGGCTCCATCTCGCTGCTCAACGTGAGCCGCACCGCCGCGCTCACCTCGCTTATCATCCCGCTCATCGTTGCCGGCGTGCCCATCATCGACACGTTTAGCGCCATCGTGCGCCGCAGGCGCGCCCACATTAGCATCGGGCAGGCCGACAAGGGCCACATCCACCACCGCCTAATCCAAGAAGGCTACAACCAAAAACAGGCCGTGCTGCTCATCTATGCCTGGTGCATCATGCTTTCGGCCGGCGCCGCCGCGATTAACCAGGTCGAGGTGCCCATGCGTGTGCTCATCTTTACCGTGCTCGCCATTGGCTCGGCGGCCTTTGCCAAGCATCTACATCTGTTTGAGCCCGTGCTGCGCCACCATTACAACAAGCGTACGCACGAGGACGAGCTCGTCACCCCCGACGACCCCGCCTTTAAGCAGGAGGAGCGGGCAGCCGAGGAGCGCAAAGAAGAGCGCCACCACAAGCTCTAGGGCAAGCTGCCGAGGATGTGCCAAGGCACCGTTAGCCAAGCACGGCCGCGCCACACCCATCGCACATGCCGCACCACGCGCGTCCCTCTCCCGCCCCTCGCCTACTTACGCACCGCCCCTCCAATAAACGCGTTATCATCTTGACCCATGAACATACGTTAGGAGCAATCATGCCAAACGAGAACAGCTACGAAGTCGCGCTGCAAAAGAGCAACGCCATTCGCGAGGGCCTGGCCAAGACGCCCGAGAAGTTCACCATGCTCACCGGCGACCGCCCCACCGGCCGTCTGCACCTGGGCCACTACTTCGGTACCCTCAAGGGCCGTGTTGAGCTGCAGAACATGGGCGCCAAGACCAACGTGCTCATCGCCGACTACCAGGTCATCACTGACCGCGACACGACCGAGCACATCCAGGACAACGTGTACAACATGGTCATGGACTACCTTGCCTGCGGCATTGACCCCGACAAGACCATGATCTACGCGCACTCCGCCGTGCCCGCCGCCAACCAGCTCATGCTGCCGTTCCTGTCGCTGGTGTCCGAGGCCGAGCTGGCGCGCAACCCCACGGTAAAGGCCGAGATGGAGGCCTCGGGCCACGAGCTCACCGGCCTTCTGCTCACCTACCCGGTACATCAGGCCTGCGACATTCTGTTCTGCAAGGGCAACGTGGTGCCCGTCGGTCGTGACCAGCTGCCGCACATCGAGCTAACCCGCACCATCGCACGCCGCTTTAACAACCGCTACGGCAAGGTATTTCCCGAGGTCGAGGCACTGCTGTCCGAGACCCCGCTACTGCCCGGCCTTGACGGTCGCAAGATGAGCAAGAGCTACGGCAACGCCATCAACATCTCGATGACCGCTGAGGAGACGGCAAAGCGCATCAAGAAGAGCCAGACCGACTCCGAGCGCATGATCACGTTCGATCCCGAGAACCGCCCCGGCGTGTCTGGCCTGCTTTCGACGGCCGCCATCTGCACCGGTCGCTCCGAGGTCGAAATTGCCGAGGAGATCGGTATGGGCGGCTCCGGCCAGCTCAAGAAGTACGTGACCGAGGCCGTCAACGAGTACTTCGCACCGATCCGCGAGCGTCGCCAGCGCTACGAGAACGATCTGGATTACGTGAAGGACGTGCTGCACGAGGGCAACCGTCGCGCCAACGAGATCGCCGAGCAGACCCTGGCAGAGGTTCAGGACGCCATGGGTATGGTGTACTAGACCGATCTGCTGACTTGAGCTTTCGATTGCTATAGGGCGGGCGCTACGGCGTCCGCCTTTTTTGGAGCCGGACCGCTTCGGCTCCGTCCATCGTACTCCCCCGACAAACAGGAACGGGCCCGCCGGCAGTCAGTTGCCGGCGGGCCCGTTCCCGAAGTACACCGTTGAATCGCACAGAGGGGAGGAATGCGAATCAAACTCAACAGGGCAGGCTTTTTCATCGCCTATTGCCTACTCCGTTGCTGAATACAATATAGTTCACCGTGGTTTACTTTCTGACGGCAAAGTGCGCCGCCACACCTTCTCCATAAGTTAGCCCCGGTAAACCTGCAACGGAAAACCACCGCAAAGGGGACAGGCACCTTTGTGGTGGTTTTGGCCACGGCAGAGCTGTTAGAGTCCGGCAGGCCAGCGACAGGCGGCCAAGTCGACGTGCATGGGATCGGTAAACGTCACGCCCTCCCCCATTAAGAGCTCACGCTGGGCATCGGGGCCGCCAAAGGCAAAGCCCTCACAGATACGGCCGTCGGCAAACACCACGCGATGACAGGGAATTTGGCCGGGGCGCGGGTTGCTGTGCAGCGCATAGCCCACATAGCGCGCGCTCCGCGGACGACCGGCAAGCAGCGCCACCTGACCGTAGGTGGCAACCATCCCCTCGGGAATCTGCTCGACCACCTCATACACCCGCTCAAAAAAGCCCTCAGACGCCATCGCATGCTCCTTTCAACCGAAACAAGCATAAACCACCAAAAAGGTGCCTGTGAACTGCCTCCCATTTCTTGGACATCGGGAAATGGGAGGTTTTCCATGAGTATAGACCTCAGGGTGAAGCACGAC
>NZ_JBDGAV010000037.1:0-12725 GCF_040910325.1 Collinsella aerofaciens | reverse complement strand
GGCTGATGGCGCAGCCGTGCCCGGTAAACGAGGCCTCCTCGATCACGCCCTTCTCGACACGCAGCTGCAAGGTGAGCTCGTCGCCACAGCTGGGGTTGATGCCGTCGTGCTCATGCGTGGGGGCATCCATCTCGTACTTATAGTCGGGGTGCGAGTTGTGCTCCATAAACGTGGTGGAGGTGTACAGATTACCCATTGAACGTGCTCCAAACGTGATGCAGGCCGGCGATGAACTTGTCGATGTCGGCCTTGTCGTTGTAGAAGGCCACGCTGGCGCGGCAGCAGGCAAGGTTCTCGACGCCCAGCCAGGTGAGCAGCGGCTGAGCGCAGTGGTGGCCGGCGCGGATGCAGACGCCGTCCATGTCCATGATGCTCGCGACGTCGTGCGGGTGAATTCCCTTGACGTTAAAGCTCACAACGCCGTGGTGGTTGTCCCAGTAGATGGAACCGATGATTTGGACAAAGTCGAGCTGCATGAGTTCGCCCATCAGATAGTGGACGAGTGCCTGCTCGCGGGCCTGGATGTTCTCGTAGCCCACCGTGTTGACCAGGTAATCAAGGGCGGCGCCCGTGGCGAAGATGCCGGCGGCGTCCTGCGTGCCGGCCTCGAATTTCTCGGGAACGGGCGCCCAGACGGCGTCCTGCTCGGTGACCGAATCGATCATCTCACCGCCGGTAAGCACTGGCGGCATGGCGTTGAGCAGGTCCATCTTGCCCCACAGCACGCCGATGCCCATGGGGCCCATGGCCTTGTGCGCGCTAAAGGCAAAGAAGTCGGCGCCCAGGTCGGCCACATCGACCGGCATGTGCGGCAGCGACTGCGCGCCGTCGACGACCAGATAGCCGCCGTACTTGTGCACGAGCTTGCCGAGGTTCTTGACCGGGTTCTCGACTCCTAGCACGTTGGAGACCTGACCCACGGCCAGGATCTTGGTCTTGGGTCCCACCTTGGCCAGAACCTCCTCGGTGGTGAGCTGGCCTGTCTTGGTGGGATAGAGGTAGACGAGCTTGGCGCCGGTCTCGCGGCAGACCTGCTGCCACGGAATCAGGTTGGAGTGGTGCTCCATGATGGTGATGACGACCTCGTCACCGGGCTCGAGCACCGTGGGTGCAAAGCTCTTGGCGACCAGGTTGAGCGACTCGCTCGTGTTGCGGGTGAAGACGACCTCGTTGGCCTGTGAGGCACCGATGAGGTCGGCGATCTGCTGGCGGACTTTCGCGATGGCGTCGGTGGCCTCGACGGACAGCGAGTACAGGCCACGCAGGGGGTTGGCGTTCATGCGCTGGTAGAAGTCGCGCTCGGCGTCGAGCACACAGGCAGGACGCTGCGCGGTGGCGGCACTATCGAGGAAGGCGATCTCGGGGTGCTGCTGGAACAGCGGGAACTGCGCCTTGTAGGGATTAGTCTCGATGTCGACGGTAGGCCAGCCGCGCGAGGCCTCGTCGCTGGCGTCGAGCTCCATAGGCTCCGGTGCGGTACAGGTGTCGCATTTAACGTGCTCGGTGTCGATCATGCGAGCTCCTCTTCAAAGTTGTCGATCAGGTCGTTGCCCAGGCGGACGACGGCGGCGCGGGTGCGCTCGTCGGTGGCGGAAAGTGCGGCGTCCTCCAGCTTGGCGCGGACGAACAGGTCCTCGGCGGCGTTTTGGTCAAGGCCGCGGCAGGCGAGGTAGAACAGTTGCTCGTCGCGGACGTGGCCGATGGTGGCTCCGTGGTTGCCGGCGACGTCGTCCTCGTCGCAGAGAATGACGGGAACGGTCTTGTTGTCGACGCCCTTGTTGGCCAAAAGCACCGTCTCGCGCTCGGTGCCGGTTGCACCCTTGCAACCGTGCACGAGGTCGATGGTGCCGCGGTAGACCTTCTTGGACGTGCCGGTCAGCACGCCGTTGGCGTCGATCTCGCACTCGGTCTTGCGACCGCGGTGGCGCAGCTCGTAGTTAAAGTCGCGCACCTGCTCTCGGGCGCCCAGGTAGTCAGTATCGATGGTGACCTTGGCGGTATCGCCCAGCAGGTCGCCGGCAAGGCCGGTGGCGCTGGCGCCGGCACCCAGGACGGTGTGCTGCACGTTGACGTGCGCGCCCTCGTCCAGGAACAGACCGGTGTCGTCGAGCGCGATCCAGCTATCGTCGAGCGTCTGCGTGCAGGTCACGTTGACGGTGGCGTATTCGTAGGCACACACGCGTAGCACGGAGCCCACGACACCCTCGCCGGCAACGGGGGAGTCCAGGGCGATCTGCAGATTGAGCGTCGACTGGGGACGGGCGACGACGTCGATGGCGGCGATGGCCGCGGCGGCATCGACACCGCTCACGCGCACGGTAACCGTGGCGTGCTTGTATGCGGGCACATCGATGACGATGCGCTTGGTAGCGTGGTCGGCCAGGTAGGCGTAGGCAGCCTCGCCCATGCCAGTTTCGAAGGCCTCAGCGGGGGAGAGCTCCTCCTCCAGCTTAATGGCACCGGCCTGGTAGACAGAGGTGGCGGGCACGTCGAGCTCGGTCTCGGGCGTGATGCGGGCGCGGTCGGCGGCATCACCGGGGGCGGAGGCACGGCGCTCGGGGAAACGCTCGGCCATAGCGTCCATGGCGGCTTCAAACGCGTCTGCCACGCCGGTAAACTGCTCGTCCAAGCCCTCGACCTCAACGGCCTCGGTGGGAGCGGCGGCAAGCTCGTCAGAGAGCTCGAGCTTGGTCTGGTTCATCTTGAGCCAATCCCAAGTGGCAGCCGGCATCGCATTAACCTGCTCAAGGGTGGTAGCAGCGGTGTTGGTGGTCTGTTTCATTATCCGATCGCTCCTTCCATCTCGAGCTTGATCAGGTTGTTCATCTCGACGGCGTACTCCAGCGGCAGCTCCTTGGAGACCGGGTTGGCAAAGCCGTTGACGATCATGGTACGGGCCTCTTCCTCCGAGATACCGCGGCTCATCAGGTAGAACACCTTATCGTCGCCGATGCGGCCGATGGTGGCCTCGTGGCCGATGTCGACGTTCTTGGCGCGGATGTCCATGGCGGGGATGGTGTCGGAGCGGCTCTGGTCGTCGAGCATGAGCGACTGGCAGCTCACGGTTGCCTTGGAGCCCTCGGCCTTAGGCGTGGCCACGATGGAGCTGCGGAACGTCTGGATGCCGCCGCTCTTGGAGATGCCCTTGGTCTCGACGGTTGCCGAGGTATCGGGCGCGTTGAGCACGACCTTGCAGCCGGTGTCGAGGTTCTGACCGGCGCCGGCAAAGGTGATGCCGGTAAAGCTCGAGCGGGCGCGGCGGCCGTTGAGCACGCTCATGGGGTAGAGGTAGCCCACGTGGCTGCCGAAGGAGCCGCTGATCCACTCGATGTCGCCGTCCTCGTCCACGCGCGCGCGCTTGGTGTTGAGGTTGTACATGTTCTTGGACCAGTTCTCGATGGTCGAGTAGCGCAGGTGTGCGCGTTTGCCCACAAAGAGCTCCACAGCGCCGGCGTGGAGGTTGGCAACGTTGTACTTGGGCGCGGAGCAACCCTCGATAAAGTGCAGGTCGGCATCGTCCTCGACGATGATGAGCGTGTGCTCAAACTGGCCGGCACCCTTGGCGTTGAGGCGGAAGTAGCTCTGCAGCGGGAAATCGAGCTTGGTGCCCTTGGGCACGTAGACAAACGAGCCGCCGGACCATACGGCGCCGTGCAGGGCCGCAAACTTGTGGTCGGTGGGCGGGATGAGTGTCATAAACTTCTCGTGGATGAGCGGTTCCCACTGCGGATCGTGCAGGGCTTCCTCAATACCGGAGTAGACGATGCCCATCTTGGACGCGGTGTCCTGCATGTTGTGGTAGACGAGCTCGGAGTCGTACTGCGCGCCGACACCCGCCAGGTAGCTACGCTCGGCCTCGGGGATGCCTAGACGCTCAAAGGTGTTCTTGATGTCGTCGGGCACCGACTGCCAGTCGTGCTTTTGGTCGGTGTTGGGCTTGACGTAGGTGACGATGTTGTCCATGTCCAGGCCCTCGATGGAGGGGCCCCACGTCGGATCCGGGAAGCGGTTGAAGATTTCGAGGGACTTTAAGCGCAGGTCGAGCATCCACTGCGGCTCGTCCTTTTTGGCGCTGATCTCGCGCACGATGTCGGGCGTGATGCCGGCGTCGAGGCGCTCGAATCCCTCCTCGCCATAGGTGAAGTCGTAGAGGCTGCGGTCGATGTCCGCGACCTCGGTGCGGTTCTTGGTCATTGCGTCGCCCCTTTACGCCTGCTGCTCGGCAGCGGCGGCCTCGGCCTGGGCGCGCTGCTCGGCGGCCTCGCGCTCGAAGGTCTCAAAACCGTTCTTGTCGATCCAGGGGATGAGCGAGGCGTCGTCCTCGCGCACGATGTGGCCCTTGACCATAACGTGGACGCGGTCGACATCCAGGTGCTCCAAGATGCGCGTGTTGTGTGTGATGATGAGCATGGAGCCGTCGCAGCTCTTGCGGTAGGCGTCCATGCCGTGGCTGACGGTGGACAGGGCGTCGACGTCTAGGCCCGAGTCGGTCTCGTCGAGGATGGCGAGCTTGGGCTGCAGCAACAGGAGCTGGAGCATCTCGACCTTCTTCTTCTCGCCGCCCGAGAAGCCCACGCCCAGCTCGCGGTTGAGGTAGGCGGTATCCATGTTGAGCTCTGCCGCGAGCTCCTTGACGCGACGGCGGAACTCCTTGCCCTTCATCTCCAGGCCGGGGCGGCCGGCGATGCTGGCGCGCAAAAAGCTCGACAGCGGCACGCCCGGAATCTCGACCGGGGCCTGGAAGCTCAGGAACAGGCCGGCGCGCGAGCGCTTGTCGGTGGTGAGTTCAGTGATGTCCTGGCCGTCAAAGACGATGCGGCCGTCGTTGACCGTGTAAACGGGGTCGCCCATGACCAGGTGGCCGAGGGTGGACTTGCCGGCACCGTTGGGTCCCATCAGAACGTGGGTCTCGCCGGCGGCGACGTTGAGGTTGACGTTGTGGAGGATGGTCTTCTCGTCCACGGAGGCGGTCAGACCTTCGATGGAAAGCAGCGGATTTGCGCTCATGCTGTCCCTCTCTGTATATGGTGTACTCATAGGTGTACTAAACCCTAGGAATCTTCTCGGAATAAAGTTACTATGGGTTCGGCGTTAGTCAAGGGAAAACCCGACTAATCCACTCGACTTTTTAGATGTGGGACATAATAATCAGGCTTGTTTGCCCCGCGTGCATAAGATTTGGGACAAACAAGCCTGGTATTTTGTCTCGGCTACGATGAGAGGGTAGGTATGCTCATTTCTTCTAAGGGCCGCTATGCCCTCCGTCTGATGATCTATATCTCAGCGCTTGGTGACGCCGAGGGCAAGATTGCCCTTCGCGAGGTCGCTGACCGCGAGCATATTTCACAAAAGTATTTGGAGCAGCTGGTTCGTCCGCTCATGAAGGCGGGCCTGCTTAGGAGCGTGCGCGGTAAGGGCGGCGGCTACATGATGGCGAAGGACCCGGCCGAGGTGCGCGCCGGCGACATCCTGCGTGCCGTCGAGGGCAGCACGGCTCCGGTGGCGTGCGATGGCATCGACAACAGCTGCACCCGCAGCGATTTGTGCTCGACCGTCAAGTTCTGGCGCGGTTTGGACGACGTGATCGAAAAGTACGTCGACGGCGTGACGTTGGCCGACCTGGCCGCCGTCCCCGAAATCAACTTTGACATTAAGCTGTAGGGGTGCAAATGGCATCTCTCGACAAGGTGTACAAGCAAATCGAAGTTTTTGCTCGGGAATGTGACGCCGAGAAGGTCGTGTTGTTTGGTTCTCGTGCTCGAGGCGACAACTTGCCCAAGAGCGATATTGACATCGCCGTAGCAGGTTGCCGGGATTTCGGCCGTTTCTCATATTTGATCGAGGAACATCTTGATACTCTTTTAGATGTAGATGTCGTCAATCTCGACGAGTCCCTCTCGCAGCAATTGCTCGATGAGATTGCCAGGGATGGTGTGATTCTGTATGAAAAAATATGAGAACTTTGTTAGCGCCTTGGCGAATCTTGAGGATGCGCCCAATCAGGATCTCAACAATGATTTTGTTCAGAGTGGATTGATTAATAAGTTCAATCTTCAATTTGAACTGAGCTGGAAGCTCCTTAAGCGTCTGCTCGAGTATGAGGGCGCCACGCTTGCCGCGTCGGGGTCTCCTCGTGCCATCGTGAAGGAGTCGTACCGATTCTACGACTTTATTGATGAGGCGGCCTGGCTAGACATGCTCAGAGACCGCAATACGAACGTCCATATCTACGACAACAAGCTCGCTCAAGATTTGATTCAGCGCATCTTGAACGTCTATATCCCCGCTTTCTGTCAGTTGAGGGACGGGCTGATGGAGCGATACGGCGAGCTTCTGATGGCGCCCGACGACCAGTTTGTTTAATTCCTTAAGATTTCGCGGAGGGTTGTTGCCGTTTACCGAGGGGTTGTTGTGCAACAACGGGCGAGCTGCAATACTTATTTTTATCTTTGCAAACTGAACTTTAACTACACCAATGCAGGGAGGATCTTATGCAGCCCAAGCATTCTGCTATTGTCGCGGGCCTGACGTTGGCGCTTTCGTTTGGCGCCGTTTCCGCGCCGGCACCCGCCGCTGCCGAGGAGCCCACGCCGGGCGTTGCCTCGGATGCCACCGATATCGATAAGGGTCTCTACACCCAGCAGTCCTTCTCAGGCGTGCTGAGGTCGGTCCAGGGCGTTTCGTTTGTCAACGTGACTCCCGAGATGAAGTACTTTACCAAGTACGAGAGCCATGGTAACTACAACCAGGGCTTTTCGTACGGTGACGGCTATAACGCGTTGGGCTATTACCAGTTCGACCGCCGCTGGTCGCTCATTCCGTTTATGAAGCAGGTCTACAACTACAGCCCCGAAAAATACAGCATGCTCAAGGATGCGATTGATCGCGGCAGCGAGATTTCCAACACGAGCAATGCCATGTACGAGAACGGTCAGCTCACCGAGTTGGGCCGTATTGCGCAGGAGGCCTTCCAGGGTGCTTACAACACCGATCCTGTTGAGTTCTCAGCAATTCAAGATGCTTATGCGTACAACTCGTACTATGCGGTGACCGAGGCGTGGCTCAAGAGCGGCCTGGGTATTGATATTTCGGGCCGCGCCGACTGCGTCAAGGGCATGGTGTGGAGCATTACCAACATGTGCGGCACTGGTGGCTGCAGGGACTTTTTCCGCTGGGCGAATCTTTCCAACGATATGTCCGATCGCGAGTTTGTGACGGCGCTTTCCTACAGCGTGGTCAATAACGTGGCGACCAAGTATTCGAGCCAACCCCAGTATCATGAGGGCTGGAAGAACCGCTACCGCAATGAGCTGAAGGACTGCTTGGTTTATATCGCCGAGGACGAGGCCGCTGCCGCTGCGACGCCCGTGCAGCCCGAGCCTACGCCGGCGCCCTCGCCGACGCCTGATTCGAATGACGGCTCGAGTGACGATGCCAACGATGACAGGATGGATGCGCCCTCGACCGATGCTGACGGTAATGGCTCTGCTGGTGGCGCTATCAACGACGGTTCCACCTCGAACGGCTCCGATTCGAACGGCTCTGCTGCGGGCGATTCGTCTTCAAGCTCTGCCGGCAATACGGGCAGCGCCGCCTCTGGTTCGACCGACGCTGGTTCCTCTGACTCTTCCACTGGCTCGAGCGATTCTTCCGCCGATACTGGTTCTAGCAATGACTCTAACACTGGCGCCGCTTCTGATTCCGATGCTTCCAAGGACGACTCGAATAAGGCGCCGGACGCTCCCGTTGCTTCGCCGGACAAGAAGCCTTCTTTCTCCGTGCAGCTTGGTTCTACGCTGGGCTCTTCGCTGATGGCTGGTGTCAATAACGGCTCGACTCAGAACAAGGACAACTCTGATCAGGTTTCCACGGAAAAGACCGAGGCCGCAAAGGGCGACTCCAAGGACAAGGCTTCCGAGAAGACCAAATCCGATAAGGGTTCTAGCTCTGAGGCGAAGGACGACAAATCCGCTCAGAAGAAGGACGAGAGCAAGACCGAGGGCGAAAAGAAACAGTCCGAAGACGACGACAAGAGCGGTGCTGACAACCAAGTCCAGGAGCAAAATGACTCCAAAACGGTTACCACTACAACCACCACGACCACCACAACCAAGTCATCTGGCGGCAATATGCCCAAGACGGGCGATCTGATTGTGATGGCGAGCCTTGCCAGTGCAAGCTTGGCCACACTGGGCGCTACGTCTATCGTAAGTGGTAAGCATAAGCTCGATCAGCAGAAGAAAGCTTCTGGGGAGGACGGCTCGGAGGAGTAGCCTCTCGGTTGCTAGATAACTAAAGAGTTGGGACGGGGTCCGGTGCGAATGCATCGGGTCCCGTTTTGTTGTGCAACGATTAGTTGTGCCCCCCTCACACGTCTTGTTGCTACCGTTGCCCGATATGTTTGCGCGGCGACATCGGTACGCGCGAGGCGGTCATTACAATTGGCGCCGTGTTGCGATTTAGGGGGAACGTTTTGGTGTCTGAACAGGCAGATAATGGTTGTGCTGCCGGCTTTGGCGTGCGTTTGATCGGCTGTGCCGACGATGCGGCTTTGCCCATTGGCATGCACGACTATGCGGAGGCCCTTGGTTGCTGCATGCTGGTTGACAAGACCATGTTTATTGCCGATGTGTTGGACTGCGACGCGTCCGTTGTGGTGTGCTGTCGACCCGAGGGTTTTGGCAAGAGCATGAACTTGTCGATGCTCAGGGCTTTTCTGGAGCGTCCAGCGGTCGGTCGCGCTGGTCAGCGTTTGTTTGCCGATGCTCAGATTTGGGATGCAGACGGCGGGCGCTATCGGGATGAGTATGCTTGCTATCCGGTGATATCGCTGGACTTTTCTGGCGCTGCGAGGCGTGGCACCGATGTTGCCGACGTCGTGTGCGATGCTCTTTCGGACGAGTGCGCTCGCCTGCTGGCGCTTTTGGAGGCTCCGGATTTAGCTCGAGACAAGGTACATCACATCGAACTCGTTGCGCGTGGCGCGGCGAGCGAGGATGAGGTCGCCTCGGTGCTTGGCGTGCTCATTGAGCTGCTGGAGATGGCCTGCGATGAGCAGGTTGTATTGCTCGTTGATGGGTACGATGCGGCATGGTTGGGCCGTGCAAGCGCGAGGGGCGCTTCCGGTGCTGATCCGGCAGGGCTATTCGATCGCGTGCTTTTCGACGCCATTGCCGCTGCGCGCGATTCGTTGCGGCTGACGTGTCTGATGGGGGAGTATCCCGGCCCTGCCGAAGCGGCGCTTTCTTTGCATGGCTGCTCGTATTGTCTGACGACGCCGCTTTCGACCTGGTGTGACCGTTGTTTCGGCTTTTCGGATGCCGAGGTCCAGGCTCTTTTGAATCATGCTGGGCGCGAGGAATACCTGGATGATGCGCGTGAATGGCTCGAGGGATATCGGTTTGGTAGGGCCTATTGCTCGAGTCCAGCGCGTGTGATCGGTTTTCTGGACCGAGGCTGCACGGCGCCCGTGCGTGCCGATCTGTATGGGTATGCGGATTGCCTGAGTAGGGTAGTTAGTGACTGGAATCTCGACCGCCTTTCGGTCTTGTTTGATTTGCTCGAGGCCCATGGATGCGTTGGGGTCCCGCTTTGTTTGGGCGCTGCGGGGCTAGAGGCCTCGCCTGATGATGGCTTGTGGACGGCGCTGTATCTGTCAGGTTTCCTGACGACAGATATGACTGAGGAGCCAGAGTATGGCGATCGCCTCTGTGCTTTGCGATTGCCCAATAACGAGCTTCGCCAGGCCTTGCGTCTAGTGATTATTGAGTGGTTTGAGTGCGCTGCAGAAGACATTCGAGACGTCGATGCGTTTCGCGACGGGCTGTGCCATGGGAACGAGGATACCGTGAGGCGGGCGCTAAGCCGCATCTTGGGAGATGCGGGAATCGGTGTGACCGACCCAGATACACCGCTGCCATATCGCCTACTCTTGCAAGGACTCTGCTTTGGATTGCCGGGCTATGCCAATCCTGCTTCGAGGCGAAAGTGTGGCGCGAATCGCTGGGACATCCAGGTTTTTCCTACGGGCGCCGTGTTCGACATAGCCGATACGATCGGTATGCTCGATGAACGTCCGCTGATAACGATCAACATGATGTATGACCCCGGTGTGGATGCGCTGGGCCTGGAATTGCTGGCCGTGCAGGCGCTGCTCGACATAGAGCGCGACGGCATCGACGAAATCCGTGTGCCGCGACCCGGCGTTGGCCGCATGCGCTGGGGGTTCGGTTTTGATGGGCAGCATGTGGCTACGGTGTACCAGAGGCTTTAAGCGCTGAGGTGTTTCCGGCTTCCGTTACTCGGTGTCCTTCATGGGCGGCATGGGCTTCCAGTTGGGATCCTTGATGATCTTGCGGGCGTCTTTCATGCCACGGCGCAGCGCCGGAATACCGGTCTTAAAGCACTTATCGACCGCAGCCAGGCGAATGAATTCCTTGCAGAAGGTCGCGGCATTGCCCAGGCGGAACAGCATGGGGTGGTAGTCACCGTAGATCTGCATATAGCGAGCGAGGAAGCCTCGGTTGCGCATGATGTAGTAGCGGTTGGTGTCGCTCGTAGAGTTGAGCTGGCGCTTGCCGGCGATGTCCCAGTTAGAGACGGCGCGGGCGCGCTTGAGCACCACGTCGGCCACAACGGCGGCGGGGAAGTGCTGGCTGGCTACGTAGCCGTAGCAGGCATCGTCGCCGTAGATAAAGAAGCGCGCGTCGGGCAGGCCGATTTTGTCGACCACGCGTCGCGAGAACATGCCGCCCTCAAAGCACAGCTGGTTCATGGCGCGGTAGCCCTCGGGACCCAGATCCCACTTGGCGATGGGGTTAGGGATGCCGAGCGAAAGGATGAGCTGGTACTGCCAAAAGAAGGCGCCGCCGTCAAAGTCCAGGCGCGAACCCTGGATGACATCGTAGCGGTCGGTCCACTTGGCAAGACGCTCGATGCCTTCGGGGATGACGAGCACATCGTCGTCCATCACCCAGAACCACTGAGCGCCCAGGTCGTAGGCGCATTTAGTGCCGGCGGAGAAGCCGCCCGCACCGCCGCCGTTTTTGAGCTGCGGGGCGTAGATGACACGGTCGGTGCCGCCCTGCGCGTCAGGCTGCTCGGTGTCGATGCCCCACAGGTTGGCCAGGCGCTCGTTGAATGCGGCGCACATGGCCTCGGTCTCGCACGAATTCTCGTTATCGACAATCACGATGCGCCAGGGCGTTGCCGTGAGCTCGGTCATGGAGTCGAACAAGTTGGCCAGGAGTTCCTGGCGCTTGTACGTAACGACGACGATGGCGAGCTTGTCGATGGGGGCGGGAAGGGTTGAAGGCATGGGGCAATATATCCTTTCACGCGCGGCTGGCGATCGCTGCGCGGAAGCTATCGAATACGTCCTTGGGACTGTCTTATTGTAAAGGCTCGGTGCGCTTTGGCGGCAAGCTTTGAATAAAACGCAGGAACCTGCCACGGGTGCAGCGGCTTTAGGGTCTGACGGCAGCGTGTCTATTGCCGCTTGAGCTTGCGAGCGATAAGGCTTCTAGCAGCATCGATGATGAGGAGCGCTAAGGCAAAGACGATGCTAATGACGGTGCCTGTGACGATACATATAGCTGCCGGGCTGTTTTGGCTGATCAGTATGTTTGCGAGCAACGTATTGAAGACGGGACGCCACAGGCTACTGGTGAGCGACTGCATCACATAGAAACCAAGCGTGGCGGTCGATAAGGTGACGATGACACCTGCGGTCCGTGGATTGCCTGAGGCACTGCGCCGGGTCGCCGCAAAGAGCAGAGAGGCGGCAGCGAGGACAAACGAGATCAACGAGGTTGATTTGTAGGAGAGGACTGCCATCGCCGTGAGGTTGCCGGTGAAGGAGAGTGCTCCTTCCAGGATGGTGGCGAGCACCAAAACCGCTGCGAGCGACCGCGTGCCTAAGGCGCCCGCCTTGTCCGAATCCATGGCGCCGGTTACGTCGCGGAGCAGTCCGCCGATCAAAAACGCGACTACGTACGTGGTAGCGCTCATGAGCTTTTGGAGCCAAGAAAACTCGCCGGCGCTTGTCGCACTCATAGCGGCTAAATACCCGTTAACAACAAATGCGAGGATGCCAACGGCGATGACCGTCGTCTTGTAGGTTTTCTGGGGGAGTCGACTCTTAGCCAGTCCAAACCATGGCGCCATGAAGACCGTGGCGGCATAGACCCAGATAAACTCAAGGCCTAGCGTGTACCAGTAGTGCGTATTGAGGGTAACATCGGGAATGGGTGAGACGACCGTGGACCACGCGAGCGCCACGAGGCAATAAAACGCAGTGGGCAAAATGACCTTGCCCACGCGCTGCGCCGTCCGTTGCATTTGCGACTTCCATGTTGCTCCACCGTCCCAAGCACGCTCGGCCGAAGCGATGAGAAAATAGCCCGAAATCATAAAGAAGACCTCGTTGGCCCAGCAGCCCAGCAAGTTAATAAAACCGAGCACGCCGGAATAGGGGAACATCGCAAGTGGGGCATATTCTACGGCGCCGACACAGGTTGCCTGGAAGGTCCACTGAAAGGTGTGGAACACCGCGATGCCGGCGACCGCGACCAAACGCAGCGCTTCGATGGGTATGTTGCGTGCGGCTTTGGGCTGCATGACGTCCTTTCTTATCGGTTTGCCTCTGCGAGGTTGATTTCCGATCTCAGCCGAACACATTGAGCAAATAGGCCATTCCCGCAGTTAGCTGAACGCCCCCGCGGCCC
>NZ_JBDGAV010000036.1:0-13882 GCF_040910325.1 Collinsella aerofaciens | reverse complement strand
GGCGGATCTTCATTTCCTTAAGGCGCTCAATCTCTTCGTCCTTGTAGCGGATCAACTCGTCGCTCACGCGCTTGGCCTGCGCGAGCTCAAGCTCGTGGGCTGCCTTGGCCTGTTCCTCACGCGAATCGCGCACCGCCAGCTCACTCGTCAGCTTGGCACGCGCCTCATCACGCTCACGCTCCGCCGCGGCGACCGCCTCCGATAGGTTCATTTTGGCCGTCAGCTCCTGTTCGCGCAGCTGGGCACGCAGGCCCTCGGCCTCTTGCTCGGACTGAGCCTTTGCGGCGGAAAACTTCTCTTGTACCTTCGCGCGATAGTCAGCAAGCGCGCGCTCGGCCTCGCTGCGAGCGGCATCGAGCTCACGCTGCGACTCTGCCGCGGCAGCGGCAAGCGCCATCTCCTGGGCCTTGTCCGCAGCGGAGAGCTTTGCCTGTAGCTCAGCAATCTGAGCGTCGCGGGCGGACAGATCGTTTTGAGCAGCATTGCGCGCCACCGCCTCGGCAAGTTTGGCTTCGTCATCCTTGCGTCCCAGCTGCGCGCGCAGGTTATCAATCTCACGCTGGAGCTCTGCGTTTTCCTTCTGCGCATCCGCACGGGCCTCAACCGCCGCGCGCTGGCTTGCACTCTCGCGCTCCGTGGCAGCGCCCTCAAGCTTGGCGCGCAGCTCGGCAAGCTCGGCATCGCGCTTGGCAACCTCTTGTGCCAACTCCTGCGCCGCAGCGTTCTTCTGCTCGACAAGCTGAGCGTCGCGTTGAGACTCTGCCTTTTGCAAGGCAGCCGTCGAACGTGAGCGCTCAAGTTCCAGCGCCTGCTCGCCCTCGCGCTGGACTGCCTTCACACGCTCATCCAGATCGCGCGAAAACTCGGCATCGCGTACTTGCTTGACGATATCCGCATAGCCAGACGCATCAACCTTAAACACTTCGCCGCAATGCGGGCACCTGATCTCGTTCATAGCAGCTCCTCGATGGACGCAAATTTCAATCGCCTACACTCTACCGCGCCGCACGGACAAAAAAGGCGCCGCCGCCATAATGGCAACGGCGCCAGAACCACCACAAAGGTGCCTGTCCCCTTTGTGGTGGTTTGGGCGCCCTATAGCCCAAAGAAGCTCAAGATCTGGTCTCGGCTTACGGGCTTGTACTCGTTGGCGTCGAGGCCCACATCGTAGCGAAAAATGGGGCGCTCGCGATCGCGGTTGCGCGCGTTGGTGCGGTCTCCCCTGCTGTGGATATGCCCGTGCAGCATGATGGCGCCACGCGCCTTGCCATTCCAGCTGAGCATGGGGTAGTGGCTCATAACCAGACGATGGCCCTTGGCATAGCCGGGAGCAATCTCCAGGTAATCGCGCACGTCTTCCCAAATTTGCGGGGCGTCGGAATCTTCCCAGTCGCCGTCATGGTTACCGCGGATGAGCGTCGCATTCTTGCATTCGATACGCTCGCGCAGGCGCACCGCCTCCGCCATGGGCAAGCGATACGTAAAGTCTCCCAGGATATAGAGGCGGTCGTCCGCAGCCACGCACTCATTGATGGCATCGATGACCTTGCGGTTCATCTCCTCGACCGAATCAAACGGTCGATCCATGTCGTGCAAGATATTCGTATCGCCCAGGTGCAGGTCGGCGGTAAACCACATCATCGTCTATGCCCTCATTTCGCAATGCATCCAACTCGTGCTAAGTATACAGACGTAGCGATGCGGCGGTTATCCAAAGAGCCCGCCGAACAGTCCCCGGCGGCGCTTGTCTTGCTTTTTCGAAGCGTCACCCTGAGTTTTCTTGTCCTGCCGCATCTTACGGTCCTGTTCCAGCTCATCGTCATCGAGTAGCACATCCCACTCAAACGGATCATCTGCCAGATCAAACAGGTCATCGTCATCAAACATGGCAGCCTCCATTGCCGACTAGCGAGCATCCACCACGTAGAGCCCAACGCGCACCTGATGCCACGGGCTGCGCTCGGGGGCAACCTGTTGCACACGGGCCTCAAATACGTCCTCGTGGCCGTAATACATCATCAAGGACAGTGGGCCGACCTCGTTTCCCGGAACGTAGCCAAGTTTGGTCTTGCCATAGTAGATCGCAACTGCCTCGGGGTCATGGGGATTATCGCGCTCGGCACACAGCGTCAGTTTATCGCCCGCTTTAAGATCGCCTAGGACCAAAGCGCCATCGGCATACTGAAATCCTGCAATGTGAAATGACAGAAGAACACGCGAAGGCTCGTACATAGCAGCTCCTCTAACGGCCGGATAAACCGGTGTGTAACCTTATTGAGAAGTCTACGGTCCCGTGCGGACACAAATACATCCTGTCTGCGTCCTTCAATCGTTTGCCTCAACGCTTGCGCGACAGAACGCTTGCAGATAAGATAGGAACACGGATGGCACCCGTTGCCGCGGGTCTTGCCAACTCCGATACACGTTTTCATCGTGAGAAGTGGCCGTCTTCGCTTACGCGGGGGCGGCTATTTCATTCGGCCGATAAACAGACCGAGTTCGATAGCCGCAATCAACAACGCCAATAACGAAATAACATCGCTTACGTTCATACCAAATCCCTTCTAAAGGGAGTTGGCCCATCCGTGCTCCATAACAGTAGTCTAACGCAAAATGCAGGTAATAGGAACACTTGTTCGTATTACCTGCGCCCTTTTCTAATGCACAAACATGCGCACGAACTTGTGCTTCCAGCTTGCGTAAGGAGCATAGCGGAATGGCACGTCCAGCCACGTTGCCTTGTTCACGATGCTCTTCTTGTGGCTAAACGTATCGAAGCTCTCGCGTCCATGGTACCGCCCCATACCGCTCGCACCCATGCCACCAAAGCCCATATGGCTCGTAGCCAAGTGCATAATCGTGTCGTTGACGCAGCCGCCGCCAAAGGGCACGTAACGCACAAAGCGCTGCTGAACTGCGCGATCCTGGCTAAAGATATACAGAGCCAGCGGCGTCGGACGATCCGTAATAAACGTCTCGGCCTCGTCTAGGCTCTCAAACGTCAGCACCGGCAAGATGGGGCCGAAAATCTCCTCCTGCATCACGGCGTCATCGGGGGTCACGCCGTCCAAAATCGTCGGCTCAATCTTGAGCGATGACTCGCGCGCCGTGCCTCCAAGCACAACCTTATCGGGATCGATCAGCCCACGCACGCGCGCAAAATGCTTGGCGTTGACGATATGCCCATAATCCTCGTTATCGAGCGGATGCTCGCCAAACATACGGCGGGCCTCTTCCCTGATGAGGTCCAGCAGCTCGTCGTGCACGCGCGTATCGACCAGCAGGTAGTCGGGCGCCACGCAGGTCTGCCCTACGTTGAGCCATTTGCCAAAGGCGATACGCCGTGCCGCGACCTTCAAGTTTGCCGTCGCATCCACGATGCAGGGGCTCTTGCCGCCCAGCTCAAGCGTCACGGGCGTGAGGTTTTTACTCGCGCGCTCCATGACGAGCTTGCCGACCGGAACGCTACCGGTAAAGAAGATCTTGTCCCAGCACTCATCGAGCAACGCTTCGTTCTCGGCGCGCCCGCCCTCGACAACCGTCACCAGGCGCGGATCAAATGCCTCTTCACAGATTTGCTTGAGCACCGCGCTCGATGCCGGAGCATAGGCACTCGGCTTGATGACCACGGTATTGCCCGCGGCAAGGGCGCCGGCGAGCGGCTCGAGTGTTAGCAAAAACGGGTAGTTCCACGGAGCCATGATGAGCGTGACGCCATAGGGCACGGCTCGCGTTTTGCACGCGCTCACGGCGTTGGCAAGGTCACACGGACGCAGGCGCGGACGACTCCATCGAGCCACGTGAGCGATCTGATGACGAATCTCGGAAAGCGACGTGCCGATCTCGCACATATATGCCTCGTCATGCGACTTTCCCAAATCGGTCTTGAGTGCATGGGCAATATCGGCCTCGTGCGCACGAACCGCATCGCGCAGGCGCACCAGTGCACGGCGGCGAGTATCGACATCAAACGTGGCATGCGTCTTAAAGTAAGTGCGCTGATCGCCGACGATGCGCGCAATTTCCTCGGTGTTCATGGACCCTCCTAGTTCTCGTCCTCAAACATACCACCTGCAACAACTTCGTACATATGCTCGAGCTCCAGGCGGTCCATTAAAAGAGAAACGGGGTACAGGGGATTGGCCTCGGCATCGGCATGGGCCGCCATTTGCGGAATATCGGAACGGCGAATACCCAAGACATATTTGGGGATTCCCAGGGCCTCGTTCATGCGGTCGACCCAATCGATAAAGGCCTCGGCCGCAAGACTGTCCTGCGCGGTAGCCGGCGCAATGCCCGCCATGCGAGCAAGATCGGCAAGCTTGGGGGCGGCGGCGTCACCATAAGCGCGAAGCATGTGCGGCAGGATGATGGCGTTGGCCAAGCCGTGCGGAATCCCGTAACGCCCGCCCAAGCTGTGTGCGATGGCATGAACGTATCCAACATAGGAGCGCGTAAAGGCAACACCCGCCTTATACGCCGCCGAAAGCATATTGCGGCGCGCACGCATGTCGTCGCCATGCTCATAGGCCTCGAGCAAATTGTCGCGGATGAGCTGGACCGCCTGACGCGCCATCTTGCGCGTGTAGGGCGTGGTGCTACGGCCGATAAAGGCCTCGACAGCATGCGTCAGGGCGTCCATACCCGTCTGCCCCGTGATGGACGCCGGCAACCCGCGCGTAAACTCGGGGTCGTGGACTGCAAAACGCGGGATGAGCACAAAGTCGTTAATGGGGTATTTATAGTGCGTCTCGTCATCGGTAATTACCGCCGCGAGCGTGACTTCGCTTCCCGTACCGGCGGTAGTGGGAACCGCAATAAGCAGCGGCAGGAGACGGTGGACACGCAACAGGCCACGCATCTTGTTGATGGGCTTGTTTGGCTGCGCAATGCGCGCCCCCACACCCTTGGCGCAGTCCATGGCTGATCCTCCGCCAAAGCCGATAATGGCCTGGCAGGCGCTCTCTCGATACAGCGCCGCCGCTTCCTCCACGTTTGAGACCGTGGGGTTCGCACGCGTTTCGGCATAGACCGTAACGCCAATCCCCTGAGCCGTAAGCGCACGCTCGAGCGATGCCGTGAGCCCCAAACGTGCAATACCAGGGTCTGTCACGATAAGGACCTTCTGGATCGAGCGCTTTTGAAGCACCGCGGGCACATCCTCGGCATGCTCCAAAATGTGCGGCTCGGTATAGGGCAGGATCGGCAATGCAATGCGAAAAACCGTCTGATATGTTCGGCACCAGGCACGACAGGCTAGATGCATAAAGGAAACTCCTTTATTTGTTGATGGGTCAACATTTGCTCGACCGATTGTACTCAGCGGCGGTCAAAGACGGCCTGCCAATCGTTAATCAATCAACATCTTCATATCTCAAAATTATTTTATTAAAAATCATTCCTAATAGGCTTCACATTTGGTTGCATTTATGGATAATAGAACTCGTCAAGACGCACGTCCGGAGAGGGCCCTTACGGGACCGGACGAGCGCACAATCGCCATCGATCGAAAGGATCGAATCATGAAGTTTGTTTGCCCCGTTTGCGGTTATGTGGAAGAGTTCGACGGCGACCAGCTGCCCGAGGACTTCAAGTGCCCCCAGTGCGGCGTTCCCGGTTCTCGTTTCCTGAAGCAGGAGGAGGGCCAGCTCGAGTGGGCTGCCGAGCACGTCGTGGGCGTCGCCAAGATGGAGGGCGTCTCCGAGGACATCGTTGCCGACCTGCGCGCCAACTTTGAGGGTGAGTGCTCCGAGGTCGGTATGTACCTGGCCATGGCTCGCGTCGCTCATCGCGAGGGCTACCCCGAGATCGGCCTGTACTGGGAGAAGGCTGCCCACGAGGAGGCCGAGCACGCTGCCAAGTTCGCTGAGCTCCTGGGCGAGGTCGTAACCGACTCCACCAAGAAGAACCTCGAGATGCGCGTTGAGGCCGAGAACGGCGCCACCGCCGGCAAGACCGATCTTGCTAAGCGCGCCAAGGCCGCTGGCCTCGATGCCATCCACGACACCGTGCACGAGATGGCTCGCGACGAGGCTCGCCACGGCAAGGCTTTCGCCGGCCTGCTCAAGCGCTACTTCGGCTAAGCCAGCAACCTGAGACATAACCTCTAGCTCGATGAGGCCCGGACCGCATGGTTCGGGCCTTTTTCGTGCCTCACAAACTTGTTAACTACCTGAAATAGGACCGCCTTCGGCATCGGCTTCTCGTCAAAAACTAAGTGAGTAGACTTTTTGGAACTTGCCGAGCAGACCATCCATATCACTTTATAAAGCCGCAGGTAAATGCCTTGTTGCAAAACGACCTAGTCGCCAAAGTGCCAAAAGTCTACTCACTTAGATTCGCAGCCGTCCACGATCGAGCCATTTTGTGTCTAACGGGCATCTTTCCGTCGATTACTCCCAATTTTGTCCAGTCAACGAATAGTTCAGACCTGAGTAATGTCTCAGCCCTTTGCTCATCTGAGCTTTTATCACGATATTCAGCATCGAGCATCCTGCATACGGCCTTAACGATCGCGCGGAATCTATCCTCATCCGATATCTGTCTGTGTGTCAGGAGAAGCACATCGTAGCCCATGGCCTGAAGGGCCGTCATGCGGTCAGCGTCACGCAAGCCATCCCCTGCGCGTCCGTGCGAGGCCTTTCCCTGACATTCAATGGCCACCTGTCGCCTGCCGTCCGGCGAAGACAGAAGTATGTCGATATATACACGGGACTTTCCCACAATCGCTCGAGCACTTGTGCTTAGCATCACTTCAACATTAAGCTCTATGTCGCAAAAGCCTACGCCTCCCAGGGATCGCGGCAGTGCAAGTAGCAAATACGCCTCGACCTCAAAAGGCGACGCGGCACCCAATGGAACAAGTTGCGACACCGTCCTAAATCTATTGCCGTAACGTATCCCGCAAACATCTGAACAAAAACGGTCAAGGTCTCCGCCCAAAACCAAAGCGTCTCGACGCCATAAATTTGAGGCGGTGCCGTCCTCGGACGGGCAGCGCACCCAACCGAACGTTGTCGAGATCGCGCCCGAATCAATTGCACGCGAAAGCTCCGCCTCAAGTGCCGCAGGCAGAGCGCACACCGCAAACAAGCCACACATCTCCGCCAATACCAAAAGAAGCTGAAGATCCGTCAGATGCCGCGACATGATGAATACCGTCAGAAGAGGAGACGTAATCAAAAACCCATGCTCCGTTTCCAGTACGGATTCCCTGGGAAGCTCACCAAGAAACAGCCGCTGCCTAATGCTGGCAGGACAAGTCCGTTTGTTTCTTGTCTGAACCAATGTATACAACGGAAAACCGAGCGCGACCGCAGCCGTCGGGTTGCGGGCGAGATCATATCGCTGCCGGTCTTCTTCCGGTCGTGGAAGCGGCGGACACAGAGCGCGGACCTGAGGGGGCAAACGCCAGTACCTAAAAGCCGATATGTCACAAAGTAGATCTTTCATAGGCACAGGAAAACACGAATTTCAACCCAGTCAGTCACGCATTGGCGCGAACGCGCCAAAAATGGTGCCGAACGGACTGCCAAGTTTTCAACAGCCCTCCCCAACTGGCCAAAAGCTTGCCGAGAGCTGGACGAAGTTCTGTTGAAAACCCCATTTTTTCTCATGCAGAAGCTTTGCGCGACAAGTGAGTAGACTTTTTTGAACATCCCGAGCAGCCCGGTCATCCTGCTTTTCAAAACCGCAGGTAGATAGCTTGTTACAAAACTGCCTGGTCGCCAAAGTTCCAAAAGCCTACTCACTTAGGTTGCAGAGTGCTCCCATTAGCTGCGATTCCAAGGTATTTAGCGCTTTTGAACTCAAATCGTCATACTGAACAAGAATTTGACTTGAGTTTTCAGGGACAAATGCGCCATCGGCACACCAATAACAGTCACTGATATCGACAAAAGGGATACTCGAGCGCGTGAGGGCCCGCACAAAAGAGCTTCCGCCCGCTCCGCGCTCCGCAACCACGGTGCAGTAAAGGCCCGCGTCTGCATGTTCGATCGAGACCTCCCCTGCCGGAAACGCTTTCCGCACAAGCGACGTCAGGCCATCACGCGCCTCGCGAGCACGAACGCGCACGCGGTTCACATGTCGCTCGTAATCACCCGATTCCAGCAAACGCGCCAAAGCGACCTGGTCAACAGAGCTCACCGACGAGGCGTAGAAACCAAGGTTGCGCCTAAACCGCTCCATTAGCTCATCGGGCAACACCATATACGCCAAACGCAACGCCGATGAAAGGCTCTTCGAAAACGTGTTGGTGTAGATAACCGACTGGGCGGCATCGATCGACGCGAGCGCGGGAATCGGCTTGCCGGCAAGGCGAAACTCACAATCAAAGTCATCTTCGATGAGATACCGACCTGGTCGCTCGGCGGCCCAGCTCAGTAGCGCATAGCGACGCGCAATACTCGTCACAAGGCCGGTCGGATACTGATGAGACGGCATCAAGTGAAGGACATCGGTCCCGCTTTTCTGCAGAGTGCTCAAGTCCACGCCCTCATCATCCAACGGGATATGTCGTACTTGGCAGCCCATAGCCTGATAGATACGCGTCAGACGCAAATAGCCCGGGTCCTCAACGGCATACACCTTGTCGGCTCCAAGCAACTGAACCAACATGGTATCGAGCAGCTGGGCGCCTGCACCGATAACAATGTTGTTGGGGTCGACATTCATGCCCCTTGTCCCACGCAGATGGTGAGCAATTGCGCGTCGCAGCCGAGCGGTGCCCTGCGCCGGTGCGGGCGAAAAGATTTCGCGCTCATCTTCGGATGCCAGCGTCGCCCGTAGTGCGCTTTGCCAAAGCCGCGCCGCCTCCAAAGCGGAAGGAGAAAGTGCATCGAACAGCTCGACCTGTCCGTTGACATCATGCGCGCTGAGGCCCACAGAGACGGTATCTCGGTCGATGCCCTGCGAAGCCAAAGGCAAAACCGGTGCATCCGGAAGCTTGCAAGCGTAGTAGCCACGACGCGGCATTGAGCAAATATAGCCCTCGGCAAGTAACTGGCTATATGCATTCTCGATGGTAATGACACTGATTCCCAGATGACTGGCAAAGGCGCGCTTAGACGGAAGATGCTCCCCCGCCACAATACGTCCAGCAACAATATCATCTCGAATTTGCTGGTAAACATACTCATAAAGCGATGCTTCGCCGCGTTTTTCCAAATTGTAGTCAAGCATGAGTTTGCCACCTGACCTTATCGAGCTGTTCAATCTGGTATTAGGCTGACCTTATTATTATCTCGAAAACTGAGTATTTTGCCATACCCAGCTCCCCGATAGGATGTTCCGTCAAGCAATGCACATGCCAACCAAGGGAGCAACCATGGCAGAACAGACCAGCAAGGCCGATCGCGTCAAACTCAATCGCGAACTCGCGCAGATGCTCAAGGGCGGCGTCATCATGGACGTCACCACGCCCGAGCAGGCACGCATCGCCGAGGAGGCAGGCGCCTGCGCCGTCATGGCACTCGAGCGCATCCCGGCCGACATCCGTGCCGCAGGCGGCGTCTCGCGCATGAGCGACCCCAAGATGATCAAGGGCATCCAAGAGGCCGTCTCCATCCCTGTTATGGCCAAGTGCCGCATCGGTCACATTGTCGAGGCGCAGGTCCTGCAGGCTATCGAGATCGATTACATCGACGAGTCCGAGGTTCTCTCCCCTGCCGATGACGTCTATCACATCGACAAGACCCAGTTTGACGTGCCATTTGTCTGCGGCGCCCGCGATCTGGGCGAGGCGCTGCGCCGTGTTGCCGAGGGCGCCACTATGATTCGCACCAAGGGTGAGCCGGGTACGGGCGACGTCGTTCAGGCCGTGCGTCACATGCGCAAGATCCAAAAGCAGATCCGCGACGTTGTTGCCCTGCGCGACGACGAGCTCTTTGAGGCAGCCAAGCAACTGCAGGTTCCGATCGAGCTGGTACGCGAGGTCCATGCCACGGGCAAGCTTCCCGTCGTGAACTTTGCCGCCGGCGGCGTAGCGACCCCGGCCGATGCCGCGCTGATGATGCAGCTGGGTGCCGAGGGCGTCTTTGTCGGCTCGGGCATCTTTAAGAGCGGCGACCCCGCCAAGCGCGCCGCTGCCATCGTCAAGGCCGTGGCAAACTTCACCGATGCCAGGCTCATCGCCGAGCTTTCGGAGGACCTGGGCGAGGCCATGGTGGGCATTAACGCCGACGAAATCGAGATTATCATGGAAGAGCGCGGGCGCTAGTCCAGCAGAAAGGATCGCACATGAGCGATTATGCAGACCAAACGGTTGCCGTGCTGGCGGTCCAAGGCGCTTTTGCCGAGCACGAGGCAAGACTATTCGAGCTTGGCGCACACTGTATTGAGCTGAGGCAGGCGGCTGATTTGAAGCAGGACTTTGACCGTCTGGTACTTCCCGGCGGCGAGTCTACCGTTCAAGGGAAGCTGCTTGATGAGTTGGGCATGCTCGAGGAGCTTCGTGCCCGTATCGCTGAAGGTATGCCCGTCCTGGGCACCTGCGCCGGCCTGATTCTACTGGCTCACGACCTTGCCGCCCATGACGATAAGGGCACGCCGCGTCTGGAAACCATGGATGTACTTGTCGAGCGCAATGCCTACGGCAGGCAGCTCGGCAGCTTTCGAACCAAGGGGCAAATAGCCGGCATCGACGGTGAAGTGCCGCTGACGTTTATCCGCGCGCCCAGCATCGTCGAGGTCCACGGCGACGCCAAGGCCTTAGCGAAAGTCGACGGTCGTATTGTCGCCGCCCGTCAGGGCAACCAGCTCGGCGTAACCTTCCACCCCGAGCTCGACGACGATACCCGCCTCCACGAACTGTTCCTACAAATGTAGGCATCGAAATCAACAAACGAAACGAGAGTGGATGATCTCCCACTTTGAGCTTGAATGCAGGCTCAAACCGGGAGATCATCCACTCTTGTTCTATGTAGTCGTTTAAGAACGTCCCCAATGACTACAAGGAGTGTCCCAAGCTGCCGGCAGAAAAGGAACGTCCCTAACTGCCGCATCCGGAGCAAGACAACGCCGCAGGCAGAGGACGGACAGCGAGCGGGTCGCATTTGAGGCAAGGTGACGTGAAACGAAAGGGCGCTGACCTTCTGGTCGCGCCCTTGAAGTTGAACGTCAGATTGTCCAAATGCGGCCCGCGCAGCGTCGGCCCGTTACGGCGTTTGGTAAAACGCCGTAACTAAAAACGGTTACCGCGGAAGCCGCCGCCGTTGCGGCCGCCGCGGTCGCCACCGCGACCGCCGCGGTCGTTACCACGGTTACCGCCGAAGCCACCACGGTTGCCGCCGCGATCGCCATAGCCACCACGGTTGCCGCCAAAGCCGCCGCGACCGCCACGGTCGCCGCCACGGTCACCAAAGCCGCCACGGCCGCCGCGATCGCCACCGCGACCGCCACGGTCACCGCCACGGCCACCGCGATCGCCAAAGCCGCCGCGACCGCCACGGTCGCCGCCACGGCCGCCACGGTCGTCACGGCCGCCGCGAGGACCGCGGTCCTCGTCCAGGCCCATGGCGACGAGCGGAGCGATAACCTTATCGAGAGCGGCCATCAGCTCGGTGGCCTCCTCATAAGAAAGCTCGGGCAGGAGCTTCTCCTTCTTGTTGGCAAGCTCGACCAGGCCCTCAGCGGCATCCTCGGCGGCGAAGACAACAATCTTGCGCATATCGCCCTCGGCGTCGTCGATGCGGCCGACCAGATCGGCAGCCTCGGCCTCGGCCATCAGGCCATCGAGCTCACGGAGGCGCATGCCCAGCAGGTCAGACATTTCCTTCTGCTCCATCTTGGGCTTGAGGTCAAGAAGCTTGATGGCGCGCTCGATGTTCGCCATGCGCTCGGCCTTGGCCTCCTCCTCCTTGGAAATAGCAAAGCGACGGCTACGCAGCAGGCGGGCGGCCTTCTGCATCTTGTCCATCAGCTCTTCGTCATCGTAATCAACGGCGGCCTCGACAACCTCGGCCTCCTCCTCGGCGGAAACCTCGTCAGCAGCCTCAACCTCGGCAGCTTCGGTCTCCACGGTCTCGACTGCCTCGACCTCGGCAGCCATGGTCTCGTTCTCGGTCTCGTTCATGATCTCTTCGTTCTCGGACATGAGACTCCTTCTTGGCCCTCTCGGGCATCATCGCCCCATTCGCGGGGCCCGTCGCGCACTCTTTGCGCTTTAAACAATCATGCCTCTCGGCAAAACGTCCATTAGTTTATGGTGTCGCCATCCAATCTAGCTGCAGAATCTATGTGCACACATTAATGCGACATGTGCGACTCGCGACGAGCGTACACCAGCGACGCCACAAACCCGACCACGGCAATTACAGCCGCCACACGCACGGCAGTTGCAAATCCAATCGCCTGGGCAACGTCCGTCGCAACGCCAGCGGCACCGGCAGTCGCCGCAGAGCTCGAGAGCAGGCCGATAAACAGCGACGGGCCAAGCGATGCGGCAATCATGTTCCACGTGTTGAGCAATGCCGTTCCGTGAGGATGTTCAGAGGCAGGCAGCGTCTCCAAGCCGGCCGTTTGCGAGGGGCTCAGCACCAAACCGACTCCGGCATACACCACAACGGTCAGCGCCACGACGACGCCGATGTTCATGCTTGCCGCCGTCATCGAGATGACAGTCTGCCCCACGGCAATCAGGGCAAAACCGACCGGCAGCAGCGGCCATGCGCCACGGGCGTCCATCACGCGTCCGCCCACAATCGAGGTCACGGCGTTGCAGGCAATCGCCGGCAAAATGAGCAAGCCCGCAATAAGTGCGGTCATGCCGTATGCGCCCTCAAAATAGAGCGGCAACAAAACGCTCATCGAGAACGTCGTCATCATCGACACCACCACAAGCAAACACGCAGGCCAAAAGCGAAAGCTCGCCATGGGACGCACGTTAAGCACCGGATGCTCGAGCTTGAGCTGACGGGCCGCAAACAGGCCGAGCAGCACAATGGCGGCGAAAAGAGCCACGATGCCGGCAATCAGATTGGTCGAGAACTCGCCTACGGAATACACAAATGCCGTAATGCCGGCGGCGAGCAAAACAACCGACAGAATATCAAGCGTGGTGTTCGAGCGCTCTCCGACATTCTGAACAAGCTTAACGCCCGCCGCAGCGACCACAATGCCGCCCACCAGCGGCACTACGAACACCGCCCTCCAGCCAAATAACGTGCACATAAGACCGCTAATCACGGGTCCAAACGCCGGTCCTAGCGTAATGCAGGCGCCGCCCAGGCTCAGATACAAACCGAGCTTCTCGCGCGGGGCGCAAGACAGCACCACGTTCATCATGAGCGGGAACAAGATGCCCGATCCCGCAGCCTGCAAAATACGACTTGGCAGCAAAACGCTAAACGACGGAGCGACCAGGCACAGGACTTCGCCGGCGACCATGCATCCGCATGCGAAAAACAGCAGCTTGCGCGTCGAGAAACGGCCGGACAGGAAGGCCATGATGGCCGTAAAGATCGACGTCACGATCATGTAGCCCGAGACGAGCCACTGCGCCGTGGTGGCACTCACCGAAAAGGCTGCCATAATGTCGTGCAACGCCACGTTAATGATGTTCTCGTTAAACGCGGCAACAAAGGCTGCAATATACATAACGACGAGAAGCGCCGCAGTGGCCGATGGCGTTACTTGAACTTGTTGCTGAGATTTGCTCCCCATGCATTTCCTTCCTCTTGGAACGACAGTCGCATCGCCCCAGAGGAACAGTCCAGGGCGAAAAATGAGCCCTAGACTTACGCCAGACGCCGTACACGACGAATCTGGCAACATGGTCCAACGTCAAAAGATTGTAACGCGGACGCGGGTTGATTTCCGATCTCAGCCGAACACATTGAGCAAATAGGCCATTCCCGCAGTTAGCTGAACGCCCCCGCGGCCC
>NZ_JBDGAV010000035.1:0-15821 GCF_040910325.1 Collinsella aerofaciens | reverse complement strand
GGTATCGGGTTCCCACATTCATCCGCACATGTGCGGATGAATGTGGGAAGTGTTCGGATGAAGTTGATAATCAAGGATTTTTACAGGAGAGCCTGTTTCTTATGTATAGAGTTTGGTCTCGGTAAAAAGATGCGATAACATACGGACAGTTTTGTCAATCCGAACTGGGGAAATGAAAGGCAAGCTGCATGACCCTTCTCGAACTGTTCCAGCTGCTGAAGAAGCACCTCAAGCTGGTCATCACCCTTCCGGTGGTCTGCGCGATCGCCATGGGCATCGTGTCCTTCGCCGCGATGGACAACACCTATACCGCGACGACGAGCATGTACATTCTCGCCAAGACCGACGATAGCGGCCAGATGAGCTACAACGATCTCTCGGCGAGCCAGATGCTTTCCAACGATATCGCCACGCTGCTGGATAGCGATAGCGTTAAGAGCGGCGCCGCCAAGGAACTGGGCCTCACCGATCTGGATGACTACAAGGTGTCTGTTTCCTCCGAGACCACCACGCGTGTCATTACGCTTTCGGTTACCGGCACCGATGCCAAGGAGACGGCTAAGGTCGCAAAGGCCATAGCTAGCTCGGTGAGTACGGTCGCTCAGAACGTCGGCGCTGTCCAGAGCATCAACGTTATCGACGAGGCTAAGACCCTCGAAGCCCCCAGCGGCCCCAAGCGCACGCTGTATATTGCCGTCGCGTTCCTCGCCGGTATCTTTATCGCAGTCGCCTATGTCGTTTTGGCAGACATGCTCAATACCCGCATCCGCGGTGCCGAAGAGGCGGAAGAGCTCCTGGGCATTCCCGTTGTTGGCCGAATTCCGGCTATGAAAGGTGGTAAATAGGCATGGCTAAGGCAAAGAACACCGATAAGCTCGTTGTACAGAATGCCGCCAAGACCCTTCTGGCCAACATCCGCTTTGCGAGCGTGGACGACCCCATTCGCACCATCACCGTTACGTCCTCGATTCCCAACGAGGGCAAGTCTACGGTTTCCATCAACCTTGCCCAGGCTATCGCCACCAGCGGCAAGAGCGTCCTGCTGGTCGAGGCTGATATGCGTCGCAGGTCCCTTGCCGATATGCTCGGCGTCCGCTCCCGCGGCGGACTCTATGCAGTCCTTTCCGAGCAGGTTTCTATTGACCAGGCGATTGTCGAGACGGGTCAGAAGAACTTCTACTTCCTCGATGCCGAGCCGCATATTCCCAATCCTGCCGACATCATCGTCTCTCACCGCTTTGCCAAGCTGGTAAAGGCACTGTCCGCCAAGTTCCAGTACGTCATCTTTGATGCTCCCCCGGTCGGCACCTTCATCGATGCTGCCGAGATCGCCAGTCTGACCGACGGCACGCTGTTCGTGGTGCGCGAGGACTTCACCAAGCGCGAGGAGGCACTCAACGCTATCGGCCAGCTTAAGAAGTCCGAAAAGGTCAAGCTCATCGGTACCGTTATGAACTACTGCGAGACCGAGACCAGCGAGTACTACTACTCCTACTACACCAAGGACGGTAAGAAGGTGAAGAAGGGCTCCGACGATCAGGGGACTTCCAAAAAGGGCATCTTCACCAACCGAGCAAACGTTTAGTTGATTAAGGCTGACCTATGCGTGACATTCATTGCCATATCTTGCCGGGTGTAGACGACGGCGCCGCCGATCTCGATGAGAGCTTGGCGATGCTCGAGGCTGCCAAGCGGGCTGGTGTAACCAGAATTGTTTGCACTCCTCACTGCCGTGATCCCTATTTTGATTACGACAAGATGTGGGATGCCTTTGAGCTGCTGCGTGATAACGCTGACGGTTTTCCGCTCCAGATGGGCTTCGAGGTCAACCATCGAAAGCTCGTTGAGCTTGGTATCGATGCCGCGGAGCACTTGCATTTCGATGGGACCAACGAGTTTCTTCTCGAGCTTTCGACGCATGCCGATGCGTATGCGTTTAGAGAGTACGAGAACACGATTTACGATTTGCAGTGCCGTGGCTACCAGGTGATCATCGCTCATCCTGAGCGCTATCGTGCGGTTCAAAAGGATGTAAGCGTGGCGGAGCGCCTGGTCGATATGGGCTGCAAGCTGCAGGCTTCGGCGGACTTTATTGCCGGCGGTCGCTTTGGTCGCGAGAAAAAGCCGGCACAGCGCCTGTTCGATCAGAACCTGTACAGCTTCATCGCGAGCGATGCCCATAACGTGGGTCATTACGATTGCCTGGCGAAGGCTCGCGCGAAGTTTAGCGTGCGCGGAGCTCATTTTCGCTAATATCTGTCCCTAACGTTCGCATTGAATGAAAGGGCAGCCATGGATATCCAACTTAAGACGGGATGCTTTGATGACGCGGCGTTGGTGCGCCGCGTCGTTTTTATGGACGAGCAAGGCTACGAGAATGAGTTCGACGCTATCGACGAGGATCCAAACTGCATTCATGTGACGCTCTATGTAGACGGCGAGCTTGCCGGTTGCTCGCGCGTGTTTCCCGAGGAACTGGAGCGCGCGGCAGATGCAGAGGCTCCGGTTTCGCCGGCGTGCGACTTGGACGAAGGCGTTGCGGCGGGGGAGACCTATATTATGGGGCGCGTCGCCGTGCTGCCGGCTATGCGTCGTCGCGGACTGGCGAGTGCGATCGTCGAGGCCAGTGCTTCGTGTGCACGCGATGCCGGCGCTAAGCTTATTAAGCTGCATGCGCAGGAATACGTGTTGCCGCTCTATGCAAAGGCGGGCTACACGCAAATTGCCCCGGTAGATTACGAAGACGAGGGCCAGCCCCATGTCTGGATGGCCAAGCGCGTAGATGGCAGATAGGGACGTTCCTTTTCTGCCGGCAGTTGGGGACGCTCCTTGGCAATTGGCGCATCGGAGCGCTTAGACATACAGTTTTTCGATTCCGTATGTATATATGCGCGCTAATGGGTTATAAAATCTAAGTCTGAACATAGCAGGTCTGCGATTCGGCTCGGGCGACCGGGCCGTTTTTGCGGACGGGGGTAGCGCGAAAGGACTGCACATGCGTCAATTTAAGACCGAGAGCAAAAAACTGCTCGACCTCATGATCAACTCCATCTACACCAATAAGGAAATCTTCCTGCGCGAGCTTATCTCTAACGCGAGCGACGCCGTCGACAAGCTCAACTTTAAGAGCCTGCAGGATCCGAGCGTCAAGATCGACCAGGGCGACCTGGCTATTCGCGTTTCCTTTGATAAAGACGCCCGCACCATTACCATCTCGGATAACGGCATTGGCATGACCGCCGAGGAGCTCGAGCGCAATCTGGGCACCATCGCCCATTCCGGCTCCGAGGAGTTTAAGACCGAGAACGCCGAGCAGCAGGGTTCGGATGTCGACATCATCGGCCAGTTTGGCGTGGGCTTCTACTCGGCTTTTATGGTCGCCAGCCATGTGAAGGTCGTCAGCCGCGCCTACGGCGAGGATGTCGCCCATGTGTGGGAATCCGACGGTCTTGAGGGCTACACCATCGAGGACGGCGAGCGTGCCGAGCACGGTACCGATGTCATCCTGACGCTGCGCGAGAACGAGAAGCTCGATGCCGACGGCGAGGCCGAGACCTACGATCGCTTCCTGACCGAGTGGGGCCTCAAGAGCCTAATTCAGCAGTACAGTAACTATGTGCGTTACCCGATCCAGATGATGGTGTCCAAGAGCCGCCAGAAGCCCAAGCCCGAGGATGCTGGCGATGACTACACGCCCGAGTACGAGGACTACCAGGAGCTCGAGACCGTCAACTCCATGACGCCGATCTGGAAAAAGCGCAGCTCCGATGTCGAGCAGAAGGACTACGACGAGTTCTACAAGTCCACGTTCCACGACTTTGACGATCCTGCGCGCACCATCAGCTTCCATGCCGAGGGCACGCTCGAGTATGACGCCCTGCTGTTTGTGCCGGGCCGCGCGCCGTTCGATCTGTACAGCAAGGATTACGAGAAGGGTCTGGCGCTCTACAGCTCCAATGTCCTGATCATGGAGAAGTGCGACGATCTGCTGCCCGACTACTACAACTTTGTCCGCGGTGTCGTGGATTCCGCCGACGTGTCGCTCAACATCTCGCGTGAGACGCTGCAGCAGAACCGTCAGCTCAAGGCCATCGCCAAGCGTGTGGAAAAGAAGATCACCGCTGACCTTGAGGATATGCGTGACAACGACCGCGAGGCCTACGAGAAGTTCTTTGAGAACTTTGGCCGCGGCCTTAAGTACGGCATCTACTCGAGCTATGGCATGAAGGCCGATGAGCTCGCCGACCTGTTGCTGTTCTGGTCTGCCAAGGAACAGAAGATGATTACCCTGGCCGAGTATGCCAAGGGCATGCCTGAGGATCAGAAGGCCATCTACTACGCCGCCGGCGACTCGCGTGAGCGCTTGGCCAAGATGCCCGTGGTAAAGGGCGTGCTCGACCGCGGCTATGACGTGCTGCTGCTGACGCAGGATGTGGATGAGTTCACGTTCCAGGCTATGCGTGAGTACGTTGCCGCCGATATGCCCAAGATCTATGAGGACGACGCAGCTCGCGAGGCTGCCGAAAAGGCTGTGGCCGACGGTGCCGAGCCCGAGGTCGAGGATCGTCATCTGGAGCTCAAGAACGTCGCGACCGGTGATCTTGACCTGGCGACCGAGGATGAGAAGAAGGAGGCCGAGGACGCCACCAAGGAGAACGAGGACCTCTTTAGCGCTATGAAGGAGGCGCTCGGTGACAAGGTCGAGAAAGTTGCCGTCTCCGCGCGCCTGACCGATGCCCCCGCTTGCATCACCACCGAGGGTCCGCTTTCGCTTGAGATGGAGAAGGTACTCCAGAAGGGACCCGAGGGCGCGCCCGACGGCATGCCCAAGAGCCAGCGCGTGCTCGAGCTCAACGCCAAGCACCCGGTCTTTGACAAGCTTGTCGCTGCCCAGAAGGCAGGCGACGCCGACAAGATCAAGCAGTACTCCGGTTTGCTCTATGACCAGGCCCTGCTGGTCGAGGGCATCCTCCCCGAGGATCCCGTAGCCTTCGCGGCGGCTGTTTGCAACTTGATGTAGTTAGGTAGTTACGCGGTTTTACCAAACCGCGTAACGGCTCGACGCTGCCCTCAGTTCCGCCGTTCTAACGAACGGCGGACCAGTCGACGCTGCGCGGGCGCCAGAGCGACAACTTGTCATTCAAAGAGGACGGCATGACCAGAAGGTCTATGCCGTCCTCTTTTCATGCCAATTTGTTCGCTCTGGCGCCCGCTCGCTGGCATTGCTAAAACATCGATGTTACCGTGGTCCAAACTAGTCGTTGGGGGCGTTCTTGTTTGACCAGTCGTTTAAGAACGTCCCCGATGACTATTTGAATTGCTAATTTGTGCGGGTTGTGGTTTTGTGACCTGCTGAAATTAAAGATACTGTACAACTGTACGTTAATTCGTCTTCGTAGTATATTGCTACCCGCAAAACTCAATACCATTGTGCTCTGAGACGCTAAAGCGCTTACGTACAATGGTTATCGATAGTACGATTCGATTCAACGACAGGATGGATGGTCCAAGCGTGAGTCTCGGCAGCAAACTATCCAATGCAAAGGTCTCCTTTGCGATATTTAAGCGCGACATTAAGCGACTGCTTGTGAACCCCGTCGCCTGGGTGGTTACCCTTGGCGTGTGCGTTATTCCCTCGCTGTATGCCTGGTACAACATCGTGGCCAACTGGGATCCGTACGGAAACACCCAGGGCATCAAGATTGCCATCGCCAACAACGATCGGGGCACCCAAAACGACCTGGTGGGCGAGCTCAACGCGGGCGATCAGGTCGTCGATCAGCTCAAGGAGAACGATCAGCTGGGCTGGACCTTCGTCGATTCTGCGGCCGATGCCAAAGAGGGCGTCGAGAGCGGTGAGTACTATGCGGCCATCGTAGTCCCCAAGAACTTCTCGGATAACCTGGTTTCGATGCTCGACGGCAACTACCATCAGCCCAAGCTTACGTACTACGTCAATGAGAAGAAGAGCGCTATTGCGCCCAAGGTTACCGACACCGGTGCAAACACCATCGAGGAGCAGATCAACTCGGAATTTGTCTCCACGGTGGGCGAGACCGTTGCCAGTATTGCCAAGGATGCCGGAGTCGATTTAAAGGACAAGGCAACCCAGACTCAGGATTCGTTGGCCGGTTCGGTATCAGAGGCTTCCGATACGTTGGGCGAAGTGCGTGATTCGATTGGCGACATGAATGCCGCCATCGATAAGACGAGTGGTTCCATTGCCTCGGCAGATGCGGCACTTGCCGGTCTGCAGGGTCAGGCGCCGTCGCTGACGCAGGCGATCTCCCAGGGCAATGACCTGCTGGGCGAGGCTCGCGCCACGGCGGGCAACTCTGTCGCCTCGCTCTCCAAGGCGCTCTCGGAAGGCAGCCTTGCGCTCACCAAGACGTCAGTCTCCGCAAACGCTGCGATTGGCAAGCTGACGGGCACGGTCGCATCTACGACTACCCGTATCGACAACTCGCTTGAGTCTCTCCAAGCGACGATCGACCACAATAAGGCCGTTATCGGGCACTTGGAAATTCTCGTCAATGACACGTCGACAGGTTCCAAGGAAATTGACGCGCGCATTGTATCGATCATCGATTTGCTCCGCGAGCAGAATGAAAAGCTTCAGAGCATCAAGGACGGTCTGTCTGCGCAGTCGAGCGCCATGGCGAATGACGCTGCGGCTGTCTCGGGTGCCAGCGACGCTATCAATAATGCAATTCAGACCGGTGCGACCAACCTTGGCCAGGCTCAGACGGACTTGGGTCAAAACGCGCTGCCGAAGGTCTCGAGCGCACTTGATTCGTTTGCCGCCGTCTCGGGTGATCTGACGGGAATCGTGTCTGGCCTCACGCCTACTATTGCAAGTGCGCGCGGTACACTTTCGCAACTCAACGCCACGCTCGGTCAGGCCAAGACCACGCTGTCCCAGACCGATGCCTCGCTTGCCAAGGTCCAGGATAAGCTCGCAACCGCCGCCAACGACATCGCGGCGCTACAGACCTCCGAGTCCATGGGCGAGCTGGCCGGCCTGATGGGCGTCGACGTCGATGATGTTGCAGACTTCATGGCATCTCCGGTCGAGCTGACCTCAAAGTCAATTTACCCGGTCAAGAGCTTTGGTTCGGGCATTGCCCCGTTCTATACCAATCTGGCGCTGTGGGTGGGCGGCTACGTGCTTATCGCCATCTACAAGCTCGAGGTCGACCGCGAAGGCATCGGCAGCTTTACCGCGCGTCAGGGCTACTTTGGCCGCTGGTTGCTCCTGGTGATCCTGGGCGCGTTGCAGGCCATCATCGTTACGGTAGGCGATCTGGTGATCGGCGTGCAGTGCGTCAGCCCGCTGCTGTTCGTGCTGGGCGGCATCGCCATCTCGTTCACCTACGTCAATATCATCTATGCGCTGTCCACCACGTTTAAGCATATCGGCAAGGCTATCGGCGTCATTCTGGTTATCGTGCAGATCCCGGGTTCGTCGGGCATGTACCCCATCGAGATGATGCCAGGCTTCTTCCAGTGGCTGCACCCGCTGCTGCCCTTTACCTACGGCATCAATCTGCTGCGCGAGACGGTCGGCGGCATGTATTCGTTCAACTACCTGTTTAACCTGTGCATTCTGGGCGTGTTCTTGATCGTGGCGCTCTTTATCGGCCTGCAGCTGCGTCCGCTGCTGCTCAACCTTAACCTGCTCTTTGATAAACAGCTCTCCACGACCGGTATGATGATTTGCGAGTCCAACGACCTGCCGCGCCAGCGCTACTCGCTGCGCACGGCCATGCGCGTCATGCTCGATTCCGATTCGTACCGTCGCGAACTGCTCGATCATGCGGTCGCCTTTGAACATCGCTACCCGTACTACATCAAGGGCGGTTTTGCCGCCGTGGTGGGCGTTCAGGTCCTGCTCTTTGTCCTGTCGACGGTTCTCGATATCGACAATAACGGCAAGATCATCCTGCTTGTCATTTGGATCATCTCGGTTATTGCCATCTGCGGCTGGCTGATCAATATCGAATATATCCGAGCGAGCCTCAATACCCAGATGCGCATCTCGGCGCTTTCGGATGAGGACCTGCGTCGCGAGATGCGCGAACACACGGCCGCCATTCCTGCCGCCCGCCACATGTTTGGCCTCAACGCCAGCGAGCGTGGTGCCAAGGGCGGCGATCAGTCCACGGGCCGCTTGCCGCATATCGGCTCGCACCATAAATCTCAGGGCAGCGACAGCACAGCCACAAATGATGGAGACACCACCGCGCTTGGCAAGCACTCCAAAGGAGGTGAGGCATAAATGAAGAACATCCTGCATCTGTTTAAGCGCGATGTCCAAAACGTGTCTCGCTCCGTGATCGGCTTGGTTGTCGTGATGGGCCTCATTATCGTACCGTGTCTGTACGCGTGGTTTAACATCGCCGGCAGCTGGGATCCGTACGGCAACACCGGCAATCTTAAGATCGCCGTGGTCAACACCGATGAGGGTTACGAGAGCGATTTGATCCCCGTCGAGGTTAACGTGGGCGAAAACGTGACCGCCACCCTACGCGGCAACGAGAGCTTCGATTGGGTTGTGCTCAACAATCGCGAAAAGGCTATCGAGGGCGTTAAGTCGGGCGCGTACTATGCTGCCGTCGTTATCCCCAAAACGTTTAGCGCTGACATGATGACGCTTTTCTCGACCGACGTGAAACACGCCGATATCGAGTTTTACGAGAACCAGAAGGCCAACGCCATTGCGCAGATCGTGACCGAGAAGGGTTCGAGTGCCGTTCAGAGCCAGGTTAACGAAACTTTTACCGAGACCATTACGAGCATCGGTCTTAAGACGGTGTCCAGCCTGCTCGATTACATGAGCACCGACCAGGTCAGCAACTTTATCGCCAACCTGTCCTCGACGCTTGGCGATTCGATTGAGGACCTGCGAGACGTTCAGGCAAATGCTTCGTCGCTGGCGGGCATTTTGAGCTCCACGTCCGATTCGCTGACGTCGGCGAGCGGCATGCTCAAGCAGACCGGTGCCGTCGATGAGTCGACAAAGCAGCTCATGGAACATGCCAAAAGCGGCATCGATGATTCCAAAGAAGCGCTTAAGGCGGCAAACGATGCCATCGATGCCGCAATCGATGGAAGTGCGGGTTCGTTCGACAATGTGTCTGCCGAGCTCGCGAAGGCGTTCGACACCGCAAACCAGCATGTCGACCTTACGGTGTCCCAACTCAACGATGCCGCTGCGGCCCTCAATGCGCGCGCCAAGGATATCGATGCGATGGCCGATCAGCTCCGCAGCCTTGCCGACCAGGTGAGCGATGAGAATTTGAAGGACGGCCTCAAGTCCGCCGCGACGTCGCTGGGCAGAATCGCCGTTGAGTACCGCAACAATGCCAAGGATCTGGCGGCTACCGCGAAGTCTCTCTCCGATAGCATGGCCGAGGTCAACAACTTGCGTGCCGAGGTCGATCAGGCCATCGCTGATGCCAAGGCCGGCATCGCGGGTGCCAAATCCGATTACGATTCCACGTTCTCGGTTAAGGCCAAGGAGCTCAAGAAGACGGTTTCGGGCATTCTGGACTCGCTTGATGGCATCTCGGGCGACCTGGATAGCGCCGTAGGCGGCCTGACCGACGCATCCGGCTCGTTGGCGAAGGGCCTCTCCAAGGCCGCCAAGCTGGTCAACAAGGCTTCCGATCAGCTAGGTGAAGCGTCCGATAAGATCAGTGCGTTTAAGGATGAGCTCGATGGCGCCCTGATGTCGGACGACCTTGCCACGATCAAGACGATGATTGGCAACGATCCCGAGGGTTTGGCCGTGTCGCTTTCCGGTCCCGTCGCGCTCGATCGCAAACCGGTCTATCCGATCCGCAACTACGGCTCGGCCATGGCGCCGTTCTACACGATTCTGTCGCTCTGGGTCGGCTCGATCGTGCTGGCGGCCATGATGAAGGTGTCGGTTGACGATGAGCTTATCAACGAGCTCATCCCCGTACGCCTACACGAGATCTACCTGGGTCGTTACTTGTTCTTTGGCGGTTTGGCTCTGCTGCAGGCAACGCTCGTGTGCGCGGGCGACATCCTGTTCTTTGGCATCCAGTGCGACAACCCGCTGCAGTTTGTGCTGGCGGGCTGGGTCGCGAGTCTCGTGTTCTCCAATATCGTCTACACGCTTACGGTGTCGTTTGGCGATATCGGCAAGGCTTTGGCCGTTGTGCTGCTGGTCATGCAGGTCGGCGGTTCGGGCGGTACGTTCCCCATCGAGATGACCGGCCCTGTGTTCCAGGCGATCTATCCGTTCCTGCCGTTTACCCATGGCATTAACGCCATGCATGCCGCCATGGCTGGCGCCTACCATATGGAGTACTGGGTTGAGCTGGGCATTCTGGCGAGCTATCTGATTCCGTCGCTGGCCCTGGGCGTCGTCTTCCGCCGTCCGGTCATCAAAGCCAACGACTGGATCATCGAAAAACTGGAGTCAACCAAATTGATTTAGTTCAGACACGTAAACGCTGTCAGAACATCGAGGCCTTCCAGTTTTACACTTTATTATGCTGGATTGCGATGCAACGCCGGTTGTTGCTACAGTAGCGGGGCGTGCCGGGGGTCCGGTGCGCCCCGTTTTTATTTGACCATGAGGCGGCACGCAGCCATACGCGTGCGGACACCACGCCAAGATTGAGTGTGAGGATGTTCCATGGCCCAATACGCTGCCAACGAAATCGAAAACATGCCCGATAGCCCTGTCGCACGGGAGGACCTGGGCGCCGGCGGCACCTCCCGCGGCGCCGGCGCACGCTCGCCGCTGTTCTGGAAGGTCTTGCTGCTTTCGATAGCGGTCATCTGGGGCTATTCCTTCACCACCATGAAGGATGCGCTCGATACCGTTCCGGTGTTCGAGCTGCTCTACATTCGTTTTCTTCCGGCGTCGTTGGTCATGCTTGTCATCTTCCACAAGCGCATCATTGCCCATTTCAACGCTCGAAACCTGATTGTTGGACTTGGTATGGGCGCACTTATGTGGGGCGCGTACGGTTTGCAGACGATCGGCCTGGCACAGACCACGGCAGGCAAGAGTGCATTTTTGACGGGCACGTACTGCATCTTGGTTCCGTTTGCGAGCTACGTTCTAAGCGGCGAAAAGCTTACCCGTTACAACTTGGGCGCCGCGTTGCTGTGCCTGGCGGGCATTGGTCTGGTGGCGCTCGATAGCGTCGAGTTCAATGTCGGCGATGTCATCACACTGGGCGGTGCGGTCTTCTTTGCCATCCAGATGGCGGTGACCGCCAAGTATGGCCGCAAGATGGACATCAACGTCATCACGTTTTGGATGTTTGTGGGCAACGGCGTGCTGAGCCTGATCTCGTCGCTGCTATTCGAGACCCAAGCGCCGCTGTCCGTTTGGACGCCGAGCTTTATCAGTGTGATGGCGTTTCTCTCGGTGGGCTGCACATGTG
Source organism: Collinsella aerofaciens (assembly GCF_040910325.1). Classification (GTDB taxonomy): domain Bacteria; phylum Actinomycetota; class Coriobacteriia; order Coriobacteriales; family Coriobacteriaceae; genus Collinsella; species Collinsella aerofaciens_BL. The sequence continues at coordinate 4,392 of NZ_JBDGAV010000035.1, read as the reverse complement.
TGGCTCTGCTCATCCAAAACGTCGGCCTGGCGCATGTCCCGGCCTCGACGGGCTCGCTGCTCCTTTCGATGGAGTCGCCTTCGGGTGTGCTGTTCTCGGTGCTGCTGATGGGGGAGGCGCTCACCTCGCGCCTGCTCGCCGGCTTCGCGCTCATCTTCTTGTCGATTATCTTGAGCGAGACGCATTTCGATTTCTTGCGCCGAAAATCTCGCCCGCAATTGTAAACAACTTGTTGCGCCGCCCTTCCAAGGCGGCATTTTTTATGTCATGCCCTTACAGTTGTGCCTTGCACTTTACGCTATCAAAGTGCGTGCTGCAAAAACGTTACTGGAGGGCATCTATGGCATCAGCTCTGTCCGATTTTCAACCGCAACTAGCGCCCAAGGCCACCACAGCGGCGCAGACCGCTATCGGCGACGGTCTTGTCGCAGAAGCTCAGGCTTTTGCAGACGAGTTCGCTGCGTGGCGCCACGATCTACACCAGATGCCCGAGCTCGGTAACAATCTTCCGCAGACGTCTGCCTATATCCAGGCACGTCTGGACGAGATGGACATCCCCCATACCACGCTCGTCGATGGTTCCTGCGTCGTTGGCCTGATCGGTGCCGGTGCGGCCGCGGCCGCTCAGGGCAATGGCACGTGCAAGGACGAGCAGGCCGGAACGGTCGTCATGCTTCGTGGCGACATGGATGCCCTGCCCGTTGCCGAAGAGTCGGGCGAGCCTTTCGCCTCTACCAACGGCTGCATGCACGCTTGTGGCCACGATATGCATGCGACGGCGCTGCTCGGCGCGGCCCGTTTGCTCAAGGCCCGCGAGGCCGAGCTTGTGGAGGCCAACGCTACCGTCAAGTTGCTGTTCCAGCCGGGCGAGGAGACCTTTGAGGGAGCACGCGCTGCCATCGCCGACGGCTTGCTCGAGAACCCGCGCCCTCAGGCGGCCTTTGCCATGCATGTCAACAGCCAGTCGCCGCTTGGCCTGGTGCTCTACGGCAGCCCGGCGCTCTCGGGCGTGTACGGTTTTCGCATCACGCTTCAGGGCAAGGGCGGCCATGGCTCGAGCCCCGAGATTTGCATCGACCCCATCACAGCGGGCGTGCATGTGCATCTGGCGCTCCAGGAGCTCATCTCCCGCGAGGTGCCGGCGGCCAAGGAGGTCGCGCTTACCGTTGGCAAGTTCGCCGGTGGCTTGGCGGCCAACGTCATCCCCGACACCTGCGTGCTCGAGGGAACGCTGCGCGGCTTTGATGTTGAGCTCATGGCTCACCTAAAGACCCGCATCGCGGAGGTCGTTAACGGCGTTGCCACGACCTATCGTACGCCGGCGACCATCGAGACACTTTCGGATGTTCCGCCGCTTGTACTCGACAGTGATATGACTCAGGCGTCGCTTGGCTACGTGGGCGCAGTGCTGCCCAAGGCGGCTTTCTTGCCGCTTTTCCATGCCATGGCGAGTGAGGACTTCGCGCTTATCTCGAGCGAGATTCCGAGTGCGTACTTTACCGTGGGCGCGGCCGTAACCGACACGGACGAACACTTTGCCCAGCACCATCCCAAGGCACGTTTTAACGATGCCGAGCTGCCGCTCGGTGCCGCGGCCTATACCGCCGTCGCTTTGGGCTATATCGCCGACCACCGGTAGCATCCAACCTTGCCTTTCAAGCCTGCGGGCATGGCCGTAAGGCCTATGCCCTTGTCTTTCAAGGCAATCTTGGGCACTACCGGCGCCCGGCGCAGGCTATTCGTTTGTCTAAAAGGAGCAGTATGCCCCAGCAGCGTAAGTTCTTCCCCGGCTGGCTCGTGGTGGCCTCCGGCTTCGTGATCATGGCCACGTGTTACACGATTTTTGTCAATTGCATGAGCCTGTTCCAGCCGCTGATCGTCAGCGACCTGGGTATTTCCCTTGCGCAGTACAACGTCTCCAATGCAATCTCTACCGTGGTGAGCGTTATCGGATCGCTTGCCATTGGCCATGTTGCCGATAAAGTAAGCGGTCGCGTTTTGGGCTCCCTAACCGTTATCGCCACCTCGGCGGTGCTCGCGGGCATGAGCTTTGTGGGTGAGCTTTGGCAGGTCTATGTGCTCTTTGCCGTCTCGGGCTCCTTTGCGAGCACCTGGATCGTGTGCTTGGCGTGCTCCGTGGTCATGCTCGTGTTCCTGCTGGTATCCGAGCCCATCGCCGCCAAGCTGCGCGCGAGCGTGGCGGGGGAGTAGGCGTCCGTCGCTCTTTTCTGTTCGTCCCGTTCTGTCCGTGGCCGCCTTGGAAGCCGAATGGATGCTCGTACCATCATTCGGTTTCCAAGGCGGCCACGGGCCTACGAAATGATCCCTATTCCTCCGTCCCCAAGGGATCACGTGATCCGAAGGGGACGGAGGAAAAGGGATCACAAACAGCGGCGGCGCGTCTGGTCGAACGAGTCCCCATACCCTCGTTCGGTCAGACGCGCCGCCGCTGTTTGTATTTGTGCCGTATAATGACCGTTACCTATGACGCGATACAAAAGAAAGGTGTTTGCCCATGCAGGCACAGAAGGCGGAGGGAACCCGCGACCTTATCGGCGCCGAGATGCGCGCCTGGCAAAAGATGCAGCAGATTGCGGCCGGCGTGTTCGAGCCGTTTGGTTTTAAACCCATCGAGACGCCCGCGATCGAGCAAGTGGACGTGTTTGTCCACGGTATCGGCCAGTCGACCGACGTCGTGCGCAAGGAAATGTTCCGCGTGTTCAGCGGTGCCAACCTGGAGCGCGTCTTTACCGAGGGCACCGACACCAAACTCAAGCCCAAGCAGCGCCTGGCGCTTCGCCCCGAGGGCACGGCCGGCGTGGTGCGCGCTGTCGTCGAGAACAACCTGGTGCCCCAGGGCTCTACGCCGTTTAAGGCCTATTACGCCGAGGCCATGTTCCGTGGCGAGCGCCCCCAGAAGGGACGCCTGCGCCAGTTCCACCAGGTGGGCATCGAGTGGCTCGGCGCTCCCGATCCGGCGGCAGATGCCGAGTGCATCATCATGCTCATGGAGTTTTACAAGCGCCTGGGCTTCGATCTTTCCAAGCTTCGTCTGCTCATTAACTCGATGGGCGACGCTCAGTGCCGTCCGGCTTACCGCGAGCAAGTCAAGCAGTTTATCCTCGATCACGCAGACGAGATGTGCGATGAGTGCCGCGAGCGCGCCGAGCTCAACCCGCTGCGTGCCTTTGACTGCAAGAACGACCACTGCCGCGAGATCATGGCCGAGGCTCCGCTGATGGGTGACAACCTGTGCGATGAGTGCCGCGAGCACTACGAGCAAGTCAAGCGCTATCTGGATGCCGCCGGTATCGAGTATGTCGAGGATCCCACCTTGGTGCGCGGCCTGGACTACTACACCCGTACTGTCTTTGAGGTCGAGGCCCCTGGCGCCGGCGTCGGCTCCATCGGCGGCGGCGGCCGCTACGATGGTCTCGTCGAGCTCGAGGGCGGCAAGCCCACGGCAGGCGTCGGCTTCGCCGTCGGTTTTGAGCGCGCCCTGCTGGCCCTGCAGGCCTTTGGCAGCGACCTGGGTGCCGAGGAGGTCCCGTGCGTCTACGTCGCCAATGCCGGCAAGGAGCTGCGTCAGAACGTCTTTACCATTACGCAGCAGCTTCGCGCCGCAGGGATTGTGACCGAGGCCGACTATCAGGGCCGTTCGCTCAAGGCCCAGTTTAAGCAGGCCGATAAGGTAGGCGCCAAGCTCATCCTGGTCCTGGGCGGCGACGAGCTTGCCGCCGGCAAGGTCAAGGTGCGCGACATGCAGAGCCATGACGAGGTTCTCGTCGATCTGGCCAACGTCGTCGAGGCGGTTCGCGAGCGTCTGTAGCGCATGATTTTTGAGCTGCGGACCCGCTAACATGTCCCGCTCGCGACGAGCTATTGTTACGGGGGTGTTTCGCATTTATGCGGAATGCCCTCGCTTGCATATGCCGCCCACCGAGAAATACGACCATTTGGGGCAAAAACCCTTGCAATGCAGAAAATACTTTTGTGTGGTAAAGCGCAATCAGTGTCGAAAGTATTTCTCAAGCGCCTATAATGAATACCACATGTTACGTGCATAGAAGGAGGAATGGGAGGAAACGTGGCTGAGAACCTAAGCAACCAGTCTGTACCCGAAGCCGCGGCGCGCGTCGCTGCCGTGGTCAACCGCCTCGTTAACCGAATCGGCTCGAATGCCGAGTCCAGGGAGCGTCTCGCCGAGATCGAGATCCCCGAGGAGCTGCGCGATAATCTGGCGCTGTTCCTGCGCTTGGAACGTCGTGTGCTTAGCGAGTATGATCCCGAGATCGCGGACCTGTTCGACAAGATTTTGACAGCCGAGATTGTGGTCAATGCTGGCAACCCCGGTAGCCGCGCTGCCGACGAGTCATAGAGTGTAGATCTCGG
>NZ_JBDGAV010000034.1:0-15937 GCF_040910325.1 Collinsella aerofaciens | reverse complement strand
GCCGGCGTCGAAGAGCTCGACGGCCCGCCTCCTGGACTCCAGGTCGTGCTTCACCCTGAGGTCTATACTCATGGAAAACCTCCCATTTCCCGATGTCCAAGAAATGGGAGGCAGTTCACTGTTCCCTTTGTGGTGGTTTTTGGCGCGGATGGGTTAGTTGAGGGCGGCTTGGGCTAGGCGGGCTTCGGCGGCCTCCTCGGTGACACCAAGGGCCACGGCGAACTCCTCGATGGAGCGGCGTTTGGCCTCCTTGAGTACGCGCATGTAGTAGGAGCTGGGTTTTTTATCAGCTTCCTCGGCCTGGCGAATGCGGTGCATCATGGTCTTTGCCACGCGGACCGTCTCGGGCGCACCCAGCTTGAGCTGCTGCTTAAAGTGCGTCTCCTCAAGCGAGCTGTTGCGCTCGGTAAAGGTGTCGCACTCCAGCTCGTCATAGTGGCTCAGCAGGTGCTCGGCATCTTGCTGCGAGATGGCGGCGTGCAAACGGTCGGCCTGCGCCACGGGGTACATGAGGATCGTCTGCGCATGTCCCTGCTTGGTCTCGAGCAGTAGCATGGGCTGCGGTGTGTCGTCCCTAAAACCGACGACGGTGCAGACTCCCTGACCCGGATGAATGACGTGTTGACCGATTGAGAACATGCTACCTCCAACTTATACGAATTTACGTATGTCTAGAATAACACGCTGACGTGCGCAAACCCTTACTTTATGCAGGAAAAGCACACAACTCCGATAGGTAAGAGTATTCGATAACAGGCGCAGCTCATTCACACCTTTATGCATTTTCAACGCCTGCATAATCTGCAGGCAGACTGGCATCTTTGAGTGACTCCATACAAGCTGTAGTCAATTTTGTGCATATGCAATATCGATTGGCTTTACCCTGCGACAGTGCCCGTCGCTTGTGATAGAGTGCTACAAACTCTGGCTTTTGCCCTACGAGTGACCAAGGGCTCGGGGGCTTTAACACAAGGAGGATCTATGCCCGAGAAGATTGAAGAGCTGGTACGCGCTGCGCTTGCTGCGGCCCAGGAGGCCGGCGACCTTTCCGCATTTGAACTTGACGATTGCGCTATCGAGCGACCGGCTGACACTTCTCATGGCGAGTGGACCTCTACCATGGCCCTGAAGTCCGCCAAGCTGGCCCATTGCGCCCCGCGCAAGATCGCCGAGGCCATCGTTGCCCATATGCCCGAGGACCCCGCGATCGAGAAGGTCGAGATCGCAGGCCCCGGCTTCATCAACTTCTACCTCTCCGTTGCCGTCAAGAATGCCATCTTTGGCGAGGCTCGCGAGAAGGGTATGGACTTCGCTAAGTCCAACGTCGGTGGTGGCCTGAAGACCCAGGTCGAGTTCGTTTCCGCCAACCCCGTCGGCCCCATGCACATCGGCCACGGCCGCTGGGCCGCGCTGGGCGACTCGCTCTGCCGCGTTATGGACCACGCCGGTTACGACATCCAGCGTGAGTTCTACATCAACGACCACGGCTCTCAGATGAACACCTTCGGCAACTCCATCAGCACGCGCTATATGCAGCTTGCCGACATCATCGCCAAGCAGGGCGTGGATATCGACGAGGCTCACAAGCTGCTGATCGCCGACCGCGACGCCTTTGTTGCCGACGAGAACGACGAGCACCCCGAGACCCATCCGTATCAGGACAACTTTGCCGAGACCCTGGGCAAGGATTCCTACGGCGGCGACTACATCATCGACGAGGCTGCCGAGTTCTGGCGCACCGACGGCGACAAGTGGGTCGAGGCCGATCCGCAGGAGCGCATGGAGAGCTTCCGTGAGCGCGGCTACGTGAAGATGGTCGACAACATGCGCGACCTCTGCCATGCCGTTAACTGCGACTTCGATCGTTGGTACTCCGAGCGTTCGCTGTACGTGAAGGACACCGAGGGCGAGACCGCCGGCACCTCTGCCGTCGACCGCGCTTTTGAGAAGCTCGACAAGATGGGCTACCTCTACACCAAGGACGGCGCCCTGTGGTTCCGCTCCACCGACCTGGGCGATGACAAGGACCGCGTCCTGATCAAGTCCGACGGCGAGTACACCTACTTCGCCTCCGACGTTGCCTATCACTGGGATAAGTTCCAGCGCGTCGACCACGTCATCGACATCTGGGGTGCCGACCACCACGGCTACATCGAGCGCGTCCGCTGCGTCTGCGACGCTCTTGGCTATCCCGGCAAGTTTGAGGTTCTGCTGGGCCAGCTCGTCAACCTGCTGCGCAACGGCAAGCCCGTCCGTATGTCCAAGCGTAAGGGCACCATGGTGACCCTTCAGGAGCTCGTCGACGAGGTCGGCTCCGATGCCGCTCGCTACACGCTCATTTCCAAGAGCTCTAACCAGATGGTCGACTTCGATATCGAGGCTGTTAAGAAGCGCGACAATTCCAACCCGGTCTATTACGTGCAGTATGCTCACGCCCGCGTGTGCTCCATCCTGCGCCGTGCCGCTGACGTTACGCCCGAGCAGGCTGACGAGATGGGCATGAAGGCCGTCGCCGCGAAGGCCATCGGTGAGAACGTCGATTACTCGCTGCTGACCGACCCGACCGAGCTCGCCCTTTCGCGCAAGCTCAATGAGCTCACCGACCTGATCGCCAGCTGCGCTCGCGACCGCGCCCCGTTCCGTCTGACGCACTTTGCTGAGGAACTCGCCGGCGACTTCCACAGCTTCTACGCTGCCTGCCAGGTTCTGCCGAGCGAGGGCCGTCCCGTCGACCCCGAGCTTTCGCGCGCCCGTCTGGCCGCTTGCGACGCCGTTCGCGTGACGCTCGCCCTGGTGCTCACCCTCGTTGGCGTTTCCGCGCCCGAGCAGATGTAATCTGCGGGTCATTTGACCGTACAGACTTGGTTTAACTAAGCCTTGAAAGCCCGATCTCCCACGGAGGTCGGGCTTTTTTGCAAACGCCGACGTATTGACGAATTTGGAACTGCTGGAAATACGAAACTATGCCGGTTTACTACGATGAATTGAGATATTCCAACCACGCCGGCTTTTAGCTAAAAAGTGCAAGGCATCTACCTGCGGTTTTAGTTCAACAAGTTTCGGAGTGGTCGCGGTTGAGCGATTCATCGTAGTAAACCGCCATAGTTTTGGCGGAGGCAGTCAGATTTGTGGGCGGTAAACCAAAGAGTGTCCCTTTTGAATAGTCGTTTAAGAACGTCCCCAATGACTAAGTTGCAGGTGGCGGCGGTTGTGTTACACTAACGCTGCGTATATGACGCAAATATCTCGATACAGATCAATGATGTCCGTCGGTATTTGACGGAGCTAGACTGTTTAGCCGCCCTGAAGGTTTATGCAGGGAGCATGTGATCACAGGGCTTGAAAAGAAAGTTGAGCAAACACTGTGTCTGATCAACAGCAAGAAAACGAAATAACGACGACGCAAGCCGCTCCCGCTGCACCGGTTGCGTCGGACCAGGTCGCGGCGCCCGCGCAAACCTCGGCTCCTGAGACGCCTAAGGCTGCAACGGCTGAGAAGGCCGTGCCTGCAACTGGTGAGGAGGCTGCTCCGGCAAAGCCCAAGCGCACGCGCCGCGCGGCCAAGCCTGCCGCTGACGGCGAGGAGGTCACCAAGCCCAAGCGCCGTACCGCGCGCACGACGCGCGCCAAGCGCACCGTTGCAGCTGACTCCTCGGCGCCGATTTCCGATGAGGTCGCGCAGGCACGTGCGTTGGCGCAGATTAGCGAGGCTCAGGTGGTGCGCGCCCGCCGTCGTGCTGCCGAGCGCGAGGCCGCGGCTCTGACCGAGCTTGCAGCTCCGTCTGTGCCCGAGACCCCTGCCGCCGACCAACCGACCGAGAAGCCGGCACCGCGCACACGCCGTCGCACGGCTGCTAAGGCCGAGCAGGTTGCTGAACAGGTAACCCCCGAGCTCACTGAGGCTTCGGTCCGTTCCGCGGCAGGGGAGGGCGCATCGCCAACTGAGCCCGCTGCGCCTGTCGAGGCCAGCGAAGTTCCCGTTGTCGATCCGGCTTTGCGCCCGCACCGTCGCGGTCGCAAGCCCAAGGCCTTCGTCGAGGCAGAGAAGGCCGCAGCCGCAGCCGCAGCTGCTCGGGATGCTGCGGCGACCGCCGAGTCTGCAACCGCTGCCGATGCACCCGTTCAGGATGCTGCGACTTCCGAGGCCGCTCCCGCCGATGCCGAGCCCGCCGACGTCCGCCCCGGTCGCAGCCGTCGCACTGCTGTTAAGCGCACGTCCAAGGCTAAGGCTGCCAAGAAGGGTGCGTCCGAGGATTCCGACGAGACGACCGCCGATGCATCGACTGATGCCGCCGAGCCCCAAGACGTCGAACAGCCTGCGTCCGAGAAGCCCAAGCGCGGTCGTAAGAAGTCCGCTAAGGCCAAGGCGTCCGAGCATCAGGCTGATGTCGAAGCGCAGGTCGATTCTGGCGCCGAGGCCAATGAAGCCGCTGCGGTCAATGCCGACGCCGCCGCAACCGATGCTGCCGCGCCCGCCGAGGCCGAAGACGGCACTCGTTCCAACCGTCGCCAGCACAAGCGCAACGAGGAACGCAACGAGCGCAACAACGACCGTCGCAACCGTCAGCGCGACCGCAAACAGCGCAATAAGGAGCGCAATGCCGCTCCGACTGAGCCCACGCTTTCGCGCGAGGAGCTCGCGGCCATGAAGGTCGCCGAGCTGCGCGAGAAGGCCAAGGAGTTCGAGATTGAGACGACCGGCAAGAAGAAAGCCGAGCTCGTCGAGGAGATCTACGTCACCGCCGCGAAGGCCGAGGGCTTCCGCGACATCAAGGGCATTCTGCAGATTCGCCCGGACAGCTCCGGCATCATCCACGCCCATGGCTATATGAAGTCCAACGACGACGCCTTCGTGCCCGCCTACCTCATCCGCTCCGCGCGCCTGCGCACGGGCGACGTTATCGAGGGCTCGCTGCGTCCTTCGCGCGGCGGCGACAAGCGCGCCGGCCTCGCCAAAATCACGACCGTCAACGGTCTGGACCCCGAGCAGATTCGCAACCGTCCCAAGTTCGGCGACCTCACCCCGGTCTATCCCAATGAGCCGCTGCGCATGGAGCACGGCAAGGACTCCATTACCGGTCGCGCCATCGACATCGTGTCGCCGATCGGCAAGGGTCAGCGTGGCCTGATCGTGTCCCCGCCCAAGGCCGGCAAGACCACGATCCTCAAGAAGATCTGCCAGTCTATCTCGATTAACAACCCCGAGGTGCACCTCATCTGCCTGCTCGTCGACGAGCGCCCCGAAGAGGTCACCGATATGCAGCGTTCCATCAAGGGTGAGGTTGTGGCGTCGACCTTCGATATGCCCGCCGATAACCACACTCGCGTGGCAGAGCTTGTCATCGAGCGCGCCAAGCGCATCGTGGAGCTGGGCGGCGATGTCGTGGTGGTGCTCGACTCCATCACGCGTCTTGCCCGCGCCTACAACTTGGCGGCGCCCGCCTCAGGCCGCATCCTTTCGGGCGGCGTCGATTCGGCGGCACTGTATCCTCCCAAGCGCTTCCTGGGTGCAGCCCGTAATATCGAGAACGGTGGCTCGCTCACCATCCTGGCCTCTGCCCTCATCGACACCGGTTCCAAGATGGACGAGGTCATCTTTGAGGAGTTCAAGGGCACCGGCAACATGGAGCTTAAGCTCGATCGCGAACTGGCCGACCGCCGCATCTTCCCGGCTATCGACCCCGTTGCCTCCGGTACGCGTAACGAGGACCTGTTGGTCGACGAGCAGATGCGTCCGTTTGTCTTTGGTCTGCGTCGCATTCTTGCCGGCATGAACAACACCGAGCGCGCAGCCGCGTCGTTCATTAAGGGTCTTAAAGGCACCAACACCAACCAGGAGTTCCTGGTGCGTTCGGCCAAAAAGCACAGCGACTACGAGCAGACGTTCTAGGCTGTCATCCACACGCAGCGATAGCCATCAATGCGATAAAGGGTCGGGGCTTGCGCCTCGGCCCTTTTCCATATCGCGTATCCGCGCTTATTTTTGACCATAAGACTGGCAAGCAGCAGGTTTCCCGTTTCAATCCGACATCGTCGCTTGCAATCGACTGGGCGGTTTCGCATAATAGCTTTTAAGCTTCGCGACGGATAACGCAGATGAAACGAACCATATACCGTTGCTTTGGGGCATAGCCCCGCTTCATCTTCTCTCGCGCAGCCAACTGAATGATGCGATTTGGGTGCTGGAAGATGGGGAGAGCTCATGGCTTCTTCTGATGCAACACAACGAGCAGTCCTTGCCGGACTTTCGTGCGGGATCGGCCTTGCCGCTCCCGTGGTTATGTATGCCGCGACGCTACCGTTTTCGTCGGTGAACGAGACGGTCGTGGCGGGTGCGGTTCCCTTCGCCGTGGGCGCGGTGGCGGGCGTGGGTATCTATGCCGCCTCGCTGGGTATCTCCGAGTACCATGCGCAGCGTGAAGAGCGTCTGTTCCAGCCCGATGCCATGGGCGGTGCCGCCAATCTCAATCAGCATCAAAGCGAGTTCAAGACCGCCTCGATTCCAGCTCAGCAGCAGGATGCGACTCCTTATGCTACCGCTTCTGCTTCTCAGGCTCAGTCGGAGCAGTCTACCTCGGCATTCCTTTCCGGCCTGACCGGTGCGTTCCAGCGCCGTCATGCCGATGATGGTGTCCCTACCATCGCTCGAGCCGCAGATGCTATGGACGAGGACGAGGCTTGGTCCATGATCGACAGTATGCTCGACGACGATTCGCCGGTGAGCTGCGACCCTGCACACTCGCGCGACGTCTATCAAGTCGCCATCGACGAGCTCACCAACGGCGGGCAGACCGGCTCCTTCAATCGCGACGACATCGCCGCCGCGGCACGCGCCGTGTCGGGCTCCCAGGCCGCCCCTGCGGGCAGCACGGCGGCTTTCGTGGCACTCGTTGCCAACGCGGCAGCCAATAACGCGTACAACGCTACCTCGGGCGACGCGAATGCTTCTGCCGACAATTCGTACGTTGATGAAGCCATGACCGCTGACGAGGAGGCCGTTGCCGCCCGCCGTGCCGCCGAAAGCTCGTTGTGGGGCGCTTCTGCCCAGCAGCAGGCGGCTGAGGCTGCGCCGTACAATGCAAACCTCGCCAGCATGCCTATCATCTCCGGTGCCGCGGACATCGATCTCGATGACCTCGATGAGCCTGCAGCCATCACCGCATCGATTGATGCCCAAGATCGCATCGACACCGGCGACCTTCCGGACGCCTCGCTCGAGGTTGATGTCCCCATGGCCGATTACTCGGGCCACGAGGACATGTGGGCCGCCGCCACCGCGATCCTGGATGAGATTGACGAGCCTGCTCCTGTTACGGCCCCCGCTCCCGTCGCTGCCCCTCAGCCTGCTGCCCCCGCCTATGTCGGCCGTCACAGTGCTGTGTTCCCCGAGGATACTGCCCGTATCTCGCGCGAGAGCATCGAGCGGGCCGAGGCTATTGCCGCCGGCATTATGGAAAACCGTCGTCACGAGCGCGTCAATCAGATCCTCGAGGAAGAGATCGAGCGCCTGCAGTCTTCAACCGCCAAGCGTACGGGCCGTGCCTATCTGAGCGTTATCGAGGGCGGTACCGCCAGCTTCGCGCCGCTCCGCGCGGAGGCATAACTTCTGCATGGTTAAGATCAATCGAAAATGGGCGGTTGTAACCTGCCTGATGGCGCTCTTGATCTGGGGCAATTCGCTGGTTCCCGGCTCGGGGTCGGGCTCGCTGAGCCTAACGGTCATGGAAGCTATCCGCGGTTTCCTGCACGGCGTGGGACTTCCATATGAATGGGTGACCAACTTTGTTGTTCGCAAGTGCGCGCATTTTACCGAGTATATGGTGCTCGGCATCCTGGCAACGCATGCCTTTGATTTTGAGGGCCGGCGCACCTTTGACGTGCTGCTGCCCACGGCGGTGTTCCTGCTGCTGATTCCTTCGATCGACGAGACGATTCAGCTCTTTGTGCCGGGACGCGCCGGCATGATCACCGATGTGATGATCGACTGCTGTGGAGCGGCAACGGGCGTTGTGCTCCGATATCTCTTACGGTGGCTGATGTGCGCCAAAAAAGCCGCCTAGGACGTATTGTTTGGTCCTAGGCGGCCTTTTTTATTTGAGGGGTTATATGAGGCGTGGTGGCGTCGTGCCGTAGGTTGGATTTGCCGAGCGCGCCACGCCCTGTGGGTGCGTCTGCTACTGAAGCGCCTGTGCGCCCAGGGCCAGGCAGCCCATGATGCCCTGCTTGCCCTCGAGGCTGTTGTTGACAATATAGGAATCGATGTCGTTGACCTCGGGCGTGACGATATAGCCGTTGAGCATCTCGGCGCACTTTTTGCGTGCGAGCGGCACGATGGGGGTGTGGTCGGCCACGCCGCCGCCGATGATGATCTTTTGCGGTGCGTAGCACAGCGTGTAGGTCATGAGCGCCTGTGCCAGATAGCCTGCGAGCAGGTCCATGGCCTCCGGGTCATCGGCCATGTCTCCGGCGCTCTTGCCATCCCAGCGCTTTTTAACGCCAGGGCCGGCGATGAGGCCCTCGAGGCAGTTGTCATGGAAGGGGCAGGCGCTATGCTCGCCGATGGTGTCGCGCGGGTCGCGCGTGACCAGGATGTGGCCGGCCTCGGGATGCATCATGCCGTGTACGAGCTTACCGCCCGAGAGCACGCCGGCGCCCACACCGGTGCCGATGGTCAGGTAGACCACGTCCGTGAGGCCCTGGGCGCAACCAAAGGTGACCTCGCCCAGGCAGGCGACGTTGACGTCGGTATCGTAGCCACAGGGAATATTGAGCTTGTTTTGGATGGTGCCCAGCAGGTCAAAGTAGCGCCATGCCGTTTTGGGCGTCTCCAGGATCTTGCCGTATTGGGGCGAGGCGGGGTTGACTGCGGTGGGGCCAAAGGCGCCAATGCCCAGCGCGGCGATGCCCTTGTCGGCAAACCATGCGTTGACGGCCTCAACGGTCTCCTGCGGGGTCGTGGTCGCGATCTGCTCACGCTCCAGGACCGTACCGTCTGCATAGCCCGTGGCGCAGACCATCTTGGTGCCGCCGGCCTCGAGCGCTCCGATAAGCTGCTGTTCTGCCATAGTATTCCTCTCTCTGGGACGAGTTGCTCCGTGACTAAAGTATAGGGCTCTAAACTATTTAAGAAAGCGTTATAAAAAGAAGCCTCGCAACGCGGCGGGCGGTGCGAGGCTTCTTTGGTTGCTTTAGTTGCCGGGCCGTCATTACCCGCGCGGCTTGATTTTATCACGTAGCGACTTGAGGTTCTCCAGTGCCGCGTTAAGCGTCTCGTCCCGCTTGGCAAAGTGGAAACGAATCAGATGGTTGACGGGCTCGCGGAAGAAGCTCGAGCCGGGCACGGCGCCCACGCCCACCTTAGACGCGAGATCCTCGCAGAATTCGAGGTCGCTGTCATAGCCAAACTCAGAGATGTCCATCATGACGTAGTAAGCGCCCTGCGGCACGTTGTGCTCAAGACCGATGCTATCGAGCCCCTGGCAGAACAGGTCGCGCTTGGCGGTGTAGAGGTCGAGGACCTCCTGGTAATAGCTGTCGTCGAAGTTGAGGGCGGTGACGACAGCTTCCTGCAGGGGAGCGGCGGCACCCACGGTGAGGAAGTCGTGGACCTTCTTGATGCGCTCGGTGATCTGGGCCGGGGCAATGGTGTAGCCCAGACGCCAGCCGGTGATGGAGTACGTCTTAGACAGCGAACTGCAGCTGATGGTGCGCTCGAACATGCCGGGCAGCGTGGCCATATAGACGTGCTCGTGGGGCGCGTAGACGATGTGCTCGTATACCTCGTCGGTGATGCAGTAGGCGTCGTACTTTTTGCAGAGGTCGGCGATAAAGGTGAGCTCCTCGCGCGTAAAGACCTTGCCACAGGGGTTGGAAGGGTTGCACAGGACGATGGCCTTGGGATCGTTGTCGCGGAAGGCCGCCTCGAGCACCTCGCGGTCAAAGTCGAATGTGGGCGGGTTGAGCGGCACGTAGATGGGCTCGGCACCCGAAAGGATCGTGTCGGCGCCGTAGTTCTCGTAGAACGGCGAGAAGATGACGACCTTATCGCCGGGGTTCGTGACCGTCATCATGGCGGCCATCATGGCCTCGGTGGAGCCGCAGGTGACTACGATATTCTCGTTGGGGTTCACCGGCATGCCCATAAAGTGCTCCTGTTTGGCGGCGAGCGCCTCGCGCATGGCCTGGGAGCCCCAGGTGATGGAGTACTGGTGATAGAGCGGCTTGGGGTCGCTAGCGATGGTGCTGAGGCTATCGAGCAACTGCGCTGGGGGATCGAAGTCAGGGAAGCCCTGCGACAGGTTGACGGCGCCATACTTGTTGGAGATGCGCGTCATACGGCGGATGACGGAATCGGTAAACGTTGCCGTACGGTTGGAGAGTTCTTTCATGCTGGTCCTTTCGAGCATTTGCAGTGGGGCAAGTTTACTCCTATGGAACCGGTAGGATTTGCCCGAAATGGATCTAAAAAACTCTTTTCATAATTCTTGAAAATTGGGGCTTGCATCGCGTGGCGTTCCTTGCAATAATAGTCGAGCGCGAAGCGCACAGGACACGGTGGGTGTAGCTCAGTTGGCTAGAGCGACGGGTTGTGGTCCCGTAGGTCGAGGGTTCGAGTCCCTTTACCCACCCCAGTTCTTGCTTCGTGTTGATATCGGGTCGTTAGCTCAGTTGGTAGAGCAGGGGACTCTTAATCCCAAGGTCCAGGGTTCGACCCCCTGACGGCCCACCACACGATATCTCCTCTAAAGTCCGTCACAACGGACTTTAGTTTTGGGTCGTTAGCTCAGTTGGTAGAGCAGGGGACTCTTAATCCCAAGGTCCAGGGTTCGACCCCCTGACGGCCCACCCAAAGATTGTTAAAGCGACCGGCCCAGGCTGGTCGCTTTTTTTGCTGACCTCGCAGGGGGTCGAACCCGAAAGGGCACAGCTGCTTTCACAGATCGAGCCTACCCTGGGGATCGGTAAAACCGTCAGTACCCTCCTTGAGTTTCTTCTCGTCTGCCTTCACGCGACGCTCGAGCTTTTTTGTATCCTCGGCAGGTGGTAGGTTCTCGGGGACAATTCCGCGGTCGATGAGGCTGCCACGCACGCTTGTGTTGTTCTCGACGTGCTCTTGTTTGATCTGGTCCAGGCCGTACAGGTCGTGTTCCTCGGCGTTGAAGGCCGTCATCGAGTTCGTAAGGTCCTTTGCTTTGATGAGGACATCGGCTAACCTGTCCGCCAATGCCGTGCTCTTGGGTACGCCGAGCTGCTGCTTCATTTCCGCCGTGCTTCTACCGCCGAATAACGCTTCATCGCCCTTCGACTTGATGATCGCGAATCCTTTGGAGTCCACGCCGCGTTTGAACGCAATACCCGAGAGCTGTTTCTCTGAATCGGATAGCGAGTGGCGCGCCTGCAAGCGCTGAATCTCTGCAAAGCGCTGCTCTATGAGCTCTTGGCGGCGGGTCTGCACGGCGAAGTATGCCTGCGCGAGCGCGATCTCTGGCTTGTTTGGGTCTCCGTTCTGGGCGATTAAATAGCATGCATAGCGCGTAAGTTTGTAGTCTTTAACCGCGCGAGCGGCGACACCGGCAGTTACCATTTTCGTGGTGTCACGAAAATGGGAATCAACTGGAGTTTTGTTTGTTTCGCACGAGACTTTTGCCCTCTTAACAACTTCGGCGAAGTTCTCCCATCGAGTGTATCCCATGGGTTCCATTAAATCGCGTGCGAGCCAATACTCAACGCCGTCTTCCACATTGGCGTAGCTATCAAGTTCGACACGCCACTTCTCGATATCTCTACTGTCCATATCTCCTCCTCGCTGGTCTATTGTTTATGCGGGCTTTGCCCGCTCTGTATTTAGAATAAGGATACGCTGCCGTGCGGACACGAATGAGCCCCGAGTCACTTCGAGCTCGCGGGGCCCATAGATATCGATTAGTTGTGTTCTGCTTTAGATAGGTGTCCAGTTTAATCCGCTCGATAGTGCGATCCGAGACTTTCGGTTCGCTTACGCATGGCTTTGACCATTTCCTGTGCTAGTTGAATCTTCGATTGCAGGCGGGCGAGGGCAGCGATTTCGCTGTCCTGGGCTTTCTGTGTGCTCAAGGTCGTTGCCTCCGTCTTCAAGCCCTCAAGTTCGTGTAGTGCCTCGGATAGGCCTGTTTCGGTCCTGTTGATCATGCAAAAGGTGCTCATCGTGTGCCTAAGGCTGTGTGTCAGGCGTTCGGCATCTGTTGTGGCAATGCCGTACTGGGGGAGGGTGATATCCGCCTTCAGGGCCGCCTCAGGCTCTTTCTGCGCTGTGAGGGCTGCCGATGCGCCCGCGATACGTCCGAATACGATGCCGTTGGCGCTTGACAAGCCACCAATGCGGTCGGCGCCGTGCATGCCGCCTGTCGCCTCGCCGCAAGCGTAGAGGCCCTCAACGCCCGTGTGCGCGGTCTTATCGATCTTGATGCCGCCGTTAGCGGCGTGGGCATACATCGCAACGCGCATCTCGTCAGTCGGGGCGATGCCGTGCTCGTCTTGCAGCCAGGTGGCAAAGGTCTGCACAAACTCTGGGACATCCTCGCGGGGGAAGTCGTAGTGGAGTGCCAGGCCTTTGACACCTGCCTGATCGATGACGAGATCGATAGCGCGGGAGGCCAAGCGTGACGTGAAGGGACCATATCCAGAGCGCTGCTCGAGCAGGTCGTTCAGCTTGTCGTCGGCAATATCTACCGGCTGGTCTACATGCACGTAGCGCCAGGTTTTCTCGTTGAAGACCAAGTTACGCCTGGGCTCGATGAAGCCGGGCATCATCTGCATGAACTCTATATTAGTAAGTGTTGCGCCGTGCGCCAGTGCGATGGCCTGCGAGGAGCTGAGCACATCAGCCGATGTAAGGCTGCGCTCGAACAGGCCGCCTGTGCCACCGGCTGCGATGATCGTGGCCTTGGCAGCAAAGGGCACGATTCGATTTTCGGTAAGGTCGTAGAGTACGGTTCCGGTTATTCTGCCGTTCGTGTCCTCAACAAGGTCGATAAGCTCATGGCGGGGGAGCAGGCGAATGCCGAGCGACTCGATCCAGGTCGTCAGAGCGTCCTCAAGGGGCTTGCGGGTGAGGCCGCGCCACATGCGCGTCTTGTGGTCAAAGCAGGGGATAAATTGCTTTTGTTGAGCACTCTTGGCGCTTTGCGGACGCTGGAGCTCAACGCCCAGGTCTTGCTCGAGCCAGTCAATCGCTTGGGGAATGCCGTGGACGAACGTTTGGACGAGTTCGGGGTCGGCGACACCGCCGCCGACGGTCTGGATGGTGTCGATGAGGTCCTGCTCGTCGTCTTCGTCGACGGGACCGATGAGGCCGAGGCCCCAGGTACCCGGGAAGAAGCTCGATCCACTCATGGTCTTGCCGGCGCTTGCCACAGTGACGGCTGCACCTGTACATGCCGCTTCGATGGCGGCGCAAAGGCCCGCAATGCCAGATCCAATTACCAGTACATCAGTCGATTCCATTGGCTTCCTTTCTCGTCCGGCGCATTGTCGCACGGGTGATCGGCAATGGGGTCGCAAAGACTCGGCAAATCGGTAAAGGGCAAATATGGCAGGTGGGCGTCATGGACGCTCTGACGCTCCATCTCATCACATCTCGTATTTCGCCGCAACTGACATATCGGCATTAGCTATCCTGCGTCGGTGTAAACAAAAAGAGCCGCCACCTCGAAAGGTAGCGGCTCCAAGCTCAACTATATGAGCATCGCGCGGGCGCGATTAGGCCTTGAGGGCCTCCTCGACGGCGACAGCGCAGGCGACGGTGGCACCGACCATGGGGTTGTTGCCCATGCCGATGAGACCCATCATGTCAACGTGTGCAGGCACGGAGGAAGAACCGGCGAACTGGGCGTCGGAGTGCATACGGCCCATGGTGTCGGTCATGCCGTAAGAGGCAGGGCCGGCGCCCATGTTGTCCGGGTGCAGGGTACGGCCAGTGCCGCCACCAGAAGCGACGGAGAAGTACTTCTTGCCAGCCTCGAGGCGCTCCTTCTTGTAGGTGCCAGCGACGGGGTGCTGGAAGCGCGTGGGGTTGGTGGAGTTACCGGTGATCGAGATGTCGACGTTCTCGTGCCACATGATGGCAACGCCCTCGCGGACGTCGTCGGAGCCGTAGCAGTTAACGGCAGCGCGGGGACCATCGGAGTAGGGGATGGTCTCGACGACCTTGAGCTCGCCCGTGTAGTAGTCGAACTGGGTCTTCACGTAGGTGAAGCCGTTAATGCGGGCGATGATCTGAGCAGCGTCCTTGCCCAGACCGTTGAGGATAACGCGCAGCGGCTTCTTGCGAGCCTTGTTGGCGTTCAGAGCCAGGCCGATAGCACCCTCAGCGGCAGCGAAGGACTCGTGGCCGGCCAGGAAGGCGAAGCACTCGGTGTCGTCGGAGAGCAGCATAGCGCCCAGGTTGCCGTGGCCCAGACCGACCTTGCGGTCCTCGGCGACGGAGCCGGGAACGGTGAAGGCCTGGATGCCCTCGCCGATGATGGCAGCAGCCTCAGAAGCGGACTTGGCGCCACGCTTGACAGCGAGAGCGCAGCCGAGGGTGTAGGCCCACTCGGCGTTCTGGAAGGCGATGGACTGGGTGTTGTTGACGATCTCACGCGGGTTGAAGCCCTTGTCGGTGCAGATCTGCAGAGCTTCCTCGAGGGAGGCGATGCCGTTGTCGGCGAGGCACTTGTTGATCTTGTCAGCGCGGCGCTCGTAACCTTCGAACGTAACAGTCATAGTTATTTCCCTCCCTTTCTACTCGTGAACCGGGAACACGCTGGCGACGGAGTGAGTCTCCTCGTCGGTGCGCGGGTCGATGTACTTGGCAGCGTTCTCCCACTGACCATAGTGGCCCATAGCGCCAGCGATGGCCTCCTCGGGGGTCTTGCCGGCCTTGACGGCGTCGGTGAACTTGCCGAGGTTCAGGAACTCGAATGCGATGATCTCGTTCTTGTCGTTGAGAGCCATGCGGGTGACGTAGCCCTGAGCGAGCTCGAGGTAACGAGCGCCCTTGGCCTTGGTGCCGAACATGGTGCCGACCTGAGAGCGAAGGCCCTTGCCGAGGTCGTCGAGGGAAGCGCCCACGGGCAGGCCGCCCTCGGAGAACGCGGTCTGGCTGCGGCCGTAAACGATCTGCAGGAAGATCTCGCGCATAGCAACGTTGATGGCGTCGCAGACGAGGTCGGTGTTGAGGGCCTCGAGGATGGTCTTACCGGGAAGGATCTCGGAAGCCATGGCGGCAGAGTGGGTCATGCCCGAGCAGCCGATGGTCTCAACGAGGGCCTCCTCGATGATGCCGTCCTTGACGTTCAGCGTGAGCTTGCAGGCGCCCTGCTGAGGTGCGCACCAACCCACACCGTGCGTAAGACCGGAGATGTCGGAAATCTCCTTAGCCTGGACCCACTTGCCCTCCTCGGGGATGGGTGCGGGGCCGTGGTATGCACCCTTGGCAACGGGGCACATGTTCTCCACTTCCTGTGAGTACTGCATGCCTCTCCTCTCTATCGTGTTGGCGTCCCGTCTGGGGGTCGTGGCTGGCGATTGCCGGGCGACCCTTCGAAAGGGACGTGACATGCAGCCCCTATAATACCGCGAAATGCACGGAATATTCGGCGAACGGCTCAGTTTTCGTAGCGAGAAGTCCGGAAGTTTTAATTGAAACGGTTTAACTCTATGTTCTGTGGTCGTGAACTTCCGTAGAGGGGGTCCGTCTTGGGCAAGCTTTTGGTCGGCTCTTGTAAGTGTTGCAGGGGTTGACCTGTTGCAACGGTGCCGTTCGCCGCCTGTTTACTGCCTTTGGCCGCGCGAGTGTATTGTTTTGCGTGAATGTTTTGATGGCACGCTTCAATCGTGCTGTATTGGATGGCAAGCAGATCCTGGCGAAGGGAGCGCCATGCAGCGCGTTTGGAGAACGGTTACCGGCTTTTACCAT
>NZ_JBDGAV010000033.1:0-16103 GCF_040910325.1 Collinsella aerofaciens | reverse complement strand
GTCTTTGCCTGTTGCATGATCTCGAAGCTCGAGAAAATACCGGTGATGTCGGCGAGCGTAACGTAGTCGTCGAGCTCAAGGGCCGTCAGGCGCAGCAAGGAGCGATCGAGCGACTGACGGGTGGTCTGAAGCGTGGCGACGAGCTGGTTGACCGAGCTCATGATGGTGGTGACGGGCTGGATCTCGTAGCTCTTGCCGTGAACGTACACGTTAACGACGGCACGGCGAGCCGAAACCGAGATCACGATGGCATCGGTGAGCACCGACATGCGAGCGGCAGTACGGTGACGCATGCCCGTCTCACTCGTGGCGAGCGAGGGATCGGGATTGAGGTGGAAGTTGGCGCGCAGGATCTGGGTGAGGTCGCCATCGATGACGATGGCGCCGTCCATCTTGGAAAGCTCGAACAGGCGGTTCGAGGTAAACGAAATGTTGAGCGGGAAGCCGTCGTTACCGGCAGCGAGCACGTTTTCGGTGTCGCCGACGCAGATAAGGGCGCCCAGGTGACCGGCGATGATCATGTCGAGGGCGGTGCGGATCGGCTGACCAGGTGCCGTCAGGCGGATGGCCTGTTCCATACGCTTTTGCAGCTCGTTCTTATCCAAGGCATCGCTCCCATCGTATACGCTCCATAAACGCTAAATAGTTTCTCACGGTTTGTCCCTGCGGCGCTTGCGAAATCCGATGCTTACAGAATGAGCGAACACAGCTGAGAGCCCAACCCAAATCAGCTGTTCATGTGGTAGCATCGGGATTCGCATAAATGAGGGAGTAGTCGCGTGATCGGGTTCGCCTCCAGTGGCGCGGCAAGTCAACACACTGGCCGATGCGGCCTGGCTTGCCTTAATGAACGAGACTCGTGGCTGTGCGCGCAACGCGTACGCCACGGGTCTTTTTTGTTACTCCCCCAAGAGGTACACGCGGGCCCGCCCGCAGAGAGGGAGCCAGACTATGGGACTCGCAGAGCTTGTGTTGCTCGCTATCGGCCTTTCTATGGACGCTTTTGCCGTATCCATCTGCAAGGGCCTTGGCATGAAGAAGATCAACCTTAAAGTTGCCGTGGTGCTCGGCTTGTTCTTTGGCGGCTTTCAGGCCGGCATGCCCGTAATCGGATGGGCGCTCGGCAGTCAATTCATGGGCATCATCGGACCCATCGACCATTGGATCGCCTTTATCCTGCTCGCCTTTATCGGCGGCAAAATGTTGTGGGAGGCCTTTACCGAAGACGAGGATGAAGGCGACGGCAAGGATGCCGAAAAGATTGACCTGGGCGAGTACCTGATCCTCGCCATCGCCACCTCGATTGACGCCCTGGCCGTGGGCATCTCGTTCGCCGCGCTTTCCGTCGACATCGTTCCCGCCGTGTCGCTCATAGGCATCACGACCTTCATCTTCTCCGTTGCCGGCGTGGCGATTGGCCGCATCTTTGGCGCGCGCTACGAAAAGCCCGCCACCATCGTGGGCGGCGTTGTGCTCATCCTCATCGGCCTCAAGATTTTGCTGGAGCACCTAGGGATTTTAGTGCTGTAAAACACCCTTCAAAACTAAACGTCCGTATAAGGCCTCATGCAGAGTTTTGCATGAGGCCTTTTCATGCAGACTTTTGCATGTCATACTAGGATGCAAAAGCCTGCACGTTAGGAGATAGCCGTGGATACCCTTCCCATCACCACACCACGCCAAGCTGGCATCTACGTGCGCCAGGCACGCGAGACTCAGGGTCTCACCCGTGCCACCCTCGCCAAAAAGGCCGGTGTTTCGGAGCGCCTGCTTGCATCGCTCGAGCTAGGAGACGCCACCGGCATTCGACTCGACAAGCTGCTGGCGATTTTCGACGCTCTTGAACTGGCGCTCGCAGCACAAGGGGATATAAGCGAAACGAAAAATGAGCACCCAATCGACGCCCCGCATGCTGATCAACCTTGCAGCACCTCCAGACGCCATCACGCTCAACGTCTTCATCATCGCAACCGTCGCAGCACAACCATTCCGGCTCTTGCAGATACCCCCCTTACGTCCGAGCTCTACGACAGGGCCTTCGCCGATTTCGCCATGTCCAATCTCGGAGTCTCGATTGCCGCAAACGCATCTAGCCAAACCATGCCCGAAGGGAAATAGCCAATGGCCAGAACATCACTTCGGACCATTATTTGCGGCGTGCCTGCTGGAACGCTCGCGCAAGATGAGAACGGTCTTATCAGCTTTACCTACGATCATGACTATGACGGGCCAGCCCTATCGACCAACATACCCGTATCGAATCGCACATACGGACAACAGGTCATGAATCCGTACCTGTTTGGCCTTCTACCCGACAGCGAGGACCAACGAAAAGCGATTGCCGCCGAATTCGACGTTAGGCCCAACAATCCCGTTGCGTTGCTCAGCCATATCGGACTCGACTGTCCGGGCGGAGTGCAGTTTTGTGCCGAAGAAGATGCCGACGCCGTCCTGCATCGCGCTGGCGAATACCGCCCTATAGACGACCACGAAATTGCTCTTCGTCTCAAGTCGATCAGAGATGACCGCGATGCATCGTGGATGGGTCTAGATGAAAGTTGGTCACTTGGAGGCAACCAGGGCAAGTTCGCGCTCGCGTTCATAAACGACCGCTGGTGCGAATGCATGGGCTCCTCGCCCACGACGCATATTTTCAAAAATGGCGTTATCGGATTTAAACTCGAGGCTCTCAATGAGTTTGTCTGCATGAAAAGCGCCCAGCGCGCCGGCATCGCAACGGCAAACGTCGAATATCGTATGTTTGAGGACGAACCTGCCCTCATTGTTGAGCGCTATGACCGCGTGAAAGTCAAAGACGGAACGATCAGGCGCCTACATCAAGAAGACCTCTGTCAGGCACTTGGGGTGATGCCCGCCCAAAAGTACACGGCAGACGGCGGCCCGACCACACGCGACATTCAAGAGCTCCTCGTAAATACGAGCCACCATCAACTTAACCTGTATCTGTTTACGCAGATACTTTTCTTTAACGCCATCATCGGCGCACCGGATGCGCACGCGAAAAACTATTCCCTGCTCCTTGGAAACGACGGCGCAGCCATGATGGCTCGAATGTACGATGTCGCGTCGGGTTTGGCGTATGAGCGCATGCGCCGCCGGGCGCGCCTTGCCATGAGCGTTGGCGGCGAAAATCGTGTGGGGTGCATCGGTCCAGGCGCTATCCGCCGATACCACGGTATGGGCGACCCCACGCTGGAGGCGACGCTCACCGATGCCGGGCTATCCGAGAAGTTTTGCTTTGCGACCATGATGGACCTCGCCTACGAGGTACCCATTTGCATGGAAGAGGTCATGGACGAATACGCCGACCTGCCCGGCATGGCGGACCTGCGCGAGCATATGCTCGGCCCCGTCCGCGAAAACTGCCAGCGCGCCCTCGACCTCATCAGGGCAGAAATGGACTAGGTGGCCGTAATTTCGCAATTATCAAACAAAAGAGAGGGGGCACCCGTCGCAAAAGACCGGGTGCCCCCTCTCATAATGTCATTTGCAATCCGCTAGCACGTGACTCGGACTGCTGCTAGCGCAACCTTTACGCAGCGAGGCGCTTGAGGACGTCGATGAGCAGCTCGTAGAAGCGCTCGGCAGAAGCGAGCTCCATGCTCTCGTCCGGGGTATGGACATCGGAGAGCGTCGGGCCCACGGCGATGGCGTCCAGGCCGTGCAGAGCCTCGGCAAACAGGCCGCACTCAAGGCCGGCGTGAATGGACTCGATGCGCAGCTCGGAGCCAAAGAGCTCTCGATAGCTCTCGACAAAGACTTCGCGGACCGGCGAATGCTCGGCATAGCTCCAGCCGGGATACTCAAACTCAAACTTGGCGTCGAAGCCCAGGACATCGGCCAGCGTCTGCAGACGGTCCTTGAACTCGTTCTGCAGCGAGGTGATCGAAGAGCGCGGGGACAGCATAATCTTGACCTCGTCATCGGAGGTGGCGACCACGCCGATGTTGGAGGAAACCTCGACGGAGCCGTCGGTGGCGACGTTGCGGCGAATCACGCCGTTAGGGGCAAGGCGCAGGGCGCGGATGAGGGCAAGCGCGGACTTCTGGTCCATGGCCTCAACCTCGGCGTCGTCGGCAATCTCGACGGTGCAAGTAAAGCCGGGGTCGAAGACCTCGAGCTCGGCAGTGACGTCGGCGATGATGCCCTTTGCGATCTGGGCCGCGGCCTCGGCGGCAGCGTGGTCGGCGTAGACCAGAACAGCCTTGCACTCACGGTTGATGGCGTTGTCCTTGGTGCCGCCGTTAAAGCTAACGATGGCGGGCTCGCCGGCAACCATCAGGCGGTCGATGATGCGGGCCATGATGAGGTTGCCGTTGCCGCGCTCCAGGTTGATATCGCTGCCGGAGTGGCCGCCCAGCAGGCCGGAGATGTCGAGCGTGAGGGTGCTACCGGTCTTGTGCTCGCGCGCGATCGGGCAGGTGTAGGTAACGACGACGCCGCCGGCACAGCTGACGGTGGCAACGCCCTCTTCCTCGGAGTCAAGGTTGATCATGGTGCGGGCGCTAATCTGGGACTTGTCGAGCGTCTCGGCGCCGACCAGGCCAGTCTCCTCGTCGGTGGTGAACACGCACTCGAGGGCCGGATGGGTAATCGAATCGTCGTTGAGCACGGTAAGCATAAGCGCGACGGCAATACCGTTGTCGGCGCCCAGAGTGGTGCCGTTAGCGGTGAGGACGCCGTCCTTGACGACCAGGTCGATACCATCGGTCGTAAAGTCGTGCTCAACGGAGCCCAACTTGTCGCACACCATATCGATGTGGCCCTGCAGCATCACGGTCGGGGCATTCTCGGCACCGGCAGATGCGGGCTTGCGAATGATGACGTTGTAGACCTCGTCCTGGTACACATCGAGACCGCGCTCCTTGGCAAACGCAACCAGGAAATCGCTGATGCCCTTCTCGTTGCTAGA
Source organism: Collinsella aerofaciens (assembly GCF_040910325.1). Classification (GTDB taxonomy): domain Bacteria; phylum Actinomycetota; class Coriobacteriia; order Coriobacteriales; family Coriobacteriaceae; genus Collinsella; species Collinsella aerofaciens_BL. The sequence continues at coordinate 11,170 of NZ_JBDGAV010000033.1, read as the reverse complement.
CCCACGGGGGATCGCGCTGACCTCCTCAAAGAAATGGAACAGCTGGGCGGGCTCGTAGCCGGTAATCTTGTAGTCCATGGTGCCTCCTTGGCGCAACTGGTTAGACAGTAAGACATGCGACTTGTATATTCCCAGACTTTGCGTGCATAAACCAGTCGAAAACGCCGAGCGCCCTCGCATCATCGGCTAACGGTGGACCGTATAGCGTAACGGTCACAACTTCCGCAGCTCTACAAATCGAGGCGCCCTTTCCGGAGCGCCTCGATTGCGCGTATCAAATTGTCGCCACGCCCTACAGCGCGCCGGAACCGGCTTGCATCATGCCGCCGGGGCCCGAGGTCACGCCGCCGCTCACGGGCGCGGCGTTGCCGGTGTGCGGTACCGCCGGGGCGGTATCGCCACCAAGCGTGCCCGCCGGACGCGGTGCCGGGATCTCGCCCGTGCCGCGGCTAAAGACAAACTTGCCATCGGCCACGTCGCACAGGACGGTATCGCCCTCGCCCCACTCGCCAGCCAGCAGTTCCTCGGACAGCGGATCCTCGATGAGCTTTTGGATGGCACGACGCAGCGGACGCGCGCCGTTGGTGAGGTCGGTACCCTCCGCCACAATCTTGTCGTAGGCCGCATCGGTAAGCTTGATGTTCATGCCGTTTGCGATCAGGCGCTGGCGCAGATCGTCCACCAGCAGGTGCGCAATCTTGGTGAGATTCTCGCCCGAGAGCTTCTGGAACACCACAATATCGTCGATACGATTGAGCAGCTCGGGGCGGAACAGGCGCTTGAGCTCGCCCATCGCACGGCCGCGGATCTCGCTCGACGTGAGACCCTGCTCACCGGTGGTGCCAAAACCGACGCTCGCATCCTGCGCGATCTCGCGGGCGCCCACGTTGGACGTCATGATGATCACGGTGTTGCGGAAGTCAACCGTCTTGCCCTGGCTATCGGTCAGACGACCCTCCTCCAGCACCTGCAGCAGGATGTTGAAGATGTCGGGATGCGCCTTCTCGATCTCGTCGAACAGCACGACCGAGTACGGGTGGCGACGAACGGCCTTGGTAAGCTGGCCGCCCTCGTCGTGGCCCACATAGCCCGGGGGGCTACCGATGAGCTTGGAGACCTCGAACTCACTGCCAAACTCCGACATATCGAAGCTGATGAGCGCGTCCTTGCTGCCAAAGAGATACTCGGCGAGCGTCTTGGCGAGCTCGGTTTTGCCCGTGCCGGTGGGGCCCAGGAAGATAAAGCTGCCGCCGGGGCGACGCGGGTCCTTGAGCGGCGAGCGGCTGCGGCGCACGGCCTTGGCAACGGCCTCGACGGCCTCGTCCTGACCGATGATGCGCGTCTTGAGCACGCTTTCGGCCTGCAGCAGGCGGCGGCTCTCGCTCTCGGTGAGCGAGGACACCGGCACGCCCGAGGTCACGGACACGATGTCGGCAATCTGGGAGACATCGATGGTGAGCGGGCTGGCGTCGAGCTCGGCCGTCCAGGCAGCCTTGGCCTCGGCGAGCTCAATCTCGGCAGCCTTTTGCTGCTCGGTGATCTCGGCGGCCTTGTTCATGTCGTCGCTCTCGGTGGCCTCCTGCGCGGCGGCCTTAAGCTCCTCCACGCGATGCTCGGCCTCGCGCACCGGCTCGGGCGCGCGGTTGGCGGCGATGCGGGCGCGGGCGCCGGCCTCGTCAATGAGGTCGATGGCCTTATCGGGCAGGAAGCGATCCTGGATGTAGCGGTCGGAGAGGTTCGCGGCGGCCTCGATAGCACCCTGCGTATAGCGCACATGGTGGTGCTCCTCGTAGCGCGGCTTGAGCGCGGTCAGGATCTTGACCGTGTCCTCGACGCTCGGCTCCTCGACATCGATGGTCTGGAAGCGACGCTCGAAGGCCGGGTCCTTGGTGAGGTACTTGCGGAATTCCTCGGCCGTGGTGGCACCGATAATCTGGAAGGCACCGCGCGCGAGCACGGGCTTGAGCATGGAGCTCGCGTCGATGGAGCCCTCGGCAGAGCCGGCACCGATGATGGTGTGCATCTCGTCAATAAACAGGATGACGTCGTCAGCTTCGGTGGCCTCCTGGATCACGTTCTTGAGGCGCTCCTCAAACTCACCGCGATACTTGGCGCCCGCAACGAGGCCCGGCAGGTCGAGCGTCCAGATGTTCTGGTTCATAAGGTTCTCGGGCACGTTGCCAGCTGCAATCTGCTGAGCCAGACCCTCGACGATGGCCGTCTTGCCCACGCCGGGGTCGCCCAAGATAAGCGGATTGTTCTTGGTGCGACGCGAAAGGATCTCCATCATACGCTGGACTTCCTTTTCGCGACCAATTACAGGGTCGAGCTCGCCGTCGCGCGCCTTCTGCGTAAGGTTGGTGGCGAACTGCTTAAGCGTATCGGTGCCGCTCCCCTTTTGCTGCGACGCGTCCGAGCCGCTAAAGAACGGCAGGCCCGCACCGGGACGCCCGGCACCGGCGCCGGCGAGCGGACGCTTCTTGTCCTGGTCCTTGGCGGTAAGTTTCTCGATAGCCTTTTTGATGGAGGCGGACGACACACCCAGGCGCATGAGGATGTCCATGGCCATGCCGTTACCCTCTTCGACGATGCCAATCAGCAAGTGCTCGGTCGACACGTAGGTCTGGTTGTTCTCACGTGCCACGCGGAAGGAGCGCTCCATCACGCTAATGACGAGCGGCGTAAAGGCAAGCTTGGCAGCCTCGGTCTCCTCGCTGGGCTCGGGAACCGTGGTCTGGACCTCCTTGAGGGTGTCCATGATGTCGTCGTAGGAGATATCAAGCGAGCGCAGCGCCTCGGCAGCGATGCCCTCGTCCTCCTTGGCGAGTGCGAGCAGCAGGTGCTCGGTGCCCACCTTATTTGAGTGCAGATCGAGCGCCTCCTGTTTGGCCATCGACATGACCTTGCGCGCTCGATCGGTAAATCTATCTAACATGCTCGTTTCCTTACATGAGTTCATCGAAATCAAAACGCCCGCCCGTCGGCGGCGCTTTTGTCTCTTTACCCACAGGTTGTCTATGTTAACAGCTGGAGGAATATCTATAAACCCGGCTCACATGAATGCAGGTTATGACCGCATCGCGGGACTCACCGCGCGATGCGCGACAGGCGCCCCGCAAGAGAAACCCTAGGCGTCTTTCACCACGTCGGGACTCGTCGCACGCGATGCGCGATAGGCATCGGCCTCCTTGGAGACGCGTTCGAGCAGCTCGGATGTATCGACGCCCTCGACTTGCGCGACCGTTTCCACCGTCTGCATGGCGACCGCCCTCAGGTACGCGCACGCGCTGTCCCCCAGCTGCTCGAGGTCTATCTCCTCGCCGCCCTCCCGGGCAAAGCCGACCGCCATCACAAAGCCCATGATGCCCGAGACCAGAAAGCCCACCGCAAAGCTCGAATCTGCCTTGAGCTCTTCTCCGTCGGGGTGGACGATCTCTCTCACGCGGTCGATGATGATCGTATGGATGCCCTGCACGACCTGCTCGGCGGCACCCGCCCTCATGGTGATGACGATGCGCCGCAGCAGACAGCGGACGTCGCGCCGGTCGAACGCCGAAAGGTCGCCCTCGCTCGAAAAATGCCAGAGGGCATCGGTGATGAGCTCGTTATCCTGCAGCAGCTGGGCTATGGCGATGGCGACGAGTTCATCGAAATCGTGAAAATAGTAGTAAAACGTTCCGCGATTGCACTGGGCGGCGCGGGTCACCTCGCCAACCGACAGCTCGAAGATGCTGTTGTTCTCGATGAGCTCCCAAAACGCCTCGATGATACGGGTGCGTGCATCGGGCGCATCGGCGTCCTTACGCGGTCTCGCCATGCGTCTCACCGCACCCCTGCGCCTTGGCGTTCATGATGAGCATCTGAAGACGGTTCTCCACGTTGGCGAAGCTCACGTCGGGATCGTAGTCGAGCGGCAGGAACTGCGCCGTGGGATACTGCTCCTTGAGCGCATGGATGAGCCCGCGCCCCACGACATGGTTGGGCAGACACCCGAACGGCTGCAGGATCACGAAGTTGCGGCAGCCGCGCTTGGCGTGCTCGAGGATCTCCGCCGGAATCAGCACGCCCTCGCCCGCATCGAACGTATGGTGCAGGATCTTATCGCTCGCGCGCACGAGCTCGGGCATGCGCGTCGGCGGCTCGTAGAGCGGGCTCGCCGCGCCCAGGCGGTCGCAACGGTCGTGCGCGAGCTCGAACAGGTTGTCCGCCGTGGCGTACCAGGCCTTTTCGGGCAGCGACAGGTCGACGTGGAACTCGCGCGACTGCGCATGCTTGTAGAAATAGGTCTTGCGGATCACGTCGGTCATGCGCGCCTCGATGACCTCGAGCCCGTTGTCCTCGAGGTAGCGCTCGATCTCGTGGTTGGCGCCGAGATGGAAATTGAGCAGGTACTCGCCCACGATGAGAACGGTCGGATGCGGGTTCGAGCGGTCGTACGGAACGGCGTCCATGATCGCAAGCGCGCGTTTGAAGCCCGTCGCCTGGCCTCTCAGCCCGGAGCGCTCCATGCCCTCGATAACCTCATCGAGCGCGCGGTCGAACGCAGCGTCCGCCGCGCCCTTCTCGAGCTCGTAGGGACGGATGCGCCTAAGCATGGCCTCGAGGGCATCGATCATGGGAAGACCGTAGGCGATCTGGATGCTCGGGCCAAGGCCGAGCTTGAAGCCCGGATGCGCATTGTGGGCATCGACGTCGTCGTTGGTGAGCACCGGGACATAGTCGTATCCCGCGTCGTCGAGCGCGCGGCGCAGCAGGGGCATGTAGTGCGTCAGGCGGCAGTCGCCGATATACTTGCCAGTCACCACGGCGACGTCGTGCGGGTCGTACTTACCGCTCTCGAGTGCCGCGAGCGCCTCGCCGATCACGATTTGCGCGGGGAAGCAGATGTCGTTGTGCACATAGCGTTTGCCCAGGCGGATGGCATCCTCGCGCCCGATATCAAGGGCCTCGGCGCGCACGCCCTGATTGCGCATCGCCGCGGTCATGAGCCTGCAGAACGCATGGGAGGTGTTGGGGACCAGCGCGATCTTGTCGTGCCGGTCGCGCTTGGTGTACTTGACCTTATACGGGTCGTCGAGCGGATGGACCGCGTGCACCCGGGCGCCCTCGGCACGCTCCTCCGCGCGACGACGGTTGACCGACTCGATAAACGAACGCACGCGAATGCCCATGGGACCGGCGACGTCGCTCTCATCGAGCTTGATCATCATCGGAACCTTGGAGCCCATCTCGCCCATCATGCGCGCGATCTCGTCGGTGAGATACGCATCGTGGCCGCAGCCGAAGCTGCCCATCTGCACGAGCTCGAGCTCGGGCGTCGATGCGACGATGACCGCGCACGACAGCATGCGCGCATGGTAGTTGTTCACGATGTCGATGCGGCTGTTGGAAAGATCGACGTTGCAGACCCCCGGCACCGCATCGGGCGTCAGCACGGGGATGCCGCGCTCAGAGAAGAGCTTGGGCAGCCCGTGGTTGACCAGCGGGTCGTTGTGGTACGGGCGCGAAGCGATCACCACCGCGTAGCCGCCGTCCTCGCGCACGTTCTCGAGCACCTGCCTGCCGCGCAGCTGCAGCTGGTTCTCAAACGTCTGCTGCGCGCGGTCCGCCTGCTCGGTCGCCTTGGCAACCAGGTCGGCATCGATATCGAAGGTCTCCTTGCACCACGCCTTGAGCTGGCGGTTTCGGTCGCCCTCGTCGTACCAGTGGAACAGCGGCGTATCGAACGGAACGCCGAAACGCTCCTCCGGGTTATCGGAATTGCGCATCACGTAGGGGTATCCCTTTACGACGGCGCACATCCACTCGCTGGTAGAGGCGGTGTTTTCGGTGGGCACCGTCGTGATGATGGGCATGAAGATGCGGTCGACGCCGGCGTCGACGAGATTGCGGATGTGCCCGTGGACGAGCTTGGCCGGGAAGCACACGGTGTCGGATGTGACGTGCGCCAGACCGCGCTCGTACATCGCCTTGGTGCTGCGTCCCGAGACGCGCACCTTAAAGCCGAGCGTGCTGAAGAACGTCGACCAGAACGGCATGGTGTCCCAGAACTCGAGCACACGGGGAATGCCGATCGTGACATCGCGCCCCCCGCAGACGGGAACCGTGGGGCACGACTCGAACAGCAGCTTCTCGCGGTCGACAAAGAGATTGGGGGCAGCCGCGGTCCGGTCGCGCCCCGTGCCGGGTGCCTGTGCCTCGCAAGCACCCTGCGGACGCAGCTCCTCCGCCGCGGGAACCTCGCGCACGAGCTCATCCCATGAGATGGCGCCGCCGCGCGGGCAGCGATTGCCCGTGACGTAAAGCGAGCCGTCGCCAAATGCCACGACCGCGCGCTGGCAGCGGTTGTTGCACCGACGGCAGGTAACGCCGCCGAACTCGCGATGCTCGAAGCGCTCCACGGCATCGAGCCCGATAAACGACGTGCCGGCGTCGCCCTTGCGGCATTCCTCGCGCGCGAGCAGGGCGATACCGATAGCGCCCATCAGCCCCGGGTGGGGTGCACGCGTGACGGGTTTGCCCAGATACTGCTCGAATGCGCGCAGCACCGCGTCGTTTCGGAACGTGCCGCCCTGGACGACGACTTTGTCGCCCAGACGGTTGAGATTTGAAACGCGAATGACCTTGGTGAACACGTTCTCGATAATCGAACGGCAGAGACCGGCCATGATGTCGCCCGGACCCTTACCGCGCCGCCGCTCGGAAACGACGCTGCTGTTCATGAACACCGTGCAGCGGCTGCCGAGAACGGCGGGGGCTTTGGACGAAAATGCCTCGGTCGCGATATCCTCAACGGCTATTCCAAGGTTTTTGGCAAAACCCTCGAGGAACGAGCCGCAGCCCGCAGAGCACGCCTCGTTGACGACGATATCGGTCAGCACGCCGCGGTTGAGCCAGATGGCCTTCATATCCTGTCCGCCGATGTCGAGCACGAAGGTCGCATCGGGAACGCATGCGCACGCGGCGCGGGCGTGCGCGACCGTCTCGACCGTATGGTAGTCGGCGTGGAACGCGCGCGCGAAAAGCTCCTCGCCGTATCCCGTGGTGCCCACGGCATCGATCGCAAGCGTGACTCCCGCTGTCTCCCAGCGGTTCTTCAAGCTGACAAGACCCTGTTGGGCGACGTCGAGCGGTCTGCCGTTATTAGACGCGTAGAACGAATCGACAAGCTCACCCGCCTCATCGACCAGGGCGAACTTGGTCGTCGTGCTCCCCGAATCGATACCGAGCGCCACACGCACCGTCTCTCCGGGCGCATACGCATCCGGACCCTTTGCCGGCGTCTCTTTGCCATGGCGTGCCGTAAAATCCGCCTGCTCGGCAGGTGTGGCAAAAAAGGGCTGGGCAAGACGTCCCTCCCCGCTTGCGGGCGCGACCGTCTCGAGCTTATCCAGCCGGACAAAAGCGTCGGGAAGGTCGATCGGTTGGGACGATGCGAACATGTCGGTCAGCGACAGGGCGGCACCGCGCGCGACCATGATCTGCGGATCGCGCGGGACGATAACCTGATCGTCCGATAGATTCAGTTGCTCCCGGAACACGCGGACCAGTGTGGGGTTGTAGGCGAGCGTACCGCCCTCGAAGATTACCGGCGGCTCGATGTCGATACCCTGGGCCAGACCGCCGATCGTTTGGCGGGCGACCGCGTGAAGCGCCGAAAGCGCCAGGTCGGTGGTAGGAATGCCCTCGTTGAGCAGCGGCTGGATATCGGTCTTTGCGTACACGCCGCAGCGGCCCGAGACCTCGTGGACGGTCGTTCCCCGGCTTGCGAGCTGCTCGAACTCGCCCGATTCGGTGCCGACCCCCATGAGCTTTGCCATCTCGTCGATAAATGCACCGGTACCGCCTGCGCACGAGCCGTTCATGCGCATGTCGGCAACCTCGATGTCTCCCTTATCGTTGGTGCGGAAGAAGATCATCTTGGCGTCTTGGCCGCCCAGCTCGATGGCGCAGCGCGTCTGCGGATAGAACCTGCTGATCGCGAGCGCGTTGGCGACCACCTCCTGAACGTACGAGGCGCCCAGCGCGGTCGCGATATCGCGCGCACCCGAGCCGGTCACCGCAACGCGCAGTGACTCATGGGGAAAGCGCTCGGCGAGCTCGCCGAGCATGGCGCGCACGCTCGCTGTCTGACACGCCCCGTGGCGGCGATATCCCCACCACGCCTCGGTCATATCCTCGTGCATCGCGTAAACTTTGGTCGTCGTCGACCCTACGTCCAGTCCTACTAGCAACGCCATAATGCTCCGTCTCTCGCATTTTTCCCGCTAGAGATATACCACTCTACGTAATACAACAGACTGTTGTATTTAAACTCCGTATAAAAAGCGGCTGCCGAAACGCTTCAGCAGCCGCCGAATGCACCAACAGATTGTTCTGCGCGCTAGCACGTCGGGCAACGGAGCAGCACGGGCCCTCCGGTCATGCGCACCGCTCACGCCCGCGATGTCGCCGAGAGAGCTATCCACGCTTAGGGCTCCAACCAAGCAAGTCGCCCGCGCTCAGCAGATCCCTAAGCGAGCTACTCGCACTCAGGAGCCATAGCCTGCTCCAAGAGCTCGGCATGCTCCTCCTCGAAAACCGTCCCCACAGGGAAGGCGCGACGGAAGACGAAGCGGGAAATCGGACCGGCTACCAAAAGGTTCCACGGCAGCGCCATCACAAAATTATGCGGGATGTTGATCATCCAGATCGCGGGCACGGAATACAGGTTCGCAAGGATGCCGCCGGGCATGTGCGTCAGACCCTCACAGGCACCGTACAGCGACATGATGATGACCATGGGAACGACCATGCAGGAGCTGACGGCGAGCGTCATGGCAAGTGGCGAGCTCTTGCCCGGCGTGACCAAGTACTTAAAGGCGAAACCCTTGGCGAGCGGGCTGGCGACGAACCAGTCGCAGCACATGGCAAAAATGTAGGCAACGGGGAAGCCGAGCCACGCAGTGGCAACGACCTCGCCGTTGATGGCCCCGTGCTGCAGGGCAACGTTGTAGATGCTCATCCAGAGCACCATGCAAAAGCACATGATAAAGGTGAACAGCAGGCTCTCTCGTTTGTTGATAGGCATAAAGGGCAGATTCCTCTCTGTGTTGTACCGCGGCGCCACGCAACAAAAACGGGCGGGCAAGATGGAGCTGTTGGAACTTCATCTCGCCCGCCCGTGGTACGCGCGTCTGCGACTACTTATGTGGTGGAACCAGCCTAGCACGAAACGCATGCGCTTCGTAAGCGTTGAGTTTATGAAGATGCAGGGCACCGATAATCCCCCGACCCCATAAGTTGCGGTGGAATACGGACTGTTTTGACCCTTTAAGCAGCAATTCAGTCCCTATTTCACCGCAACTCATTTGGTGCAAAGTAACCTGTCCCCCTTGTACCAATTAGCTGGTGTGGCGCCAGCGAGGGTCGGTGAGCGTACGCGCCACACCCAGTCCAACGGGCAGAAACGCTACGATGAGCACTGCGCGCACAAACCAGCCGAGCATATTGACCGTGTCGAAGGTGCACATGTAATACATCGAGCGATACAGATACAAGCCCGGCACCATAATGACAATCGAAGGCACCGTGAGGGCGATGCGCGGGTAGGTGAGCTTGACTTCAGCCAAGCTTGCGAGCAGCCCCGATACCAGCGCGCCGATAAACGCTGCTGCCTCGGGAGGCATTCCCGTGCTGAGGCCCAGGAAGGGAATCATCGTCGGCGCATCGACAAGGGTCAGACGCAGGGTATTGGACACGGCGCCGATCAACCCAGCTGCCGCGGCCATCTTTACCGGGCTGTTGAACATCACCGAGAAGCCGAATACGCCAACGAAGCTCATCACCACGCGCAGGAGCGTAAGGGCAAGCGGCGAAAGGCCCAGTGGGGCAAAGTCGTCCGGCGCCAGGCCAACACACTCGGCAACCATCCAACCTACGAGGGTCGCCATCACAATAATCGATACGGCATATGAAAGGCGCTCGATACCGCTTCGCATGTCGAGCTTAGCGATGTCGAGGCCTGCCGTAATGAGTGGAAAGCCGGGAATCACAAAGAGCATGGCGCCGATATAGCCTTCTTGGTGCGACATTGCCCCCGGTATGACCTGGCCAAGGCCGAGCAATGCCAGCAGATACGAAACGCAAGCGAGCGCAACGCCGGTCGTCAGCGCGCTGAACTGACCAAGGCCTTGCTTGAGAATATGGGAGCGGGCAAAGTTGCCGACACCCGCGCCCACGAACGCGCAGGCCATCTCGATAGGGCCGCCGCCGAGCAAAAAAACGAAGGCGCCACAGGCGCAGGCCGCCGCAAGGCCCTGTTGCCAAGGCGCGTAATCAGGTTTTGAACTCTCAACGGTCTTGAGCATCTCGTGATACTCGTGCACCGTGAAGCGACGACCATAGGTCTCGATTTCCTTGAGGAAACTCTCCATCATCCAAATGCGATGGGTATTGACGCCCGTTGTGGGCAAGCTGACGACCTCATTAAAGCAGTGACCATCTTCGATGCAGGTGCACTCAAACGACAGAAGACTTAAGTCAACGTGGATGGTGACACCGAGTACGGCGGCAACACGATTCATGGTATCGCGCACGCGCCAGGCACCCGTTCCGCTTGCCAGCATAAGCATGCCGGTGCGGCAGATGATGGATGATTTATCGGTGAGCGGCGCATCGACGGCAAGCTCATCGCCTGCCGTCACGATCTGGTGCCAGTCAGTTTTCATATGGAGCGCGCCGGCACGAACGCCGTGGTGCATGGGGGCTCTCGAAAGCAGCGAGTTAAGGCGCGAAGGCTGTGAGGGCTCCGCCGATTCGCCCTCGTCCTCGTCGGGCTCTTCATCGACCAGATCAAAGGAATCAAGCGGCGCTGGCTCGCGACGGTCGATCAGCTCCTCGTCCTCATCATCAAAGTAGTTGAACTGATCGAGCATGTCCTCTTCGATTGCGCGCTCGCTCGCGTCGTCCATCCCGGTGCTCCCTTCCTATCGACTAACCCCCATCCTAGACAGCGACGGCTAAAGGAAACATAAAAGAGACGGCTGTCATGCATGGAAGGCGCAAACCCCCAATGCGTCGGTAGACCCCCAACGACTAGGACTGTCCCCAAGTGCCGGCACAGACGATATGAGCAGGACATAAAAACATTGAGAGCCCCTGCTGCATGAAAGACCGCGGATTAGGCCGA
>NZ_JBDGAV010000032.1:0-17240 GCF_040910325.1 Collinsella aerofaciens | reverse complement strand
GGGGCCGCGGGGGCGTTCAGCTAACTGCGGGAATGGCCTATTTGCTCAATGTGTTCGGCTGAGATCGGAAATCAACCTTTCGCTGGAGGGTCGCTGTTTGGCGACCCTCTTTTTTGCACTTGCGCGGCGGGATGGTAATATCGTTACGTTTGAACTGTTTCGATGTGAAACCGAGGAGATTCCCTCTATGAGTGCTGACTACCCGTCAATGACTACGGCCGAGATCCGCTCCAAGTTCCTCAACTTCTTTGAGGAGCGCGGTCTTAAGCTCTATCCTTCTTCGTCCCTCGTCCCCGACGATCCTTCACTGCTGCTTGCCAACGCCGGCATGAACCAGTTTAAGGAGTACTACCAGGGCAAGAAGACCATGAAGGAGATTGGCGCGATCTCCTGCCAGAAGTGCGTCCGCACCAACGACATCGACTGCATCGGCGAGGACGGCCGTCACCTGTCGTTCTTCGAGATGCTCGGCGATTTCTCTTTTGGCGGCGTCTCCAAGGAGCAGGCTTGCGCCTGGGCCTTTGAGCTCATCACCAAGGAGTTCAAGCTGCCGCTCGACCGCCTGTACTTTACCGTCTTTACCGAGGACGATGAGACCCATGACGTGTGGCGCTCCCTGGGCGTTGCCGAGGACCACATCTCCCGCTTGGGCGAGGACGACAACTTCTGGGCCGCTGGCCCCACCGGCCCCTGCGGTCCGTGCTCCGAGATCTACTTTGACATGGGCGAGGAGGTCGGTTGCGGCAGCCCCGACTGCAAGCCCGGCTGCGACTGCGACCGCTTCCTTGAGTTCTGGAACCTCGTGTTTACCCAGTACGACCGCCAGGAGGACGGCTCCATGCCGGAGCTGCCGCACCGCAACCTCGATACGGGCATGGGCCTGGAGCGCATGGCTGCCATCATGCAGCACAAGACCGCCAATTACGACGGCGATCTGATGCAGCACCTCATCAAACTCGGTGAGGAGATTAGCGGCAAGACCTATGACGCCGATGACTACTCCGGCGCCAGCCGCTCCCTGCGCATCATCGCCGACCACTCCCGTGCTGTCGACTTTATGATCTCGGACGGCATCCTTCCCGGCAACGAGGGTCGCGAGTACGTCCTTCGCCGTCTGCTCCGCCGTGCCGTGTTCCACGGTCGCCTGCTGGGCATCGAGGGCGCCTTCCTGACCAAGTTCATCGACGAGGTCAACGCTCAAATGGGCGAGGCCTATCCCGAGTTGCTCAAGAACGTCGCGCTCGTCAAGGGTATCGTTGCCTCCGAGGAGGAGCGCTTCTCCACGACGCTCGACAACGGCCGCGTGTACCTGGACGAGGCCCTGGCAGCGCTTGCCGAGGGCGCTGTGCTTCCGGGCGATGTCGCCTTTAAGCTGCACGACACCTTTGGTTTCCCCATCGATCTGACCGTCGAGATCGCCGGCACCGCTGGCCACGACGTCGACATGGACGGCTTCACTGCCTGCATGGAGGACCAGAAGGCCCGCGCCCGCGCTAACGCCAAGGGCGACGCCTGGGGTAGCTTCAACGACGTGTGGGTCGAGCTTTCCGACAAGGTCGCAGCGACCGAGTTCGACGGCTATGACAACGATGTGATCGAGGGCGCCAAGGTTGTCGCCATCGTGCGCAACGGCGAGTCCGTCGAGTCCGCAGCCGCGGGCGAGGATGTCGAGGTCGTGCTCGACCGCACCCCGTTCTATGCCGAGATGGGTGGTCAGCAGGGCGATGCCGGCAAGCTTTCCGCCGAGGGCGTTGTTCTGACCGTTGCCGACACCAAGAACCACAACGGCCTGTATGCCCACGTCGCGCACGTTGCCGATGGCACGCTGACTGTCGGTGCCGCTGTGACCGCCGCTCTCGACGCCGAGCGCCGTGGCTTCCTGCGCCGCAACCACACCGCCACGCACCTGCTCGACGCTGCCCTTAAGCAGGTCCTGGGCGAGCACGTCTCCCAGGCCGGCTCGCTGGTGACGCCCGAGCACCTGCGCTTTGACTTTACGCACTTCGAGGCCCTTTCCTCCGAGCAGCTCAAGGCTGTCGAGGACTTGGTCAACCAGCAGATCTTCGCCTCCAAGCCGGTCGTGACCCGTGTTATGGGCATCGACGAGGCTAAGGCTGCCGGCGCTGTTGCTCTGTTTGGAGAGAAGTACGGCGATGTCGTCCGCGTCGTCTCCGTGGGCGCCGAGGACCAGCCGTTCTCTCGCGAGCTCTGCGGTGGCACGCACGCTGCCAACACCGCCGAGATCGGCCTGTTCAAGATTATTTCCGAGTCCTCTACGGGCTCGAACGTCCGCCGTATCGAGGCCGTGACCTCTAAGGGTGCTCTCGACTATATGGCCGACCGCCTTGCACTCGTTGACGCCGCCGCTGCTGCGCTCAAGTGCCGCGTCGACGAGGTTCCCGCCCGTGTGGAGAACCTGCAGGTCGAGCTGCGCGAGACGTCCAACAAGCTCAAAAAGGCTCTGACCGGTGGTTCCTCCGACGCCATTTCCAGCTCCATCGAGGGTGCTGTCGAGCTCGGTGGCTACAAGCTCGTCGTTGCTGAGCTCCAGGGCCTTGAGGCTGCCGACCTGCGCAACGTATGGGATACCGTGCACCAGAAGGTCGCCGGCCCTGTCGCTTGTGTCGTCGCCAGCGTGACTGAGAAGGGCACTCCGGCCCTGCTCGCTGCCGGCTCCGATGACGCCGTGAAGGCCGGGTTCCACGCCGGTAATGTGATCAAGCAGATCGCGGGTCTGGTCGACGGTCGCGGTGGTGGCCGTCCCAACATGGCCCAGGCCGGTGGCAAGAATGCTGCCGGCATCGCCGATGCCCTCGCGGCCGCCAAGACCGCGCTCGGCGCCTAAGAATCTAAGAAGTCACTGTGGTCGCGCTTGCGCTGGACATAGGGGAGACCAGGATTGGCATCGCCGTCTCGAGCCGTGATGGCAAGATGGCGATGCCCGTCAAGGTGCTCCCGGCCGCCGAGGTCACCGGTATGGCCAAGACGTTCCGCTACCTGGTCGAAGACTATGAGCCCGACATCCTGGTAAGCGGACGTCCCCTGACCATGGGCGGTGAGCCCGGCCCCCAAGCCGAGCGCGTTGCCGCCGTGGCGCAAAAGATTGCCGACGAGCTCGATCTTCCGCTGGAGTTTGAGGACGAGCGTCTGTCCTCGCAAGAGGCCAAGCGTATCCTGCGCGAGCAGGGCCTCAACGAAAAGCAGATGAGGGGCAAGATCGACATGATTGCCGCCAGCCTTTTTTTGCAGACGTGGCTCGATCGTAAAAACGAGGAGGTTTCGCATGCCTAGTGCTTCCGATCCGCGCCAGCCGAATCGTACACGTCAGCCGGCGTCGCGCCCTGCCCAGCCTGGCCAGCGTCCGGCACAGCCGACGCAGCGCGCAGCTCAGCCTGCCGCGCGCCCGGTGCAGTCCTTCTCTCGTTCGGCCCAACCTGTTCAACGGACGGGTCAGCAGCCTTCTGCTCGTTCGGTTCAGCATCCGGCTTCTCACGCGGCTCAGCAGCCCACTGCTCGTACGGCCCAGCCTGCAGGCGGTACCCGCTTTAAGCAGCAGGCACCTACCCAGCGAACGCAGGCCCCCCAATCGCATTCTCATCACGCCCGCGGTTCGCATGGCGTTGCTCCGGCGACCCGCTCGAGCTACAACACGCATACTCGTCGCGGTGCTCAAAAGAAGAGCTCTCCGGTTCCCATGATCATCGGCGTTGTGGTGGCGGTGCTTGCGCTTGTCGCGATCGTTTTCTTTGTCGTGCCGGCCGTCAAGGGCTTCTTTGCCGGTGAGGATACGAAGGTCACGGCTGGTCAGCAGGTTACGGTAACCATTCCCGACGGTGCTTCGGGCGATACGATCGCCTCGATTCTCTCCGAGAACCATATCGTCGAGAATCCCAAGGATTACTATGCGGCGGTGAAAAAGCTCAACGCCGATATGTCGCTCAAGCCTGGTACCTATTTGTTCACCACACTCATGGACGCGACCAAGGTTGTTCAGCAGCTCATGGAAGGTCCCAACGCGGGCTCCAATGCGCTAACAATCCCTGAGGGCCTGACGGTCGATCAAGTCGCCGATCGTGTGGCCCAGGCCTACGATGGCATCTCTAAGGAAGACTTCCTCAACCAGGCTAAGGCCTCCAACTACGTGGACGACTATAGCTTCCTTAAGGGCGCCGCCAACGACTCGCTTGAGGGTTTCTTGTTCCCCAAGACTTATTCGTTGGGCGATTCGCCGACGGTCGATGACGTGATTCGCGCTATGCTCGATCAGTTTAAGACCGAGTACAAGTCGCTTGACTTTGCGAGCTGCGAAGCCAAGATCAAGGAACGCTACGGTGTGGAGATGTCCGACTACGACATCGTCAACTTGGCCTCTATCGTTGAGCGCGAGGGCCTCAACGCCGACCAGCGCGCGCACGTGGCCTCGGTCTTCTACAACCGTCTTGCCGGCAAGCTCGATGGTCTGCGCTATCTCAACAGCGATGCGACCATGATGTATGTCACCGGTGGCGAGGTTACCGCCGACGACCTGCAGAGCGATAGTCCGTATAACACCTATAAGCATGAGGGTCTGCCACCCACGCCCATCTGCTCTCCGTCGCTCGAGGCACTCAAGGCCACGCTTGAGCCGACCGACTCCGATGACCTGTATTTCTACATTACGCAGGACGAGGAGTACTTCTCGCAAACCTACGAAGAGCATCAACAGTCTTGGAATTAGCATGAGGATTTTTAGCCCCAAACGTTACGTTGCCTCGGTCGATCGCATCGACCTTGATACCCTTTGGGCCGACGGCAAACGCGCCATTCTGCTCGATCGCGATAACACCCTGGTGCCGCGTGACACCGAGCAGGTTCCCGCTGCGGTTTCCGCTTGGCTCGATACCGCCCGCGCCAAAGGCTTTAAGCTGTGCATGGTGTCCAACAACTGGCATCGCGACCAGGTCATGGCATCAGCACGCGAGCTGGGACTCGAGGCCATCAGCCATGCCATGAAGCCGGCGCCGTTTGCCCTCAAGGCGGGTCTTAAGCGCCTCGGCGCCACGGCCGACGAGGCGGTGCTGATCGGTGATCAGCTCTACACGGACGTGTGGAGCGGCAACTTCGCCGGCGTCGATACCATCCTGGTAAAGCCGCAGGCCACGCAGGACCTGTGGTATACGCAGATCTTCCGTATCTTTGAGCGCCGGGCCCTGCGCGACCTTCCCTGCGAGGAATAGGTCTCGTCATGTCCCAGCACACCAAACACGGCTGCGACCATATCTTCTTTATCGGCTTTTTGGGCGCGGGCAAATCGACGCTCGCGCGCAACGTCGGCACTATGTTCAAGCGGCGTTTTATCGATACCGACCGCCTAGTCGTCCGCCGTTGCGGCAAGTCGGTAACCGAGATTTTTGAGACCGAGGGTGAGGATCGTTTTCGCGAGCTCGAGACCTCGGCGCTCCGTTCGCTCCAAAGCGAGCTCAGTCTGTTGGTTTCGTGCGGTGGCGGTATCGTCGAGACGCCGGTGAATATTGAGCTGATGCACGAAATGGGTACGTGCGTGTACCTCGAGGGCGACTTTGAGGATTCGATTCGCCAGATTCGTCGGTCCGACACGCGCCCCGATTTCCGCTCGCCCGAGCATGCCGCGCGCTTGTTTGAGCATCGCCGTCCGCTGTATCGCCAGGCCGCCGATATTACCCTTGATATTCGCAACAAGTCCTTCGAGGACGTTTCCTACCTTTGTGCCGAGATGCTTTTGGAGCGTGGACTGCTATGATTCGCCGCCAACTGATCAATTTCCAAAACCGCAGCGTCGATGTCCGTGTCGGATTGGGCGCGTTCGATGAGCTGTCGCGTATGTTTGCCTCGGCTGTGGGCAAGCCTAAGCGCGCGATGGTGGTTTGGAACTCCGCCTCGTCAGAACGTTTTGATGAGGTCGTCGAGCATGCGCTGGTCGACGCCGGTTTTGCCGTGTCGCTGCTCGTCCTCGAGGTTTCGCCTGCTGGTGCCACGCTGGCCGACGCCGATGCTATCTTTGGCGCCCTGTCTGCCAACCGCATCACCTGCGACGATCTGGTTGTCGCTGTTGGCGATGCCGCAACCTGTTCGGTTGTTGGCTGGTGCGCCAACCAGTGGTGTGGCCGAACCGAGTGCGCGCTGCTGCCGACGACCTTCGACGCCATGCTCACGGTCGCGACGACCATGAAGCCGCTCGTCGCCTCGTTGGCCAATGCGCTTCCCGCTATCGCGTTCCGTCCCGAACCGGGCTTGGTTGTGTGTGATCTCGACCTTGTTCGCGAGGCGGAACCCGAGGACCTCAAGTTCGGCTATGCGGTACTTGTTGGCACCATGCTTTCGAGCAGCAAGTCCCGCTGGAATCAGTTTACTGAGACCGTCCCCGAGATTCTCGCGGGCGAGGAGGTCGCACTCGTCAATGCCGTTCAATGGTCTCAGACTGCCCGCAAGGACGTGCTGACGGCCACGAACCCGAGCGCTCGCCATGCGCTCGATTTTGGCAAGACGGGGGAGCGCACCCTGCGCGCTTGCTTGGGCGATGCCGCTTCGCAGGTCCCTGCCTACCAGCTGTTGTCCGAGGGCATGCGCTTTGAGGCGCGCCTAGCACACGATGCCTGCGACTTCGATATCGACTATGTGTTTGATCTCGATGACTGCCTGGAGGACTTTGGCATCGAGGAGCTTGCCTTCGACTTGGAGCCTGCCGCATATATCGAGGAGTTCCGCAGACAGCAGTTTGTCCGCTCGAACCGCAGCATGCTGCCGCTGCCCGCGGCGCTCGGCGCCATTCGCCTAACGAGCGTCGAGGACGAGGTTCTTGAGCGCCATGCTCACGCCTACTTGGCTTCTCGTAAAGAACTTCTCTAAGATTTATTGACTTCCATCGTCTTTCGTATCATGTTGAGGGGCGGGTTTTCAATCGGTTGCGGATCGCATGCGATTCCGTCGTTCGGTTGAGACCCGTCCCGTCTATATTGAGACAACAAGAAAGGAATCTGCATGTCTGAGTTTGCTGCCGGTCCTGCCGGTCGTATCGAGCGTGTCCGTGCCCTGATGGTCGAGCGTGGCTACGACGCCATCGTGGTGCGCGACGAGGCCAACCTTCGTTGGCTTACGGGCGTGAAGGGCGTCTTCGACTACACCTTCGAGTTCCCGCACGCTGCGTTTATTACGGCCGACCAGTGCCTGTTCCACACCGACTCGCGCTACCTCAACAGCTTTGAGGAGAACACGCCAGCCGGCAGCCCCTGGGTCTACGACATGGATGAGGGCACCATCCCCGGTTGGGTCGCCGGCAAGATCGCGGCCAACAAATGCCGCGTCTGCGCTGTCGAGGACGATATGCAGATTAATTTCTACCAGGGTATTCAGCGCGGCCTGGAGGACCGTTCCGTCGCCTGTATGCTGCCGCTGATGCACGACGATATCCGCAAGATGCGCGCCATCAAGGACGCCGAGGAGATTGAGCTCATGCGCCATGCGCAGTCGATCACCGATGCCGCTTTCCAGCACATGCTCGGCTTTATTAAGCCTGGCATGACCGAGAAGCAGGTTCGTAACGAGCTCGAGAACTTTATGTTCGCCAACGGCGCAGACAGCCTTGCCTTCGGCTCCATCGTGGCGAGCGGTCCCAACACCGCCAACCCGCATGCCGTGCCGAGCGACCGCGTGATCGAGAAGGGCGATTTCGTTCTCATGGATTATGGCGCGGGCTATTGCGATTACCGCTCCGACATGACGCGCACTGTCGTGATGGGCGAGCCCACCCAGGAGCAGCTCGACCTGTACGCACTCGTGCGCCGCACGCACGAGGAGTGCGTCGCCGCCATCCATCCGGGCGTTGAGGGTAACGACATCTTCAAGCTTTCCAAGAAGATCATCGGCGATGCCGGCTATGGCGATTACTACAATCATGGCCTGGGCCACGGCGTCGGTATTGACATCCACGAGCTGCCCAACTTCAACCGCAGCAAGAACACCATCGAGATCGGCTCGGTTGTCACCATGGAGCCCGGCGTTTACCTGCCCGGCGTGGGCGGCGTGCGCCTGGAGGATTACGGCGTGGTCACCGAGAACGGCTACGAGCCTTTCACCAAGACCCCGCACGACCTGCACGTCATCGATTGCTAGCCCATTTCGATAGATTTTTGGGGCGGGGCGTCCGGATCGATTCGGACGCCCCGCGTTCTCTTTTTATGCGCTCGCCGCAGGCGCCGTCTGCAAGTGTATAATTTCTGTCGTATGTAATTTGGACGCTTGTGCGTTCTGCCCATAACAAGAAAGGTCGCTATGCCTACCATTTCTACCGCCGACTTCAAGAACGGCCTCGGTCTCCGTATCAAGGACAAGGTCTACACCATCGTCGAGTTCCAGCATGTCAAGCCGGGCAAGGGCGGCGCGTTTGTGCGCTACAAGACCCGCGACATCAAGAGCGGCCGAGTCGTCGAGAACACCTGCAACGCCGGCACCAAGTTCGAGAGCGTCATGCTCACCACCCGTGAGTTCCAGTACCTCTACAACGATGGCACCGACTACATCTTCATGGACAACGAGTCCTATGAGCAGGTTCCCGTTCCCGAGGACATGGTGGGCGAGAACTCCAAGTGGCTGCGCGAGAACGACATCTGCCAGCTGCTCTTCGCCGACGATGAGCTCATGGGCGTGACCCCGCCGATGTTCATCGAGACCACCATCGTCCAGACCGACCCGGGCTTTAAGGGCGACACCGTCCAGGGTTCCACCAAGCCGGCCACGATCGACACCGGCGCTGTCATCCAGGTCCCCATGTACCTCAACGAGGGCGAGGTCATCAAGGTTGACACCCGCGACGGCAAGTTCGTCTCCCGCGTCTAGCAACCAACTCTTCTAGGAGGACTCATGCCCCAGGAAATCAAGATTGACGGCATCGGCATTTCGCCCGATGTTCTGACCGCCATCGTCTCGCGCGCCGTGTCGGATGTCGAGGGCATCGCCTCCGTTGGCGTCAAGGACCTTGCCACCAACCTTGTCTCCATGATGCTCTCGTCCAAGGCCCCGGCTTCTGAGCCGGCGGTCGAGGCCGAGGTCGTCGGCGACAAGCTCGCACTCACCGTGCGCGTCGTGGTGTTCTTTGGCTATCCGTTCAAGAAACTCGCCGAGGCCGTTCGCGCCGCCGTGGTCGCCGCCATCGATGCCCAAGTGGGCGTTGAGGTTGAGCGTGTTGACGTTTGCATCGACGGCCTCGTTTTCCCCAAGGAGTAACCTTTGAGCCTTAAGGTTTATCGCGGGCGTACGCTTGCCCGCAGTCAGGCGCTGCAGCTGCTGTTCCAGGCCGAGGCCACGGACAGTCCGCTCGAGCGCGTCCTCGAGGGCGATTTCCTGATCTCGAAGGGTCCCCTCGACCCCTATGCGCTGGAGCTTTGCCGCGGTGCCTACGAGCATATCGACCGCATCGACTGCGCTCTGCGCTCCGTTGCCAAGAACTGGGATCTTATGCGCATGCCCGGCGCCGACCGCAATCTGCTGCGTATCGCCGTTTACGAGATGCGTTTCCTCACCGACGAGGAGGTCTCGGACGCCATCGTGATCAACGAGGCTGTCGAGCTTGCCAAGGCCTATGGCACCGACCAGTCCGCGTCGTTCGTCAACGGCGTGCTGGGCAAGATCGCTCGCAGCGAGGAGCTGCCGGGTGAGGACCTGTACCAGGAGCTGCTAGCCGAAGATCGCGCCCGCGAGGAGGCCCAGGCTGCCGAGGCTGCCGCAAAGGTTGCGGTTGCTCAGGCTGAGGCTGGCGTGCTGGCCGAGGATGCGGATGCCGCCGGGGCTGACATCGACTCCGTCGAGGAGTAGTCATGCCAGAGGGTTCTGTCCGTAACTTCGACGAGATCTCGGACCGCTTGGACCAGATTATCGCTACCGTTCGCTCCAAGGATACCTCCTTGGAGCGTTCGCTCGATTTGTTTGACGAGGCGATTGAGCTGGGCTCCCGCGCGGTCGATATGGTCGACAAGTTTGAGTTGACGCCGCGTGAGGCCGACAAGCTCGAGCAGGAATACGATGAGGATGCGGCAAACGAATCCCAGGATAGCTAGGCCGCATTTCCGGATACGAATGGTTGATGGCATTCATGAAACGCGTGCGTCTTGATGACGAACTGATTTCACAGGGCATCTGCGCCGATCGCGCGGATGCCCTTCGCACTCTTATGGCCGGCTTGGTCTCGAGTGGCGGCGAGCGCTTGACTTCGCCGGGCCTTAAGGTGATCCCAGGCCTGCCGCTGCACGTGAAGGGGCGCATTCCCTATGTTGGCCGCGGCGGACTTAAGCTCGAAGGTGCGCTTGATGCTTTTGGCATCAATCCGACGGGCCTTGCCTGTCTGGATGTGGGCTGCTCTACCGGCGGCTTTACCGATTGTCTGCTCAAGCGCGGAGCTGCGACCGTTGTCTCGGTGGACGTGGGTCGCGCCCAGTTCGATTGGTCGTTGCGTCAGGACGATCGCGTGATGCTGCATGAGCGCACAAACGTGACGCAGCTGCCTGAGCTTGGCTATGCCGGCGCCATCGACCTGGCTGTGTGTGATGTCTCGTTTACCAGCATCGCGAACATTATCGATGCGGTGCTGGCGTGCCTGGCGCCTACGGGTGCATTCTGCACGCTCGTAAAGCCGCAGTTTGAGGCTCCGGCGGCGCTGGTGGGCGAGGGCGGCATTGTGACCGATCCCGCCGTGCGCCGCGATACACTCGTGGCGGCGGTTGAACTCTTTGCTGCCAAGGGCCTCTTCCCGGTCGATGTGTGCGTGTCACCCATTCATGGTGCCAAGGGCAACGTTGAGTTTTTCCTGTACGGCACGAGATTTGACCCCGGCGACCGCTCGCAAGACGAGCTGCAATTCCAGGTATCGGTTATGAGCGAGAAAGCTGCAATGCTATGAAGGTCTTTCTGGTTCCCAATTATTACAAGCAAGAGGCGGTCGAGAGCGGCTTGATGCTCGAGCTTTGGCTGACGCGCCAGGGCTATGAAGTCGCATGGGCTGCCGACCAGCGATCGAAGATTCAAAGCACGCCTGATATTGATGGCTCCGATCTGGTCATTACGCTCGGCGGGGACGGTACGTTGCTGCGCGCTGCCCGCATCCTCAACCATCGCGAGATTCCTATCCTCGGTCTTTCCTATGGTCACCTGGGCTTTTTAACTGCTGCGAGTCCCGAGGAGCGCGACATTCTGCAGGTCGTAAGCGACGCCCTGTCCGGCGAGCTGCATGTGAGCCGTCGCGCCACCATCGCTGCGGATATCGTGTCCGTGCGCGAAGACGGTACGAAGGATGTCGTGCGCACGTTCGCCCTCAACGACATGGCGCTCACGCGCGGCCCCCTGTCCGATATGGTCGAGTTTGACATCACGGTGTCCGGCCACCATATCGATCGCCTGCGTGGCGACGGCGTGGTCGTGTCCACGGCGACCGGCTCCACTGGCTATGCACTATCCGCAGGCGGCCCCATCGTGAGCCCCGACTATACGGGCATGGTCTGCGTACCCATTGCGCCGCACACCATTCAGGCTCGTGCCTTTTTGACTTCGCCGAGTGATGTCGTCGAGATCTTTATGTCTGATGACCGTCCGAGTGTTCCGGCGATTGCTATCGATGGACAGTTTATTACCTGCGACGGCACCGTTGAGAGCGTGGCTGTGCGCCGCGGGCCCGGAGATGTGCTGCTCCTCGATTACGGCCCCGAGAGCTTCTATAACTCGGTGAGCCGCGTTTTCTACGGAGTCCGTCATGATCGATGAGCTGCAGGTTTCTAACATTGCACTCATTCGCGAGGCGACGCTGGTTCCGAGCGCGGGCCTAACGGTTCTGACCGGAGAAACCGGCGCCGGCAAGACCGCGCTGCTCTCGGCCCTCAAGCTTATTTTGGGCGAGCGCGCGGATTCTTCGACGGTGCGCGAGGGCGAGGCGCTTGCTAGCGTTGAGGCGCGGCTGTTCGACGGTCCACACGACACGGAGGGTTTCACGGTCCAGCGTAGCCTTTCTGCCGAGGGCCGCAGCCGCGTGAAGATTGACGGCCGCATCGCCAGTGTGCGCGAGCTTTCGGAGCGCGTTGGCGTGATGATGGATCTGTGCGGCCAGCACGAGCACCAGCGCTTGCTCGATCCGGCGCATCACGTTGCGATGGTCGATGCCTGGGCGGGGCGCTCTGCGCTTGAGGCGCTGGATGTGTACCGCGCCTGCTTTAAAGCCTCGCGCGCGGCTGCCAAGGAGGTCCGTCGCGTCGAGGAGGCCTCGCGTGCGCAGGGGAGTCGCGTCGAGGAAGCGCGTTTTGCCCTCGAGCGCATCGGCGAGGTCGACCCCAAGCCAGGCGAGTATGAGGAACTCGAGGAACTGCTGCCGCGCTCCGAACATGCCGAGGTACTGGTTGCCACAGCTAATGATGCCCATGCATCGCTTGCCTCTGAAGGGGGAGCGCTCGATGCCGTGAACAGTGCCGTGGCGGAGCTTTCCCGAATGGCTACCGTCGATCGCAAACTGGGCGACATTGCCGATGCACTTTCGGATGCCTGCATCTCTCTTGAGGATTGCGCGAACGAGCTTCGTTCCTATCGCGATGGGGTCGCCTTCGATCCTCGCGAGCTCGCTCGCATGCGCGAGCGGTATTCCGACCTCAAGGGCCTGCTGCGTCAGTGGGGTCCGACCATGGACGATGTCTTTGCCATGCGCGACCGCTCACAAGAGCTGCTGTCGCTGGTCGATGATGGCGATGAACAGATCAAAAAGGCGCGTGAGGCACTCGGGAGCGCCGAGCGCGAGCTGTTCGCTGCTGCCAGGGCACTTAAGCGCGCTCGCAATACGGCGGCCCCGCGCTTCTGCCACGAGGTCGGCCGCCAGATGGCTCGCTTGGAGATGGGCGGTGCCGAGCTCGTCTGGGAGTCGCGCGATCTTCCCCGTGCTGAGTGGACGCCCGTTGGTCCTTCGAGCTACGAGCTGCTATACCGCAGCGGTGCCGGCTTGACGCCACGTCCCCTGCGCCGCATTGCGTCGGGCGGCGAGCTCAGCCGCGTCATGCTGGCAAGCAAGGTCGTCCTCGGTAACGCGGACGGTGTTGATACGCTGGTGTTTGACGAGGTCGATGCTGGTGTCGGTGGCTCCACGGCGCGTGCGCTCGCGGGCGTGCTGGCAGATCTCGCCGCTACGCATCAGGTGATTGTCGTAACCCACTTGGCGCAGGTCGCCGTCATGGCTGACAAGCATTATGTCGTCAGCAAGGAACCGGGCGATGTTCCCCAGACGCATTTGGACGAGGTAACCGGCGAAACGCGTACCGCCGAGATCGCCCGCATGTTGAGCGGCGATCAGTCCGAGGCAAGCCTGGCGCACGCCAAGCAGATGCTTGCGGAGGCGCGTGCCTAGGCCGAGCCGCCACACGCATGTCCAACCCGGCCGCCACGAAACGGGTCCATCTACTACGTTTGGTAGGGCATCGGCAACCACGCCAAGAATTGCAAAAAGAAAACCGCAGGTAGAACGCCTGCGGTTTTCTCTATTTTGGGTGTATGGTTGGCGGTTGCGGTTAAAACGTAGTAGATGGGCGGGTTTCGTGGCGAGGGGCGTCTATCGGCTCCCCAATTTACCTACTCAACGACCTTATCCGGCTGGATGAGCTCCTCGTAGTAGCTGATATGCTCACGCGCGTCTTCAATCTCGGGCAGCAGGAAGTTGTAGATGACTTCGATGATCATCGTGGCGCTGATCTTGGAGAAGGCAAAGTCGCCCGTCGTCAGTAGCGCTTCGTGGTTGACGGTATTAAAAGTGTAGTCTGCCAGGCGCGCGAGTGGGGATTTGCTGTCGCTGCTGATGACGACTACGGTTGCGCCGCAGTCGCGAGCCGCTTTTGCCATGCGATTCAGTCGGCGCGATTTGCCGGAGTTTGAGATTAGCACGATGACGTCACCCGGGCGCAACGTGAGCGCAAAGCCGATTGATGTCTCGCTAATGGTACTCGTCATGCAGCGCAGGCCCAGCTGCGAAAACTTAAATGTCGCGTCGAGCGCGACCGCGTTTGTATTGCCCACGGCGGCGAACTCAATAACGCCGGCATTCTTAAGCGCGTGTACAACTGCGGCCAACGTGTCGTGATCAATGCCGTCGATGGTCGCATTAAGCTCACTCACCTTGGCGGCGAGGATATTTTTAAGGCTCTGCTCCATGTTGTCGAGTGAGACCTCGTCGGTCAGGCCCTCGTTGCGCTGACTCTCTAAGTCGCGCGCCAACGAAAACTGAAAGCTGCGGAAGCTGCCAAAGCCCAGCTTGCGGCAGAAACGCGAAACGGTCGCCTCGGACGTGGCGGCAGCGCGCGAGAGCTGAGCGGCCGTGAGGCGTGGCGCCTCGGACTGGTGCTCCAATATATAGTCGACAATGCGCTGCTCGGACTCGCTGTATCCCTGATGGGTACTAATGAGGGAAAGTGCGCTCTTGCTACTATCGGTCATGGATGGCTCCTGGTTGGCATGAAAATCTAGCTTGATTTGCAATGCCATAGTATACGGGCATTTTCAATTACAAGATACACCTTGCCGTTTCAAGTGTTGATGGTAAACTTTCACTTGCCGTTTACGGTTATGAAAGAACCTTTCACCGGAGAATTGCGACTTGTCTCTTCTCACGCGGACGGTAGGTTGGTATCTTTCAAGTGTGGAAAAACGCGCATCGAAGCGCGTGTAGGGGAGCGCCCGCGGGCGCTGTACTCAAGAAGGAGGGACACATGGCTAAGTTTGACATCATCGCCGCGACCGGTTGCCCGACCGGCATTGCGCACACCTTCATGGCGAAGGAGGCGCTGGAGAAGGCTGCTGCCGAGCGAGGTCTGACCATTAAGGTCGAGACTCATGGCCAGGTCGGCGTCGAGAACGAGCTCACCAAGAGCGAGATCGCCGGTGCCAAGGCCGTCGTTGTCGCAGCCGATAAGGATGTCCAGGCTGAGCGTTTCGCCGGTAAGCCCATGGTTTCCGTCGGTGTTTCCAAGGCCCTGTCCGTCGAGGCCGCCGGAAAGCTGATCGACCGCGCGCTCGCCGCCAAGGGCGACGACACGGTTGCCGCTGCCGCCGATGTCGAGGACGAGGTCGAGGAGAAGGAGTCCATCGGTCACGTCATCTACAAGCACCTCATGAACGGCGTCAGCCACATGCTGGTCTTCGTCGTTGCCGGTGGTGTTCTGACCGCCATTTCGTTCCTGTGGGGCATCACGTCCTTTGATTCGACGGCTGCCGACTACAACAGCTTTGCCGCGATGCTCAAGATTATCGGCGGTATCGCCATGAACCTCATGGTTCCGGTGCTCTCCGCTTACATCGCCGAGTCCATCGGCAAGCGCCCGGCGCTCGTCCCCGGTTTCGTCGCCGGTATGATTGCCATCCAGGGCTTGCCTGTTAACGCCGATACCGGCATGATCGACGCCGGTGGCGCAGGTGTGGGCTTTGGCTTCCTAGGCGGCATCGTCGGCGGCTTCCTCGCTGGCTATGTCATCCTGCTGCTCGAGAAGGTTTTCTCTAAAATTCCTGCGAGCCTTAATGGCCTGAAGGCAATCTTCCTGTATCCGCTGTGCTCTACCGCCATCGTCGGTCTGGTCATGCTCGGTATTTCCGGCCCCATGGCTGCCATTAACCAGGGCATGATGGATTTCCTGCAGAGCCTCGGTAACTCCGGTCCGGTGATCCTTGGCCTGGCCATCGGCTGCATGTGCGCCTTTGATATGGGCGGCCCGGTCAACAAGGCTGCTTACGCTACTGGCACCTTCCTGCTCGGTACCGCTCTCGAAGCTGGCGTCGGCACCGAGACCTACAACTTCGGCACCAACTTCATGGCTGCCGTCTCCGCCGCTTGCATCGTTCCGCCGCTGATCACCACCTTCGCCGTCGTTGTCGGCAAGAAGTACTTCAGCCAGGAGGATCATGACGCCGGTATCGTCAACCTCATCCTTGGTTGCACCCACATCACCGAGGGCGCCATTCCGTTCATGACCAAGAACATCTGGCCCGTTATGCCCATCATGATGCTCGGTTCTTCCATCGCTTCCATCTTGACCATCTTCTTCAACGTTCACGATCCGGCGCCTCACGGCGGCTTCCTGGTCCTGCCCGTTGTCGAGAACGGTCCGCTGTGGGTCCTCGCGATCCTCATCGGCGCTGTGGTCGGTGGCATCCTGTTCGTGGCCTTCAAGAAGTACGACTTCGAGAAGAACCAGAAGCCCGCTCCTGCAACCAAGCCGGTTGAGGCCCCCAAGGCCGCTGCCGTCGAGGCCCCCAAGGCCGAGGCTGCTGACTTCGTGAAGGTCGAGAACGTCTTTGTCGCCGAGGACTTCGCTTCTCGTGACGAGGCTCTGAGCTTCGTTTCCAACCAGGCTGTCAAGGCCGGTATCGCCAGCGACGCCGACGCCGTGATGAACGCCTTCCTGGCCCGCGAGGCCGAGGGCACCACGGGCATGATGGAGGGCTTCGCCATCCCGCATGCCAAGTCCGACGCCATTACCGAGGCTGCCGTCATCGTCGTCAAGGACGAGTCCGGCGTGACCGGTTGGGACACCATGGACGGCGCTCCCGTCAACGTTGCCATCGCCCTGCTCATCCCGGGCGCTCAGGCTGGAACCACGCACCTCAAGATCCTGTCCAAGGTCGCCGAGGCGCTTATGGACGAGGGCTTCCGTGCCACCGTCAAGGGTTCCACCGACGCCGCCGAGATCGCCAAGACGATCAACGCTCGCCTGGTCTAATCCCCCAGCCCGCGAATAACATCGCCCCCTGTATATAAGGCGGAGTCCCTCCCCAGGGCCTCCGCCTTTTTTCTATCCCTCCCATAAGTTGCGGTGAAATAGGGACTGTTTAAACGATTCAACCCCAAATTCAGTCCCTATTTCACCGCAACTTACAAAAGGGCATAGAGGGGGCTACCTATCGAGTCTTTGTCGCGAACAGATCATTAGCCAGAATTCCGTTCGCACGATATTGCTCTGGACCGACCGAGTTTCTGCAGCTTGCTCGCCCACAGGGGGCCGGGCGCGGCCTGTGAGATTTATCGCGAGTTCCGCACGAGCCGAAGAGCACTTAATGTGCTCTTCGTGCGAGCAGGACTGTAGAGCAGGAAATCTCACAGGCCGCGCACGGGCCCCTGTGGGCGAGCAAGCGGACGACAAACACATCTGGGTTGATTTCCGATCTCAGCCGAACACATTGAGCAAATAGGCCATTCCCGCAGTTAGCTGAACGCCCCCGCGGCC
>NZ_JBDGAV010000031.1:0-17318 GCF_040910325.1 Collinsella aerofaciens | reverse complement strand
GACGAACAGGGCGTGCCCACTGCCGACGAGCCCACCGCCGTGGCGTTTCGCGAAGTCGTCGATTTGATTGACAGCCTGCCGCTTGATAAGCAGCAGGTCATCGTTCGCGCCTTTACGAGCTTCTTCCACTTGGCAAACCTGTCGGAGGAGAACTACCGTGTGGCGCAGCTGCGCGAGCGCGAGGCCGGCGCATCGACCGATACCGAGGTCGATCCCGCCAACGAACTCACCGTCGCCTATCACCAGTTGGTAAACGAGATGGGCGTCGAGGGTGCCAATGAGCTGCTCGGCAAGCTCGAGTTCCACCCTGTCTTTACCGCACATCCCACCGAGGCCCGTCGTAAGGCCGTCGAGGGCAAGATTCGCCGTATCTCCAACCTGCTGGAGGAGCGTCCGCGTTTGGGCGGCTCCGACCTGGTGGAGAACGAGCGCCATATGCTGCAGGAGATCGACGCCCTGGTGCGTACGAGCCCCATCGCGCTCAAGAAGCCCACGCCGGTCGAGGAAGCCGATACCATCATCGACATCTTCGATAACACGCTGTTCGACGTTATCCCCGTCATCTACCGTCGTTTTGACGACTGGGTGCTGGGCGACAAGGCCGGTACCGTGCCGCCGCTGTGCCCGGCGTTCTTCCATCCCGGCAGCTGGATCGGCTCCGACCGCGACGGCAACCCCAACGTCACCGCCAAGGTGAGCCGCGAAGTCGCCGCCAAGTACTTCACTCACATGGTGCTCAAGCTCGAGGACAAGTGCCGCCGCATCGGCCACAACCTCACGCTCGAGGCCACCTACAGCAAGCCTTCTGCCGAGCTCATTAACCTGTGGAACCATCAGGTCGAGATGAGCCCTCGTTACACGGCCCGCGCCGAGCTGATCTCCGAGCACGAGCCGCATCGCGCCGTCATGCTCGTCATGGCCGACCGCCTGAACGCCACCGTGCGCCGCATCACCGACACCATGTACCACAGCGCCGACGAGTTCCTGGATGACCTGCGCGTCGTCCAGCGTTCGCTTGCTGCCTGCGGTGCCGTCCGTGCCGCCTACGGTCCGGTCCAAACCATCATCTGGCAGGTCGAGTCCTTCGGCTTCCACATGGTCGAGATGGAGTTCCGTCAGCACTCCGTGGTGCACGCCCGCGCCCTCAAGGATATCCACGAGAACGGTATCCATGGCGATCTGCAGCCTATGACGCGCGAGGTCATCGATACCTTCCGCGCTATCGGCTCCATCCAAAAGCGCTACGGCAAGAAGATGGCGCACCGCTACATCATCTCGTTTACCAAGAGTGCCCAGCATGTGGCCGACGTCTTTGAGCTGGCCCACCTGTCCTTCGCACACGAGGAAGACGTTCCCGAGCTCGACGTGATCCCGCTGTTCGAGCAGCTCGAGGACCTCGAGGGCTGCGTTGACGTGCTCGACCAGATGCTTACGCTGCCCGTGGTGCAAAAGCGCCTTGCCCAGACCAACCGCCGCATGGAGGTCATGCTGGGCTATTCCGACTCTTCCAAGGATGCCGGTCCTACCACGGCCATGCTCGCGCTGCACTCCGCGCAGGAGCGCATCGCCAAGTGGGCAGAGAAGAACGATATCGACCTGGTGCTCATGCACGGTCGCGGCGGTGCCGTGGGCCGTGGCGGCGGCCCGGCCAACAAGGCCGTGCTGGCGCAGCCCAAGGGTTCGGTCAACTGCTTCTTTAAGCTCACCGAGCAGGGCGAAGTCATCTTTGCCCGTTACGGCAACCGCACGCTGGCTCAGCGCCATGTTGAGTCCGTTGCCGCCGCAACGCTTTTGCAGTCGGCCCCGAGTGTCGAGAAGACCAACACCGAGACCACGCAGAAGTTCTGGGATATGGCCGAGAAGCTCAACACTGCAAGCCACGAACGCTATCTGGACCTGCTGAACACCGAGGACTTTACACCGTGGTTCTCGACCGTGACGCCGCTGACCGAGGTCGGTCTGCTGCCGATCGGCTCGCGTCCCGCCAAGCGCGGTCTGGGCGCCAAGTCGCTCGATGACCTGCGTACCATCCCGTGGATCTTCAGCTGGAGCCAGGCGCGCATTAACCTGGCCGCTTGGTACGGTCTGGGCACCGCCTGCGAGCAGCTTGGCGATCTTGACCAGCTCAAGGCTGCCTACCAGGAGTGGCCGTTCTTCCGCACCTTTATCGACAACATCGAGATGTCGATCGCCAAGACCGACCAGCGCATCGCCAAGATGTATCTGCACCTGGGCGACCGCCAGGATCTGTCCGAGAAGGTCTTTACCGAGATGCAGCTCACGCGTAAGTGGGTCCTTGCCATCGTCGGTGACGAGTGGCCGCTGCAGCGCCGTCGCGTGCTCGGCTGCGCCGTCCGTGTACGTAACCCCTACGTCGACGCCCTGTCCATCGCCCAGGTCCGCGCCCTTCGCGAGGTGCGTATGAACCAGGACGAGATGGCCGAGGAGAAGAAGGCCGAGTACATGAGCCTGATTCTTTCGACTGTGACCGGCGTCTCGGCAGGATTGCAGAACACGGGGTAATCGATAGCCCTGTGGCTCTCACCGGGACCCGATGGGTTTCCCTCTGAATGCGTCCTCGCACTTGAAGCCCCCTTATCCTGCTCCTTCGGAGCTGCGGATAAGGGGGCTTCGTGCTGCGGTATGCATTCAGAGGGAAACCCATCGGGTCTCTTCGTCCTCGGTCTTCTGGGATTAAAGCTGAGGAGAAGAATGGTGCGCTTCGCGCCTTGCGACTGTAGCGGCTGCGGTCCCGTTTGGGATCGCGGCCGTTTTGTTATGGGGCAAATATGAACGTTGTGTTAATGAGTCGGTGGACGGTGGTGTTTTTCGGTGAGCGGCGTATCCTTCCAACGGTTTATCTAGTGTGTCAGTTGAAAAGGAAGAGGGCGCTCGTCATTGTTTGAATGTGAACTGCCGTTTGACCACAAGACGTTGCATCTGGAGCTCGAGGATAAGAACTTTGCGGGTGTGATGGAAGGTCATCAAAACGAGTTTAAGACTACAAAATCGCAGGAAGAGCTGGTGGAGGAGTCGCTTGCCAACCCTTATGGCTCGCCTTCGCTCGAGGAGCTTTGTGCTGGCAAGAAGGATATTGTCATCATTAGCTCCGATCATACGCGTCCCGTTCCCTCGCGTGTGACGATGCCTATTCTGCTGCATCACATCCATTCTGCTGCGCCCGAGGCTCGCGTGCGTATTCTGGTTGCTACGGGTATGCATCGTCCGTCGACGCACGAGGAGCTCGTCAACAAGTACGGCGAGGAGATCGTTGCCAACGAGGAAATCGTTATGCACGTCGCGACTGACGACAGCATGATGAAAAAGATTGGCACCCTGCCTTCTGGTGGCGAGTGCATCATCAACAAGATTGCCGCCGATTGTGATCTGCTGCTTGCCGAGGGCTTTATTGAGCCGCACTTCTTTGCCGGTTTCTCTGGTAGCCGCAAGTCCGTCCTGCCTGGCATCGCCAGCTACAAGACCATCATGTACAACCACAACGGTCAGTTTGTGAATGATTCCCACTCGCGTGCCGGCAACCTGTGCCACAACCACGTGAGCGAGGACATGTTTGCCGCTGCCGAGATGGCTCACCTTGCCTTTGTGCTTAACGTGGTGCTCAACGGCAAGCACGAGGTCATCGGCTCCTTTGCCGGCGACATTCACAAGGCGCACGAGGCCGGCTGTGAGTTCGTGAAGAGCCTTGCCGGCGTTGAGCCCGTTGAGTGCGAGATTGCCATCACCACTAACGGCGGCTACCCGCTCGACCAGAACATCTACCAGGCCGTGAAGGGCATGTGCTCTGCCGAGGCTACGCTTCCCGAGGGCGGTGTGATCATCGACGTCGCCGGCTGTGCCGACGGTCACGGTGGCGAGGGCTTCTATCACAACATCGCCGACAACGATCCGGCGGAGTTTGAGCGTGCCTGCATCGACCGTCCTAAGGACGAGACCCTGCCCGACCAGTGGACGAGCCAGATCTTTGCCCGCATCCTGGCGCATCACCCTGTGATCATGGTCACCGACCTGTGCGATCACCAGATGATCAAGGATATGCACATGACGCCGGTCAACACCCTCGATGAGGCGCTCAAGCTCGCCTTTGAGATGAAGGGTGCCGATGCCAAGGTGGCCGTCATT
This sequence comes from Collinsella aerofaciens, assembly GCF_040910325.1. Lineage (GTDB taxonomy): Bacteria > Actinomycetota > Coriobacteriia > Coriobacteriales > Coriobacteriaceae > Collinsella > Collinsella aerofaciens_BL. The sequence continues at coordinate 13,178 of NZ_JBDGAV010000031.1, read as the reverse complement.
CCCGATGGCCTGGGCGTTGTCGTCGCACAGCACTAGTACGCGGCCTAAACGAACCGTTTATAACCGACAAGAAAGATAAGGTTTTATGCTTACCAAACTCCTCTGCGAATTCGGCGCAACGGCCCTCATGATCATCTTTGGCGTGGGCGTGCACTGCGATACCGTGCTTAAGGGCACCAAGTATCAGGGCTCCGGCCACATGTTTGCCATCACCACCTGGTCTTTTGGCATCTCGGTCGCCTTGTTTATCTTTGGCGGCGCCGTGTGCATGAACCCCGCCATGGTGCTTGCCCAGTGCATCGTGGGCCTGGTGCCGTGGAGCAGCTGCATCCCCTTCATGATTGCCGATATGCTCGGCGGCTTTGTGGGCGCCGTGATCGCGTGGTTGATGTATGCCGATGAGTTCAAGGCTTCCGACGGCGTCGTCGACCCTATTGCCCAGCGCAACATCTTCTCGACCAACCCCACCACCGAGGGCACCAACTATGCCCGCAACTTCTTCTGCGAGGCTATCTGCACCTTTGTGTTCATCAGCGCCATCCTGGCTACCGCTAGCCGTGCCGGCGAGAACGTTTTGATGCTCGCTATCTGCGTCGGTCTGATCGTTTGGGCTGTTGGCATGGGCATGGGCGGCATTACTGGCTTCGCCATGAACCAGGCTCGTGACCTTGGTCCTCGCATGGCCTATCAGGTGCTGCCGATCAAGAACAAGGCCGACAACAACTGGAAGTATGGCCTGCTTGTTCCTGGCATCGCTCCGTTTGTCGGTGCCGCTCTGGCCGCGCTGTTTGTGCATGGTTTCTTGGGCATGTTCTAGTCTGAGGCTACATAGTTGTCCGCTGGCCGCATGGGGTAACTTCCCAGCGCGTCCTCGGACATGCAAAAAGGCTCGCTGCGCACTTCGTGCGGCGAGCCTTTTTGCGTCCTGCGGAATGCGCTGGGAAGTTACCCCATGCGGACAGCTGCGGGATCTTTGTTGCGTTCGTACAAGCAACCCAATATATATCTGAATTTGGATGGGAGGGGCTTGTTGCTGGTAGGGGCGTTGGGCTTCTGTCGACACTTTGGGATGGATTGTGCTTTGGGTTGGGGCGGCGCTTTGAGATGAGGTCGGAACTTTGGGATGAGGGGTTTACTCAGTTGAAGAGAGGCTTAATGGCTGATAGGTAGTCTTTGGCTACGTCGGCTTTGGCTGCTTGGAAGTTGTGCCAGGCCCACCATTGGACCATTCCTACGAAGCTTGAGGCTATGTGGTGTAGTAAGAAGCTGCGGTCCATGGTGGCGGCGGGGCCTGCGGGGTCGACGGGGACGGTTTCGGCTGAGCGCGACATGATGGTCTTGCGGAGGCAGTCGGCGAAGACGCGTGAGCCGGCGCCGGCTACGAGGGCTCGAACGCCCTGACGGCGTTCCCAGAGGTTGTTGAGGATATGCTCGACTTGCACGAGTGGGTCGTCGAGCGGCGTACCATCGTCGTCGAGGGCGTGGGTGCAGATGTCGCTCACGAGCTCGGACAGTAGGTCGTCTTTGCTCTTAAAGAGGCCGTAGAATGTCGCGCGGCCTACGTGGGCGCGCGCGATGATGTCGCCGACGGTGATCTTGCCGTAGTCCTCTTCGCGCAGCAGCTCGGAGAACGCCGAAACGATGGCAGCGCGGCTTTTTGCCTTGCGGGCATCCATGGCTATGCGTCCGCGTGAACGAGCAGGCAGCGGAGCGTACCGGAGCAACCCTCGTAGGGGCGCTTGCCAGCGCCGTAGCCGACGGCTTCGATGCGGTAGCGTGAGGGCAGTTGGTCGGACGTACACAGCGCGGTGACGATGGCGGCGCCCGTGGGCGTCACGAGCTCGCCGGCGACCGGTGCAGGCGTGAGGGCGATATTGCCCGCCTGGCACAGGTTGACGACAGCGGGGACGGGAATGGGCATGAGGCCGTGGGCACAGTGGATGGTGCCGTGGCCCTCGGAGAGCGACTCGACGACAATATCCTCGATGCCCAGGTCATCGAGGCAGATGGCGACAGAGCAGACGTCGACGATGGAATCGACGGCGCCTACCTCGTGGAACATGACGGTCTCGGGCGTTTTGCCGTGGGCCTTGGCCTCGGAGGCGGCGAGCGCGGTAAAGATGGCGTGCGCACGACGCTTGGCGCCATCGCTTAACTGCGAGCCGTCGATGATGGCGGTGACGTCCGCCAAAGAACGGTGGTGATGGTGGTGGGCGTGATGGTGACCCTCGTGGCCATGGCCGTGGGTCTCATGATCATGCTCATGGCAGTGCTCATGCTCGTCATGGTCATGATGGTGGTGCTCGTGCTCGTGCGTGTGCTCGGCAGCTGCTTCGTTGCCGTAGAGCCATGCCATGTCGTGGTCGTGGTTCTCGAGCTCTTCTGCCAGCTGAACGTCGAAATCGCAGGCGTCGATGCCATGCTTGTTTACGCGCGTGACGGCGATCGTAAAGCCGTCGACCGGCAGTGTGGCGAGCTGTTCGCGCAGGTGCTCCTCGCTGGCGCCCAGGTCGAGCAGGGCCGCGACGGTCATATCGCCGCTGATGCCCGAGGTGCCGTCGATGATAAGCGTGTGCTGATGGTTAGACATGAAATGCTCCTTAACGGGCGCGAGACGTGCCGGCGTTCAGATGATTAATAAGACTTGCCTGGTAGGCGGCGCCAAAGCCGTTGTCGATATTGACGACCGAAACGCCGCTGGCGCAGGAGTTGAGCATGGCGAGCAGCGCGGCTACGCCACCAAAGCTCGCGCCGTAACCCACGCTGGTGGGAACGGCGATGACCGGACAGCTCACCAGGCCGCCGACAACGCTCGCCAGTGCGCCCTCCATGCCGGCAATGGCGATGACCACCTGTGCCTGGGCAAGCTCCTCGGCATGCGCGAGTAGACGGTGCAGGCCGGCGACACCCACGTCGTAGAGGCGGTCGACCTCGTTGCCATAGAATTCGGCCGTCAATGCGGCTTCCTCGGCGACGGGCAGGTCGCTCGTGCCGGCGCAGGCGACGACGATGCGTCCGTTGCCGGTAGGGGAGGGCTTACCGCCCACGAGGGCGAGCTGTGCGTCCGGGACATATCCCAGGTCGATGTCGCTGACGAGAAGCTCAGCGGTGCGCGCGGCTTTTTCGGCATCTAAGCGTGTGACCAGGATGCGCTCCTGGCCTGCATCGAGTAATGCTTTGATAATGGCGGCAATTTGCTCGGCGGTTTTACCGGCACCGTAGACAACCTCGCCGGCTCCCTGGCGCACTCCGCGCGAAAGATCGAGCTGCGCAAAACCCAGATCGGCGGTTGGCGCCGTCTGGAGGCGCGTGAGGGCGACTGCCGGGGTGACTACTCCGCCGGCAACATCGCTCAGCAATTGCTCAAGATCTCGCTTATCCATATATGTTCCCTTCGACGGCGCAAAGTCTAGCACTCAAAGGGTATGTTTCCGAACACTAAGACAAAATTGTTCGGAAACTATAGGACAGACTGATTCTCTTGTTAGAAGGATCGACTAGTCGCGCAGGATGATGTCCATGGCGAGCATCAGGTTGCGCTCATCGATGGCAAACGGGGCGGCTTCGCGCGTCTTGGGCTTGGCGCAAAACGCGATGCCCGTGCCCGCGGCCTGAATCATGGGGATGTCGTTGGCGCCGTCACCGATCGCGACGGTGTGGGCCATGTCGACACCGCACTCAACCGCCCAATCCAGCAGCTGGATGAGCTTGGATTCCTTGGTCACGATGTCTGCCGCCAGCTTACCGGTGAGCTTGCCGTCCACGACCTCTAGGCGGTTAGCCAGGCAAAAATCGATGCCCGCGGCGGCCACGATCTTGTCGGCCACCTCATGGAAGCCGCCGCTTACCACGCCGACCTTCCAGCCCTTGCTGTGCGCTGAGCGCACAAGCTCCAGCGCGCCAGGAGTAAACGTCACGCGCTCAAAGGTACGCTCGAACACACTCTCGTCCAAGCCGGCAAGCAGCCCCACGCGCTCCTCGAGCGCCTGCTTAAAGTCCAGTTCGCCGCGCATGGCGCGCTCAGTGATCTTCGCCACTTGCTCGCCTACGCCGGCCTCCTCGCCCAACAGGTCGATGACCTCCTGGTTGATGAGCGTGGAGTCGATATCCATAACAATGAGCCGTGCAGTCATGACGGGCCTTTCCAAGTGCTGTTTTATTGGGGCATATTGTCGCACGTGACGCGTGCAGACGGGTGCCGCGACGCATCAATTGTTTCGTCTCCGTCAAGTCTTTGGGCAGGAGCCACTTTTCCGCGGCACATCGACACAGGTGCGATAAGATAGAACGCCATGTCTGGCTGCGCGGTTTACGCAGGCTGGGCAAATCTGTACGACGCCGCCCGGAACGACACGGGGCGGCACAGATCCATAAAGGAGGATCACTGGTATGAGCCAGACCCGTCCCATCGACGAGCATTCCATGCACACCCGTACCTGCGGCGAGCTTCGCCGCGAGAACGTGGGCGAAGAGGTCACCCTCACCGGTTGGGTGAGCCGTCGCCGTGACCACGGCGGCCTTATTTTCTGCGACCTTCGCGACCGCGAGGGCATCACGCAGCTCACCTTCGACCCCGAGCACTCCGACGGCGACGCCTTTAAGATCGCCGAGACCATGCGTCCCGAGTGGCCCATCAAGATCCACGGCGTCGTGCGCTCCCGTGGCGAGGAGACCACCAACACCAAGCTCGCGACCGGCGAGATTGAGGTCCTGACCGACCACGCCGAGGTGCTCAACACGTCCGTCACCCCGCCGTTCCAGATCGAGGACGGCATCGAGACCAGCGAGGACACCCGCCTGCGCTATCGCTATCTGGACCTCCGTCGTCCCGAAATGATGGCCAACCTCAAGCTGCGCTCCGACTTCACCTTTGCCATTCGCGAGGCGCTGCACAACCGTGAGTTCATGGAGGTCGAGACGCCCTCCCTGTTCAAGTCCACGCCCGAGGGCGCCCGCGACTTCATCGTCCCCAGCCGCATCCAGCCGGGTAACTTCTACGCCCTGCCGCAGTCCCCGCAGCTCCTGAAGCAGCTGCTCATGGTCGGTGGCGTCGAGCGCTACTACCAGGTTGCCAAGTGCTTCCGCGACGAGGACCTGCGTGCCGACCGCCAGCCCGAGTTCACTCAGGTCGATATCGAGATGTCCTTCGTGGACCAGAACGATGTCATGAGCGCGCTCGAAGAGGTTCTTGCCGATGCCTTCGGCCGCATGGGTGTCGAGATGCCCACGCCGCTGCGTCGTATGAACTACTGGGATGCCATGGACACCTATGGCTCCGACAAGCCCGATACCCGCTATGGCATGCACCTGGTCGACCTGACCGACATCTTTGCCAACTCCAAGTTCAAGGTCTTTGCGACTGCCGCAAACGAGGAGGGCTCCGTCGTCAAGGCCATCAACGCCAAGGGCGCCGGTGCCTGGGCACGTGCCAAGATCGATAAGCTCGCCGGCGTGGCCTCCACGTTTGGCGCCAAGGGCCTGGCATGGATCGCCTTCCGCGAGGACGGCTCCATCAACAGCCCCATCGTCAAGTTCTTCTCGGACGAGGAGATGGCCGCTCTGCGCGAGCGCATGGACGTCGAGCCCGGCGACCTTGTGATGTTCGCCGCCGGCCCGCGCCTGCTCTCCGACGAGATCCTGGGCGGCATGCGTTCGCACATGGCCAACGCACTCGAGATCAAGCGCGAGGGCCACGACTTCCTGTGGGTCGTCAATTTCCCGCTGTTCCATTGGGACGAGGACCGCAAGGCCTATGCTGCCGAGCATCAGCCCTTTACCCTGCCGACCGAGACCGACATCGCCAAGATCGAGGCCGATCCGCTGGCGGCCGGTTCGTGCACCTACGACTTTGTCATGGACGGCTTTGAGGCCGGCGGTGGCGGTATGCGTATCCACAACGCCGAGATGCAGATGTCCATGCTCAAGCTCCTGGGCTTTACCGAGGAGCGCGCCGAGTCTCAGTTTGGCTTCCTCATGGAGGCCCTCAAGTTTGGTGCGCCCCCGATGGGCGGTTTCGCTCTGGGCCTGGACCGCGTGTGCATGCTGCTCGCCGGTTCCGACTCCATCCGCGACGTCATGGCGTTTCCCAAGACGGCCAGCGGCTCCGACCTTATGTCGGGCGCCCCGAGTGCCGTTAGCGGCGCCCAGCTCAAGGACGTCAGCCTGCGCCTGATGTAGGCGAGCGGCTACATATTGCTTGCAACGAGGGAAGGACGTGTGCCTTTCCTCGTTTTTTATGCGCCGAGATTGTGAGGGCTTGGGATGACCGGGCGTCGCGGAAAGTGCGTCCCGGAATCTGCGTCTGGAATGGGATGAGCTTTCCGCTAGGGTCGTTCCGCGGAAACTGAAACCCGGAATTTGCGTTCAGAGCGGGTCGCGGTTTCCCAAACAGAGCCCTTTGGGAAACTGCGACCCAGACTCCAGCCAAATAACGGGACGCACTTTCCGGTTGAGCTGTCTAACGGAAACTGTGACCCAGAATGAGCGCTCAAAACGGGGCAGTCTTTCCGCAACAATTGTCTGGCGGAAAGACTGCCCCAGTTTTTTTATAGCGAGTCTCTCTGGATCAGCTGCATGTGCATCACGGAGGTGGTGGGCTCGGCACCCTTGATCATGTCGAGCGCAATGTTGGCGGCCATGTGGCCTTCTTCGCGCAGGGGCTGACGGACGGTCGTGAGCGCGGGGACACAGCGCGCCGCAATCTCGTGATCGTCGAAGCCGACGACAGAAACGTCCGCAGGAACGGATAGGCCTGCCTCGTTGAGCGCGGTGATGACGCCAGCCGCGATACGGTCCGATCCGCAGAGCACGCCATCGAAAGCAATCTCGCGCGCGAGGATCTGGTGCATGGCCTGATAGCCGTCTCCGTTGTTCCAGCCGGTATAGATAACGTTTGCGTCTGGGAGGTCTTCGCCCAAGACGGCACGGTAGCCGCGCAGGCGGTCGACAACAGCGGGGTTGTCTTGCGGTCCCAACACGGCGACGATATCTTTGCGCCCGCGTTCCTTCATGGCGAGTGCCGCAAAGTGTCCGCCCTCTTCGTCGTCAGAGTAGACTGTCGAGAACACATCGCGATAGGGGTGGCCCTCGAGCTGGCCGCACAACACGGTGGGTACGCCCAGCTCGCGCAGCACCTCGAGCAGCTCGCTGCCCTTGTAGGGGGAGACGTCGATCACGGCGTCGAACGAGCGGCGCTCAAAGTGCTCGCGTGCGCGGTTGCGCTCATGCGTAGAAGACGCCTGCAAGATAACGGGCAGATAGGACGACTCCGACAGTTCCTCGGTAATGCCGCTCAAAAACTCGCTATAGGTGGGGTCGCTGAAGAGTTCACTTAGGGGCTCGGTCACGAGCACGGCGATGATTTCCGTGCGCCCGACAGCGAGCGCTCGGCCACGAGCGTTGGGGACAAAATTGACTTCCTTGGCCGCCGCGCGGACGCGCCTTTTGGTTTCCTCGCTAATGCGGGGCGAATCGTTGAGAGCGCGCGATGCCGTGGAGCGCGACACGCCGGCAGCTGCGGCAACCTCGGCAAGCGTAGGTGCGGTGCGAACTGGTTGGGTCATGGCGTCTCCTGGAGAATGCGGTCGATGTTGTCGCTGATACGGGTTGGTGCGGATACAGCTTACTATAGTGCGCCTGAACAGCGTTCATGGTATCCGGTGACCGGTGTCGTTTTGCAACCAAGCCACAATCGAATACGTATCGTATGGGTGAGATATCAGCGGGCGTGGCGGTTGCCTACGAGCTTAAGAACGATGTCTTGCGCTGAGTTTCGATACTCAGGGTGACATAAGTGTCGCGGTTGTACAACCGGTTGCACCGTTAACCTGACCAAATCGACCGTTCAGCGGACAACCGGTTGCACAGTTTTTTGCATCGCCCGTAAGATAAGGACAACCGGTTGCACAAGAATCACTACGATGACGAAGGAGCATCACCATGGACGCCATTAACGATTGGGAAAACCAAGCGCTCACCCACAGGAACCGCCTGGCACCCCATGCGTACTTTATGGGTTACGAGACCGCCGATCTCGCCGCTACGTACAGCCGCGAGCTGTCGCGCGGGTTTGTCCAGCTGTCCGGCTCGTGGCAGTTCCGCCTCTTTGAGGGGCCTGCTGCCGTCTCTAACGAGGAGCTTTCCACGTACGAGCCCGAGTGGGATCACGTGGAGGTTCCGCACCTGTGGCAGGTGGACGGCTATGGCAACCTTGCCTACACCGACGAGGGTTTCCCGTTCCCGGTGGATCAGCCGCTCGTTCCCTCTGACGATCCCACGGGCGTGTACCAGCGCATCGTCAATCTTCCCGCCGTGCCTGCCGGCGCTCGCGAGATCATTCGCTTTGACGGCATCGAGAGCTATGGCGAGCTGTACGTCAACGGCAAGTTTATCGGCATGACCAAGGGCTCGCGCCTGTCTGCCGAGTTCGACGTGACCGACGCGCTTGTCGAGGGCGACAACCTGTTTGCGGTCAAGGTTCTGCAGTACAGCGATGGTAGCTATATCGAGGACCAAGACATGTGGTGGGCATCGGGCATCTTCCGCGATGTGTACCTTATGCAGCGTCCCGCCGCACACCTGGTCGACTTTAGGTTCCGCACGCACCGCGAGGGCGATACCGCTTTGATTACGCTCGATACGGTTGCCGAGGACGCTTCCCGCGTTGTGTTTACGCTCAGCGATGGCGAGAACGTGGTGGCTACGGGTGAGTGCGTCGACGGCCATGCCGAGTACAGCGTTGCCGATGCCCACTTCTGGAATCCCGAGGACCCCTTCCTCTATGACCTTACGTTTGAGGTCTACGACGGTGACCAGGTCAGCGAGTACGTCCCGCATCGCCAGGGCCTTGCCGAGGTGACGGTCGAGGGCAATCATATCTACCTCAACGGCACCTACTTTAAGATGCATGGCGTCAACCGCCACGATCACGACGATCACAAGGGCCGCGCCGTGGGCCTCGATCGCATGCGCCGCGACCTGGAGCTCATGAAGCAGCACAACATCAACGCGGTGCGCACGTCCCACTACGCCAACGACCCGCGCTTTTACGAGCTGTGCGACGAGTATGGCATCATGCTGGTCGCCGAGACCGATATGGAGAGCCATGGCTTCGAGAATATCGGCAATATCGCCCTGGTCACCGACGACCCGGCATGGGAGCCGGCCTACGTCGACCGCGTCGAGCGCTTGGTGATGCAGGAGCGCAACCACGCCTGCATCATTATGTGGTCGATGGGCAACGAGAGCGGCTATGGCTGCAACATCCGCGCGATGTACGCCAAGGCTCACGAGCTCGATGGTCGTCCGGTCCATTACGAGGAGGACCGCAACGCCGATACCGTCGATGTCATTTCCACGATGTACTCCCGTGTGTCGCAGATGAACGACTTTGGTGAGCATCCGTTCCCCAAGCCGCGCATCAACTGCGAGTACGGCCACTCCATGGGCAATGGCCCCGGAGGCCTGTCCGAGTACCAGGAGGTCTTCGATCGCTGGGATTGCATCCAAGGCCAGTTTATCTGGGAATGGTGCGACCACGGTCTGGCTGCTGTGACCGAGGACGGCGTTGCCTACGACATGTATGGCGGCGACAACGGCGACTACCCCAACAACAGCAACTTCTGCATCGATGGCATGGTGTTCCCCTGGCAGCAGCCGAGTCCGGGCCTCACTGAGTATGGTCAGGTCATCTGCCCGGTTCGCATGGCTTATGACGCCGAGGCAGGCGAGCTGACTGTCACTAACAAGCGTTGGTTTACCACCCTCGAGGATGTCTGCCTGTCGGCCGAGACCCTGGTGGACGGCGACGTGGTCTGCCGCAAGACGCTCATGCCCGGCGCGGTTGCCCCCGGCGAGTCCGTCCAGCTTCCGCTGGTGATTCGCGAGGCCGCGGTAGGCGAGACCCTGCTGACTGTGCGCGCCTACACCATGGCCGCTCACGTCTGGTGCGAGCCGATGTTCCAACTGGGCGCAAACCAGTTTGCCATCGCAAACCATCCGGCGCCGGCCATTGCGGCCCCCACTCGTCCTGAGCTTACGGTCGAGGAGACCGAGCAGGAGATTCGCATTCACTCCCTCAACGGCGAGCTGACCTTCAGCAAGGTAAACGGCACCGTGAGCGAGTGGAAGGCATCCGGCCGCGACGTCATGGCCTCTGGCCCCCAGGTTGGTTTTTGGCATCCGCTCGTCGACAACCACGCCCAGGAGTACGACTCCCTGTGGAAGGACAACTTCATCGATGTAATGCAGACGTCCACCCGCAAGGTTTCTTGGAAGCAGGACGGCAATGCGGTCGCCGTTACCGTGAGCCAACGCATTGCTCCTCCCGTCCGTGCGTTCGGCATGCGCGTCGAGCTTGTCTACACCGTGCTTCCGAGCGGTCGCGTCGACCTCAAGGTTTCCGGCGAGCCCTACGGCGATTACTCGGATATCATCCCGCGCATCGGCATCTCCTTTGAGGTCCCCGGTTGCGATCGTGCCGTCGAGTGGTATGGCCACGGCCCGGGCGAGAACTATCCGGACTCGCTGCGCGCCAACCCGGTCGGTCATTACCGCACTACGGTCGACGACATGTTCACGCCGTATGTCATGCCCCAGGATTGTGCCAACCGCGAGGGTACCCGCTGGGTTGCCCTGCGCTCTAGCCACGGTGACGGCGTGCTGGTGACGCGTCCGGCTGACGCTGCCTCCAATCCGTTCTCGTTCTCGGCATGGCCCTATAGCTGCGAGGCCATCGATAACGCCAAGCACGTCTACGACCTTGTCAAGGGCGACACGGTTACGGTCAACATCAACGACCAGCTGCTCGGCCTTGGTTCGAACTCTTGGGGTTCCGAGGTGCTCGATTCCTATCGCACCCGTTTTGAGAGCTTCAGCTTTGAGGTGTCCCTGCGACCGCTGACGTCTGCCGATCTGGCTCAGGCACTGGCACCCATTAAGGAGGCATAAGTCATGCATGTCTTTAACTCGCGCGCCGATTTCGACGCTCAGATGAAGTCCGTCAAGAAGTGGATGCGTACCGGACAGGCGCTCGACGGCGTTTCTGAACTGCAGCACGATGTGGCGTACTCCATCGGCGACTCGCTGGTGTATTGGTGGGTGAACGCCCACGAGGCGGCTACCGCCGATCTGGTCGGTCACCGTCGCTATCATGCCGTGCTCGCCCCGCTCGACGGCGACCTGACTGTCGAGGTTGCCCCCAAGGCAGGCCTCACCTGCACCCGCGCCTACAGCGATATCGATGATCGCGAGCGCTTTGAGGGTACGGGGGAGACCGTGACGATTCCCGCCGGCGGCGTTGCCGTCGTCGAAATTGACGAGGCCTACCGTGTCGTGGCCGATGCCGCGGATCCCCGCGTCGTGGTACTGCACGTGACAGTCGAAGGTTATTCCTTCCCCAACAAGTAGTATTCGTCCGCCTGGACGTTTGCTTCGCGCCGTTAAGGGGGATGGCTTTGTTGACTCCCTTTTCCCCATTCCCCTTAGCAGGTGCGCCGTCCGTGTTTGCACTTGCAGCTCGGACGGTTTTAGATGACATTTAACAGATGATTGGGAGGGCTTATGAGCTCTGAAAAACGAGGAACGATTGGTTCGTTCGCTCTGCTGGGCATGACGGTCGCCGCCGTGTTCGGTATCAAGAACATCATCAACAACAACGCGGCCATCGGCTTGGCAGCTGCGCCGTCGTTCTTCTTCGCCACGCTTTTGTACTTTGTCCCCTATACCCTGGTTACCGCCGAGTTCGTCGGCCTCAACAAGGACTCCGAGTCTGGCGTGTACGCATGGGTTAAGACCTCGATGGGTGGTCGCTGGGCGTTCCTGACGGCATTTAGCTACTGGTTCGTTAACCTGTTCTTCTTTGCGTCCGTCCTGCCCAACGTCATCATCTACGCGAGCTACGTGTTCTTTGGTGCCAACGCCGAGCTTTCGCAGCTGTGGATCACCATTATCGAGATCGTCGTCTTTGCTATCGCCACGTGGGTTTCGACCAAGGGCGCTAAGTGGATCGGCTCCATTTCCTCCTTCGGTTCGACCGCGGCTCTCGGCCTGACCGCCGTGTTCATCCTGCTGTCCCTGGCTGCTGCCTTTGGCGGCGTTGAGTTCGCTACGGCTCCTACTCCCGCTAACATGGCTCCCGACATGAGCAACTTCGCAACTGCGTGGGGCTTCTTCGGTACGCTTGCCTGGATCATCCAGGGCGTTGGCGGCGCTGAGTCTGTCGGCGTGTTCCTTAACGACCTTAAGGGTGGCGTCAAGGCCTTCGTGCGCACCGTCGTTATCGCCGGCCTGACCATCGGCCTTCTGTATGCAGGCGCTTCGCTGCTGGTTAACCTGTTCATCCCCGAGGGCGGCGTTGCCATCTCCACCGGTATCTTCGACGTATTCGGCGCTGTCTTTGCCCACTTTGGCATTCCCATGGAAGTGTCTACGCGCGCCATCGGCTTGATCCTTCTCGCCGCCACGCTGGGCTCCCTCATGATGTGGACCTCTGCTCCCATCAAGGTTTTCTTCACCGAGATCCCCAAGGGCGTCTTTGGTAGCAAGATCGTCGAGCTCAACGAGCATGGCATTCCTGCCCGCGCTGCTTGGCTGCAGTTCGCCATCGTCGTCCCCATCCTGATCATCCCGGCCCTGGGCTCCGGTAACCTCGACGACCTGCTCATGATCGTCACCAACATGACGGCTGCCACCGCTCTGCTCCCGCCGCTGCTGATCCTGCTTGCCTACTTTATGCTGCGCAAGAACTTCGACGCTGCTCCCCGTGGCTTCCGCATGGGCTCGCGCAGCTTTGGCCTGGTCGTTGCCGCCTTCCTGCTCGTGGTCTTCTGCTTCGTGCTTATCTGCGGCACCATTCCGCTTGATCAGCCTCTGTGGCTGACGCTGGTCTACAACGTTGGCGGCGTGGTTGTCTTCCTGGGCCTTGCCGTGATGTGGTACAACCGCTACATCAACCGCCTGCGCGAGACCGATCCCGAGGCCGCCGAGAGCGAGCTTCGCCCCTCCGTTCTCGACATGATGGAGTAGCGGCTAGGATTAATCTACGGCTGTGGAATAAATCGATTCCCTTTCCTAAGGAGGGGCCTTACGAGGCCCCTCCTTTTGTGTTCAAGACTTTAGTCTGCTGGGCGCGCAGCGGCCAGCTTCAACCCACCCGCTATGCGGGTGGAGACAAACGGCTT
>NZ_JBDGAV010000030.1:10844-20352 GCF_040910325.1 Collinsella aerofaciens | reverse complement strand
GGTATCGGGTTCCCACATTCATCCGCACATGTGCGGATGAATGTGGGAAGTGTTCGGATGAAGTTGATAATCAAGGTTTGCCTCTGCGAGCTCCATAGATTATATAAACGCCCGCTGGCGCGCTGGCCCTTTGATACCATGAAACGACAGGTATTTCCTAAGGAGCACATTTGTCTACTAACGCCTCTGGCAGCCCTGTCCTGTCGCTGCTTATTCCCATCTACAACGTTGAGCGCTACCTGCGCGAGTGTCTCGATTCCGCCGTGGCGCAGACACTCAAGGATATTGAGATCATCTGCATTAACGACGGGTCGACCGACAACTCTCCGGCGATAATCCGCGAGTATATGCAGCGCGACACGCGCGTGAAGATGATCGACAAGGCCAACAGCGGCTACGGCGACTCGATGAACCGCGGGCTCGATATGGCGCGCGGCAAGTACGTGGGCATTCTGGAGTCCGATGACTTTATGGCGCCCGGCGCACTTGAAAAGCTTGTCTCGGCCGCCGATAGCAATAATGCCGACTTTGCGAAGGCGAACTTTGATTTCTACTGGTCCAAGCCCGAGGAGCGCCGTTCGCTGCACGAGATGTTTAAGGCCAAGGACTGCGGCAAGCCGGTGCACCCGAGCGACACGACGCGGTTCTTTAAGCAAAAGCCGTCGATTTGGTCGGCCGTGTACCGTCGCGATTTTCTTGAGCGCAACGGCATTACGTTTCTGCCGACTCCGGGGGCATCCTTTCAGGACACGTCATTCGCCTTTAAGGTGATCGCGTGCGCCGATAAGGCCGTTTACCTGCATGATGCCGTGTTGTCGTATCGCCAGGATAACGAGAATTCCTCGGTCAATTCTTCGGCTAAGGTCTTTTGCGTCAATACCGAGTATGCCGAGATTGAGCGTTGGATTCGAGAGGATTATGCCCGCGACCACGCAAGTGATGACGTCGCGCGCATGCTCAAGTTCAATCAGCTCATTAAGTACGATTCGTACATGTGGAACTACGTGCGCCTGGCGCCTAAGTTCTATAAGGAGTTCCTGGTTCAGATGGCCAAGGAGTTCCAAGCGGCCTTGGACGCCGGGGACTTTTCGCTTGACGACCTCAAGCCGTGGAAGCGCGCAAATCTCGCTGCCATCCTCAAAGATCCTGAGGGCTGGGTTGACGAGCATCCGAGTTTCGCGACGGATGGTGCCTTGGGGCGTGCTAAGTATTACGCCTCGGTTGGAGGCCCAGGCGTGGTCGCTGCCTTCCTCATCGAATCGCTGAGGGGGTAGGTCGACATGGGAGAGGCCTCGTGTCCTAAAGCTACCATTGTCGTCCCCGTTTACAACTCTGCGCGCTCCATTCAGCGATGCCTCGATTCGCTGTTGGCCCAGTCCGAGCGCTCGATTCAGGTTGTCTGCGTCAACGACGGTTCGACTGATGATTCGTTGAACGTGTTGCGCCAGATCGCGCAGGCCGACGATCGCGTACTGGTGATTGACCAGGAAAACGCGGGCGTCTCGTGTGCTCGAAATGCCGGTATCGATGTCGCCGAGGGCGAGACCGTCTTTTTTGTGGACGCCGACGATTACATCGATGCCCGGACGGTCGAGCACGTGCTGCATTCCATGGAGTCTGCAGATGCCGAGGCCGCCGTTTTTGGCGGCGTCTGTGAACCTGCCGATGCTGCCCCCAAGCGCGTCCAGCAACTCATGAGCCCCAAAGCTGGTACCTTCGGCGCCCGTGATCCCCAACTGCTGTTCCATTCGAATGCGCAGCCCTATGCCTGCCGTGCGGCTTTTTCGTGCGAGCTGCTCAATCGCGAAGGCATTCGCTTCGCCCCCGGTTTGGCTTTGGGCGAGGACGTCGTCTTCCAATTTGCGGCTTATGCGCTTGCCCGTAAGACCGTCGTCATGCCGGACAAGTTCTACCACTACGTGATGGAGAGCGAATCGGCGACGCACGAGTTCAACAGTGCCGAGGCTCGTGCCAAAAAGCTTGACGCCCACATGAGGATGCTCGAGGAGGTCTTGGAGGGCTGGGCGGCCTACGGTCTTTTGGACCTGTGTCCCGGCGAGCTGATAACTTGGTTTTTGGACCTAATTGTGTTCGACCTGGCGCGCTTGGATGCCGATGACTTCCATCGCGTGGCGGCTCGCGTCAACATGGACCTCGCGACGTTTTTGGGAACGGACTGGGCAGATATGCCTGCCAAGGGCGCTGTTTGCCGTGTTGCCCACAAGTTCGTTGCGACGACCTCGGGCTTTTCGATGGCAGATGCCACGCTGTTCTATCTTTCGACTCGCGGTCTCAAAGCCTGCCTGGAGCGCTTTCTCTAATTCCAAGCGCTGCCGCCCGCCGCAACTCGGCTGCTAAAATAACCCTGTTACACGCTATTCAACAGGAGGTTCTCTTGCAGAACTCTGATACCCCTAAAGTTTCGCTGCTTGTTCCCATCTGCAATGTTGAGCGCTACCTGCGCGAGTGCCTCGATTCCGCCGTGGCGCAGACGCTCAAGGACATCGAGATCATCTGCATCAACGACGGTTCTACCGATAGTTCGCCAGATATCATCCGCGAGTACATGGAGCGGGACCCCCGTGTAAAGATGATCGACAAGGCCAACAGCGGCTACGGCGACTCGATGAACCGCGGCCTGGAGATGGCGCGCGGCGAGTACGTGGGCATCCTTGAGTCCGACGACTTTATGTTTGAGGATTCGCTCCAAAAGCTGGTCGCCAAGGCCGATGCTGAGCATGCCGATGTCGTTAAGGGCGACTTTTACCTGTATTGGTCCACGCCCAGCGAGCGCCGTGAGCTGTTTGAAATTATCGACGAGCATATGACGGGCGCCGCGTATCGCCCCGTCGATCGCCCGGGCATCTTCTACCGCAAACCTTCCATTTGGTCGGCTATCTATCGGCGCGAGTTCCTCAACGACAATCAGATTCGGTTCCTTCCCACGCCGGGTGCCTCGTATCAGGACGCAGGCTTTAACTTTAAGGTTTGGGCTTGCGCCGAGCGTGCCGCGTTTATTGCGGACCCCATTTTGTGCTATCGCCAGGATAACGAGAAGAGCTCCGTTAATTCGCCCAACAAGGTGTTTTGCGTGTGCGACGAGTATGTCGAGATGCAGCGCTTTTTGGACGAGCGTCCCGAGCTCAAGGCTCAGCTTCAGGGCATTTTAATGCGCATGAAGGTCGATACGTACCGTTGGAATGATGAGCGCTTGGTCGATGAACTGCGCGAGCAGTTTTGGAAGAAAGCCTCGTCCGAGCTCAAGGCCGATTGGGATGCCGGTCGCTTTGACCTGTCGCTGTTTGATCCGCGTGGCGAGACCGACTTGCGTCTGATGGTCAAGTCGCCCCGCGCCTATATCGATTCGCGCTTTGACTTTAAGAAGCCGGGCAAGCTCAATACGTTTAAGCATTACTTTAAGATTGGCGGCCTGTCGCTGGTCTGGCGCGTGCTGACGTATCAGCGCACCTACGGCGACAACCCGCACCCCGATGACGTTCCGGCCGCACAGTAGGAGCGAGTGACTATGGCTAACCCCAAGATTTCCGTTGTCGTTCCCATCTATAAAGTGGAGGAGTGCCTGGCCTGGTGCCTGGACTCCCTGCTTGCGCAGGACATGCCCGATTGGGAAGGCGTGTTAGTCAACGATGGCTCGCCGGACGGTTCGCGCGATATTGCGGCTGCCTATTGCGATAAGGACGCGCGCTTTAGGCTGGTTGATAAGGAGAACGGCGGCCTGTCGAGTGCACGTAATGCAGGCATCGCTGCGTCCACGGCGTCTATCGTCGCGTTTTTGGATTCCGACGACCGCTTTACGCCCGATGCATGCCGCGTGATCGTCGATACCTTTGAGCGCGAGGACTGCGACGTTTTGACCTTTGGCGCGAGTCCGTATCCGCTGGAGGCGGGGTATCCGTGGCTTAACTATGTGCTGAGCCCGCGCGATGTGTCGTTTGAAGGCTATAGCTCCGACCTGCTGTTTAAGGAAGCTTCTCGCCCTTTTGCATGGCGCACTGCCTGCAAGCGTGAGTTTTTGCTGGGCAACGGGATCGTGTTCGACGAAACCGTTAAGTATGGCGAGGACCAGGTCTTCGATTTTGCCGTGTACGGTCGTTCGCGCAAGACCGCGCTTATCTCGAGCAAGCTGTATGACTACCGCGTGGCGCGCAAGGGTTCGCTCATGGATACCATGCGCTATGACGACGAGACGCGTCTGCTGGAGCATGTGAAGATTTACTCCGCTGTGCTGGCTGACTGGCAGCGCGACGGTCTCGATGTCCAGTATGCCGATGACCTGGCGTACTTCCTATGCGATCTGGTGCTGTACGATGCGCTCAGGTTGCTGGGTTCGGACTGCGGCAAGGTGTTTGCTGCCGTTGCCACGGCGCTTGCCGGTTCTGCCGTGGGCGGCGATGCTGCGCTCGCACAATGCGCTCCTTCTGTTGCCGCTATGGTGCGTGCGGCGCTTACCAGCAAGGCCCCCAATGCCCGTGCATGTAAAAAGCTCATGTTCGATTACGACGTCTTGAGGTTTGGGCGCCTGGGTGCCTGCAAACGCATGGCAGCGAACGCCCTGGGAAAGCGAGAAGTGTAGATGAGTATCAAGCGTTTGGCGCTTTGCCGCAGTCAGGGCCGTCTGTATGTGCTGCTTCGTTTTGCCGGTCAGGATGTCACCGCGCTTATTGAGCGGGAGGGTTCTCAAGCGTTTGCCCATGCGACGACGAGCGGTTCTTGTGTGCCGTCGCTGGTACTCCCGGTCGATCATGGCCGTGTGCTGGCGCTTTGCCCTTCCGTTTCCGATTACGAACGCGAGCTCGCCGTCTTGGTGCTTCCGTTTTTGGATGGCTCGTCGATGGATGCCGTTTTTGCATTCGGTGGCCAAAGGTTGGGCTCTATTCGCCTCGATAGCCGCGTGGCCAAGCTGGAATCCAAGATTAACTACAAAGCAAAGCCTGCGCTGTGTGCGCTTATCCGCGATGCGCAGCGTGGCGAATGCTGCGGTCGCTACGAGATCGATGCCATTCGCTATTTGCCGGCAGACGCCGGCGCGGTGTGGCGTTATGAGGTTACCTGGGCGGGAGACCCCCAGTGCGCGCCTGAGCTCCAGATCTTCGATACGCATATGAATGCCATCGATGCTACCGTGCATGTGTTTGAATCGCAGGTCGATGTGCCGCAGCGCAACGGTTGCCGCGTCAATAAAACGTATTTGAGCGTTGAGATGCCCCAGGATATACGTGATTTTGTCGCGATTGCGGCTGATCCCACGGGCCTAATCCAGAGCGGTTTTTGCGCCATGGATGGTCGCCTGTACAACGGCATGGTCGACGACAGCTGGAACCGCATGAAGGATGCACGCGCTGACGACGCAGCTTATCGATGTTGGTTTGAGCAACATCGCGCAAAGCCGGGCGATCTGGCGTGCCAGCGTGTCGCTTCGGTGGCTTTTGCCTATAGACCACTCGTGAGTATTGTGGTGCCGTGCTACAAGACTGATCGGGAATACCTGCGCGAGCTGCTGGACTCGGTGCTAGCCCAGAGTTATGACAACTGGGAACTGCTCCTTATGGATGCCTCGCCTGAATGGGATGCGGTGGCCGCCCTTGCGGCAGGCGCCAACGACGAGCGCATCCGTCGCATCGAGCTTCCCGGCAACGGCGGCATTGTGCTCAACACCAACGCAGGTATCGAGCGAGCGACAGGCGACTACGTCGCGTTCTTGGACCATGACGACATTCTGGAACCGGACGCGTTATTCCAGTATGTTTCCGCGCTGAATAAGGCGGCCGAGGACAAGCGTCCCCAGGTCCTGTTCTGCGACGAGGACATGTTCCAGAAAACGGGGGAGTGGGGCCAGCCGGTCTTTAAGACGCGGCTCAACGTCGACCTGCTCTATAGCCATAACTGCGTGACGCATTTCCTGATGGTGGAGAAGGCGCTCATCGATCGTATTGGCACGTCCCCGGAAGACGTTGCGGGTGCCCAGGACTACGACTTGACGCTTCGCTGCCTTTCGGCGGACGCGCGGTTTGAGCATGTTTTGCATGTGCTGTATCACTGGCGCGTGCATCCGGGATCGACCGCCGATGGCTCTGCCGATAGCAAGCCGTATGCTATTGAAGCCGGTCGTCTTGCGCTGCAGCGCCACTTTAACGCGCTGGGCATTTGCGGAACGGTTGAGGATACCGAGACGCCGTTTGTCTACCGCATGCGCTATGCGCTGCCGGAGCCTGCGCCGCTGGTGAGCATTGTGATTCCCACCAAGGATCACATTGAGACGCTTGACGCCTGTGTGATGTCGATCGCCCAGAAGGCAACGTATGCCAATTACGAGATCGTCTTGGTGGAGAACAACAGCGAAGCCCCGGAGACGTTTGCGTATTACGAAACCCTGCCAGAGCGCGTGGCTGCAGCATCCGAAGGCAGGGGCATCGCGCGCGTTGTGTACTGGCCGGGTGAGTTCAATTACTCCCAGATCATTAACTTTGGCGTGGAGCACGCCAAAGGCGATTATCTGCTGCTGCTCAACAACGATACCGAGGTCATTAGTCCCGACTTTATTGAAGAGATGATGGGCTATCTGCAGCGTTCCGAAGCGGGCGTGGTGGGTGCCAAACTCTACTTTGCCGATCATCTGGTGCAGCACGCTGGCATTGTGGTTGGCGTGCGCGGCGCACTTGCCCATGCCAACCAGGACTTCTCGGCAAAGCGCGAGGGCTATCTTGCCCGTGCCGTGCGCCCGGGCAACTTTAGCGCCGTAACGGGTGCCAGCCAGATGGTCCGACGCGACGTATTTGAGCAGGTCGGCGGCTATAACGAGGAATTCGCCGTTGGCTTTAACGACGCAGACTTTTGCCTGCGCGCATGGGAGGCGGGCTACCGCACCATCTTTACGCCCTATGCCGAGCTGTACCACTACGAGTTCACCTCGCGCGGCAGAGAAGAGGCCAACGAGGAAAAGATGTGTCGCTGGAAGCGCGAGCAAGCACTGTTCATGCAGCGCTGGCCTGAGTTCTTCCTCGATGGCGACCCGTGGCTCGGACCAAACCTATCCTCCGACAGTGAGTACTTCTCGTTTTAGTGCGAAGTAATGCCAAGTTCCGGCAAAGTATCCTCAAGAGCTGCAAAGGCGGTGGGGTTCAAGTACTCCTCGTTCAAGCAGCTCTTGTCATATCGAAAACGTGTGTCTCGTGAGCATTCAATGAGTTCCGCAGTAAAGAGCCTCTCCCAGCTAAAGAACTTTGAGCTTTCGATATGTTCGGCGGGGTTAAGCAGCATGTCCTTAATGTGTTTGCTGTTGAATAATCCCGACTTCAACACGAGCCATTCAAACGATTCCGGTAGGAATAGCTTGATGTTCTTTCGGCGCAATAGAGCAGCTGCTTCCGCAATTTCTGGTCCAAAGGCGGCGCCGTCGGCAATCACGAGGATGTCGTTTTCCGGTGCGTCCATAATGCAGTTGCAAATATTTGATTTTCCTCCCGCGCTGATGCACTTAATGCTGCTCTTTTTGCATAGCAAACTGAAGAATTCGTAGCCCGAATTTGTGTCCTCGACGATGACAAGCTCGGGCCTCTCGCCTCTAAATTCAGTATCATCGTAAATACGATATGTAGAGGTGTAGACACGAGAGTAAACGGGATACTTCGTTGTGGTTCGGTTGGTGTTCTTAAGACCGTAGATTTCATCAACGCTATAGGGCAGTTGGCGCAGTGACTCTCTGGCGACGATTACGTAGTAGTTTGAACTACGTTTTGCTTCATGGGCAAATTCTCTTGATCGAACAAAAGTATTGCCCTCATCAATAAAAACAATACTGCTGGAAATCTCTTGGAGATCTCTGCGCCAATATTTTCCAGATATTGTTTTACAGGGCACTTTGCAACTTACTGTTACGCCGCTTTGTGCCCCAAGCTCTTCATGGGCTGCCACCATATCAAGCAGAGTTGTCTTCCCTGTAGCACTGTTTCCTTGGATGATGGTCAGATTTCTATTGATGGTCAGTTTAAACTGAACACGGTTATTTTGAATAATTACCTTGTATGATCCGCGCATCAGGAGTTCTCCCTAAGGCATTTTCCAGCTATGGGGACAAGGTCAAACATCGTGTGAACGACATCGCCTGTGTTCGCAATGACAGCCGTGAATTTGCCGTTTCCAAAATCCATTAAATGGTAGAGATTGATTGCTAAATCCTTTTGCGCGGCGATCCGCAGAATCCAGTAGGCGCAATTATCACCGCAATTTGAGGCGTTATATACGTTCTCCGGCATAAAGTACATAAGCAGCAGTGTTTTGGTGCCGCTGGATAGTTTTTCGGGAGGAATGATACCTAGAATCTTGGTATCGATTGCATTGGGGCCTACCACGGTGCCTTTGTCGATGGATTTTATGACCCTTTGAGCAAAGGCATCTTGAAACCACTGGGGCGAATAGACGTTATCGAAGTAAACCGACGTGTTGTAGATAACGTTTTCCATATCACCATAGTGAATTGTTAGCACGTTAGCTCCTTCGGCTTGCTGATTTGGCATTTAGTGAGATTGATTATATCGCAGCACATGAGGCGGGCGTTATCGGCCCGCGGTAGATGTGATTGATGACCAAGGTTTGAATTTAATTTGACCATGCCCGTGCGTAGCTTGCTTTAGTGGCTTGAGTTATAGATAATAATCTTGAGCTAAGCTCCGTGTGGCGGCACGTAAAAGCTGTACTGTGCTTGGGCAGGTAAAAAGTCCAAGACGATTAGATATCCGAGAGGATATCGAGCCCGCACCGGGGAGATAAGGTGAGTCCGCGCCGGGGACTATAATTCCGGCGACAACTAGGTTTCCGTGAGGATGCCGCGGCTGACAGCCAGCAGAAAACCGCCTCTTTGATTATCAGCCGGGGTTATCCCGGCTTTTTTGATTGGGGCAGTATGGGTAGGGCTGAAGATCGGAAGGCGATAGTTGCGGAAATTAATCAGGCAGCAAAACTTTATCGCGGTTTTCTTGTCGGAAAGTCATTCATGTACGTTTTCGATGACAGGTATATCGAAGTTATTTATAAGGCCGAAAATTTCAAGCATTTAACTGGCGTAGATAGTCATTTGTCGGCTAAGCAGTTTTTCAAATTGGCATCCAGAGGAAAACTTGCTGCGTCGCAGATCGACTTTTCGAATCGCCATCCCTACGCTCTGTGTCGCAGAAAAGTCAACCATATTGTTCAGCTTGCCTCTTTTGCAACCTCCGCGTGCTTTATGCTCGAAGACATATCAACAAAATCGCAGTGCTATAAGTTTGGAACAACAGACTTGAACTTTTCCTTACTCATGAACTATAGGGGCGGTTGTTATATTGCTGAATCTTTAAGGGACGAAGATTGTTTTTCAAAGGCCCACGATGTGCATCTGGTCACTCATATCTTTTCGAGACAGAACGATAAGAAGCTATATGATTCCCTCTTGTTTAAAGATGGTGAGTTCGATGATTCCCAGCTTCCAAGAACTATTAGGTCTCTCCTAGAT
>NZ_JBDGAV010000030.1:0-10694 GCF_040910325.1 Collinsella aerofaciens | reverse complement strand
GCTGATGAGTACTGCCACCAGGCATTTCCCAACCCTGTTTATTGGCTTGCCGTGTAGATCGGCGCACTCATGCCTGTTGTCTTGTTGGGCCATCATCGCCGTTGCATCCTGCTTGTTGCTCTGGCCTACCTTTGTGTTTTGTTGCACGGGCCTTCTTATGCTGTGAGTGCGGAAAGCCTGTTTATAGACAAGGTCACGTACTACGAGTCGGGCGTCTCAGAGGCTTCCGAGCCTGGACCGATGCCGACCATCTTGAATTGGACAGCTTCGCGGTCGAGGCATTTGGCGCCAGGGGGAGGCGGGCTTCCGCACCATCTTTACGCCCTATGCAGAGCTGTACCACTACGAGTTCACCTCGCGCGGCAGGGAAGAGGCCAACGAGGAAAAGATGAGTCGCTGGAAGCGCGAGCAAGCACTGTTCATGCAGCACTGGCCTGAGTTCTTCTTGGATGGCGATCCGTGGTTGGGGCCGAACTTATCCGCTGAGAGCGAGTATTTCTCGTATTAAGGCAATGGTTTTTAGGAAGTCCTTAACTTTCTTTCGCTATGAGCTTGGAAGAAAGTAACGTTGGACTACTTGCTAAGATAAATTACGAAAGCTCGATACTTTCGCGATAAGTTTATACAAGCTTATACAGCTCGATATTATTCGATATAGTCTGTGATAATTATTGAAACGATGATTGACTGTTAATCGATTCCCTAGAAAGGCAAACAAGTGAGCGCCACAGCATTCCATAATCCGTTTCGTCCCACTGCCGGCGCTGAGCCTCCGCGCATAATTGGTCGCGATGATATCGCTCTTGAGTTTACCGAGAGTTTGAATGCGGGAATTGGTGCACCTGCGAGGCTCATGCGCATTGCTGGACCGAGGGGCTCCGGAAAAACTGTTTTGCTCTGCGATCTTAGGGATCGTGCGCGAGAACTTGGATGGAAGACCGCTATTGTTTCTGCTGGCCCTAACCTATTGCTGGACTTGAGGGATCAGGTTGCTGATTCTTTCTTTGCGGCCAATGCTTCAGTCGGCGTAAACGCCGGCTTTGTTTCTGCGAAAGTCGATGTTGCACCCAAAGAGTCGAGCCTTAGAAAGTTGCTAAGTTCGGCAGCGAAGTCATCCAAGGGTCTTTTTATTGCCATCGATGAAGTTCAGGACGCCCCGATTGATGATATGCGTGCCATTGCGTCTACGGTTCAGCTTTTGATAGGGGAAAAAGTAGATATCGCACTTGCCTTTGCCGGCTTACCCGCCGGCGTTATGGATCTTATTAACGGCAAGGCGCTTACGTTCTTGCGTCGTGCCCTCCCCGAAGATCTGGCGCCAATCAACCGGGTGGAGGTAGCGCTCTCTATGGGCGATAGCTTTGTCGCGACTGGTTTGACCATAGAGGACAATCTTCTGTCGAGAGCCGCTAAGGCCACTAAGGGCTATGCCTATCTGGTGCAACTGGTCGGTTATTCCATTTGGCAGCGCGCCAACTTGCATCGTGCCAAAAGTGCCATTGTGAGCGAGCGCGACGTCACTGAAGGCATTGCGCTGGCAGAGGCTCGTTTTCACGATGTTGTTCACGAGCCCGCGATTTCTGGACTGGGGCTCAACGATATCAAATACCTTTTGGCCATGTGCGAGGATAAACAACAGTCCAAATCATCCGAGATTGCTAAGCGCATGGGTAAAAAGACCAATGAGGTCAGCTCCATTAGGGCAAAATTGCTACAAAGAGAGGTTATTCAGGCACCACAGAGGGGCTACGTGCAGTTTGCCGTGCCGGACCTAGATATCTATCTGCGAGAGAACGCCGAGGAGATTCTCGAACGGTTCTAGGTCGAGTGAGGGCGACGTCATGTTCTTTAAGACTGCTATCAGCGTCGATTGCCATATCGGGTTTTTCTGGGGCGGCAGTCCCCGTGATAATAGAGATGTGGCATTCATCGTCGCCCGCTAATCAGATTTCGTCTATCTATAACATTGCGTGTTTTAATTTGCAGGAACAAAGATATCATTCGCAAAGCGTGAGGGTTATCTTGCCCGTGCACAACTGTTTTCGTTGCTAGACACCAAAAGCAACCCTTTTAGTTGCATGAGACATAATGCAACTGTTTTCGTTGCTATATACCAAACGCAACCCTTTTAGTTGCAAGAGACAAAATGCAACGGTTTTCGTTGCCTGATGCCAAACGCAACTCTTATTAAGTAGTTGTTAGCTTTCTCACATACATTCATTTACAACAGGCATCTACGAATTCAGCCGTCTCATATATTCCTAATAAGGCATGAGAAAATGAACCCGATACATGGTATTCAGCGCTAAAAGAGACGAAATGGACATACCGTCTCTATGCTGCCGATACGGCATCGCGAACAACCCCTTCGCGCGGTTGCCCTTGCCCTTGAGCGACTCAGGGAAGTAGATCTCGTCGAGCTCGCCGCCGCAGCCCCGCCCGGCCCTGAATGGGGGCAGTGGGCCGAGAGGCACTCGATCAGCCTATGGCGCATGGCGTAGGCGGTCTTGAGGCAGACGCGGCTGCGCTCGACCTCGTAGGCGGAGCCGGCCGTGTCGTCGAACGCCGCCGCGCGGATCACGTCCCTGACGGACTCAATCGCGCGGCGACGCTCGGTCCCGCTCAGCTTCGCCATGTCCCGTTTGAAGGCGATTACCAGGTCCTCGGCGTTCATGCTGCCCCGCGGTCTACGAGGCTAACGATATGGCGCCGTGGGGACAGATGTGTGTCAATCCTGGTCTAACAGAGCTTTTTTAATTGACGCGCCCATATAAATCTTTTCTGCATACTCGACTGCTTCTGCAGCCTCTGCGGCGCTCCGTAATTGGTAAAGCGACCTGACAGAGAGTGGAATTCGATGTCATAGCTGGCGTCTTCATCGGAGGACAAGACTGCTTGATGACTATATGTTTTCATCTCTAGCCATCTCAGGCTATTATAAATATATCCGTTGGCAGCTTTTACGATTTCCGGTACGTTCCAATCGGAATCATTTTTTGGTAGTTGATAGACATGACTTCTGCTTCGTATGTGCATTCAGTATTTTTGCACTGGATAAAATCAACTGCATCTAATTTAGCTAGATCGGGAAGCGATATTGCATGGCGCTAAGCTTGACACAGAAAGAAACATATCGGGAGACGCTGGCTAATCTCGTTGCCAAGCAAAACGATGGCGCCTCCATTGTTTCCGCAAAGAAGGAGCTGGAAGCGCTATCGACTTCTCTCGTCCCGCGAATGCTTTACCGCTATCGACCTCCAAGTGAATACGCTTTTGCCGATCTAGAAAACGCGACTGTTACATTTTCTCATCCAAAGGTTTTCAGCGATCAGTGCGACTCGGTACCGATCTATAACTGGAATGGTATAGATGAAATCGAAAGTAATCTCAATGATGATGAACAAGCGTTAAAGATAATAAATCAAATTGATTTTAGACGACTTGCGTTTGTTTTAGGGGTTCTGGGGGCTCCTTTTAATCCAGCAAGAATAGATGAGTTCGAGATACTATCCGATGAGGGAAAAGTTAGTCTTTTTCGCTCGGCTGTTAAAAACTTGCGCTTATTTGTTGGAGGATTTGTTGCCCCAGTTCATCAGAATAGCTGCCGAAATTGTTGTCGCATTTTGTGCCTAACGGACAATCCTAGCGATTCGAATATGTGGAATGTATATTCCGAAAGCCAAGCGGGTTTCGTTCTTGCTTACGACAGAGAAGCTATTCGCAATTGCAACATAGCTAACGGAATGCGCACTGAATTATTACCAATTTTATATGATGACGAACCATTTAATTGCGACCCTCAAATTGCTTGGACTGCTGCTAGGATGCTTGGTCTTAATGTGAGCAGTGATGACATGCTTAGTGATCTACGGGCAATTTACAGAAAGGGCAGTGTGTTTGAGCGGGAGAACGAATATCGTGCCCGTCTTGTACCAGAGCCAGATGAGCTTGAGATGAATTATGTACAACGCCCATGCAAGCCGTTGCGAGTTATTCTTGGGAGCAGGATGACTCAAGAGGATAAAGAGCTTTGCATTTGCGCGGCGAATAAACTGGATATTCCTGTAGATGAACAGTGCTAGTTATCCTTTAATAGTGCCGTATAGTCAATTATTTGTCAGCTGAATCGGGCGTCAGTAGACTTCTGAGCTGGCGATTGCTATATCTACGGGGGCATTTCGAAAGATAATTTGGTGTAATTTACGTTAACGGGAGTTGCTTGTCTATGAGTTTATCTTTATCAAATTGGGATTACTACTTGGTTCTTGAAAGAGAGCTTGTTAATTCCTTTAATTATGTTGAGCTGAGCAACGATAATTTCTCAACTTATTCAGTTGAATTTGCAAAGATGCTTTTATCGATTTGTTCTGAATTTGATTCGGTTTTTAAAGATTATGTCGAACTTCGATCCGGAAATAGACCATCTAATATCAAGGAAGCATTCGAGTGCCTGTCTGCTTTGAATGATATTGCCTTTGTAAATGAGGTAGTTGACATTGCGATTAACCAGAGTATTTCACTCAAACCTTTTAATGCGTGGATAAATGGAATGTATGCAAAATTAACTTGGTGGGATAGCTATAACGCTGTGAAACATGATCGTGGTACGTATTTTAGAAAAGCTAATTTGGAGAACTGTTTGAATTCACTGGCAGCTTTATTATGTATCGAAATTGTCAGTTTGAAATGTTTTGGAGTTAAGCGTTTGACTCCAGTTAATCGATTGTTTCGTATACCTAACAAACAACTTTGCCGATCATTGCCGGGCCAAAATGGACAATGGGATTTGGTTATCGATTCTAAGGAGCTGAATGAAACATCAAATATGAGACCTGCAAATTTGATGATAGTGAAGAGCGTGAGCTAGCGATACTTTGGATCGCACAAAAAATAGATGGCGTAAGCGTGGGGGGGTGATGACGTCTGCCTGACGCAAAACGGCTTTCGCACTAGAATCTGAAATAACCACAAGGAAGGTTCTTGAGAAGGATGAGGACCGCAATGTAGATCTTAGCGGACGCCGCGCCCGACATGTTCGCTGAGCCCCACCTCAGCGACGGGACGATCGACAGCTGGTGCTTATCCGCAGGCTCTCCGATCAGGTGCTTAATTCGATCATAGAAGCCGAGGCCGGTCAGCTTCACTGCAGTGGCGTGAACAGCCGGAACATCTATTGCGAATGTATTCTTAAGACCTGCAGCGTCGACATTGTCGTTGCTCTCTACTATGAAGTGACTCAAGTGGTCACCGGGAATTGAGCCCGTGAGCACGAAATACTGAGCAGTTTAATCAAGAGGGCCGCTTCCCGGGGACTGGGGGCGCAGCTCTCGGCCAATGGTTTCACCGGGTGGTTACTCTGACGTGCTCGAGCAGGAAGGATGGAGGAGATGGTCCATGCCCCTGGACACAGTGAGTGCTATTGTTTTATTGGTTATTGTGTCCTTAACCGCTTATTCGATATCAACTGACATGCAGTCTAATTATGTTGGTTGTTATCTTTATTTTGTCGTTATTAGGTGCTCTTGCGCTAAGGCTGATGGAGCTGATTTTTATGGCATATCCTCCGAAACGTCCAAATAGCCACATAATTGATACAGAGGCATGCTCTTTCGTCACCTCCCTTATGCCTTCTGAAAACTGGGTTGTTCGAGACTTAACAGAACGTGATTTTGGAATCGATAAAATTTTTGAGCGCTTTGAAAACGGATTCGCTACTGGTGAATTAATGGCAATTCAGGTGAAGGGAACAAACAAGCCACTCGAAGATAAACCTGAAATTCCATTTTCCATTGATACGAAGACGCTTTTATACGCTGAAATGTTTGCAATACCTTTTCTTTTAATTAGATGTTCTTTAGCGGATGATGGAGCGTGCTATTTTGTCTGGTTGCAAGAGTATATTCGTGTTCGATTGAATTTCGATAATTCGTCTTGGCGAAAGCAAAGGTCAAATACTATTTTAATTCCAACTTCTAATAGATTGGGCGATACCTCTGCTGAAAGTCGGTTAATCCATATCTCTCGGTTTCCAAAAATGAAAGAGTCATGGATCAAATATTATATAAATACATGTGATTTAGCGTATCGACTTCCGAATTATATTGAGGATGATACCGTCACATTAGATTTCGCAATACAATACGTTTTGCCTGTTCTTGATAGCCTTGAGAAGGCTAATAACATGCTTGGTTTAATTTCCAACCACTTTGTCGCTACTAAATTGAGCCAAGCTATTGAGCTTGGAAAACGTATATGCGACAAAGAGTTTGAAAGCGAATTAACTGATTCGTTTTTTAAATTCGTTTGCCTGTGTTCTGATGTACGCAAATCTATAGATGTGCTATCACTTAGATTCGATGTCGATCATATGAGGTTTTTATATGAGTCCGAAGGCATGGCGGAGTATTAGTGCTCTGTTTTTTCTGCGGGTTGAATGTAATGCGGGATTTCTTGTCGGATACTTTAATCTACTGCTTATCTTCAAGAAAGACCTGAAAGGTATTTTGTTTGACTACGTTTGTGCCTAAGTTGCTTTGAAAGCATGGTTTTTAGAGAATAATCCGCGAGCCTTGCTCCGTGTGGCGGCACGTAAAAGTTGTACTGTGCTTGGGCAGGTAAAAGTCCAAGACGATTAGATATCCGAGAGGATATCGAGCCCGCGTCGGGGAGATAAGGTGAGTCCGCGCCGGGGACTTTAATTTCGGCGGCAATTAGGTTTCCGAAAGGATGCCGTGGCTGGCAGCCAGCAGAAAACCGCTCTACACACTCCTTCCGCGTGCCGCCTGCTCAAACGATTTGCGCCGAAAAGGATATCCGGTTTGTGCCATAAGACGTTGCTGTCGACAATGCACGGGACGGCAAGGACGTGGCGGCTCTCATCAAATTGCAGTCACAAAGATACCTTTTATCGATTTCCTGTTGAAAAACTAAATTGATAGTCTGAGAATAACTTAAGAGAGCCTTAAATCTCGGAGAAAGGATGTCGTATGAATAACCTTCGAGAAAGATGGCGAGGACTAACAGCGCTGGGAGTTGCTGTATTTGCCGCCGCCTGCATGACGGTTGCCCCGGCGCCCTCATTTGCTGATATTGATTCTCTCGTTGGTCTTCAATATATTGATCATAGCGAGTCTCGCAATTTGACAGGTTTCTCTGTTTCTCGTCCTGCTGGAACGTATTATTTCGACAACGATGGCTCGATGCAGACCGGACTCGTTCGGTGCGAGGACGGCAACCTTCGCTATTTCGATCCCGAGACTGGCGTCATGGTCACGAACCAGTGGTATAACGATTACGAAGCCGTTTGGTACTATTTTGGCGCTGACGGGACCGCGATGTCGAACTGGCAGCTTATCGGCGGGGATTGGTACTACTTCTATCCCGAAAACCACGATATGGCATACGGCCGAGTTCAGATTGATGGCAAAAACTACTTCCTGAACACCCCTGGCGCCAATGCTGATGGCCGCATGCAGCATAGTGGCTGGATTTATGACTCCATCTATGGAAAGTGGCTCTATGCGACTTCCAGCGGCGAGCTGTTGACCGGTTGGCATAATATCGGTGGAACTTGGTACTATTTCAATGAGTACGGTGTCATGCTAACTGGCTGGATCAACGATTCGGGCACCTGGTACTACGCCAACGCCTCCGGCGCTATGGCCACTGGCTGGCTCAACATCGGCGGTGCGTGGTTCTATCTCGACGGCTCGGGCGCCATGGTCGCTAACGGCTGGCGC
Source organism: Collinsella aerofaciens (assembly GCF_040910325.1). Taxonomy (GTDB): domain Bacteria; phylum Actinomycetota; class Coriobacteriia; order Coriobacteriales; family Coriobacteriaceae; genus Collinsella; species Collinsella aerofaciens_BL. Next base: position 2,955 of record NZ_JBDGAV010000030.1, on the reverse strand, counting down.
AGCCTGGGTGGCTCTTGGTACTGGTTCGACGATTCCGGTGCGATGGCCACCGGCTGGCGTCAGGTCGGCGGCGCCTGGTACTACTTTAGCGGTTCCGGCGCTATGGCCCACGACGCCTGGGTCGGCGACTACTACCTCCAGTCTTCCGGCGCCATGGCTACGAATGCCTGGGTTGGCTCCTACTATGTCGGCGAGGACGGCAAGTGGATTCCGGACTACGGTTTAGTTTGGTATAAGAGCGGTAGCGATGTTTACCATACGCATAAGTGTCGTACCGTTGGCAAGGACGCAAAGGGCTATTCGCAGATCTCTATCCAGGAGGCCCGGAAGCGCGGTGCTTTACGAGAGTGCAAGAACTGCCAACAAATTGGCTAACGCATTATTGAGCTAGTTTTGATTGAGGCCCCATTGCCCTGAGGTGACGGGGTCGCTGCGTGATTGGATACCGTGCTGCTATGAAGAAATGCTCATTCGGGGTGTTGGTCTTTTCGGGCCTTGTTTCTTTGGGACTCCTTTTGGGTTCGCCCTCGATGTTATACGCCCTTGATTTGAATAACACTGACGAAGGTCCCGCATCTAACGTTGCTATTGCTTCTGTCGAGTCAGGCGTTGATGCTCAGCGCGAATCGACCTTCGCTGTCGAGCAGAACTCTCAGGTTGATAATGAGACCCCTTCTGAGGTTTCGAATCAAATTGTTTGGCATCAGGGGTGGATATCACCCGAAGAAGGGGCTGGTTATTGGCGTTGGGGCTTGTCCGACGGAACAATCGCTGTTTCTTCTTGGAGACACATAAACGGTAGCTGGTACTGGTTCGACGACGAAGGTCGAATGGCTCAGGATGGATTGGTTCAAGTCGGGGGTGCAACTTATGGATTCTCCTCTTCGGGTGCAATGCGTGTCGGCTGGTACCTAGATTCTACAGGCCCCACTTCTGCTTGGCGTTATTTCTCCGGTTCTGGCGCCATGGTAAAAGGCTGGCTTTCAGACGGCAGCAACTGGTATTGGCTGGATGATGAGGGCAAGATGGTCCACGATACAATGCTGCAGATCGGGGAAGCCACGTATGGATTCTCCTCTTCTGGCGCAATGCTTATCGGATGGCACCTTGATGCTTCCGTCTGGCATTATTTCTCCGGCTCTGGTGCCATGGTGAAAGGCTGGCTCTCGGATGGGGGTCGTTGGTACTGGCTTGATCCTGCAGACGGTTCTATGGCCACCGGGTTGAAAGAATGTAATGGCACTTCTTATAGCTTTAACAGCTCAGGGGCCATGCTCTCCTCCCAGTGGGCTCTTATTGACAACAACTGGTATTACGCTGACTCCAACGGCTTACTGCATGGAGGCTGGTTACTTCTAGGGAATTCTTGGTATTACCTGGATCCAGGAAGCCATATTATGCTCACGGGCTTTATGCAAGTGGAGTCGTCCACCTATTTCCTTACGAGTTCAGGCGCCATGGCAACAGGCTGGGCACTTGTTGATGGTACTTGGTATTACGCCGCATCAAATGGAGCTATTCAACGAGGACGATGGATAAAGTTCGGAAGCGCCTGGTATTACCTTGATGATGTATCCGGCGCAATGTGTACTGGTGAATTCGCGGTAGGAAACACGCGCTATTTTTCTTATGATTCCGGTGCGATGGCATCTTCGTGCTGGATTAACTTGAGCGACGGTATGGCATGGGCGAATTCGTCTGGAGCACTGAGCGAGCCGTTGCCTACTTCATCTGATGGATCTCCCGTAGTCGCTGATCGTGCTGACTCGTCTTCATTGCCAGGTGTGATTCATATTGGAGACGCGGTTTTCTATGCGGATGCAAACGGTGCCGTCAATGTAGCATCTGGTTGGATTATGTCGAAAGACGCTTCTGACGAAAGCGGCAATACTTGGTATTACGCATCTTCCAATGGTGTCCTTAAGTCTGGTTGGCAATATGTTAACGGTGCGTGGTATTGGATGGATCCTTCCACCTACAAGATGAAGACCGGATGGCTCAATGACCGCGGCACGTGGTACTGGCTTCAGCCTTCGGGCGCTATGTTTGCTAACGGGTGGCTGAAAATCGATGGCGTCGACTACTACTTCAATGCAAGTGGTGCATGGTTGAATACGTCTGGTTCTGTTTTGGGGGTTAATAGGTCCAGCCTGGTCAATTGGCTTATGAGCCACGAAAACGATGGCTATTACCGTGGAACACCCTACGATACGCATCTTAGCCAAGAAACATGCATGTATCCAAAGGGTGATCCTCGTTGGGATGGGTATACCGGTATGAACTGCGGCGGATTTGTATCGCATGCGTATATGAAAGCGGGCGGTAATTTAGCTCCCATTGCCGCCGAGCAGAGCCATTCCCCTTGGAGTGGAGGTCCCGGAAGGGGCGGCTGCGTTAACGCTTATCGTTGGTACGGCTACGCTATCGATACGTGCGCGAACGTGACTTATTTCAACTCTATTGATGAGTTGTTGCGCAGTGGCTTGGCTCGTAAGGGGGACATTGTGTTCTTCAATCCTTACAACCCATATGCCGACGATAGCCACATTGGCTTTTTCTGGGGCAATTCGCCGAGCGAAAATTTGTTCTGGCATAGTGATGGTTATGGAAACCGCATCTCCGGTTTGACCGCTTTGGGTCCATCGAAAGTAATATTGATTCGTTAGAATTCTGAGTTGTAGGGGACTCTCTGGGTCCCCTACCTTTTTGACATCTAGTTTGAAAGTTTATTTGAAGTCGGTATTCTTGGGGGGGGTAAGAGTAGGGACTAGGAGTCCTTGGTTTCACCCTGCTGGGAAGTTCTTGTTTACATTGTGGTATTGCGTGCAGTTATTTGTCGTCCTAGATGGCATCTTGTCCAGTTGGATGTTCGGAAATCTGTTAGCGTCGGAATAATTTAGCCAAATATAGTCGGCCGAGATTGACCAATCCCGGCCGACCCATTTTAGCCAACAC
>NZ_JBDGAV010000029.1:0-21765 GCF_040910325.1 Collinsella aerofaciens | reverse complement strand
ACCTCGGTGCGCGCGACCCATGTCGCATCGTCGCTGCCGCCCGCAAGCTCTAGTACCCACCCCAAGTGATACAGCTCCTCTGTCGCCCGGGCTTCGTCATCGCAGTCGAGCTCCACGTAGACACAGACCTTGGCGTCTTTGTCGAGCGCCGGCAGCGAGGCGAACGCGGTCGACTGCTCACGCTGACGACGCAGGATATCCAGGGCGCCCGCATCGAAATATTCGATGGCAGCCGCGTGGGACAGGACGGGACGCACGGAATCGGTGAAGGACACGGCCTTATCTTCGCTGTCAAAGAAGCAGCTCACGCCCCAAACGACCGCAGGCGCCGCCTGCAGGGCAATCTCGAGCTCGGTGATAACGCCGAGTGTGCCACACGCACCGATAAACAGATCGATGGCATCCATATCATCAGCAACGAAATAGCCCGAAGCATTTTTGGTCTTGGGCATGGTGTAGTCGGGAAGGTCGAGCTCGAGCGTGCGGCCCTGCACCGTGACGAGCGAAAGGCGACGACCCCGTGCAAAAACCTCGCCACGGTGAAGCTCGAGCAGGTCGCCATCGGTCAGCACGACATGAAGGCCTGTGACGTGAGGGCGCATGGGGCCGTAAGCGTAGCTACGGGCGCCGGAAGCGTTGCATGCCGCCATACCGCCCAGGCAGGCAGATGCCTCGGTGGGATCGGTAGGAAAGAATTGCTCGGGAGCTTCCTGGAACTCCTCGTAGACCTCAAGCGATGCCTGGTCCCAGCCGGCAGTCGGCAGCACTTTCTTGCCCAGTTGCTTGCGCAGCTCAGACAACACGACGCCGGGCGCCACACGCAAAAGAAAGCTGCCCTGCTCATCGCGGCGAATGCCTAGGTAGCGATTCATGCGGGAAGTATTGAGAATGTGACCGCCATGAGGCACGGCGCCGGCGGCAAGACCGGTCCGGGCGCCCTGAACCGTCACCGGGACACGCTCGGCATGGAGCTTTTTCAAAATGGCGCGGACCTCGTCCTCCGTTGTCGGAAACGAGATGCTCGAGGCCTCGCCCGATGTGCGAGACTCATCGCGGCCATACTCTTCGAACTCGTCGGTGAAGGGTTTGATGGTTGCCGACACGCGAACTCCCCCTTTAGCTAACTACAGTGTTTGCAGGGAGATGTTACCGCATCGTTTCGTCGACGTGTTCGAGACCGTCTCCATAATTGGCGATTTTTACGTACGTGCAATTCGGCGAGCGGCAAGGTTTCCTCGGCAGACGATGCTTTTGGCACATGTCGCCTTACCGCCAGCGACCACGCAATTGTCGCTCGAAAAAAGTTGAAGTAATTTTTACCACCTTTCACCTGCGGAGATGTCAATCCGTCAAGCATTTGGTCAGAAATTGGTCAAGTAGCGACTGATACGGTCGGCATCAACAGCCAAAACCAATGGAAGTTTTGGCCCCAGAAGCAGGGAGGTTCCCATGGCATATTACTGGCCCCAGTACGGCGTCGCCATCGAGGTCGACGACGATCCCTATCTCCTGCCTTTCGACGAAAAGGCGTTCCCCGATACGGCGGTCTACCACGTCACCACCGATGTTATCTGCGACCCCGAGTCGTTCTCGGCGCTCGCCCACCACATCGCGCGTATCCACAGCATCGAGCTCCCTCACGACTTCGACGAGCTCATCTACTCGCGCCGCCTGATGCTTCACATGCTCTTTGGAGCGGACCCGTCCACGTTCGCACGCGTCTACACCACCAAGGACGCCGCATGAGTGCGAAGAAGCCGCCCCGCCTTGCAGGACTGGGGCGTCGCAAGAAACTCGTCGTTGTCTGCCTGGCTATCGTCTGCGCCCTCATCGCCGTAGGGTTATACGCCTGGCAGTCGCAGCCCGTGCCCGAAGCGGGCGCCTCAGTCACGACGGCAGAGGGTAAATCACGCCAAGAAATCCAGGATGAGCTCGACGCCATCGTCCGCGACAACATGATGACGATCTCGGTCGCGCCGGTCGCACAGTTGCAGGAAGGCGGCAAGTTGCGCGTCAACGTCCAAAACGTCCAAGACAATAAATTTCCCCAGCGATTCCGCGTCATCCAAAACGACGAGACCATGTACGAATCCGGTGTGGTCGAGACCGGCAAGACAATCGAGACGTGCCCCGCCGGCGACATCAAAGAAGGCGAGGCGTACATCGAGATCCAGGCACTCGATGCCAAGACCCTCGACAGCCACGGCAATCCGACACGTGTCAAGGTACGGGTTGAGCAAGCCGAGAACTAGCTTTCCGGCCGACGCGGCACCGCACGCAATTCACCAGCATTCGTCCAATCATCGCGGGGACGGCCCGCGGCGAATAGAAAGGAACGACCATGGACATCACCAGGAACATGAACGGAGCCAGAGCGCTCGTCGTGGGCGCAGGGCTCGCGCTCGCGCTCGCAATGGGCGCCGCACCGACGCCAGCTATGGCAGCCGGGCGCGTTGGAACCACGAAAGTAATGGTCAGGACCGAGATCGACAACGTTGAGTTCAAAGTTCCGACGGTTATTCCCTTCGTCGCCAAGGCCGACGGCACGCTTCAGGGCCCCTCAGAAGACGCGACCACCATCGACAATCATTCGGCCTACGGCATCCATGTCACCAACATGAAGATCGATGCCATGAACACCTGGACCATTGCTGCCGACGCCAAGACCGGAACCGCACAGAACTCCATCGACTTTAAGGTCGGCCCCGACGGCGCGCTCCAGAACGCCAGCGCCGCAATGCAGGGGACGGGCCTCGATCTTTCCAAGAATGCAGCCTTCGACATGGGCTACCAGGGCATTGCCGGTGGCACGGACAAAATTAAGCTCAAGACAAGCGGAAACGTCGCCCGCGTCACGCGCGACATCTTCCGCGTAACCGGCGAAGGCGATCAGGTTGCAACGATCACCTGGACGGTCGAGCCCGGTGCGCACACGGCATAAGGCCGTCGCCCTGGCCGCCGCCGTCAGCATCCTAGCGTTTGGCCCAGCCATGGCCTTTGCCCAGCAAGAACAGGCGCAGGCCGCCACGCAAGTGACGGTCGACCTCTCGGGGCTCGACCGCGGCGACCGCGAGGAACCATTGGCGCAGACAGGCGATGGACGATGGCTCTTGGCAGCAGGCGCCACAGCAGCAGGCGCGGGAACCGCCGGCCTCGGCCTGCACATCAAACGCAGCCAGAAACAAAACACGGACAGGCCGCACTAAATTAGCTAAGGAGACCCCATGGCATCGAAGAACCTTTTGCCCGTCGTCGCACTCTGCGGCGCGCTCGCAACCGGAACGCCTGTCGCCGCTTGGGCGACTCCTGTCATGGCAGACTCCTTACCAGCAGCCCTAAGCTCCGCATCAAATCCGTCGAGCGCCATTGCGTGCAAGCGTTTTTCGATCGCACAGGCTGCAATCTCAACCTCGGGATGCCTTCGTCGTAATACGGACGGTTCGATAGTCGTGGATATCAATCGTTCGAACAAGGCAAACGGCTCCCAGGCGGGGTACGCCGTCTGCACGTGGCGCTCGGTTGTGCTCGACGCAGATGGCGATCCATGCAATTTAGAGCTGCGCATCGACATCGCTTCGATCGATGACTCGGCGAACGGAGCGAAGGTCGCCTTCGACGGTACGTTTTTTGAGAAAGGAGGCGGTATATGTCTGGGCTGCGCCGCCGCGAATGCAGACGACACGCAGCCCACCCTCTCATTCACGGCATCGTTGCGGCTGACCAAAGCCGACACCGATGCCATCGCGGCGGGAGAAGCGTCCCTGCTGTTCTACGCCGTCAGCACCAAAGACACAGACGCTCATTTCGAGAAGCCAGCCGGATCACTCAGCCTTACACGAGGGATAGAGGCAGGCCCTATTGAAATCGATGCCCACGCGCAAAGCAGGCAACGCATTCTTGCCGACCCGGCGCTTCTCGAAATGGAGTGGAGCGGATCCGGAGCCATCGGAATTCTCCCCTCCGCGCTTGACGCCAAGACGCTCCCCTCAAACGACGAGCCCATCAACGCAACCATACAAGAAGAGAGCGCGGACAAAGAAGCAGGTGCGGGCGACACGCCATCGCCGACAAACAGCGTCCCAGCTTCTCTCGAAGCACCGAATGAGCCCGCTACCGATCCAAACGATCCCAAGCTCGCGGACAGCCTGGGGCTTGCTGATCCTCAAGAGATCGATGAAGGTAACTGCTGCGTGCTTGCCGCGCTCGACCACACAGAGGTCATCGACGCTGCGAACATCGAAGTTGCCGCCGCCAATCAGCCCGTCCGCAAGTCGGCTATCATCGCATTTCCCGAATCCATCGAAGTCGTCTTTTTGCCATCGGGCGAGGTCGTGGCCCCAACACTGCTCACCTTGTTGGGCGCCAAGAATACTCGAAACGAAATTAAAAAGGTCACGGTTGTCGACCCCGCAACCACCGCCAAGCTGCGTCTATACGCCGTTGCTCCAGATGGAGGCAAGACCTTGGAATTCGATGGCGACACACTCCTAGCCTGGCGGCGTCTGGACATTATGCAAGACGTCTCGTATCAGATCGAACTCGAAGGGTTTGATCGTGCCCGCGATGCCAATATCATCGCCGCGGCTATTGAATCCCCGCAGCGGCTTATGACACTGCGCTTTGAATACTATCCCTATGTCCCGACAACCACCTGAGGCTTAAATGCTGCGCATCATTCCTAACACCACTTATATAACGTATTAGATGAGTCGCGATGTGCCTCGCATTTCGTTCTGCTACGATTGCCACGTTGGCATCAATACAGGAGGGCTCATGCCGGGCTTGGGAACAATCATCAACGTTGTGCTTTTAGTTGCGGGCGGTCTTTTGGGATTAGCGGGCGGCCGCTTCATTACACCGCGCATCCAAGACACGCTCATGAAAGCATCGGGGCTGTGCGTCCTGTTTATCGGCCTTGGCGGCACCATGCAAAAGATGCTCCTTATCGATGGGAAGGCGCTAGCGACCACCGGCACCACCATGCTCATTGTCTCGTTCGCCCTCGGCTCGCTCATCGGCGAGGCCGTCAACTTGGAAGCCGCCATCGAGAACCTTGGCGAATGGCTCAAGCGCAAGACTGGCAGTGAGGACGATAACGAGTTCACCAACGCTTTTGTCTCGACATCGCTGACCGTCTGCATCGGTGCCATGGCTATCGTGGGATCAATCCAAGACGGCCTGCTCGGCGACTGGTCCACGCTCGCCCTCAAGGGAGCGCTGGACTGCATCATCGTCTGCACCATGACGGCCTCGCTTGGACGCGGCTGTATTTTCTCCGCCCTGCCCGTCGCCGTGTTCCAGGGGACGATTACGCTGTTTGCCGGCGCGCTCTCCCCCATCATGACCACAGCAGCCCTCGACAGCCTTTCGCTCGTAGGATCCATGCTCATCTTCTGCGTCGGCGTCAATCTCATCCGTCCTCAGACCTTCCGCACGGCCAATATGCTTCCCTCCGTCGTCATCGCCGTCATCTACGCCCTCCTGTTCTAAATCTATCAACGCAGCGGTATCTCGAACATCTGTTTGATGCTGTGCTATGATATGAGGTCACCGTAGCTGCGTTCGAGAGGAGGAGCGGTGGCCGACCAGGACATCAAGATGCTCATCGAGCGCATTATGGCCGAGGCCCGGACCCATCAGTCCGCCCGCTTCTCAAACGAAGTCTACGCAGACGAGCCGATTCTCAAAACCGGCCGACAGATGCAAAATTTCCTCCCCGACCAGTACCGCAAGATGCGTGAGATATCGCGTTGGCAAGAAGACCCCAAGGGCGGTGCGGGCCGCTGGCTTTCGGAAGCCGAGCTTTTTTACCGCCAGGGCCTGCTGATGGCCGACTTTGAGGACGACTGTCCCTACAACGGCACCTTTAAGTCGTACTTTCCCACCTACAACGCTATGAGCGACCGACAGCTGCGCGGCTACTTTACCTGGCGTGCCCAAGTGCGCTGCGGAACCGTCGAGGAAACGTCTACGTCTTTTGCCTTTCTGTATCTCTATGAGCTGATTTGCGGCATTGGCGTAGATGATCCGCTCGATGGTTTTAACAAGATCAAGGCTTTTTGGAATGTCTATCGCGCCTTCGAGCCCGGCATCGACCGGTTTGCGCGCGTGTGGCTGCAGGATTACGCCGTGTTCCACGGGCTCGACCCCAAGCTGCTTCGTGACTCTAAAACCGTCATGTTCGATAACGCCCTTATCGAGCTGCGACGCGCGGCACGAGACCTTGTACCAGCACCGGCACCGTCCGGCCAGACCCCCAAACGTCGCAAAACCTCCGAGCCCACGCTCCCCCTTCCGCCCGATGAGGTGCGCGAGGAGCGACTCATGGCCGCCATCAACGCCCTCTCCACGTACAACCTAAGTAACTCGCGGCTCGACCGCAGCCACCACCGCGATCTGCGCCACGTGGCATGCACCGTGTATGTCCGTATGGCGCGCTACTATGACACGCACCGAAAGACCGGCATCGTGGCGAGCTTGTTTGGGGAGGAGACGGCCATGCCCTACACCATGTTTGCCTCGGCCGTATTCTTTGCGCCCGAGCGCCACGAGGACTGCGAATACCGCCTGGATCCTATCCATATCTACCGTTGCCAAAACGGCTTTTGGGAATGCATGCGTATCCACGGCAGCAGGCAAAAGAGCAGCAAACTCGGCGAAATGATGCGCGCCTGCGACCAACGCCTACGCCTGGCGCTGGACCCCGCCCACCCCCTAAAGGAGGAGAAGGTCCCCAAATATCTGACCAAGATCATCGATGACGAGATCGTGGCATGGCTTTCGTGGGATGCCGCGCACCAGCCCGTCAAGATCGATATCGATTTGAGTCAGCTGGGACACATTCGGAGCGCCGCCGCACAAACGCGTGAGGCGCTTTTGATCGATGAGGAGCGCGAGGACAGCGCGCCTGTGGAAGCCGAGGCGACGCTTATCGAGCAACCGAACACCGAGTCTGCGCCCGGCATGACTGCCGAACCTGGCAAGATGACCATACAGCAAGACGAACCCGACGAGCCGACTGTCTCCACCGAAGAGTTTGGCGTCGTGGCACCGCTCCTCGTGTCTGTACCCGCGCCCGTAACGCCCGCGCCCGCCGAAGCCGCGAACAAACTCGCGCCTGCCGCAACCGCGTATCTGCGTGCACTGCTCGAGCAAAACGCAGCGCAAGCGACATCGGCAGTGGCGCACTCGGGCAAGAGCGAGGACATGCTTGTCGACAGCATCAACGAGGCGCTCTTTGACCTGGTGGGCGACACCGTAATTGAATTTAGCGCGGCAGGGCCGCAGATTATTGAGGACTACGAAGCAGACGTGAGAGGATACCTAGACCATGAGTGATACCGCATCCGCAGCACCCCGCGTGCCCAAGCGCGTCGCTGCCGTCATTCTCAACTCGCTCAAGGGCGGCGTGGTCCCGCGCATCGGCCTTCCCTACATTACCGTAGGGCGCGAGGTCGAGATCCGCGCCCTGCTCACCGATCTGAGTCTCATCGCCGACGGTGGGGCGAGCTTCCGCTTCCTGGTCGGTCGCTACGGCGCCGGCAAGAGCTTTTTGCTCCAAACCATCCGAACGCATGCCATGGGCGAGGGATTCGTCGTCGCCGATGCAGACTTATCCCCCGAGCGCCGTCTGCAGGGCGGGCAGGGGCAGGGCCTTGCCACCTACCGCGAGCTCATACGCAATATATCGACCAAGACGCGCCCCGAGGGCGGTGCGCTCAACCTTATTCTTGATCGCTGGGTCGCCTCGTGCGCCGACGTCGACGAGTCGGTCGTCAATGCCCAACTGGCCCCGCTCGAGGAAATGGTCCACGGCTTCGACTTCACCCGCATGCTCCGCCGCTATCGCACGGCCGTATCCGAGGGCGACGAAGAAGCCATGAGCCGCGTGACCAAATGGATCCGCGGCGAATACCGTACCAAGAGCGAGGCTCGCGCCGAACTGGGGTCCTCAACCATCATCAGCGACGATGACTGGTACGACTACGTCAAACTCATCGCGCGTTTTTTGGTTTGCAGTGGCTACAAGGGCATGTTGGTGCTCATCGACGAGCTCGTGAATCTGTATAAGATTCCCAACGCCATCACGCGCCAGTACAACTACGAGAAGATCCTGACCATGTACAACGACACACTCCAGGGCAAGGCGCAGTACCTGGGCATGATCATGGGCGGCACGCCAACCTCCATCGAAGACCGCCGCCGCGGCGTGTTCTCCTACGAGGCCCTGCGCAGCCGACTCGCTCAAGGCCGCTTTGCACGCGAGGACCTTAAGGACATGCTCGCGCCCATCATCCGTCTGCAGCCACTCACCTACGAGGAGCTGCTGGTCTTGATTGAAAAGCTCATGCAAATTCACGCCGGCTACTTTGGCTGGACGCCCACGCTTACCGAGAACGACTTGGTGGACTTCCTCAAGATCGAATTCGGTCGCGTGGGAGCCGACACGCATCTGACGCCGCGTGAAGTCATTCGTGACTTTATCGAGCTGCTCGACATCCTATGCCAAAACCCCGACGCCAACGTGGCCGAGCTACTGCAAAGCGTTGGTGGCGACGCGCTGGCGCCGGCAGCCGCAACAGGCGACACCGATACCGCAGGCGGCGACCGTAACTTCGCCGAATTCACCATCTAACCTGCCAAAAAGGGACAGGTTTATTTTGGCAGGTTTTATCTGGGCAAACGTTGAAGCAGTCATGCAGCAAACCACTGCCCACCGCGTTGAGAGATTAGCTGTTGAAAGGAGGCCCCGTGAACGCCTTTGACCGCTACGCCCCGTTTATCCAAGACTTCATCTATTCCCACGATTGGGAGAGCCTGCGCTCCATTCAGGTTGCGGCGGCAGATGCAATCTTTAACACACAAGACAATGTGCTCCTGACGGCATCCACAGCTTCCGGCAAAACCGAAGCGGCCTTCTTTCCCATCCTGACTGAGTTTTGGGAGAACCCGCCCGCGAGCGTGGGCGCCCTCTACATCGGCCCCCTCAAAGCGCTCATCAATGATCAGTTCGTCCGCCTCAACGACCTGTGCGAAGAAGCCGACATCCCCGTCTGGCACTGGCATGGCGATGTCTCGCAATCACACAAGGCCAAACTCATCAAAAAGCCAAGTGGCATCCTACAAATTACGCCCGAGTCGCTCGAGGCGCTCCTGATCCATAAGCACATGGCGATCCCGCGCATGTTCTGCGACCTGCGCTATGTGGTTATCGACGAAGTCCATTCGCTCATGCGCGGCGACCGCGGCGGGCAAACGCTCTGTCTTATCGAACGCCTCTCGCGCATGGCCGGCGTGCAGCCCCGCCGCATTGGCCTTTCAGCCACCATCGGCGACCCCGAGCGCACGGGCGCCTTTCTCTCGCAGGGAACGGGACGCGACTGCGTTATCCCCCGCTTTGAAGAACCGCGCCGCGTGTGGCGCATCTCCATGGAGCACTTCTACAACTCGGGTCCCCAGGCACAGCAGCGGGGATTCGAGAGCATGGGTCCTCAAGAGGCCGAAGTGCTTGCATGCGAGCGCATTGAGGCAGCGGCACCCACGGCGCTGCCGGCCGGCACCCAAGACATGCGCCACAGCGGACAGCTCACACAGGAGGAGCGCCGTCAACGTCGCGAGCAGGCACGGGGCAAGGCCGCTCCCAAAGACCGTCGCACTTCCTCGGCCCCCGAGGGCGAAGTCGACATCCCACGAGCGACCGAGCAGGCGCTTCTCAACCCCACCGACACGGCGCCCGACAACGCCGACCCCGGTATGGGCTATATCTTTGAGCATACGCGCGGCCGCAAGTGCCTGGTCTTTGCCAACTCGCGCGAGGAGGCAGAGGCCGTGTGCTCCATGCTGCGCAGCTACTGCGAAAGTCGACACGAGCCCGACCGCTTTCTAATCCATCACGGCAACCTTTCGGCATCGCTGCGCGAGACGGCCGAGGAGCTCATGCGCGACGAGGAGCAGACGCAGACAACCGTCACCACCTCTACGCTGGAGCTCGGTATCGATATCGGCCGCCTGGAGCGCGCCTTCCAGATTGACGCGCCGTTTACCGTCAGCTCCTTTTTGCAGCGCATGGGGCGCACGGGACGCCGCGACCTTCCGCCCGAGATGTGGTTTGTCATGCGCGAGGAAGAACCCGAGCCGCGCACGATGATGCCCGAAACCATTCCCTGGAAGCTCCTGCAGGGTATCGCGCTCGTACAACTCTATCGCGAGGAAAAGTGGGTCGAGCCGCCCGAGCTCGATCGACTCCCCTACAGCCTGCTCTATCACCAGACTATGTCGACCCTCGCCAGCACCGGCGAGCTCACGCCGGCCGAACTTGCCCAACGCGTGCTCACGCTCAGTTATTTCCACCGCGTCTCAGCCGATGACTATCGCGTACTGCTGCGCCACCTCATCAAGATCGACCACATCCAGGTCACCGAGGGCGGCGGGCTGATCGTGGGTCTCGCGGGCGAGCGCATCATCAACAACTTTAAGTTCTACGTCGTGTTCCAGGAAAACGAGGAGTTCACCGTTCGCAGCGAGTCGGCCGAGCTGGGCACGATCGTCAATCCGCCCCCGCCCGGTGAGCGCATCGCCATCGCCGGACACTGCTGGATTGTCGAGGAAGTGGACTGGAAGCGCCACACTGTCTTTGCCACGCAGGTCAAGGGCCGGGTGCCGGCCTACTTTGGCGACTGCCCCGGAGACATCAATACGCATGTACTCGAGCGCATGCGCAAAGCGCTCAACGAGCATGCGGCATATCCGTATCTCATGGGCAACGCACGGGCACGTCTTGCACAGGCTCGCCATACGGCCGAGATTTCGGGCGCGGGGGCCAAGCCGCTTATTAACCTGGGCGGCGACACCTGGGTGCTCTTCCCCTGGCTGGGCAGCTACGCCTTTTTGGCGCTCGAGCGCTTGCTTAAGATTAAATGCGCCGCAAAGCTGGGCCTTCGCGGGCTCGATCCGTCGCGTCCATACTTTATGCAGTTCAAGATGAAGGCCGACAAGGAGACGTTCTTTGAGGTGCTCGCAGCCGAGGCCGAAAAGGACTTCGACCCCATCGAGCTCGTCTATCCCGGCGAGGTACCTTACTTTGATCGGTACGACGAGTTTGTTCCCGAAGAGCTCGTGCGCAAAGGCTTCGCCGAAGGTGTGCTCGACATCGAAGGCATGAAGCAGCGTGTCCGCAGCTGGCGCGACCACGCCTAAGACCAGTCTTTTTGGGACGGGGAGACTTACTTGTCGTGAAGGACGGTGCCGAGGAAGTCGGTGTCGAAGGGCACAGCTTCGGCAAAGGCGTAGTCGCCGTCGCTGGCGATGAGTAGATAATTCTCCTCGCCGCCGAACTCCGTATCGCCACAAGGCACCACCCAGGCGCGAGCGAACACCTCGACTGCCGTGGCAGCGCAGTCGCGCAGGAACGTCACGTCGCTCCCCTCGTTTGCGCTCACGATATTGGCAACGTAGATACCCCCGGGGTTCAGGCTGCCTCGCACCAAACGCAACGCCTCAACCGTCGCCAGTTTGCGTACGGGCTCGGCACCGCCAAAGCAATCGCTCACGACCACGTCGTAGCGACGATGTCCCACGCTCGTCACGCCCAGATACGAGCGAGCCTCGGCGGTTATCACCCGCAGGCGATCGCCCACCGCGTGCTCCAGCTCATCCAGGTAGAACCAGCGGCGCGCCAGGCGCGTAATCTCGGCATCGTACTCAATGACGTCCATGCGCAAGCTCTCGTGCGACATCAGCGCGAACTTGGGATAGGCAAACCCACCGCCGCCCAGCATAAGCGTACGGTCGATACCGTGACCATAAGCGTCACGCATTGCGTCCTCGGCCTCAAACACATCGTCAAATGCACGATAATACGCAAAGACGGGCTCTGCCCAACGATCGCCAACATGGCTTGCGCTTTGGTAGACGCCGCCCTGCACGAGCACGCGAATCTCATCGCCGCCCTCATCGTGCACGCGTTTCACGCGCGCCAACCCATTGCGGGTTCGCGCAACCTGCAGACAGGCAGCACGAACAGCGACAGCGGCCGCACCAAGCGCCGCGGCTCCCAGAGCAACGCCGGCAACGACGCCGGCAGAAACACTCGGCTTGTTCATCTAGAGCTCCTTTTGCAGATAAAGGCCATGGTCATAAAATCCAAGATGGCGATAGTACTCGCGTGTGCCAATCGCGCTAATCACGTTGATACGTGCATAACCCGCATCCCGGGCAATCTCACACGCACGCTCCACGAGCAGACGCCCCAGACCGTGATGCTGAGCCGCCTGACCTTGATCCCCCACGCGTGCCGCCATGCCATACACGTGCACCTCGCGAATCATTGCCTCGTCCGGCGTCGTCGGCAACTCGTCCGCATGTGCGGCAACAAAAGCGCGAACGGGCAGCGACAGGCGCAAAAAGCCGGCGATCTTGCCTTCGGGCGTCACCCACTGCAAAAAGCGTTCACGCGTCACCGGCGTCTCGTATGCGACCTCATCAAGAGATAGCTCATCCAAGTCGGCACCCGCGGTACTGATCTCGCGATAGCGAATCTCACGCACCGTCGCACCGTCACCCCGAGCAGCCAGGCGGTTCTCAACGAGCTGACGCAGGTTGGGCTTCTTGTTGCCCACCATAATGTCGTCGGAACTAAAATCGCGGATCATGCGACTGATACGGCAGAACGCCGGCGTCACCACGATGTCGTCGGCCAGCACGTCGAGCAGTTCTTCCTCGGTATAGGGGCGCCACTCGCCACGCTCGTAACAGCCCACCAGACGCGAGCCCTCGATGAGCGCGCACGGGTAGACCTTGACCTCGTCGGGCATAAAAGCGCCCTCGGTCATAAAGCGCTCGTAGTCGCGTTTATCCCCCTCGGGCGTGGCGCCCAGCAAGTTAAGCATAAAGTGAGCGTGGATCTTAAAGCCAAACAGGCGCGCAAGCGAAAACGCCCGCTCGATCTGAGCCACCGAAATGCGACGCTCGTTGATATCGAGCAAATGCTGGTCGAGGCTCTGGATGCCCATCTGAATCTTGGTGCAACCCAGGCGGCGGATAAGCGTGAGGGCCTGCGGCGTTACGGCATCGGGGCGCGTCTCGATAACGAGCCCCACCACGCGATGCTTCGCCGTCTCGTTGATGCGCTGCTGACGCTCAAGCTCCTCCATCGTTGCCGTCTGCCACTCGGCAACCTCGCCCCACGGCGTACCGGGGCCGTACAGACGACGCACCGCGCGGTTATACCCACCCACGGCAGCATCCACACGCTCCTGCTCGTCGGCAACGCCGGCAGCAAGCTCAGCCTCGTCTGTCGCAATGCCGGCAGCCCGATAGCGCTCGCGACGCTCCGCCACCACCGGCGGCAGCGCATCGGCGGGCGCGTCATCGAGCAGGCGCCCCGCCTCGGCACGGCTGATGCCCGGACGCGCCAACATGGGGTTAGCCGCCACACCAGCCACGGCATCGTCATTGAGCGCGCGGAAGAGCTCCAACATAAACCACGCCTGATACCCTTGCGGATAGTCGCTCCAGGTGCCACCAAGCACGATGAGCTCAATCTTATCGGTTGCGTGCCCCATCTGCGAAAGCGCGGTCAGACGAGCGCTCACCTGCAGATACGGGTCAAAGCAATTTTGCTCCGCACGGGCGCACGCCGGCTCGGCGTGCAGGTAGCTTTTGGGCATGCGCAGATCGTTGGGACAAAACAGGCAATCGCCCGAGCATGGCCAGGGCTTGGTGATAACGGTAATGGTCGCCACGCCCGAAGCCGTGCGACGAGGCTTCATACGCAGCACCTGCAGCAGTCGACGCTCCAGCTCGGCATCGACATTCCACCCAGCCCAACGAGCCGGCTCCTCACGTTTTACCCGCTGGTAGAACGGCAGCAGACGGCGCTTGGCCAAATCGCGTTTGTCGGCACCCTCACGGCGCGCCTCGGCATGTATCAGTTTGACGAGCGCTTTGTCGTCCACGGTCTCGCCGCGACGCAGAGCCTCGAGTATGTTCAAGATAATCTGTTCCATGACCCCATTGTAAAGGCAAAGGCGCCGGAGCCCGTCACGGCTCCGGCGCCTCCATCAAACAGCGCAGCTATGGTATATAAGTCTTCGATAACCGCCCGTCACTCTGAATCAAATGACATGTCGCCCGAACCGACCTCAAAACGATACGTAGCAGACTTATCGCCGTTATCGAATTCAAGATTCAAAATGGTCTCGCCGTCGTAGCCAAGCGGAAGGAAATCGCTCTCGAAGTCGCCGCTGCCCAAGGTAAGGCTCGCCTTAAAGCCCGTCGAGTTCGGAACCATCATCTCCACATCGCCCGAGCCCACACTCACGTCCATCGACTTCGCGGGGGCCTGGTAGAGCTCGAACGTCACATCGCCCGAACCGACCTCAGCACTGAGCGCATCAGTCACGCTGCCCGCAAACTCTACATCTCCCGCACCCAGGAAAAGGTCGAAACCATCACAGGTGACACCGGCAATCTGCAGATCACCCGAGCCCACGTGCGCGTTGACTCCCTTCAGATGTTCGGCAACACGGCGCGGCAGCTCGACCGTGACCGAGCGATCGATTGCCTTACCGTCATCACTTCCAAACTGGGAAACCTTGAGCGTCGAGTCCTCGACGGATGCGATGTTCTGCGTCGCGGCCTTGGAGGCATCCATACCATTGGCAACGCGTCCCCGCTCGATAACGCGAGCCTTGTTACCATCAATAACCTTGACGTCCACCGTAGCCGCATCGATATCGAAATCGAGGTAGCGAAACTCATCGGCATCAAAGGTCGTGCACGAAAGCTGCTGAGGCCGAGCGGAATAGCTGCCGTCATCCAAAAGATCGTCATCGTCAAACATATCGTCAAAATCAGACAAATGGCCAGATAGAATACCGGCCGTACGCACCATATCGGAATGAGCCAATAGCCGCGAAGTGCCAAAGACAAGCCCGATGATGAGCACAAACGCTCCGATGCCGACGCCCAAGCGTACCTTGGATTCATGCGAAAGCTTCATCATTCACCACCCTCTTTGGCAATCGGCGCAGCGGTAGTCGCGGTAGCCACGTCAGTATCAACCGGAGCGGAAACATTCTGAGCCCTAGCGACCGCCGGTGCCGGGCCAACCTGAATATCCCCACGCGCCCAATCACCATCGAGCGCACGTGCCACCCAGTGATAGATGGGAATCGTAAAGAAGATCAGTGCGGCAAAGGGGCCGGCACCAAACAGGAACATCAGCAAAAAGAACAGCAGCCAGCACACGGCCCAATACGGGAACGACTGGAACGGGCCCTTCACCGGAGTCGAGCCAACTGCGCCGCCACTCGTCACCTGCGCCGTAGCAGCATTGGCGGCCTGCGCACTCCAGCTTGCCGCTTGTGCCGCCTTGGCCGCAGCATCACTCGCCTGTGTTGCCGCCTCGGTGGCGCGCGCCGCCGCCTCATGGGTGCGGGCACGTTCCGCCGCCTCGGCCTCGCGCTGACGGGCGCGGTCCTCGTTCTCAAACTCGATATCGTCCTCGATCTCGTCGCTCGGATTGAGCAGCTCGTCCAGGCTCACGCCATAGAGCATGGCGAGCGAGATCAAGTTCTCAGTATCGGGCGAGCTCTCCGCGCGCTCCCACTTACTGACCGCCTGGCGCGACAGCCCTAACTTTCGCGCCAGCCCTTCTTGGCTAAAGCCCTTGCTGCGACGAAGGTCGGCGAGCCGCTGCGCAGTTTCTACATTCATGGTTCCTCCTATGTGATGCCAGCCGTGCCGCCGGACCGTTTTTGTTCTTAAGGCGCCTTGCACAGTTAAAAATCTATCCGCCACCGCCAAAAGCATGCCACCTATTCTAGTGAGATTTTTGACAACCGGCGGTTGCGGGTGCATATGAGCTGCGGAAATGTGTCCAAACAAAGCAATGACCCGTAGCTTGGTTGTCCCCGTTGCGGCGTTAACGGTAGTATGGTCGTACTGTTTATTCCGCACCGCCAACGGAGGGAGTTCCGCGCCGTGAACCGCGATTTCGCCTCATCGCTTATCCAGCTCAACAATACGTTCTATCGCGAGCACTCCGCCTCCTTCTCCGATACGCGCCAGGCCCCGTGGCCCGGCTGGGTGCGCACAATGGATATCGCGCTCGAACAGCTCGACGTCGCCACGATCGAGCATCCCGTCCGCGTCTTCGATCTTGCCTGCGGCAATATGCGATTCGAGAACTTTGCCGCCGGCGGCGCACTTGCCGCCAAGGGCGTCGACGGGGCAAACCCCTCGGCAGATGCCAGTTGCCCGTTTGAGTTCTACGGCGTCGACTCGTGCCAAGACCTGGCCATCGATGCACATGGCCACGCGCTACGCATTCCCAACCTGCACTTCCAGGAACTCGACGTGCTCGATGCCCTTATGAAGCTCAACCCCGCCGAGACGCCCGACGTGCTTTTCGACGCACCGCTCGCCGACATCTCGGTCTGCTTTGGCTTTATGCACCACGTGCCGTCGTGCGAGTACCGCGTACGCGTGCTCGACGCCCTGGTGCGGCAGACGCGCCCAGGAGGCATCATCGCCATCAGCTTTTGGGAGTTTATGAACGACGAGCGCATGGCGCGCAAGGCCGTTCGCGCCGAGGCCCGCGCCGAGCTCACCCCGCCGTTTGAGGGTTACGATTCCGCGCAGTTTGAAGCCGGCGACCACCTCATTGGCTGGCAAAACGACCGCCACGCCTACCGCTATTGCCATCACTTTGACGATCAGCAGATCACCGACCTGGTGCGCGGCGTCCGTACGTTCTACAAGAGCGGCGAGGTCCCCGTGCGTGAGCTTGAGCGCTTCCATGCCGACGGTCGTAGCGGCGAGCTCAACCGCTATGTGATTCTCAAGCGCCTGTAGGCATCGACGACTCGCCGCCGAGCCGCACCGCATCTTCCGGGCAAACTATGCCCGCCCTTTTTCAATCCATTGACGGAACGTGCAGCTATGCGTTCCATACTTATGACCAAGGAGCCTCATGGGAGCCGTCCACGTTCGCACGCCTAAGAACTTTGTGCTCGAGGAGCGCCTGGAACGCTACGCCGATGCGATTGAGACAAACCCCGAGGCTTATGCCGGAGATTGGCGCAAGGCCTGTGCGCCCGCAGGCAGCAAGCCCTTCGAGCACCTTCACCTGGATCTTGGCTGTGGCAAGGGAACGTACCTTGTAGAGCGCGCGGGCCACGAGCCAAACACCCTCTTTATCGGCATGGACCAGGAGCCCATCTGCATTGCCTATGCCGCGCAGAAAATCTGCGAGCAGGAGCTATCCAACGCACTCGTCCTGCCCCGAGGCGCCGCATCGCTGCCACAGCTATTTGCCGCAGGCGAGCTCGATGCCATCACCATCAACTTTCCCACGCCGCAGCCCAAGGCCAAGTACGCCAAAAAACGACTCGTCCATGTCGACCATTTGATGCTCTACCGCCCGCTCTTTGCAGCCAACGCCACCGTCACGCTGCGCACCGACAGCAAACCATTGCGCGATTACGCCCTGGGACAGTTTGCCGCGGCCGGCTACGACACGCTTTGGGTAAGTGACGACGTACGCCGCGACCATCCCGAGCATCCCGAGACCGAGTACGAGCGCCGCACGCGCGAGATGGGTGCCGCCGTCTATGGCATTCGCGCCACACCTGGAGCGCAGCCCAGCGATGAACAGCTCGCGGCGGGCCGCGCGCAGGAGCAAAGCCTTGCCTGCTACCTGCCCGAAAACCTCGATGCGCTCACCTATGTACCTCTGGGCATGGAAGAGGCCGTCGAGAACTTTAGAAACCGCGCCCGCAAAGGCAAGAAGCGCCTGCCGCAGGAGTCCTAGGGGCTTCTGATGGTCGCGGCGTCGGCAAACAAGTGAAAATAGGCGTCAGCGAACGACCCTCAAACCTAAGTGAGTAGACTTTTTTGCAATAGCCAAGCACAACCCGCATAACGAAAACTAAAACCGCAGGTAGAGCTCTTGCGCAAAAGCCATGTGCTCGCGATATTGCAAAAAGTCTACTCACTTAGCTGGCAACTGCACCAAACGGCCGGGCAGAACGCCCATTTCCTGCATTTTCTCGCGCGCTGGCACCCCGCGCCGCCGCTACGCCATAATAGTTGGCGGACAATCGCGAGAGAAAGCAACCACATGGCACAGACCACGACAGATACCGCCGCCAGCACCGTCTCCGGCGCCGGCGCCGCCAGCTCATTCTCGGGCGGCACGGGAACCGAAGCCGAGTTTGGCTCGCTCGGCGCGCTCTCCCCCACCTGGTGGGAGCCCGAGGACGGCAGCGAGCCCGAACCGTGGCTCACGCCCGACCAAGCCTTCGAACGCTTCTTTGAATGGACGAGCGATCGCGGCATTGAGCTGTGGGATCACCAAGAAGAGGCCCTCATGGACCTGGCTGCCGGCGACCACGTCATTTTGGGAACACCGACCGGATCGGGTAAATCGCTCGTCGCGCTGGGCATGCTCTTTATGGGCATGGCGCAGGGCAAGCGCTGTTATTACACGGCTCCTATCAAGGCTCTGGTCAGCGAAAAGTTCTTCGATCTGGTACAGGTGCTCGGCCGCGATAACGTCGGCATGATCACCGGCGATACGCACATCAACACCAAGGCGCCCGTCATCTGCTGCACGGCCGAAATCCTTGCCAACGATGCGCTGCGCGAGGGCGAGGACGCCGACGTGGGCTGCGTGGCCATGGACGAGTTCCATTACTTTGCCGACCCCGACCGCGGCTGGGCTTGGCAGGTGCCGCTGCTCACCCTGCCCCATACGCAGTTTATGCTCATGAGCGCCACACTTGGCGATGTCACTGCCATCGCCGCCTCTCTCGAAGAGCACACCGGCGCTGCTTGCGACTTGGTTGTCGACGCCCCGCGTCCTGTTCCGCTGAGCTACGACTATGTGACGACCTCCCTCGAGGGCACGGTCGAGCTCGCCATGCGCCGCGGCGAGGCCCCGCTCTATATCGTGCACTTTAGCCAGGATGCCGCCCTTGCGACGGCGCAGTCGCTCGCCAATTTTGGCATCGCCAGCAAGGAGCAGCGCGAGGCCATTAAGGAAGCGGCAAAGGGAACGAGCTTCTCGACGGCCTTTGGCAAGATTCTCAAACGCCTGCTTGGATGCGGCGTCGGCGTGCACCATGCTGGCATGTTGCCGCGCTATCGCCTCCTGGTCGAACGCTTGGCGCAGCAGGGCCTGCTGCCCGTCATCTGCGGCACCGATACGCTCGGCGTCGGCATCAACGTACCCATCCACACCGTGGTGCTCACCGCGCTCACCAAGTTCGACGGCTACAAGATGCGTCGCCTGCGCGCCCGCGAGTTCCATCAGATTGCCGGTCGCGCCGGCCGCTCGGGCTTCGATACCGAGGGCATGGTAATCGCCGAGGCCCCGGAGCACGAGATCGAGAACGCCAAGCTCATGGCCAAGGCGGGCGACGACCCCAAAAAACTCCGTAAGATTAAAAAGAAAAAGGCCCCCGAGGGTTTTGTCACCTGGAACAAGCAGACCTTTGAGCGCCTGATTGAGACGCAGCCCGAGACGCTCAAGCCGCGCCTGCGCATCACGCACTCCATGGTGATTAGCGTGGTCGAGCAGGGCGGCGATGCCCGAGCCCGCGTACACGACCTCATCGAGACGAGCCTGCAGACTTCCGAGGAAAAGGCTAAGCTCGAGGTTCGCGCCGACGAAATCTTCGCCACGCTCATCGATTCCGGCGTCGTCGTTCGCACCGAGGTGCCGCCCGCGCCTGACGCCCCGACTGACGCCGCACCAGACATCGACTATGCGCTGACGGTCGACCTGCCCGAAGACTTTGCGCTCGACCAGCCGCTCTCGCCATTTTTGCTTGCCGCGTTGGAGCTGCTCGACCCCGAGAGTGAGACCTATACCATGGATCTGATCTCGATGGTCGAGGCTACGCTCGAGGACCCCAAGCAGGTATTGCGCGCACAGGAGCGCGCCGCGCGCGACCACGCGATGGCCGAAATGAAGGCTGACGGCATCGAGTATGAGGAGCGCTTGGAGCGCATTCAAGACGTCACGTACGAAAAGCCGCTCGAGGATTTGCTCGACGCCGCCTTTGACAAGTACTGCCAGGAAGTGCCCTGGGCAAACGACTACCAGCTCTCTCCCAAGAGCGTTCTACGCGATATGCTGGAAAGCGCGAGCGATTTTAAGGGCTATATCCAAAAGCTCGGAATCGCCCGCTCCGAGGGCATTCTGCTGCGCTACCTGGCAGAGGCTTACCGTTCACTTGACCGCACCGTACCCATCGAGAAGCGCGACGAGCGTCTGCGCGACATTATCTCGTGGCTGGGCTTTGTGGTGCGCTCGGTGGACTCGAGCCTGGTGGACGAGTGGGAGAACGCCGGCAACCCGGCAGCCCTCGATGCTGCGCCGCCGCAGGGCATCGACGAGGTCGTGGCGGACCGTCGCGGCTGCACGCTGTTGGTGCGCAACGCGCTCTTCCGCCGCGTGACCCTTGCCGCCCGCGAGCACGTTCGCGACCTGGGCGAGCTCGACGACAACTGGGGCATGAGCGAGATCCGCTGGCAAAAAGCACTCGACGCTTACCACGAGCAGCACGAGGAAATCCTCACCGACGGAAATGCCCGCAGCGCCGCGATGTTTTCCATCGATGAGTCCGACGAGAAGACCGCGCACGTATGGCACGTGCACCAGATCTTTGCCGACGAGGATGGCGACCACGATTTTGGCATCATGGGCGATGTCGATCTGGACACCACGCAAGACGGCGGCGAGGTCATCTTCAAAAACTACCGCGTCGGCTTTATCGAGGACCTGCTCGGGAACTAGCCGGGCACAATGGAACGAAACGAAGCGGGGCCGTTGGCAATATCGCCAGCGGCCCCGCTTTTGCACTATACGCTATGCCTTACTCGGCATCCTCGACCTCATACGAATCCGCCTCGGCTGGCTCATCGTTTGTCTCCGCCGCAGCCCCGCGCGCCTCGTCAAACGCCGCCTTCATGGTCTTGTTGCCCCACGTGAGCTTGCGAATGGTAAGATCGTCGGCCTTCTTGTTGGCTAGGCGCAGATTGTTCTCGGAGGACAGCAACGCCTCCTTGGTTTTCTGCAGATGGCTAATCGTCTTGTCGATCTCATCGATCGCCGTTTGGAACTTGCGGCTCGCGATCTCGTAGTTGCGACCGAAATCATTCTTGAACTTTTCCATCTTGGCTTCGAAGTTCGTGACGTCGATATTCTGCTGTTTGTACTCCGCCAGCTCCTGCTTATAGCGCAGCGAACCCATGGCGGCGTTGCGCAGCACCGTAATCATGGGAATAAAGAACTGCGGACGGATCACGTACATCTTCTCGTAGCGATAGCTCACGTCCACGATGCCGGCATTGTAAAGCTCGCTCTCGGGCTCGAGCAGCGTGCAGAGCACTGCATACTCACAGCCCTTCTGGCGACGATCGTGGTCGAGCTTCTTAAAGAAGTCCTCGTTCTTGTGCTTGGTCGCAGTCTCGTCGTTCTCGTTTTTCATCTCGAACATAATCGAAATGACCTCGTTGCCGCTCGCGTCGCACTCGCGGAAGATAAAGTCCCCCTTGGTGCCCTCGGACGCATCGTTATCTTTCTCAAAGTACGCGTTAGGAAACGCCGTCATGCGTAGGCGGTTAAACTCGGTCTCGCAGTGCTGCTCGAGCGACTCGCCCACCATCTTGGTGGACAGGCGGATCTTCATTTCCTTAAGGCGCTCAATCTCTTCGTCCTTGTAGCGGATCAACTCGTCGCTCACGCGCTTGGCC
>NZ_JBDGAV010000028.1:0-22542 GCF_040910325.1 Collinsella aerofaciens | reverse complement strand
GTAGGTCGCGGCGGCCCAGACCTCGTTCTCGGCGCTCGGCTTGTCGCGGGGCCTCCTGACCCTCGCCGGGATCACGGCGGAGCCGTAGTGCGCGGCGAGCTCCTCGTAGGCCGCGTTCAGGACCGGCTCCCCGGCCCTGGGGTGGGCGGTGACGCCGGTCCTCAGGTTGTCGGGGACGATGCAGGGCGTCGCGCCTCCCAGGAAGGAGAAGGCGTGCACGTGGCACAGCAGCCATGTATCCTGCTTCATGTCGAGCGTCGGCTCGACGTAGCTGTACCGGCTGAACGGGAGGCAGGCCACGAACAGGTACACCTTCCTGACCTCGCCGGTCGCGGGGTCCACGAGCCGCATCGTGGGCCCCGACCAGTCGACCTCCATGTTCCTGCCCGCCTTGTGCCCGACGCGGCTCACCACGTTGCGCGACACCGTGTACTGGCGGTAGCGCTTGCAGAACCTGTCGTAGGACATCGACGGCGCGCCGGCCTCCGCGCACCCGTCGGCATACTCCGCGTGCAGGAGCTTGAGCGTGACGCCGGTCCTCGCGAGCTCGCGGTGGACGCGTGCCCAGTCGGGGTCGGCGTGCACCGGCCCGGCGTCGCCCCTGCCGGGGAACAGCAGCGCGTAGGCGGCCTCCTCGGACATCCCCTCGACGTCCTCCCAGGAGACGCCCCGCTCCCTCGCGGCTTCCAGCACGTCCTGGACGCTGTGCTTCGAGACGTGGACGGTGCGGGCGATCGCGTTCTGCGAAAGCCCGTTCACCGACCTCAGCCTCAGGACCTCCCTGGCCCTGATCCTTCTCGCCATGTGGAACCTCCTCGTTCTCTGGACTGCATGGCAGCCCGAGCGTAACGGGGATGCGCGGGAAGGCATTTAACGGCGGTGCCGAACGGCAATATTCGGTCGGGTGGGCGGCGGTGCTGATTCGCAATATAGGTGGTGTCGAAAGGGCCTAGGACTCATTTAAAACCCAGCCCCACTGAGGCGTAGCGGTAGTGTGGTAGTAGTTCAGCCACCAGGCCAGTGATGTCGTCCTGATGTAGCCGATGTTATCCATAACCATACCGTTACCGACGTAAATAGCAATGTGTCCCCAGCGAGCCCCCGCATTTGTATGCGTATGAGTAGGGACCGCAACTATCATTCCAACCTTAAGCTGCGATAAATCTCGACTGTGACACCAATTCCAAAACATGTCGCATGCGTCACCGTTGGGATAAGACCCTAGCGCGGGATAAAAAACCTCGCTAACCCACTCCGAGCACAACCCCACTCCAGGAGAAGGAACGTTGTAGCAGCGGCCAACAATTTGAGACTGAGAGGAAGTGTGGGCAGAACGTTCGGGCTCTACCCAAGCACCAGCTGCATTAAAGAAATACTCGCCATTATCGATACTGTTCCAGCCGGTTGCCATTTGACCTGACGACATAAGGTAATACCATAGCCTGTCAGCATCGCGGAACCAGCCTGTATTCATAACGCCAGATTCGTTGTCGAGGTGATACCACCTACCGTCAATGAATCGCCAACCGTGCTGCAGCACCCCGTCTGAATCTGTGTAAAACCACACCTGTGCAGCTGAGGACCAATACCAGCCAGCGACAGGCTTTCCCTCGGGATCCCTGAGCTTAATTCCACCCGCGCCGTCCTTGACGCCCGAAAGCACAATCGCACCACTGCTGCACGCATAATATACGTTTTCATCTTGTGAGAAGACCCAAGTGTTGCACTTTAATGCACCGCCGCTATCCGGATCCAAATAATAAATGGAGCCATTTACAGTTTGAAATCCTTCCAGCATGGCGCCATTATTATTGGGGTCTAGCAAATACCAGCTAGAACCATTGTAAAACCACCCGGTACGAATCTCTCCCGATGCGTTGGAGCAATACCATGCCCCATCGTTAATAAACCAACCGGAGCTCATAGAACCGGATTCGGAAAAATGATACAAAGAGCCGTTAACAAGCCTAAAGCCCGTAGCCATTAATCCAGAAGGCTCAAGCCAGTACCAAGTATTGCCAAGGAGTAACCACCCGGTCTGCATAGCGCCCGAACTGTCCAAATAGTACCAGCTATCATCAATTAAAACCCAGCCGGTCTTCATTGAACCCGATGTCTCGTCAAGGTAGAACCAGCGCCCACCGGTGGCAGCCCATCCCTTCAAATGTGCACAGGAGTTAGAAAATAAATGCCAGCCATCGTTCAAGTATTTCCAGCCAGTAGCTGCATAACCTTCGGAATCAAAATAATACTCCGCCCCTCTAATGGACAGAAAACAGTTTGACGGCCAACCACCAGCCTCATATCTCCACCACCATTTACCGTTTTGGTAGGCCCAAGAACCAGGAAGAGCGATGTTATTATCAGAGGAACGAACGATCTGGAACGACAGTTGAGAGGTAACGCCGGCGTAATTCCCTAGCCCATTCACTCTTATAGTGGCGCAGCCAGGGGCAACATTATCTGAATACGTGACTTCATAATCGATTCCGCTTGCTAGCACAGAACCGCTGGCAGTCAAAACAGAGACATCAGGAGTAATCACATCGCCAGTATATTCATATATCGACGAATCGATAGATGCTTTGAAATTATCGGAATCCAAAGTCAAACGATCGCTACCTGATGTCCCAAATGCTTCCTGACCCGATTGAACCAAAGAGCCATCAGTGCCTTCAGCCACGCAATCTTCAGTTAATGAAAATGCGATTGCGGGCCATAAAAGAGAGATGAAACAAATAGATGTTAGACAAACCACGCTGATTAAACTCAGATGTCGATTTTTCATCATTTTTCTCTTCTCGCCAAATCAAATTAACCTTTGAATATCCAGATGCAGTCGACCCAGAGATGCAGTTCCCAAATTAATTAATATGCAAGACAACTCGCTTGATACGTTGCACCAGATAAAACGATAAGACACTCAACATAGGGATTGTCTATTTGTTAGACAATCCACAACCAGCAGTCGAGCGCGATCAATGGTGCACAAACTTAGGAGCCCTAATGAGGGATAGCCGAAGGAACTGAATCAAACCATGTATTGAGCTCATTCATGATCAGACCTTTTCTCAAGCTCTTTTTCGAGCAGGGCAATCCTATGAGTAAGGTTTTTGATCGCCAAAACATGACGACTCGCGGCAACGCTAAGAGACAGAGAGATTGCAAGCAACAGCACGATTGCACCCAAAAAAAGGAAATTGGCCGGGTTGACAAACCCAATAGCTGTTGAGCAACTATAAATAATCTGAGGACATAAATCACAGATCAAGGCCGCCATACACATCAAAATCCACAGCAAAGAGTACTTAAGAAGCATCTTTCCGTTGGACACGAGACGTAAAACATAGACGAGGAATCCGCCGAAAAAGAGGGCCGCACCAATCCTCAAAATAAGATTCATTATTTGTCTCCCCTATGAACCCAGCACACAAGGACAATGGCTAACGTAACCTTGACCATATAGTAGACGGAAGAGAAGCCCCCGATAGATGAACGTCCACCTTGGCGCTCATTCATCTTTACAGGCGCTTCCATAACGGGAAGACCAAGCTTCATAGCCAAAGCAATCGACTCTGGCTCCGGGTAGTCATCAGGATAACTCTTGCAGAACAGGTCGATAGCATCTTTATTGCAGGCCCTAAAGCCAGAAGTGGGATCGGTGACCACCTTACCCGTAAGCAACTCGAGCAAAAATGAAAGCCACCTGATTCCAACACGACGCATAAAAGTTGATTGAAAACCATCAGTCTCAACCAGAAATCGAGAGCCTATCGCCAAACTCGCACCGCTCTCAATCAGCTTTACAAGCTCAGGAATATAAGAAGGATCATGTTGGCCATCGCCGTCAACCTGAATGTCGATATCATAGCCAAATCTCTGGGCATATTTATGGCCCGCTTGGACCGCTCCACCGATACCAAGGTTCTGCGGCAAATCCAATATGTTGATACCATGCTCTCGACAAAGCTCAAGCGTTGTATCTTGTGAGCCGTCGTTGATTACGACATAGTCATAACCCGCAGCTTTTATAGCTGCAACGGTATTGAGAATGCACTCCTGTTCGTTATAGGCAGGAATTATTACGAGAACACGCAGATGTCCTTTTGAACATGTCGTTGAAGTAAAAGACAATCGAGATTCATCCATTCCAAAAACAGTTGGCTCTTAGCGACGCCCAAAGAATTTGCGACTCTTACAGTCCAACGCATAGCTTAACTCAGACTTAAGTTTACTGTATCCTGTCTAACCAATAGGAAGTTACATCTCAAGCTTAGATATTTAGCTTGCTCAACTAGAGCACACATGGAGTCCCCATCCATCACCGCAGGAAAAGGACCCCTTGCAGTTCTGCCTCAAATACGGGGCGCATGTCCTGAGCGAACCCTCAACGCCGTCCCATTCGATCCAATCGAATCCAACTAATTGCCCACTCCTACTATAACCATGACCTATATCGCTAATTTAGAAAAAACGGATATACAGAAGCTCGAACATCACAAAATACAGCAGCGCAAATGGAGCCCCGAGCATAAAGGCTGTAACTTTAGCCTTCACCTCCTCATCGCAGTAAATAGGGAACCTGAGCAATAGACAGGCAAAAGGTATTATCAAAGGTATGAGATATCGCGCTTGGACACCCGCAACTGTCTGGCTTCCAACTCCTGTAAAAGCGATGTATAGAGCCAAAGCAACTAGGTGGCAAGTAGCAAGAACCAGGAATAGAGTCCAAACAATTCCGCAACGGCTAAGCTTTATTTTAGTATCTTTTTCATTATCAATAATGCAAATAGCTTCAAACAGCATGATGGGGAGATACGAAAGCCATGGGAACAGATTAGACACGTCCCCAAGATAAGCCATATTCGTTGATATTGAATTGAGAAACGCCGGGGTCAGCATCGATCCAAAAACGAAATTCGAGATTACAGCTATAGTTCCAACTGGATTTGCAAGCACTCCCGTCGTTTGACCAGCCGTAGAGACTTCGGAGCCACCACGTGCATCAGAAATATTATTTACGACAGATGAGAAATATGGCGTCAAGAAAGATAGGATCATAATGGCACAAACGAATAGAGCAGTACCAATCAAGATACGTCTTTGCTTGCTTGAAACATATTTATTTGCAGGAATTAAAAGCGCAAGTCCAAATAAGGGAAAATAAATCGCTTTAGCTGCAAACCCGATTGCAAAAGATAGTAGAAATGCGAAGAACGTTTTAGCAGAAATATCCTCTTCAGAAATAAGCATCTTCAACAAAAGAGCTGTTCCTAGCAAACTGAACGATATCACACAGGGATCATACGAGTAACTGGCTGCCATTAACACAGCAGACGGGAACAACGCAATACAAGTGAAAAGACATTTTCTGCAAGGGGCTATACGAATTGCGATTCCGCAGATAACTGCATACGCAAACAAATTAAAAATTTTACCCAATGCAAATTTGATAGAGAATGGGAGATGAAGCAAGCGACCCAAACAAAGGCCGATAGATGAAGGAATATAGGCAATTTTAGAAAGAGCCACACTATCAAAACAATTAAAACGTTCGATACCTTCAGCTAAATCATTTTTATCAGCCTCTCTGACCAATTGCTCAACAGAGCCACGGTTAAACTCTCTTGTTTCATCTATTGGGTACTTACCCAAAGCTGCATCCAAACTAAAGCCGTCCCCCATATAAAACTGCTCGACTATCATTCGGTCAGAATTTGTTATTTCAGCATTTGTGAGGTAGGAAAAACTGTTTGCATTTCCATAGTGGACCTCATCATCCCATGTCAAAAAATTTGTAACAGGAAAGCAAATAATTACGGATAGACCAATTGAGACAATGCATGCGAAAGCGAACAGTTCGGGCTTCAGATAAGAAATGCCCCCATTAATAGCAATCAATCCGATCAAAACCGTAATGGGCAAAGCAGACGCGAACAACACCGTCTTTGACTTATCGAGCGGAATGCCAATAAAAGCGATTAAAACAGCAAAGCCAACAAAAACCGCCAAATAAAAGAAACACTTCTTAGCATCAGTTTTCTTAACCGAGGTTACGAAGCTCTTCATCAGGCCATAGCAAAGCTCAATTCCCTGGAACGCTAAAACTAAATGAAAGCATATAACCAGACCTGAGATATTCCATGCACCAAGACCGAAGGGGCCAAACGTCTTCGCGCCAGCCAATATGATGAAAACTAGCAGAAAGCTGCTGAGGATACTGGACGCGACGAGAACGGTTATCTGACGAATAGCATCACCGCTCGACTGTGATTTCGGTTGCAAATATAAGCACGCAACAGCAACGACATCGCAAAAGAGTTCAAGAATGAATAGATTTAAATTCTTATAGTGCAATGATGTCGCGACAGCTAACAAAAGAAGTCCCAGCCCAAAGATGGCAAGCGCGTACTCGCTTTTCTTAATTGCAGGATTATTCAAAACGTGCATCTCCAACTAAAGACAAAATCGAATAGGATAAGTCGACAATAACAAATTCGGGTCTTAGATCCAACTTCACTCAAAAGCTAAGTAAAAGCCAGCCAAGTATCACTTAGCAAATACAAAACGCCTTCTCGACATCTATAGCAGTGGCGTCCCAGCTATATCGATTTTCAACAAGGGCCCTAGAGTTTCGAGACTGTAGAGAAAGCAGCTTTCGATCATCAAAAAGCCTGCATAATGCCGAAACCACCTCATCAGATGACATGGACTGAATTATCGTGCCGTAGCTATCATCTGGAATAAGCTCGTGCGCGCCACCCACATCTGTTACCACAGCAGGCGTTCCGCAAGCTGAAGCCTCAAGAAGTACCGTCGAAAAGCCTTCGGACCGAGTTGGAAGACAAAGCACATCTGCTTGCTGAAGTAAGGAGGAAATGTCCTCTGCGCTACATCTCCCAAGCCAAAACAAGTTCGACGAACAGGCTTCCTTGACTTCATTGGCCAGCGGACCATCCCCTGCAAGAACAAAACAAATATCACGCTTGGTAATATCCTTTGCGCGAGCTGCCTCAATAATTGAATAAATTCCCTTTTCAGGAATAAACCGCCCAACAAAAGCCACAACTAAAGATGACTGAGGGACACCTAATTCTGATCGGAAATCTCTACCCGAAGAGATGCTCCTATAAATTGAAGCATTGATTGAGTTCGATATTACGCCCTTTGCACCGATATTAAAATGCTGAAGCCATTCAACGCTTTTAGAAGAAATCCCATAGAAATCAGGTTCAAACGTCTTTACGCGATCAGTAATCCAATCCTCATATCGGCGCACAAAATAATCAAGGAATGGCTGATTGAAAGAAAGATACGCTGAACCATGGTCGAGAACGACGGCCCTAGTGTTATGATCCACAGCAAACTTCAGCCCTTCGAGTGAGAGGGGGAAAAGCCTCGTGTTGATAAGTACGCCGTCCCACTCATAATCATCAAGGCTTTGCAGGAGCCGGTAATAATCGCCGGTTTTTTTGGGAAGAGGAAGCCTTCCATCAAGCAATGAAATACATGGAAGCCGAATTATCTCGAGACCGTTTTCGACTGAATGACCGACTCCTACGCGCATTGAATCATTAGTAACGATAACCACCCTGTCGCCGCGGGCAGCTAGGGCATGAGCGAGACCATCGACAAAATTACCAATTCCACTAAGTTGCGGGTGATAATGATGGGTGAAAATACAAATAGAAGAACTCATTACATAACCTCATCTGGTAAAGATTTCATATCCTTAATTCTGCGCAGTCCAGACTTCACCATCCCCAAAGTCAAGCAGAAGAGGAAGATGGGTATGTCGATTTTCCGGCTCCGGAATTTTCTTCCATTCGCCATACATCGTTGTAAGATATTTATCCGTCATACGAGGAACGGGGAATTCACTGCCTTCGAAAACCGCACTGCTCAGAGGGAAAATCTCTGAAATAGGCACTGGCGCCATATTCGGCCAGCTTAACGTCAGACAATAATCAGAGACCTCACCCGTATTTGAGTCGGCAATACAGGAGTCGAACAAATCCTGGTAAGAGCATGCGCCTCGAGAAACCAGTCGTTCCACTACGTGTATAGCAGAACAACCAATTTGCTCGAGTTGTCCAAGGAACCCTTTATGAGGGACAACAATGGAAGAAGAGTGATATAAATAAGCTCTTTTCTGTGCAATTGATGCAGTTCGGACTTGTTTTGCACGAAGGCGTTTATCTGTATAGAGCTGGTCATATGGAAAGATGTCGACAAAAATACCCATCGAACTGGAAGCCTCTCGAGCCTCCTGATTCTCGAAGCGAGTTTCATCGCGATACACCTTAGCAAACATCGCAGCATAGCCAATAGTATTCCGCGATGTATGGAGCGAATATCCTTCCGGTAAACCATCCTCGGCTAAAGAGCAAAAGCGGTCATAGTCTGAACGCATCATTCCGATATCTATATCATCATCCCAAGGGATAAACCCCCTATGACGCATTGCTCCTAAACATGTTCCGCCATCAAGCCACCACCTGATGCCGTGCTTAGAGCAGAATGCAGCGACAACCTGAAGGATATCCAATTCAGTGTTTTGAAGCTTTAATAGCGCGTGAGCTTTAGACATCATCGGCCTATCTCTTTTCCCCAAACCATTCTTGCGTCTGTTTCCCCAAAACAAAAGACTGATAAATAAGGCAAATAGCATTGGATATAAGCGCCGTTACAGTAGGGCCATTTAAGCCAAACAACACTTGCGCGGGAGCCATGACAGCAACAGCACTGATTAAGGACAATATGCTGCCAACAAATACCCCTCGGTAGTTATCAAGAGAAACCAGCAAATCGTTGACAAACCAAGCAATGCCAGTCAAAAAGGCACAAGCCAACATAGGCTGAAGGAGATCAGAATGTTTGGCTATTCCAGCGCCATAAAACAAAGACAGCAATAATTTGCCGAAAAAGAAAAGCGCAACTGCTGATATGACGCCGACAAATAAAATACCGGCAAGTATTTTACCTATAAGCGTAAAAAAGGACTTTTCCCTAGAATAGTAACGCTCTACTAAATAACCTAATAAAGGATTATAGATATACGTCGCACCCATTTGGATAATTGCCACGGGAGCAGCAACTGATGCATAAATGCCTAGAGCAGAATCTCCGAATGTATAAGATAAATACTGCCTTGGAATATTCGGCGCCGCAGAAGCAGCAATGCCGCCCAGAACGATGGGCAAACAGCCACATAGGAAAGCTCTGACCTTCGCTTGGGTAATTCCAAGTTTGATTGCAGAGATTCGATTTGATCTCGGATAATCGTAAATAACACCGATACCTATAGTCACTACCGTCATTAGCAACAATGCACCTTCGAGGCTATTTAACAGCCCAAAGACAACAATGAACGAAAGGAGAGAACCAATGCCCTGCATTATGAGGGATTTCCCAATATAGTCCATCCTATGGCCAACCTGATCATTGGCATGCATGACATCAATAACTAAGCCGGCGGTTTTATAGAGAGCATACAAAAGAACAGCAGGCACCGTATCAATACGACACGTCGCAATGGAATAGACGGCCAACATTGCAAACGCCATAAACGTAGTAAAGAAACGAAAAGTCAGGTATTCACCAGCAGAGTTTTTCCTTTCAACATCTGCAATTTGTACCGTGTACATCCTGTATTGGGCCAATTGAGAAAACATGTTGAAAATAGACATAGCAAGGGAATAAATTCCAGCAGCACTATATCCATCAGACAGTCGAACGACCAATATAGTGATTAGCCATTGACAGCCTAAATTCGTCAACGAGCCAACGGTATTCCAGAACATATTGTGTTTAATCGAAAGAGTCTTCTCTGTGGCTTCCACAAATATAAGCGCCCTTCTGAACAAGTCGCGATTCGGATACGAAGCTATTTTGCTTCTTTAATCATGTTTAAAATCAAAAGAAACAGCCAATTCGGTACAAGTCGCATAATGATTTCAGCTTTAGCAATGGACGGGCAAGCTCGTCGATATTTAAGCAAGCCAATTATGGAGCGTCGCTCTCTTGCATCGGCGAACCCCATTATTTCCTTTAGGTGCGGTGAATCAGGAAATCTTTCGGCAAATTGCTTAGCTGTATCAACCCTGTTTTTAACTCTTGTTAAATACCAATCGTCTTTTGAAGCAACACCCGCAAGGAATCCAGTTTCATTCCCGCCATGTCGACGATACTTAACCAAGGGAGTCGTTGTAAAACTGCACTTCCCCAGTTCGCTGCAGCCCAATGTCAACCACAAATCATGTGCAGTGGATTCCGGAAAGGGAATCATCGACTTAGCAGCACTCGCATCTAGCATGAGAGCCATACCAATGCCGTAGCATACACTTGCAGCCTGAATAGTAATATCCTCTCCGGAGCACCAATTTACTTCAGGCGAATTTGGATGAGCTTTTCTGTAGCTCTCTACCAGCATGTTTCCGTTTTCGTCGATTACCGATCTATCGCAAACATCAAGAATTGAGCCTTCTTCTAGCATATGGTTGAGCGAAACTTGAACTCTGTTAGGCTCCCAAATATCATCTTGATCGCAAAATACTACGTAATCCCCTTCTGCCAAAGAGAGTAGTGCCTCGAACGATTTGACATAACCGAGATTTTTATCGCCATGATAATAACGATAGGCGTTTTTCTTTATATGCTCTTGGATAAACCCCTCTAAAGAGGCCGATTCGGGGCAGTCATTTCTGACCAAAAGCGTAACCGGAAACGTTTGTTCATCAATCGAATCAAGTTGAGCGGCGAAAAACTTAAGATCAGGTTTATATGCTGAAAGAAGTACGCATACGCCTGTACCATTTCCCTTTTCTATTTCCAAAAATCCTCCCAAAGTCATGTTTTCAAGATTAGCAAAGCAATCATTAGAGATTTAAGGTGTTGTTTATTACGCTCAAAAAAGACAGGAGAAGGCTCGGCCTTTAGATAATACATGGCGGCAAATTGAATGGTGCTCCCGTAATTTTTAACACCAACACCGACATCTCGCCCCCCTAGAGGGAGCGAGATGGTTGGCTTTTCAAAATAATCTGAAAAGGAAGCTCGTAGAGAATTAAAATCCTGCGCACCGGAAGTGCATACAGTTTATGACTGCCTTCTCATGAAACCGCTTGCCAAATCAAAGCACCTCAATTGGAAAAGAGTCCCTTAAGAATCAGTGTCTTTCTCCCACCTTTAAAGACACTTGTCCAATATCAATAGGTAACAACCTTTGTTCCATAAGGAATGTTATCGTAAATCCATTTTGCGTTCTGGATCTCAAGGCGCACACATCCTGCAGAGGATGGAACG
Source organism: Collinsella aerofaciens (assembly GCF_040910325.1). Lineage (GTDB taxonomy): Bacteria > Actinomycetota > Coriobacteriia > Coriobacteriales > Coriobacteriaceae > Collinsella > Collinsella aerofaciens_BL. The sequence goes on along the minus strand of NZ_JBDGAV010000028.1, from coordinate 11,238 downwards.
CCCATCGTGGGATCCATCACCCGGTTACTGTTGACGTAGTAGGGCGAAGAATGGAATAGATAATCACCGTAGAACTGTGTGTAGTAATAGCAAGTATATCCATGCCCAAAGGAGTATCCCTTTCCGTAGACTTGGTACTCCCCTATCACAGTTGGCGTACTGGCTTTTCCCGTCGAACATACATATCGACGGTTTAAGGACCAATTATTCCATGACCCAGTGTAGATGCTCGTGATACAACGCGACGTATCGACAAGTATCAGCCAATTTGTATTGCTTGAATAACTTTGAGCTTTAGCGTCCATATAGTCTGACACCCACGCGCCGTTAGCCATGAAGTAATTCCAGGATCCGTCCACAACGCGCCAGCCAGTAGCCATAGCCCCACTAGCATCAAGCCAATACCAGGTGCCGCCCAAATTGAGCCATCCCGTCTGCATATAACCAGACGAATTCAAGTAATACCAATATCCGTTAACGGCAACCCAACCGGTTTTCATAACGTAAGTAGATGGATCTAAATAGAACCAGGAGCCATCCTTGCTCAGCCAGCCAGATCGTGCATAGCCAGCGGTCTCATCAAAGAAGTACCATTTTCCGTTAACGTTCTGCCAGCCGACGCTCAAGGAGCCATTAGTCGGATCAGCATAGAAAATGCAGCCACCAAGCGTCACGAAACCGCGCGCTTCGACCAATTCGCCATCGCCGTTTGAAGTAAATAACTTCCCATTGCGCAATGTTCCGCACAACGAGCAGTCAGAACCAGCAAAAGCCTTAGACGGACCATCCTGAACCGAGTCCTGGACATCTACCCATTCACGACAAGCAACAGCGCCTGAGCCTTTTGCATAATAGCTTTTCCCATTTACAGAAAAATGCCCGAGCAGCATTTTGCCGTCGACGGCAGGATCAAGATAATAGTATTGGCTACCGTCCTTCAGCCAACCCGTCTTTACAATACCCGATGCATTAGATGGCTCAGCGTAATACCAGTCTCCATCGCTCATAAACCAGCCGAGTGACAGCGCTCCCGTTGAAGAAAAATGATACCGATTCGATCCGATGGAAAAAAAGCCGGTAACCATTCTATTGTCATTTGCGATATCGAGCCAATACCAAGCGCCGTTCACCGAACGCCAGCCCGACGCAAGTGCGCCGGAACCGTCTGCGTAATACCAGTCCGTACCATCAAACGCCCAACCAACAGCCATTGCACCGGAATCCGATAAATAATAACGTGATGAGCCAACGGAAACGATTCCCCTAGACATAGCACCATCATTGGCGGGATCAAGCCAATACCAGTTATTGCCAGTTTGAAGCCAACCGGTTAAGACTTCACCATTGCTACCCCAATACCATAAACCGTTATCAAGACACCATCCATTAATCAGTCCATAGGTTCCAAGAAGATAAGGATGCCCATCGATAACACGTCGCCCAGTAACCATGGAACAGCCGTCAAGGGAGTCAAACCAGTACCATTGGCCTCCGATAAGCTGCCAACCATTTGCCAAAGCGCCTGATGGACTCGCGTAATACCACTTATTGTCAGTAAAAATCCAGCCGCAACTCATCGCGCCGTCACGAGCGGGGTCCAAATAAAACAACGAGCCGTCAACATTCTGCATTCCGGTCAAACGGCAGTCGTCAAGATAGTAATACCAGGACAAACCGTCCCATTGCCATCCAGATAGTTTTTCCGTCGTCGACGAGTCTTGGCTTTCGACAACCTGTGGATTCGAATCTTCCGCTGTTTTGCCAGCATAATCGTTGGAATCTTGAGCGAGACCACCGCCGACAAAAGCACCCGACCCTTCCGTCGAGTCGCGCTCTACGATATCGTTATCCGCCCCCTCTTCCACGGCATAAGCAGTGCAAGAAAACGCGGGGGCGAAAACCGAGAGCGAGGCGGATAGTAGCACCAAGCCGATTGCTCGCCAGCAAATTCGATGATCAATCCGAGCATTCATTTCAGGCCCCCAACCGGTACCGACTGTCTTACAAGGAATCAATTAGATAAACGGACGGGCTGCGCCGATCACATTTCCCCTAGCGCTGACGGGATGAATACCGACACCCTGATGAGGCCAGGAGTCAATCATCATACCGCCGCCAAGTGCGATTGCGATATGCCCGCGATAATAAATCACATCGCCACGCTGAATCGAGCTGGTGCTCACGGGCATAAAGATGTTGCTTCGATACCAATTCATCGAATTGTAGGTTTGGCTTGGATCCCAGCGATGGTTATAAGGGTTGTAAACACCCATATCCATGCCAGTAGCATAAAGACATTGCAAGACAAAACCAGAGCAATCAACAGCCCCGCCGGGAGCGGTAGACCAAGGCTCAATATATTGCGTACCGATATATTCGTAAGCACGCTGAATAAAGGCATTCACGCAATCTTCCCGCGTCGCTTCGACAGAAATGCGAGAAGGAGTCACATAGGTAAAGTAGCCAGTGCAGTAGCTAGGCAACTGAACAGTCCAAGAGCTGACCTGGGGATACTGCGGAGGATTTTGCCAGCCAACCTTGTCGCACTGGCCATCGCTCCAGAAAATTCGACGCACGCCATCGATGGTTCTTGCGCCTGTTGCCATAGCACCGCTGCCGTCTAGCCAATACCACTTACCCGAATCTTTAAGCCAGCCAACATGCATGCTGCCGTTGGAGTCAAGGTAATACCATGTTCCATTGAGGCATTTCCAACCAGTTGCCATTTTTCCGTCGGCGTTTAGGTAATACCATGCACCGTCAGTAAAAACCCATCCAGTTTTCATCGCACCAGAATCGGCATCAAGCCAATACCAATCGCCATCAATCTGCAGCCATCCACGATGAATGACGCCCGTTCCGGGCTCAGCATAAAACCTTTGATTTGCAACATTAACCCAACCGGACGCAACCTGCCAGCCATCAGCTCCAGCTGTTTTTAGGATAGTACCGTTTTCGCGGATCACATCTTTGCAAAGATATCCATTGCCATCGGCATATCTTTCTACGCCGTCTTTAACGGTAATCCAGCTTGACACCACAAGTCTACCGCTCAGGTTTGCGAAACAATCGTTGCCGCCCACCTCAAATAAGCCCGTTTTCATGAGATGGCTAGCAGGGTCCAGGTAATACCAACTCACGCCCTCTTTATACCAGCCAGAAATAAGCGCGCCAGATTCAGAGGCAAAATACCAGCCGTCCTCGGACTGAGCCCAACCAATAGCCATAGTCCCATTCGAATTCAAATAATATGCTGCATTGCCAAGGTCTAAATACCCAACAGACATTTTGCCGTCGGAAGCCGGATCGAGATAATACCAGGTTCCGTTAACGAGTTGCCAGCCAGTGACCGCAATACCATTAGAGCAGTAATACCAATCTACTCCATCTTTGAACCATCCATTTACGAGGCCATAGTCGCCAAAAATGTAGGTACTTCCATCGATCTCGTGACGACCTTTGAACATAGCCAGCGTCTGAGAGTCAAAATAATAGCGAGTCCCACCTATCGTCTGCCATGACGAAGCAAGTGCGCCCGATGGATATGCCCAGTACCAATTCCCGTCAACGAGAATCCAGCCGGTTTTCATAGCACCAGTGGCATCTAAATAGTATTTCCCGCTCCCGAGGTCGACAAAACCAACCTGCATTATATGGGTGGCAGGATCCAGGTAATACCATGTGCCGTCTTGATAAAACCAATCAGCAGCTAAATCGCCTCCAGCATTGGCATAAAACCAATTTCCATCTGAGTTACGTAGCCAGCAGTTCTGATATAGCGCGCCAAAAGGCGTTGCGGCATTGCCGTCATTCGCATAAAACGAAGCAGTCGATCCGCCAGCATCGGTCACATTGAAATAACCTGTCTGCATTGCACCATCATTGGCCGGATCAAGCCAATACCAATAGCCCCCGCTTTGCAGCCAGCCAGTTTGGTGTTTACCGTTTTTTCCGTAATACCAAACTCCAGACGACTCGTCTCGTTGCCAGCCATCTTTTATGACGGAAGAATTATCAGGTTGCAAATCATCGGAAACCACAGAAGAAAAATCCGCTTTTGACTCAATACTCTGAGCCTCAACGGAATCCTGTGCAAACGCGACATTCGCACTCAGGGGCAAGCAGCAAGCAGTGATTAATGACGCAGCAGCACAAACAAGCGTGGCCTTCTTTTCGAATCGATACATAAGCGACCCTCCCAGATATCCTATTTAGTTATTTTAATCCACCTTTCGAGATTGATTTTCGCTACTTTCTGTTCAGTCTATGTAGCTAAATACAATTGATTGAACATATCGTTCAATCATTCTATTCTTTTCCTAAGCAATGAACATCTTAATTGGAGGCCTGCAGTGGAACTGACCAAGCGTAACTTTACAGTTCTGTACGAATACCTAAAGAACCCATATGCCAGCCAGCGAGAAGTTGCCGAGCGCACCGGCCTTTCACTTGGATCAGTAAACGCAGCGAATAAAGAGCTCACGAATGAGGGGCTTCTCGAATCGGACAGCCTAACCGACGGCGGTTACGAAGCGCTTCATCCCTATAAGGTTGAAAACGCAGTGATATTGGCTGCGGGGCTTTCGAGCCGCTTTGCTCCCATTTCGTATGAAAAGCCCAAAGGCCTTTTAAAAGTACGTGGTGAGATCCTCATTGAGCGACAGATTAGGCAGCTGCAAGACGCAGGTATCAGCAATATCACCGTCGTTGTCGGCTATAAAAAAGAATATTTCTTCTATCTCGAAAGCAAGTTCGGCGTCTCGATTGTCGTCAACAACGAATATGCATCCAAAAATAACCACGCATCGCTTATGTGCGTAAAAGAGCGGCTTGGCAACACCTATATTTGCTCAAGCGATGATTACCTTCTAAACAATCCGTTCGAAGCATACGTTTGGAAAGCATTTTATTCTGCTCAATATGCTGAAGGCGCCACCAAAGAATGGTGCATTCAAACCGGAGCAATGGACAGAATTACCAATGTTACGATTGGCGGTTCCGATGCTTGGTATATGCTCGGACATGTCTACTTTGATAAAGCCTTCTCGCTTGCATTTAAGCAGATTCTCGAAACGGAATATAACAAGCCCGAAACAACGGACAAGCTTTGGGAAGATCTATATATCGAGCACATCAAGGAGCTCGATATGGTTATCAAGAAGTATCCTGAGGGCGAGATCAACGAATTCGATTCTCTTGATGAGCTGCGTGCCTTTGATCCGCATTTTATCGAAAACGTTGACTCCGATATTTTCGATAACATCGAGCAAGTGCTCGGCTGCTCCAAATCAGAGATTCACGACGTTTATCCCCTTAAACAAGGTCTTACGAATCTATCGTGCCACTTTAGAACCAATGACGGAGAGTACGTTTACCGCCATCCGGGAGTCGGGACCGAACTGCTTATTAACAGAAATGGAGAAGTAGCCGCACTTAAAAAGGCCAAGGAGCTCGGCCTTGACGACACGTTCATTCATGAGGACCCAAAGCGTGGTTGGAAAATTTCGAAGTTTGTACCCAACGCAAAGCAGCCTGACCCGCATGATCCTGCCCAAATGAATCGAATGATGCAGATGTGTCGTTCGCTTCACGAGAGTGGTGCAAATGTTGAAACCGAATTTGACTTCTACCTCGAAGCGAAGCGCTACGAATCACTTCTTCTGGAAAAAGGTCCCATCGACATTCCAGGCTACAGGGAAATGTCCGCCGAAATCGATGAATTGGAGCACTTTGTACAGGCCGATAATGCACCAAAATGCCTTTGCCACAATGACTTCTTTTACCTCAATTTCCTTATCGATGAGAACGACAAGTACTATCTCATTGACTGGGAATATGCTGGCATGAGCGATTACGCAAACGATTTTGGAACATGCAGTGTCTGCTGCGAGCTTTCCGAAGATGAAGTCGACCGCGCGCTTGATGCATATTTTGGGCGCAAGGCAACAAACAACGAAATTGCGCATAACTATGCGCACATTGCCCTTGCAGGATGGTGCTGGTACCTCTGGTCTCTTCTGAAAGAAGCCGAAGGCGACTTCGTGGGCGAATGGCTCTATATCTACTTCAATTACGGTGCCAAATACCTCAAAAAGGCACTGGAGATCTATCGGAAAGGTGAGTAACGATGCAATTCGGCTTTTTTAGCGGTCTTCTTTGGGGCCTTGATACAGTAATTCTTGGAATCGGCTTGGCGCTTGCGCCCTATATTGGATCGGCGGAAGCGCTTGCATGCGCCTCCATTGCGGGATCCTTTCTCCATGATGCCTTCTGTGCAATTTGGCTCTTTGGCTACATGGGAGTCCGAGGCAGACTAAAAGACACGCTCGCTGCACTTAAAACTCGTTCGGGCAAGGTCGTCATCGCCGGCGCCCTACTCGGTGGACCTATCGGAATGACCGGCTACGTATTGGCAATTAATAACATCGGAGCTGCCTACACGGCAATCATCTCCGCCTTCTATCCCGCAGTCGGAGCATTCCTTTCCTTCGTACTGCTGAAGGAGAAAATGGGCAAAGGCCAGATTCTTTCCCTTCTCGTTGCTCTTTGCGGTGTAATGACGATGGGCTATCTATCGGCCGGATCGAGCGAGATTGCAAATGCCCCCCTCGGCTTACTCGGCGCAGTGCTTGCCGTTATTGGATGGGGATCCGAAGCGGTGCTGTGCGCATGGGGAATGAAAGATGATGCCGTTGATGACGAAACAGCTTTGCAAATCCGCGAAACTACAAGTGCGCTTGTTTATGGAGCGCTCGTACTCCCCCTCTTCGGAGCATGGCATTTCACGTTGGGCGCTATCCCAAGCATGCCCACATTGATTATTGCACTCGCCGGACTCGCAGGAACTGCATCCTATCTGTTCTATTACAAGGGCATTGCGGCAATCGGAGCAGCGCGTGCGATGGCTCTGAATATCTCCTATTCGGCATGGTCAGTGGTCTTTGGCCTGATCTTGCTTGGAACAATTCCCGACATGGCATCCGTAATCTGCTGCGTTGTAATTGTATGCGGAACAGTTTTGGCAGCCAGTAACTGGGACGAACTATTTGGACGTAAGAAGACGGCGTAGCTAGATTAACAATGTAGCAAAAGGGGAGAGCTCGTCGAGCTCTCCCCTTTTAGCATCATGGCTATTCAATTACCACGGCCTGGCTATCCATCTGTTGCCACGTGCCGAAGAACACTTGGGCATTTCGCGTAACATTGCCGTTAATCGAATCCGAAAGATAGACAATTCCCTGCTCGTCATCATAGCCTTTAAGGACTACGGCATGATTACCGCCCCACAGACCATAGGAATGCCCGTTATACCAACGCGCAGCATAACGGCCTCCTGGCCAACTTCCCCATTCGGTATTCCACATCTCAACAGGTTGACCACAGGTCAGCCTGTTCTTAATGGAAGAAATTGACGAGAAAGAGACGTCTTTTGCCTGCTTGGCACTTCCAGCAGCACGCAGAAAGTTATTACCAGCAATAGTAATCGCAGGTGCGACGCATCCCATGAGACCCCCGCTGCTACGCCTTGGATTGCCATCAAAAGCGGTAACAAAATTGCCATTACTTCCCTTGGGCAAATAGTAATCCGCAATAATCGTCTTACCTAAACCGAAACCATAGTAGTTAAGCAAGTTTGTAAGGGCAACCGACTCACAGCCAGTAGGAAGTTCCGGGTACTGCGAATAGCACGGGACATCGACCCAAGCGCCAACCATTGCGCCGGATGAACTGAACTTGTAGTCAGTAGAGCCGATCCAATACCAACCGTTGCTCAACATTACTCCCCCACGTGCGGCATCAAGGTAATACCATGTGCCCCCACGGGAAAGCCATCCCGTTTTCATTATGCCAGAAGCGGAATCTAGCCAGTACCAGTTACCGCCATCGTTAAGCCAGCCGGTCGCCATTCGACCATCCGAGTTAAAGTAATACCAAGACCCAGCAATTTGCTGCCATCCAGTCAGAATTACCCCATTAGCAGAACAATAATATCGAGAACCCTGACTCTCAATCCAGCCCGTTCTGGCATTACCGTCATCGTCAATCAGCTGGATTCCCGAATCGGTCATTATGCCTTTAAGGTCAATTGCGCCGCTGGATGACGAATGATACATCCAAGACCCATCACCGTTTGACCAGCAATTAGCCATCATCTTGCCGGTACTATTAAATATGTATTCACATGATCCGATAGTTTGAACGCCCGTGGTCATGGCATGCGTCGAGGGGTCGAGCCAGTACCATGCACCGTTTAGGCTGAGCCATCCGGAGGCGAGGGCACCGGAGCCCGTCGCGTAGTACCAGGTCCCGCCGTCGAGCACCCATCCGGTCGCCATCGCGCCGGAGGCGCTGAACCAGTACGCTGAGTCGTTGCACACGTGAAGGCCCGTCACCATGGCGCCGCCCGCGTCGGGGTCGAGCCAGTACCAGGAGCCGCCGGTGTAAAGCCAGCCGGTCGAGGCGATGCCGTTCGCAAACCAGTACCAGGAGCCGTCGACGAGGCCCCATCCGTTAAGGGGGCCGCAGCTGCCGAAGTAGCGGCGGACGCCCTGCGCATCGGTCTGGTAGCCCGTCAGCATGGCCCCCGTCCGGGCGTCGAAGCAGTAGGGCACGCCGCCGACGGATACGGGGCCGCGCGCCAGCGCGCCGGATCCCGTCGCGTAGTACCAGGTACCGCCGTCGAGGAGCCATCCGGTAGCCATCGCGCCGGACGCATTAAACCAGTACAGTGAGCCGTTGCACTCGTGAAAGCCGGTAGCCATGGCGTGCGTCGAGGGGTCAAGCCAGTACCACGTACCGTTTAGGTTGAGCCAGCCGGAGGCGAGGGCGCCGGAGCCCGTCGCGTAGTACCAGGTGCCGCCGTCGAGCACCCACCCGGTCGCCATCGCGCCGGAGGCGTCAAACCAGTACGCGGAGCCATTGCACTCATGGAGCCCGATGGCCATGGCATGCGTCGAGGGGTCGAGCCAGTACCAGGCCCCATTGGTATAGAGCCAGCCAGAATGCAGCGAGACCGGATTAACTGAATCCACATAGAACCAGTTACCGTCAAACGAATTCCAACCCTGATTCCATTTAACGGATTCTTGAGCAGACCCATCATTGATTGAATCGGAAGAATTAAGAGTCGAGGAGACGGATTGCTGCTCAAAATCAGTAGGGATGGAGGAGCTTATGGATTCTGCGTTCGCGATATCAACCACACCGGGCCCAGCGAGCAGTAGAGTTGAAAGAATGATTAGGATTAATGTTATTCGCTTTTTCCTTGCCATGTCAGCCCCCAGTAGTAACCAATTTTTACATAAACATAGTCTACAAATGGATAGCTAAGAGCAATATGTAATTAGAAAAAAGCAATTAAAGAAGAGTTGCTAGCCGAGCCAAGCACCATTACTAGCAAAAGAGTATTGTGCCCCGTCGATCTGCTGAACACCAGTAACCATAGCGTGCGTCGAGGGATCGAGCCAGTACCAGGCGCCGCCGACATATGCCCAGCCGGAGGCCAGCGCGCCGGAGCCCGTCGCGTAGTACCAGGTTCCGCCGTCGAGGACCCATCCGGTCGCCATCGAGCCGGAGCCGTTGAACCAGTACATGGAGCCGTTGCACCCATGGAGCCCGGTGGCCATGACGTGCGTCGAGGGATCGAGCCAGTACCACGTACCGTTTAGGTTGAGCCAGCCGGAGGCGAGGGCACCGGAGCCAGTCGCGTAGTACCAGGTCCCGCCGTCGAGGACCCACCCGGTCGCCATGGCGCCGGAGGAGTTGAACCAGTATGCGGAGCCGTTGCATGCGTGAAGGCCCGTCACCATGGCGCCGCCCGCGTCGGGGTCGAGCCAGTACCAGGAGCCGCCGGTGTAAAGCCAGCCGGTCGAGGCGATGCCGTTCGCGAACCAGTACCAGGAGCCGTCGACGAGGCCCCAGCCGTTAAGGGGGCCGCAGCTGCCGAAGTAGCGGCGGACGCCCTGCGCGTCCGTCTGGTAGCCCGTCAGCATGGCCCCCGTCCGGGCGTCGAAGCAGTAGGGCACGCCGCCGACGGATACGGGGCCGCGCGCCAGCACGCCGGAGCCAGTCGCGTAGTACCAGGTCCCGCCGTCGAGGACCCACCCGGTCGCCATGGCGCCGGACGAATTGAACCAGTACAGGGAGCCGTTGCACTCGTGAAGGCCGGTTGCCATGGCACCGCCCGCGTCGGGCTCGAGCCAGTACCACGTGCCGCTCTGAAACAACCATCCGGCATACGCCTTGCCGTTGGAGGCTGCATAATACCAGGTGCTGTCAATTAGTTGCCAATGATAAAGGGAGACATCAACATACGCGTAGTTCATATCAACGTTGCCGTTGATTCCAGGGACTTTTCCGTTACTCTTATACTGCCAAAAACTGTAATTGCCGGTATAGTCACATTGCGAGTTATATTGAGCAATCCAATGATCCCAAGAGCTACTCTTAAATACAGAGTCAGTCAAAATGTTGTTAAACCAATTTAAATTTGCATAAATACCAGGCTCATATCCTGCGGCAGAAATCCTATTACAAAAAACCTGCGCCCTCGATGCAATTCCGGTTTGACGTCCATTTGCAATTATCGAGTTATCCTCAAGATCGTAATACACCGGCAATCTTGGATTATGTCCAGAAAGGCAATTGATCACCATTGATGCCTCATCGGCTGCCTGCTGATTATCAAAAGCATATGAATAGATATAGACGCCGTAGGGAATTCCGAGTCGCTCGCACTCAGAAATATTTCGATTAAATTGATAGTCAACTCGACCGCCCCAAGATGGAGCGCCAAATCCAACACGCAGAATAGCGAAATCGATACCAGAAGCCTTAACAGCATTCCAGTCAATACGTCCTTGATGCTCACTGACATCGATGCCCTGCGCCGTAGCCCCATCGGGAAGAATGTCCATGGACAATAAGGCTATTCCATCTTCTTCGGAAGAAGCATCCTCTGCGACCAATTGCCCATCCTCATAACGCCAGGAATTCTCAACTAGGGACCGCGCAGCTTCCGCGTTCGAGGGGAAAACAAACACAGAAATGGGCGCAAGGACCATCAGCACCAACAATGCCGAAAATAACTTAAGATGTTTGCTCATGTAAACCTCGTCATTCGTTCTTGTTTGCGTTTAGCTTACAGCATGGCTGTGAAAGATTTGTTAGCGCCGGGCGATTTTAGCCGCTAATAGTCAAACTATTTTGACCAATCCCGGTCACCGAATAATGGCCACC
>NZ_JBDGAV010000027.1:0-24978 GCF_040910325.1 Collinsella aerofaciens | reverse complement strand
TCTCTGTACGAACTGGTGGAGTCAACCGAAAAGGAGGCGCGTGTCCCCGTTGCACGCGCAGTATATCGTCGTATCCAGCTCCCACCGTCCGAGGCACTTGGACGGTGGGAGTTCCGCATCCCCGGGAAAGGAAAAGCGCGGCCCATCCGGACCGCGCCCGCGCCCTCCTCCCATTTCACCCCGCGACGTAAACCGTCCGGCCCGTCTCGCAGTCGATGGTCTCGGCATCCCCGAACCCAACCCGGACGGCAGCCCATCCGCCGGCACCCGCCAACGCATCGGCCTCGGACCTCGCGGCGGCGATGAGTCGCTCGAGCTCGGCCGATCCGGCCGGCGCGGTCCCCACCTCGAACGCGCCGCCGTCGCCGCCCGACTCGTACTCGATGACGACTGTCGAGCCGAGAGCCTCCTCGAGGGTCTCGGGCAGGCCGCCCATGTCGGCGAGGACGTGCCCGGCGACCGTGGCCAGCGGGTAGCGGGCCATCCCGGACGCCGCCGAGCGGCCGGCCATGCGGAGCAAGCCGGCGGCCTCGAGCGCCTCGAGGAGCGCCGCGGGCACGTCGGCGTCGATGGCGATGTTGCCGCGTCCGCGGCACCACTCGGCCGCCGCCGGCACGTTCGCCGTGAGCACGCCCCACTCGGCCATGTAGCCCTCGGAGCGCGGGTTCGTGGCGTCGAGGAGGAGGACGGCCAGGCCGCCGCCCACGTACTCATCGGCCACGAGGGCGAGGCGGACCGCCTCGCCCATGGAGTCGAACTCGACCGTGACCATGCGGCTACCTCCTCCTGACGGCGCTGAGCGGCTTCGGGGAGAAGTGCTCGTCGCGCTCGACGGCGGCAAACCCCATCTGGCGGTTCAGCTCGGCCATCTCCTTGATGCTGAAGTAGCCGAGCTCGTCGTCGTAGCCCTCGACGAGGCCGAACGCCTCGTCCGTTCCGTCAAACTCGAGCAGCCACCAGTCCCATCCGTTCACGCACGAGAAGTAGTGGGCGTAGACTGTGGGGTCCTCTGCCCCGTCCTGCTCGTAGAGCCTCGGCACCGTCTTGGCGATTTCCTCGGTCATCAGCTGCTGCATGTCTTCCTCCGTTCCGGGCAACCTGCCCTCAACATCTCGCCCCTGCGGGCAAAGCCGAATGGCGACGCCGTGCGTCGTCGTCGGCTTTGCTCCCTGCAAAGCCGCACCGGAGCGAAGACGGGTCAAGGGAGGTCCATGACGACCTCCACCAACCGGAGCGGAGCGGAGGTTTGTGCGGGGTCTCATGGGCCCCCTTGACGCGGCGTAGCGGAGGTGCCACCCGGCCGCGGAGCCGTGGCCGATTCACGGCGGACGCCGGCAGCCCACGCCCAACATCGATACCATCTGAACCGCTATTCACTTTTCGAGAGGAGCCATATGGAACTCGAAGACATCGTCTACGAGCTCGCCTGCCTTCATGAGTCGATGCTCTTTTACTGCGAGAACCGGTCCGGCAAGGAGGACCCGGTCTTCGCGCATTACTACATGGCGCTGGGAAGGATTGTCAGGGACCTCGAAGAGGCCGAGCGGCGCATCCGGACCGAAACGGGCCGGCGCTGAATCCCGTCAATAGAAAACGCCCCTGCATTTTACTGCCGAGGCGTTTTTTAGAGCTCGATCTCCGCGATTATTTTTTTCATCTCGAGGGACCATCCGAGCTGTTCCTCGATGTACCCCGGCCATGCGTCCTGGTGGCCCTTGATGGGGTGGCCCGCCTTGTAGAAGCGCAGTCCCGAGGCCTTTTTCGCATCGAAGGGTGCCGCCGTCAGCCCGAGGCGCTCCTCGAAGATCCCGCTGTTGGCGATGGCGCGGTGCCCGATCTCCTTGTCGTCGTCCACGTACAGCTCGATGCCCGTGCGGCCCTTGTGCGTATCGATGAGCAGGGCGAGATGGTATGCCGAGACCCCCAGGCGAAGCGTCGACCAATGGTCCTTGCTGGGCTTCTGCGGGCTGAACTCCTTGAGGAACTCCGGATGGCCGCCCGCCACCTCGCGGTAGGCCGTCCAGTACGCCAGCTTGACCTTTTCGGTCTCGCTGAGCCCCTCGGAGAGCTTCACGGTCTTGGTCCACTCGTTCGGCTGCTCGACCACGCCGAAGCGCGGGGCGGGCAGGGAGTCCCCGATCTTCCAGAGCTCGACCTCGACCAGGAAGAACCCGAAGTCGCTGTCGGTGTGCTGGTTGAGCCACTCGATGGCCTGGCGGTGCTCGTCGCGGGCATGCGCCACGACCCAGATGACGACCTCGGCGCCCTTGCCGGCGGCGTACGTGATCACCTTGCCGAGGTGGTCGTGGTTGGTGTCCTCGAGCTGGTTCTCGATGATCACCTTGCGGCCCGTACCGGACTCCTGCGCGTAGATGTCCACGTTGAACGATCCGACCGAGGACTCAGTCTCTATGAGCTCGAGCTCGATTCCGACCGCCGTCCCGAGGGTTGCGAGGTTCTGCTCCTCGGCCAGCCACTTGGTGAAGTCGTGGGCCTCATGCGGCCACACCTCGCGCAAGGGGACCTTCTTGATGGTGTCCAGGTTATAGGTCTTCATCCGCCGCCCTCTCGACCGATAATCCAGTGCCGTTGTAGAGCCTCTCGCCGTCAAACGAACGCAGCAGGAGCCCACGACGTTCGTCGACGTCCTTCAGCTCGCACGGATACACGAATAGCAAAATATATCTCTTCTTAGCCATGCGGTTTCCCTTCCCTTGAAAAACGAACCACTCGATCCGCGGAGAGGCGCTATCAGGTGCCGTTCGTCAACGCCGCGGCGATTATGCCGCTGTCCGTGAAGACGAAACTGATGAGCTCATCTTCCCAAGGGTCGCGCTCCTGCTCCTCCTCGGCCTCCTCGAACGTCATCGGCATCTCGCGCGCTCCCGAAAACTCGTGGCAGATAGCGTAGAGACGAGAGGGCCTATCAGCCCACTTATCAGCCGGTCGGCCAAAAGCGTCGTACTGCCGCAGCTCATCCCCAACATCGCGCTAGATTGTTCGATACCAACCCGTTAACGATAGGGTCAAGAGCATCGTAGACCGTATTCATATAGCGGCGCCTTTGTTACAGCTCAGATGTCACCATTTTAGATAATGGGCGTAGCGACCCGAATCTCATTTCAGGCCAATTCGACCAAGAGCAATCTACGGTCTTGTAACTGCCTCTTTCCAAATAAGGCCCGCCCCCGGTGGGGCCCCACCCATGCCCACGGCATAGGCCCGCCAGAGCTAGAGGGACTTCGTCATTCTTGTCTGGTAACTCTCAAATAAAGCGCAGAAAGTGTGGAGGAGCGCCGAACGGTCCTGCTGAACTCGTCGCCAACCGGCGTCAACCAGTGTGGAGATGGTTCAAGCAGGCATCCTGTTCGAAAAATGCCGTTATTAATTGATTTCGACCAAAATTCGACCAAGATTGAAAGTCAAAAAAGAAACAGCCCAGAGAAACAATGCCTCTGAGCTGCTAAAAGTCTTGGTCGCGGGGGCAGGATTTGAACCTACGACCTCCGGGTTATGAGCCCGGCGAGCTACCAGACTGCTCCACCCCGCAATGTCTGGGCGCTTCATGTGCGCAAGAAAGAATATTACGCGGGAGTTCGGTAAGCGGCAAGGAAAATCTCGTAGAGCATAATTCCTTCATATTTAAAACCCCTCAGCCCCTATCACCGTAAACGAATCGCAGCCGAGCGCCGTCGGCGGCGCGTATACAATGGTGCGCGTCCTTTTATGCCAACACTGGGAGTAGACATGCTGCTCGCTATCGATATGGGAAACACGCAGACGGCCATGGGCCTGTTTGACGGAGACGAGCTGGTGCAGTCGTGGCGTATGCCCACCGACCGCTCCTATACCGCCGACGAGATCCACGTGCGCCTGATGGGTTTCTTTAAGATGTACGGCCTTTCGCTCGATGCGGTCGACGCAATCGCCTTTGCGGGCGTGGTGCCGCAGCTCTCGCGCGAGTGGCACGCCGTGGCCGACCGCATTGCCGCGGACGCCATCGTCATCGGGCCGCAGACGGCCGCGGTGACCAAGCTGCGCGCGGCGCGCCCCCAGGCCGTAGGTGCCGATCGCGTCGCCAACGCCGTTGCGGCCGAGACTTTCTACGGCGCGCCGGCAATCGTGGTGGACTTTGGCACCGCGACCAATATCGACGTCATCGATGAGGACGGTTATTACATTGGCGGAGCGATCGCGCCGGGCATCCGCATCTCCATGGACGCGCTTGCCGCCCGTGCCGCCAAGCTCGCCAGCGTGCCGCTCGAGGCGCCCGAGCACGCCATCGGCCGCGATACCGAGGAGTGCATCAAGGTCGGCGCCGTAACGGGCGCCGCCGCCATGGCTGAGGGCCTGGTCGCGCGCATGAAGCGCGAGCTGGGCCGCGAGGATGCCACCGTTATCGCCACGGGCGGTCTCGCCAGCATCGTCGCCGATTCGACCGATGCCTTCGACGTGGTCGACGGACAGCTCACCATCAAGGGTATCTGCGAAATCTACCGCCGCATGCAGGAGCTGGGATAGGACAGGGGCTTAAGTCGAGCACGAGCGCGAGCGGCGAACTAGGCAACGCATCGGTCCTATTCCTCAAAATCGAAATTTTTTCGTTTTTGAGGAATAGGACTTTCTGCTAAGCCTCGCCGCACAACCACCTCGCCAGGTCCACGATCTGCACCCCATCGCGATCCGTGGCCTCGTGATGCGTGCGGGCGAGAATCATCTTGGGATACGCATCGCCAATGCTCAGCAGTGGCGAAATCTCGCGTTCAAACGTCTTATCCGAGCTGATGTCGTCGCTCACCTGAATGTAGAGCTTCTCGCTTCGCTTGATTGCTACAAAGTCTATTTCCTTTTTATAGAGCACACCGACGTATACCTCGTATCCGCGGCGCAGCAGCTCGATGGCCACCATGTTCTCGTATACGCGTCCCCAATCCATATCACGTGTACCAAGCAGTGCGTATTTGAACGCGTGGTCTGCCAGGTAATACTTCTCGCCGCTCTTAAGGTATTTTTTGCCGCGAATGTCGTACCGACGAACTTTATAGAAGGCAAACGCATCGCACAGGTACCCCATGTACGTGCCGACCGTCTTGTTCGTAATCTTTAGCCCATCCGCATTCAAAACATCTGTAATGTTGCGTGCCGACGTTATGTTGGAGACGTTGTCCATCATGTAATCGGCAATGCGCAGCAGTGCCGATTCGTTTCTCACGTTATGCCGCTGCACGATATCCCTCACGATGAGCGTTTTGAAGACATTGGAGAGATATTGGTAGCGCTGCTCCTGCAGTGGATAAGGGTAAGAGCCGGACATACCGCCGGTTCTCGCGTACTCATCGAAGTCGCGATCGACCTCGCCCTCGTCACTATAGAAGCGATACTCCTCAAACGAGAATGGGAAAACCTCGATCTCGAACGTGCGCCCCGTAAAGAGCGTCGACAGATCACTCGACAGCAAAAAGGCGTTCGATCCGGTGATGAAGATGTCGTACTGCTCGGATGCATGGAGGCTGTTGATCGCGCGTTCAAAGCCGTCGCACATCTGAACCTCGTCGATAAGCAGGAAGTTTTGCTTGTCGGACACTCGATGCTCTTTCACATAGGCGAGCAGGGCATGATATTCGAGCAGGCCCTCGAACTCGTCGAGGTTGTAATTGATATGGATGACATTCGAATTGGACAGATTTGCCTCCACGTAATCGCGGAGGGCCTCGAGCAATTTTGACTTACCGCTACGGCGAATGCCCGTTATGACCTTGATGTCCGGTACGCCAATAAGGCTCGTCAACGTGTCCATATATGACGTTCTATTGATGAGTTTCATTGGTGCCTCCCTGCGGTCTTCTATCGCTATTCCTCAAAAACGAAAATTATTCAGTTTTGAGGAATAGACTCTGCAACGAATATACCTCGTTAAAGGCCGAGCTGGCTTAATTCTATTCCTCAAAAACGAAAATTTTTCAGTTTTGAGGAATAGAACCGAGATGCCACCCTGCAGTCACGCGAAAGCCCTCCCCGGTGCAGGCCGAGAAGGGCTTCGTTGTCATCGTTGTCTTTGGGTGCGGGCGCCTCGCGCTACAGACCGCGGATGCGTACGGCCTCGGGCGGAAACTCTTGCTCGCCGGCGTCGGTCTTAATGGTCGCGCGACCCCAGATGTCCAGGCCCGCAAACACGCCGACCGCAAGTGGCAAGCCGTTGGGCGACACCGCCGCAACTTGGCGACCGAGCAGCGGCACCATGTCGAAATACTCGCCCAGCACGGGAGCCAGCGGACCGGCAGCGCCCTGCGGCGTGTTGGCAACAACTGCCCAGGTGCCCACGCGAGCAAGCACCGCCGCGGCCAATGCCTCGACCAGCGCCTCATCGGCCACATCCACGCCAAGCTCGCCCAGCGCCGCGCGCTCAATATCCACCGTCACGGCACCGAACATGCCCGCGGCACCGGCACCGCCGTTGACGGCGACGCGCGCGAGCGACGTCTCAAACGCAGGAGCGCCGCACACGATGTCACTCGGCCACTGGATGCCCACTTTGCCGGCAAGCCCCAGGCCCGGCATTGCGGCCGTGCCCGCAAGCGCGTCCATCATGCCCATTGCGGCCACAAACGGCAGGCCGTGGAAGGCGTGCATGTTCACATCGGGACGCACGACCAGCGAAAACGTCAACGACGCCTCGCCCGCGCTCCAAGCACACCAGCCCGCGGACACACCTTCGCGACCCGCGTCACGCGCCGCGTCGAGCTCGGTACCGGCGGCAACAGCATTCATCTCGATCATCTACATACGCCCCAATTCGCCCGCGATATGGCCCACGCGATCCTCGGGCTCCTTGACCTCGACGCCGTTGTAGCGGAAGAACCGCGCCGGGTCGTGCATCAGGTCCTCGAGCGGCACCAGCACAAAGTCGCGCTCGCCGATCAGCGGATGCGGCAGACGCAGCTTCTTGCCGCCGTGGGTCTCGCCGTCCATCCACAGCAGGTCCAGGTCGATGGTGCGCGGGCCGTTGACCTTGGCCTTCTTGGAGCGGTCACGCCCCAGCTCGGCCTCGATCTTCATAAGCTCGTCGAGCAGCACCAGTGGAGCCAGCTCGGTCTTGATCTCGATGACGGCGTTGGCAAACGCGTCCTGGCGCGTCTCGTAGGCCGGCTCGCTCTCGTAGATGCGCGAGCAGTTGGACACGCAGGTCAGCGGAATCTCGGCAATCATGTCGCGCGCAGCGCGAATGTTGTCGCAGCGATGCCCCAGGTTGGAACCCACGGCCACAAACGCGCGGCGCGGTTGCGGTTTGGCAACGGCCCAGTAACCGTTCAGGAACTGCGCAAAGCCCGCAACGTCATGTACGCGCACGATGTTGGCGCCGGCCTGGATGGCGCCCAGGCACACACCAAACGTGGCGGCATCGCGCTCGGCGGCCTCGGTCACGCCCGAGACGGCGCCCACAAAGCGCTTGCGCGACACGGCGCACATGAGCGGATAGCCCAGCGACGCCATCTTGGCGGTCTCGCGCTGGATGACGATGTCTTCGTTGGCCGTCTTGCCAAAGCCCGGGCCGGGATCGATGCAGATACGGTCGCGCGACACGCCAGCATGGATGAGCGTGCGGGCCTGGTCGGACAGAAAGCCCATGACGCGGCGCATGATGGGCGCAGAATCGGGCAGGGTGAAGCGGCGGAGCTGCGAGGTGGGCACGTAGGCTTCCTCGCGGCGGGCGCTGCGGCGCATCATGGCGGCCAAGTGGTCATTGGGCTCCGATGCGGCCTCGGTGGCTGCGGGCGCGGCCTCGGGCGCGGGTGCGACGGTCTCGGCGGCAGTAGCCTGCTCGACGGCGGGCGCCTCCTGCTCGCTTGCGGGCTCAGACGTGGGCTCCGGTTCACCAAACGGCAACGAGGGCTGCACCACGCCGCCCGGAAGCTTGGCCTCCGGCTTAGGCTCGCCCAGCAACTTGCCGCGACGGCGACGGGCCGGCTTCTCGGCCTCGCGCGCGGCCTCGGCAGCCGCTTCGCGTGCCTTCTCGGCAACAAACGCCGCTGCCGAGGTATCGAGCTGCACCGTTGCGTGCGTGCGCGCGGGCGCGGCGACCTCGCCGGCATGCATCACGATGACGCCGCAGGTGCCCGTCTTAACAAACTCGACCATCTTGGGGTCGGTGAAGCCGGTCACGTCGTTGACGATCGAGGCGCCGCAGCGCACGGCCGCCTTGGCAACCGCCACGTGACGCGTGTCGATCGAGACGATGGCGCCCTCCTTGGCCAGCGCGCGCACCACGGGCAGCACGCGGCGAGCCTCCTCGTCGGGGTTGACCGGGGTAAAGCCGGGGCGCGTGGACTCGCCGCCCACGTCGATGATGTCGGCACCGGCGTCGAGCATCGCCAAGCCGTACTCAATCGCGGCATCCGGATCGAAGTGCTCGCCGCCATCGCTAAACGAATCGGGCGTCACGTTGAGGACGCCCATGATGCGCGGACGGTCAAAGCTGAGCTCGTACTTTCCGCACCGCCATGTCTTGCTATCGTTCGCCATGAACATCCTCCTAAAATGCCCCCGCCGCCGCGCTCGGGCGCTGGCGGCGGGGTCGCTTTGCAATCAGTCTTTCTATTGTATCCGCGCACGCGGGCTAGAACGCAAACGCGGCCGCGATGTCGCAAGAAATCAGCAGGTCGGCATTTGCATCCTGATCGGTGGGCGCCAAATTGCAAATGGCCAGCGTATCGCCGGTAAAGTAGCGCGTGAGGCCCGCCGCCGGGTACACCACGAGCGAGGTTCCGCCCACGATGAGGGCATCGGCCGCGGCAATGGCGGCAACGGCGCCGGTGAGCACGCGCTCGTCGAGCGGCTCTTCGTAGAGCACCACGTCGGGCTTGATGCGGCCGCCGCACACGGGACACACGGGCACGCCCGCGGCATCCTCGTGCTCGCGCGCGCAAATCCAATCGGCACCATAGACCGCGCCGCACGCCTGGCAGATATTGCGGTGGACCGAGCCATGCAGCTCGAACACGCGCTGCGAGCCGGCCGCCTGGTGCAGGCCGTCGATGTTTTGCGTCACCACGGC
The DNA here is from genome assembly GCF_040910325.1 of Collinsella aerofaciens. GTDB lineage: Bacteria > Actinomycetota > Coriobacteriia > Coriobacteriales > Coriobacteriaceae > Collinsella > Collinsella aerofaciens_BL. The sequence continues at coordinate 15,926 of NZ_JBDGAV010000027.1, read as the reverse complement.
ACTGAGCTTGCCCGCGCGTTCCAGCTCGGCCAGCTTGGTGTGGCAGCGATTAGGCTTGGCGCCAGGCGCGATCATCTTGGTGCGGTAAAAGTCGAAGAACTCGGCCGGGTGTGCCTTGTAAAAGCTGTGCGAGAGCATGGTCTCGGGCGGATAGGAAAACTGCTGGTGATACAGGCCGTCCACGCTGCGGAAATCGGGAATGCCGCTTGCCGTGGAAACGCCCGCGCCGCCAAAGAACACCACGCGCTCGTGGGTATTGAACAGCTCCGCCAGCGCGGCGGAGGCCTGCTTGGGATCTGTTATCGCTTGCGTCATGTTTGTCCTCCGTCCATGTTGGTCGGGCAGCGTTGAGCGACGTCCCTGCATGCGTCCTTTAAGTCAGCATGCGCGGAGCCCACCCCGCCCCTGTTGCGCTAATCTTAAGCCTGCCAACCCCGTCGAAAGGACACCATGCCTCAGACTTACACTTTCGCCTCGTGGAACGTCAACGGCCTGCGCGCCGTGCTCAAAAAGGACCCGAGCTTTATCCAGATCGCGCAAGAACTCGACGTCGATATCCTGGCGCTGCAAGAGACCAAGCTGCAAGAAGGCCAGGTTGATATTGACCTGCCCGGCTATCACCAAACCTGGAGCTACGCCGAGCGTAAAGGCTATTCGGGCACTGCGGTCTTTAGCCGCCAGGAACCGCTGCGCGTGCTGCACGCCGACGCGCTGCTACCCTACGCCGGCGAGGGCGAGGCGACCGTACTCGTCGCCCAAGCCGCAACCGAGGGCCGCGTCTGTGCGCTCGAGTTCGACAAGTTTTGGTTTGTGGATGTCTACACGCCCAACGCGCAAAACGAACTCGCGCGCATCGATGTGCGCATGGCCTGGGACGATGCCTACCGCGGCTTTTTGAGCGCGCTTGAGCGCGAGACCGGCAAGCCCGTCGTAACTTGCGGCGACTTTAACGTGGCACACGAGGAGATCGACCTTAAGAACCCCAAGTCCAACCGCGGCAACGCCGGCTTTTCGGACGAAGAACGCGGCAAGTTTACCGAGCTGCTCAACGCCGGGTTTACCGATACCTGGCGCGCGGCAAACCCCGACGTCGAGGGCGTCTACAGCTGGTGGAGCTACCGCTTTAATGCCCGCAAGAACAACGCAGGCTGGCGCATCGACTACTTCCTGGTAAGCGACGCAATCGCCGACAACGTACGCGACACCGGTATCCGCGGCGACATCTTTGGCAGTGACCACTGCCCCGTCACCCTCACGCTAGAGCTCTAGCCCCAAGTAATTCCTGGGGGGACGGAGGAAAACAGATCATGTGACCCCTCTCCCCCTATAAGCTGCGGTGGAATAGTTCCTGTTTGGGCAGCAAATAGCCAAAAACGAGAACTATTCCACCGCAAGTTCGCGAGGAAACGCGAAATGCCTTACAGCCCGTATTTCACGACGACACGGTTAATGCGACGGCACCAAGGCTTGTACAAGGCGGCCAAGAACACGCAGGTCGCAAAGCCGTGCGTAATATCGAACGGCACTGCCGTGGCAAGACGCGCCACGGCACCCGCCCAAGTAAGCGGCTGCACAAAACCAATGATGTCATACGCGTTGATCACCACGCCGTACAGCAAACCCGAAGCAAAGCCGTAGGTCAGTAGCGCCGGCATGCGCACGGTTCCATCCGCACGGTCGAACGCACCGGCATGCGCCAGCGCACCGCCAACATAGCCAACCAGGCCCCAGGCATACATCTGCCACGGTGTCCACATGCCCTGTCCAAAAAAGAAATTGCTGGTCAGCGCCGCCAGCGCGCCAACCATAAAACCATTGCGGCGACCAAGCGTCGCCCCCGCGATAATGGCGATGGCGCTCACCGGTTTAAAGTCGGGAATGGGGCCAAACAAGATGCGCCCCGCCGCGGCCAACGCCGCCAACACCAGCGTGGGCATAATCTGGCGCAGGCCCGGGCGCGACGCCTCGTAACCCGCAAAGAACAGCGCAAGCACCAGTGCCACCACGACAAGCATGGCAAGCGCAGCCTGCTCAACGCCCGCCAGCAACGCCGCAGCCATCACCGCAGGAACCGCCAGCAGCAGCGGGATCTCCAGTTTTGCAAGCAAGCGGGAGAAACGACAGTCCGTCATCCCATCACGCCCTATAAAACACGTTGTCGGCGAAGAAGTCGGCCGGGGGCTCCACGCAGGCAATCTCGCCGTCAAACATCATGGCGATGTCGTCGGCTACCTGCTCGGCAAAGTCCAAATCGTGCGTAGCCATGATGACGGTGCCGCCAGCCTTCGCATGGTCACGCAGGGCGCGGGCGATGATGCGGCGGCTCTCCAGGTCCAAGCCCTTCGTGGGCTCGTCAAGCAGCAGCAGCTCGGGGCCGATCAGCAGCAGCTTTGCCAGTGCAAGCAGCTGGCGCTGTCCGCCCGAGAGGTCGTAAGGGTGGCGCGTCTCCAAGCCGTCCAATCCCAGTTGCGCCGCACGCTCCCGCGCCAAGTTCTCGTCATATCCGCAGGTCGAGGCCCATTCCATCAGCTCGTCGCACACCGTCTCGGCAACCAGCAGGGCCTTGGGGTTCTGCGGCAGCAGCGCAGCCGAGGCCGCCCCGCGCACCATACGACCACGCTGCAGCTTGGCAGTCTTGGCCAGCACCGAAAGCATCGTCGACTTGCCGCAGCCGTTACCGCCCACAACCGCATGCACTCCGCCAGCCGAAAACGACGCATCGAGCCCGCGCAGCACCCAGCCGGACGCTCGATCGTAGCGAAACCAGCCTTCCGACAGGGTGGTAGCCGACCCGCCGTGCATTTTTTGGAGTATTCTGCTTCCATCCGTGCGCGAGAAGGCTTCCGAGCCGTTCTCGAGCGACGTTTGCGCCACAAATTCGGACGATTTGTCCAATTCCGAACTTTTTTTCGCGCTCGATACGTCCCCGGGCGGCTCCAGAGAGCCCAAATTGTCCTCACGCCTGCTGAATACTCCTTTATTTGCACATCGGATGGCACCCCACCCCAACATGTCATCGGAAAACAGCGATTCTCGGCGTCCCAAAGAAGCCATATCCGTCACCTCGCGCACGCGACCGTCCTCAATCCGGTACGCACACGTCGCGTATTCGAGCATTGGGCGCGGCTGATGCGTCGCCACAACAACCGTGCAGCCCAGCTCGCGATTCACACGAAACAGCGCGTGCAGGAAATTCTTCTCGACAACGGGATCGAGCTGAGACGTGGGCTCGTCGAGTAGCAGCACACGCGGACGCAGCGCCAGGACGGCGGCAAGCGACAGCAGCTGCTTGCGGCCACCCGAAAGCGTGTCGGTATCGCGATGAAGCCAATCTTCCAGCCCAAAGAAATAGCTGGTCTCAGCTACGCGACGGCGCATCTCATCACGTGCTAGCCCCAAGTTTTCCAGGCCAAACGCCATCTCGTGCCACACGGTTTCGCACACGATCTGGTTCTCGGGATCCTGGAACACATAGCCCACGCGCTCCGCCGATGCCCGCACATCCATGTCGGCGACGGGCTCGCCCAGCACGCGCAGCTCGCCGGAGCGCGTACCCGCAGGCGCGATCTCGGGCTTGAGCAGCGACAGCAGCGTCGACTTGCCCGAACCGGTACCGCCAACAAGCAGTGCAAACGCACCTTGGGAAACAGACCAGTCGAGCCCCTCGAGCACCGCAGCATCAGCATCGGGGTAGGCAAAGCTCAGGCTCCGCACCTCAATCGCCGGCATATCCGGGCCGCACGCCGCGCCCGACACCGGGCCCCTATCCAACCGAGCCATCAGCCAAACCTCTTCTCATCAATCGCGTGCAACGCGCAAGGCAGCACCATCCAGGCAGCGTACACAACATAGCCCGGCCACGGCGCCGGCACCAAGAGCTGAGGATAAAACGAATACTGCGTCGTCGCGGTCCACGCCACTGTCACCGTGACCACGCCAAACAGTGCAAGCCCAACCAGCGCGGCAACATCGCCGCGCCCCAGCCGATACCGCGCATACGTCGTACGACGCGTCGCGGCACCCCACCCGCGCGAGCGCATCGCGTCCGCGCGCTCCAGCGAATCTTCCATGCCCCAGCCCATCAACACACTCGATGCCCGCAAACGCGAACGCACGGGGTCGGCCGGCGCGCGGCCCGGTGCATCGATCGCATCCTGCACCGCCAGCACCGTACGACCGCGGCGCAAAAACTGCGGGATAAGCCTCATGCACATCGAGATCATGAGCGCGATCACCGGCGCGGCATTACCCAGCAGCGCGAGCACCTTGTCGTATTCGAGCATCGACGCCGCGGCCTCAAACCACAGCACGCTCGCCACAAACAGCCCGCCCATGCACAGGCCGTAAACCATGCTCTCTAGATACACCGCACGCATGCCAATACGAAACAGCTCCGTCGAACCCGAAGCGCTAAACAGTGGATTGACCAGCGCGATAATCAAAATCACCGGCAGCTGCCAGCGGAGTGCGCCCAGCGTGCGGGCAGCCCCACGCGTCGCAAATCCATACGCCAGCCCGCCCGCAAGTGACAGCGCAATCAGCACCGGCTGCATCGAGAACATGGTGAGCCCCAGCGTCAGCACTATATAGAGTGCCGGCACAGCCGGATGCGACATCGAGAATGCCGCGACGGGCTCGCCGCCAAACCCCTCTCGTATGTTGTCCACGGGTACCCCCGTCCCCTCGCTCAAACGACAGCTCCGCAGCACCGCCAACGCCGCACGCAAGCAGCGCAAACGCCACGCCGGCGGCGCAAGCCTCAACCGCCGCAAACCAATCGTTACGCGCTCGTCATATGCCTGCGGTATCATATTGCGCCGTGTATCGTTTCCAAACACACGTCTCTATAACGTAACAGGAGATCACATGGACGCAACCGCAATTATCCTCGCTGCCGGCGAGGGCACCCGCATGAAGTCGAACCACTGCAAGGTTTCGCACAAGATCCTGGGTAAGCCCATGGTCCAGTGGATCGTCGACGCTACCATCAAGGCCGGCTGCAGCCGCGTCGTGGTTGTCATCGGCAGCCACGCCGACGAGATGCGCGCCCTCATCGACGGCGCCTACGCCAACAGCGCCACCAAGGTCGAGTGCGTCGAGCAGACCGAGCGTCTGGGCACCGGTCACGCCGTGAAGGTCGCGCTCGAGGCCTGTGGCATCACGCAAGGCCCCGTCGTGGTGCTCAACGGCGACCTGCCGCTCATCACCGCCGACACGGTCGCCAAGTTCGCACAGACCGTCGCCACCGGCGAGCTCGCCTGCACCGTCATGACCATGACCCCGCCCGACCCCTTTGGCTACGGGCGCATCAAACTGGGCGACGACGGCCAGATCGAGCGCATCATCGAGCAGAAGGACTGCACGCCCGAGCAGGCCGCCACGCTGCTGGAGTGCAACGCCGGCTGCTACGCCTTTGACGGCGCGCAGCTCGCCGCCCACATTAACGAGATCGGCAACGACAACGCGCAATCCGAGTACTACCTGCCCGACATGCTCGAGATTCTCAAAAGCCACGGCCAGGCTGTCTCCATCTTCCACTGCGATGACTACCGCGATGGCCTGGGCGTCAACAGCCGTATCCAGCTCGCGCAGCTCACCGCTATCGCGCGCGACCGCATCAACGAGCACTGGATGGCCGAGGGCGTTACCTTCATCGACCCCACGCAGGCCTGGATCGGCCCCGATGCCGTTATCGGCCGCGACACCGTCGTGTGGCCGCAGACGCACCTGATTGGCCACGTCACCGTGGGCGAGGAGTGCCAGCTCGGTCCCAACAGCCGCCTCACCGACACCACCGTCGGTAGCGGCTGCACCATCGATGAGACCATCGCCATTGAGGCCGTCATCGAGAACGGTGTCGACTGCGGCCCGCGCGCCTACCTGCGCCCGGGCACCCACATGCTCGACGGCTCCAAGGCCGGCACGCACGTGGAGATCAAGAAGTCCACGATCGGCGAGGGCTCCAAGGTGCCGCACCTGTCCTACATCGGCGACACCACCATGGGCTCCGGCGTCAACGTGGGCGCGGGCTCCATCACCTGCAACTACGATGGCGTGCACAAGCACAAGACCGTCATCGGCAAGGACGCCTTCATTGGCTCCGACACCATGATGGTCGCGCCCGCCCAGATCGGCGACGGCGCACTCGTGGCCGCCGGCTCCGTCATCACCGAGCCGGTCCCGGCCGACGCACTTGGTCTGGGCCGCGCCCGTCAGGTAAATATTGAGGGCTGGGCCGCCGATTATCGCCGCCGTCTGCACGAGGGTGACGAGGTATAACGTTTTACCAAGCACAAAAGGAGCTGTTCCATGGGGACGGCTCCTTTTTCTATCGTGACCTGCGCGACCGGATGAGTGGTCGGTTCGTGTCCGTTGGCGGTAAAGACGTTATCAAGACTCGATAAACCCCGCCGCGCGGTTACAATGCAACAAGGCATCTATATGGCATTCGATGTATAAAGGAGAAGGGTAATGCCGATTAATGATCCCGAGAAGTCGGAGAATATGCGCAAGTCCATCCGCGTGTATTCCGGTTCCTCCAACCGTCCCCTCGCTCAGAAGATCGCTGAGTACCTTGGGGTCGAGCTTTCGGGCCTTACGCTTAAGCAGTTCGCCAACGGTGAGATTTACGCCCGCTACGACGAGACCGTCCGCGGCGCCGACGTCTTCCTGATTCAGTCCGTGGCCGGCGGCAACGTCAACGACATGCTCATGGAGCTGCTCATCGCCACCGACGCTGCCAAGCGCGCATCCGCCCGCTCCATCACCGCCGTTATCACCCACTACGGCTATGCCCGCCAGGACCGCAAGGCCGGCCCGCGCGAGCCCATCACCGCCCGCCTCGTCGCCAACCTGCTCGAGCGCGCCGGCGTCAACCGTATCATCACCCTCGACCTGCACCAGGGCCAGATCCAGGGCTTCTTCGATATCCCGGTTAACCACCTGTCCGCACTGCCGCTGTTTGGCCAGTACTACAACGACATGCACTTCGACACCGACAACCTGGTTGTCGTCTCCCCCGACGTGGGCCGCGCCAAGGCCGCCAAGAAGCTGTCCGACATGCTCGGCTGCGACCTTGCCATCGCCCACAAGGGTCGTCCGCGCCACAACGCCGCCGAGGTCATGGGCATCATCGGTGACATCAAGGGCAAGACCTGCATCATCAACGACGACATGATCGACACCGCTGGCACCCTGTGCGCCAACGTCAAGGAGCTCAAGGCCATGGGCGCCGGCGACATCTACGTGTGCGCCACCCACGGCATCTTCTCCGGCCCGGCCATCGAGCGCCTCAACGACGCTCCCATCGTCGAGTGCGTCGTCACCGACGCCATCCCCGTCGAGGTCGGCGGCAAGATCAAGACCATCTCGGTCGCCGAGGAGTTCGCTCAGGCCATCTCCGCCGTTTACCACGAGGAGCCCGTCTCCACGCTCGTCGGCGGCGACTTCGCGCTGTAGTCGCTCGACCCTCGCATCCCTCCGGAAACCCCGGGCACGCCTGCGGGGTTATCACGCGAACGTCCTCGCCGCTTTGCGGCTGCGGGATGTTCGCGTGATAACCCCTCCCGGCGTGCCCGGGGTTTCCTGCTGTCTCGGGGCAGCTGTTTTCTGAAATGACTTTGCTGCAACCTTTCCTCGCCTTCGGCGGGCGTGGTAGCCTTTGTCGTTGAACGAACTACTTATGTAACGAAAGGAAACCTATGGCAGCTGCACAGCCGCTTAAGATTCGCATGGTTGCCGGGCTTGGCAACCCGGGCGAGGAATATGCCGAGACCCGCCACAACGCCGGCTTTAAGGCAATCGACGAGCTGGCCCGTCAGGCCGGCGTCACGTACTGGAAAAACCAGGCCGGCGCCGAGGTCGCGCTCATCAATATCAACGATGCCGAGGAAGAGGGCGGCAAGCGCCAGATCGTGCTGGTCAAGCCGCAGTCGTATATGAATACCTCGGGTGGCCCCATCTCCAAGCTCTGCCGTGAGTACAAGATCAAGGCCGAGGAGCTGCTCGTAATCCACGATGAGCTCGACATTCCCGCCGGCGACGTGCGTGTTAAGGTGGGCGGTGGCCACGCCGGCCACAACGGCCTGCGCTCCATCATCGACAAGATGGGCAGCCGCGACTTCAGCCGCATCCGCACCGGTATCGGCAACCCTCCCGGCAAGATGGCCGTCGCCGACTACGTGCTCAAGCAGCTGCGCGCCCGCGAGGCCGAGGATTTCCAGGACACCTGCACCCGCGCCGCCGACGCCGCCGGCTTGGCGATCGTCCACGGCGTAATCTACGCCCGCGATCACGTCAACGGCGCCGCCTCCGCCAACGGCAAGCACTAAAACCTGCCATTTAGGGATGTTTATTTTGGCAGGTTTTATATGCGGAAACGCCGCGGCAGCCGCGTCGCAATAAACCCTGTGCCGCCATACATACGCAACGCTCCAAAGGGGGCCGGCCTCAACGAAGCGCGAGGCCGGCCCCCTTTGCCGTTTTGCCTGATAAAACCGACCAAAATAAACCTGTCCCTTTTTGGCAGGTCACTTTTCCCACCTGCCAAAGAAACACGTAAGCGACATTGCCATGAGGGTATAATCTGCACCGTATGTCTGCACAACGCCTGTGCGCGTACGGTTTTACTCGGGCTACCGTCCATTTCCGTGGAGGCACGGTTCGGCGGCCCTAACAAGAGAGGGGTTCTATGTATAAGATCCTGGAGAAGACGCAGTTCTCGGAGAAGGTGTTCAAGTTCCGCATCGAGGCGCCCGCAATCGCCAAGCATGCGCACGCTGGACAGTTCCTCATGGTTCGCGCCAACGAGACGGGCGAGCGCGTCCCGTTTACCCTGGCCGGTTGGAACGGTGACGAGGGCTGGGTCGAGTTCATCTTCATGGTGATCGGCAAGACCACCGAGATGCTTTCCACCTACGAGGCCGGCGAGTCGCTGCGCGACGTCGTGGGCCCGCTGGGCGTTCCCACCGAGATGGCCGAGGGCCCCTGCGCCGTCATTGGCGGCGGCGTCGGCCTGGCAATTGCCTTCCCGGTCGCCAAGCACCTGGTCGAGACCGGCCACGAGGTGCACGCCATCATGGGCGCCCGCACCAAGGACCTCCTGCTCATGGAGGACCAGTTCCGCGAGCTCCTCGACGAGGACCACATCCACATCACCACCGATGACGGCTCCTACGGCGAGCAGGGCGTTGTCACCGCTCCGCTGGAGCGCCTGCTGCAGGACAAGGCCGTGAGCCAGGTCTTCTGCGTCGGCCCCGTTCCGATGATGAAGTTCTCGACCCTCACCGCCCAGAAGTACGACACCCCCATCACCGCGTCCCTCAACCCCATCATGGTTGACGGCACCGGTATGTGCGGCTGCTGCCGCGTCGAGGTGGGCGGCGTGACCAAGTTCGCTTGCGTCGACGGCCCCGACTTCGATGCCACCCTGGTCGACTGGGATGACCTTCGTGCCCGCCAGGCCGCTTACCGTTCCGAAGAGGGCGAGTCCCTCAAGGCCTATGAGGAAAAGAGCTGCGCATGCCACTAGTTAACGGTCGTTTCGTTGCCGATATGAAGTCGCCCCGCACCCCCGATAACGAGGAGCCGGCTGCCGAGCGCGCCTGCGACTTCCGCCCCGTCGACAAGGGCTTCACCGAGGAGATGGCGCTGGCCGAGGCCGAGCGCTGCCTCAACTGCAAGAAGCCTTTCTGTGTTGAGGGCTGCCCCGTCAACATCAACATCCCCCGCTTTATCGAGCAGATCCGCGCGAAGGACTTCGGCGGCGCCCTCGATACCATCCGCGAGGACTCCATGCTTCCCGCTATCTGCGGCCGTGTCTGCCCGCAGGAGAACCAGTGCGAGGGCAAGTGCATCCGTGGTAAGAAGTCCGAGCCTGTGGCCATCGGCCAGCTCGAGCGCTTCCTGGGTGACCGCCCCGAGCTCGCCTCCACGCCCAAGATGGCCCCCAAGAACGGCAAGAAGGTCGCCGTCGTCGGCTCCGGCCCGTCCGGCATCACCTGCGCCGGCGAGCTCGCCCGCAACGGCTTTGACGTCACCGTCTTTGAGGCCTTCTTCACCGGCGGCGGCGTGCTGGTCTACGGCATCCCCGAGTTCCGTCTGCCCAAGGCAGTCGTCAAGCGCGAGATTGACGGCCTGGAGGACATGGGCGTCAAGTTTGAGTACAACTCCGTCGTGGGCAACATGGCCACGGCCGAGGAGCTGTTCGAGCAGGGCTTCGACGCCATCTACGTGGCGACCGGAGCTGGCCTGCCCAAGTTCCTCAACGTCCCCGGCGAGAACCTGCCCAACGTCTTCTTCGCCAACGAGTACCTCACCCGCGTGAACCTGATGAAGGCCAACAAGTTCCCCGAGTACGACACCCCCACCAAGCACGGCAAGAACGTCGTCGTCTTTGGTGGCGGCAACGTGGCTATGGACGCCGTCCGTACCGCCAAGCGCCTGGGCGCCGAGCACGCCATCATCGCCTACCGCCGTACCGAGGACGAGATGCCCTGCCGTCGCGCCGAGCTGCACCATGCTAAGGCCGAGGGCGTCGAGGTTCTGCCGCTCGTCTCCCCGCTCGAGTTTGTCGCTGGCGAGGACGGCTCCGTGTGCGCCGTCAAGGTCCAGAAGATGGAGCTCGGCGAGCCTGACGAGTCCGGCCGTCGTCGCCCGGTGCCCATCGAGGGCGCAATCGAGGAGATCCCCTGCGATGTCGCGATCTCGGCTATCGGCACTAACGCCAACCCCTTCGCTGCCAAGATCGGCGGCAAGATGGAGCTCAACAAGTGGGGCTACATCGTTGCCGACGAGGAGACCGGCCAGACCACCGATCCCCGCATCTGGGCCGGCGGCGACATCGTCACCGGTGCCGCTACGGTCATTCTGGCGATGGGCGCCGGCAAGAAGGCCGCCGCTTCCATCACCAAGAGCCTGCTGGGCGAGTAATCACCCGCAGCGCTAGCCACCAAACGGCAAAGTCCCCGTCGAGCACACGCCCGGCGGGGACTTTTTCTATGCCGGCCAACCCATCACCACAAAGGGGACATGCACCTTTGTGGTGGTCGGGGACTTGGCCGGCGAACCAATTCCGACGTTTGTCTCAATCTGTAACAGTTAGAGACCAAATTCCTCGCCACGTGTTACAGATCGAGACGTTAGGTTAGCGGCTGAACAGTTCGTCTCAATCTGTAACACCTAGAGCCCAACTATCAGGTTTGGTGTTACAGATCGAGATTTTGTAAAAGCCGAGAATGGGCGCTGCCACCAAAAGCCTAGCGCTTGCGGCGCTTGGTTGCGGCGATGCCGGCAGCGGCAACGGTTGCGCCGGCGATGCCAAGGGCCGCTGCCGCCGTCGCGGCGTTGTCGCCCGTGGCGGCCAGAGTGCCCACGGACTTCTGGGCAGCGGTGGCCTTCGCGGCCGGCTTGGAGGCAGCAGTCGTGGAACTCGCCTGAGTCAGCGTCACGGACGGCGTGCCAGTCTCACTTCCGCCGCCTGGCTGCGGCGTGGGAGCCGGGGTAGGCTCAGGCTGCGGCGTGGGCTCAGGCTCGACCGCATCTCCGGAGCTGATTACCACGCTGCGGGCAACCTCGTCGGAGGTCCTAACATCCTGGATAGTGGACGACCCGGCAGCACCGATGACGAGTCCGTTTCCCGTAGTTTCTCGCACAGTGCCGCCGGCGGGAGTCGTAACTACCGATCCGCCATCAATTGAGAGACAAGGGGCTGCATCACCTTGATTGACAGCGTAGATTGCCGCTGCATTACCCGACACCTCAACATTTGAATTAATGATGTCAATTCGAGGGATGGCGGACTGGGAGCCGGACTGGGAATATATTCCGTAGCCATGTTTACGACTGTGGCCAGTTCCGTCACCGCATCGAACTGTAAGGCTCGAATTCTCGACGAGCACCCGCGACACGCCGTCCTGCGCGCGCATCCAAACACCATCCAAAACCTCGGCACTATCACTCGCCACGAGCGTAACATCCGCCCCGTTGGTAATACTCAAATATGTATCCTTACCCCCGGACGAATACAGGGCGACCGACAACATGTTTGCATTACGCGCCGCCGCATCTAATTTTGCGTTATCCACCGCGATGCGGCCTCCATGCTCGGAGGAGATGTTTTCGGCATAGACTGCAACGGCATTGAGCCCCCCATTCGCCTCCGCCTCAACGTGGACGTCGGCGCCCTCGTTAATGGTTATGTTGCCTGCCCGCGTATGAATGCCGATGGTATGAGGCACTTTGTTCGTTGCCGTCACGTTAACGTTGGCACCGCGGATGTCCACGTCACCGCCGGCCTTACCGTCCCCCGAAACCGCTATCGTATCGGTCCCGGCCGTCGCGTTGAGAGTCACGTCGCCCGAGATGGCGAGGCTACCGCACTCGACCTTAACAGCGCTCCTGCTCTTCTGTGGTTCGGCCGTCGCGTTGAGGGTTCCCTCCCCCGTGATGGCAAGGTTGCCGTCCTTGACCTCGATAGCGCTCTGCAAGGAATCGGCCGTTACGGTGTTGGTGCCCGTCACGCCGATATTGAGGTTGCCCTGAGCGCTGATACCGGCGCCGTTGTAGCCATTGAGCTTCATGTCGTCGGCGCCGTCCCAGGACCACGTTCCGGCCTCGTCGCCGGCGCCCTTGTTGTACTGCGTGCCGCCGACGTTGACCCATTTGGCGGCGAGCGCCACGCTGGGTAGCAGCAGCTGACCGACCATGAGCGCGCAAGCCCCCGCGCAGGCGAGCTTGGCGCCCACGCGACGCCACGTTCCGTGAGAGAGCGCGCACGCGCGGCCGTGGTCGATTGGGTTGTCATGGATTTGCTTTCGCATGTGAGCCTCCTTGTCGTAAGGGGTACCTCCGCTGTTTTATGTTGCGGAAGCTTGCGCTAGCGGTCGCGGCGCTTGGACGCGACGAAGCCGGCGCCGATGACGGACGCACCGGCGATGCCGAGGGCGGCCGCCGCCGTCGCGGCGTTGTCGCCTGTGGCAGCCAGAACACCGGAAGCGTTTTTGGCGCCGGCGGCAGTCTTGGTCGTAACGGTCTTGGTGACCGCCGTGGTGGTCTTTACGTCCTTGTCTACGGGCTTGAGGCCAGGCTTCTGCTCGGGATTGGGTATGGGGTCGGGATCGGGCTCCGGCGTCGGCTCAGGCCCCGGCGTCGGCTCCGGCTCCTGTCCGTCTCCAAAATCAATCACTACATCATGGGCGACCTCGGCAGAACCGACGATATCCGTAATAGCAGACGAACCGGCAACACCGACGACCTGCCCGTTCTGGGAGCTCGGCCATTTCCCCGTATCAACAACCTTTTTCACATCGCGCACGGCACCATCCGTCGGAGTCGTAATCATCGCGTTCCCGCGCGACTCGCCCCAGCTCAAATCAATCATTGCAGCACGGAACAGCGTCGCAGTCGCGACGTTGCAGTTGATCGCATAGATTCCCGCAGTCGCACCCGAAGCCTCAATCTTCGATTTGCGAATCTTGATACGAGGCGTTTCCGACCCGGTGTTTGCATCTGCCATGATTCCAAAACTTTGATTGCGGGCGGCATCGATGCCGTTTGCAGCAGACAGGCTTCGAGACGTAAGATTCGACTCCTCGACAAGCATCCACACCGCACCGCTTTGCGAACGTGCGCTGATGCCCGCCGAGAGCGAAGCCGCACTGCCGGCGGAAAGCGCGACATCGGCTCCGTTGACGATTTTCATGAGGGGGTTCTTTTTGATACCGACCGTATTGATGCACGCAGAAACCTGCCAGGCATCGGCTGTCTTGATTGACAGATTGGCGGCATCGATCGTGACGTCGCCCCCGTGCACGGAGACATAATCCGGTTCTTCCTGCTCGCCTTCCTGAGCAGTATGTCTGTTGGGAACGTTATCGGCAAAGATACCGTAGATGCCCTCCGCTGGACGCCAAGACCCCTCCGCCGATTTCGCCTCGATTTTGACATCGGCGCCCTTATCGATCGTCACGCTGCCGGCCGTCGCGCGAATGCCCGTCGCTTTGTTCACTGCGCCCGAAGCCGTCACGTTGACGTTGGCGCCGCTGATGGTCACATCGCCACCCGCATTGCCGTCGCCTTCTGCCGCAATCACATCGGTCTGAGCCGTCGCATTAAGGGTGCCATCGCCGGTAATGGCAAGGTTTCCGTTCTTGACAGCAATAGCGCTCTGACCGGCATCGGCCGTGATGGTGTTGGTGCCCGTCACATCGATGGTGAGGTTGCCCTTCGCGCCGATGGAGCCGCCGTCGTAGCCGCTGAGCTTCATGTCGTCGGCGCCGTCCCAGGACCAGGTTCCGGCATCGTCGCCAGCGGCCTTGCTGTACTGCGTGCCACCCACGTTGACCCACTCGGCGGCGAGTGCCACACTCGGTAGCAACAGCTGACCGGCCATGAGTGCGCAGGCCCCCGCGCAGGCGAGCTTGGCGCCCACGCGACGCCACGTTCCGTGGGAGAGCGCGCACGCGCGGCCGTGGTCGATTGGGTTGTCATGGATTTGCTTTCGCATGTGAGCCTCCTTGTCGTAAGGGGTGCTTCTGTAACACCATGTTACGGGAAGATATCCGGATCCCGGTGCACAAATTCTCATGTGGCGCACCTGCCAGCGCAAAAGGCAACGAGCATGCGATTGCCAAGCGCGCGCCCCGAAAGGCCTGCCATCAATCCCTTTGTTGAGCTCTCTCATGCCCTCGCCAAACAGGCATGCTGGAGCATCGCGCTCGTCATGGTTCTTGCCTGCTTGTTCTCGACCCTCGACAACGTTGTCACACTCTCCAACGCCCACGGCACCATTGCCGTACAAACATGGCCGCGCCTCTTTTTGGCGGCGAGCGGCCTTGCCGCCGGTCTTATTTTTGATCTTGCCGAGCGCCGTTACATGGGACTTGTCATGTTCGGCATCGCCGTGCTCTCGACCATTTCCATCCTGGCCGTGGAGGCCGGCGCCGATCCCAACCTGGGCCTTGTCGTCTTTTACCTGAGCTCGGGCTTTTTTGTCACGTTCTTTACCGCCACCTTTACACAGCTGGCACCGCGCATGCATGCGCCCGCCCTTTGGGCCGGCATGGGACGCGCCGCCAACAATGTATGCGCATTCACCACATCGGGCATCTCGCTTGCGCTCGTGACCTCGGGCAATGTTGCTCTCATCATGATCGGTGCGCTCGTTTTGCTCGTCGCCGCCTGCGCAGCATTCGTGGCAGCCGGCCTGTTTCGCCTGCCCCAAACTGAACAGGAGCGCGAGCGCGAGCAGCTGGCAGAAGAAGCACTCGCCGCCCCCCACCATCGAGGAGCGGCGTCAGGCCTTCATCACCGATCACGCTCTCACCCCGCGCGAAGTCGACGTGCTCGTGGCCGTAACCCAGGACGAACGCCCGCTCAAGCAGATCGCCGAGGAGCTCGGCATCTCGATGCGCATGGTACAGCGCCACCTGAGCTCTATCTACCAAAAGACCGACACACAGACGCGCGCCGGTCTCACCAAGGCCTTCCCCTCCGCCTAAAACAAAAACCACCACAAAGGTGCACTGTGAACTGCCTCCCATTTCTTGGACATCGGGAAATGGGAGGTTTCCATGAGTATAGACCTCAGGGTGAAGCACGACCTGGAGTCCAGGAGGCGGGCCGTCGAGCTCTTCGACGCCGGCGTCGGCTGCAAGCCGGCGGCCGAGGCCCTGTCCGTCCCCCGCGAGACCGTGAGAGAATGGCAGTGGGTATACCGGGCGTTCGGAAGCGAGGCGCTGCTGTCCATGGGCGGGAAACAATCCAGGTACACATTCGAGCAGAGGGTCGCCGCGGCGTCGGCCGTGGTCGACGGCGGGATGGCGAAGGCCGACGCCATGGCCGAGTTCGGGATCAGGTCGAAGTCCCCGCTGGAGCGCTGGTGCAGGCTCTACCGCGAGGGCGGCGCCGAGGCGCTGCGGCCCCGCCCG
>NZ_JBDGAV010000026.1:0-28803 GCF_040910325.1 Collinsella aerofaciens | reverse complement strand
CCTGGGAGTCCTGCCTGGACGAGATCCGCAACCTGCCGGCCGCCAAGAAGTACGGCGACGACGTGAAGGTCTCCATGTACATGTACGACCGTCCGTCCTGGACCGGCGAGGTCTACGAGACCGAGGCTTACTTCCCCACGTGGATCAACAAGGAGACCGCTCCGCACGTCAAGGCCCTCGTCGACGCCCACAAGGCCATGTTCGGTGACGAGCGCATCGGCTGCGAGCCCAGCATGGACAAGCGCACCGGTCGCCCGCTGTGCGACAAGTGGACCTTCTCCACGAACTGCGTTTCCATCCAGGGCCGCTACGGCATCCCCTGCGTGGGCTTTGGCCCGGGTGCCGAGTCTCAGGCTCATGCTCCCAACGAGGTCACCTACAAGGACGACCTGGTCACCGCTGCCGCCATGTATGTGGCTGCCCTGAACCTCTACGATCCGAGCCAGGCCGATGGCGACGCCACCGTGTTCCGCGCCGGTCTGACCAACAACAAGATCGACTAGTCCCATTCCTCGATTTTGTTGAGCCGGGGACAGTTTATGCCCCCGGCGCCTCCTGTTGACTTGGGGCCCGCGGTCGTTATCTCCCATGCTTCCTCAACGGTGGCGGGTCCTCGTCATGGTGCTCTGCATGTTCTAGCCACACGCGCATGCCGGAGCACATCTACTCACTGCGATCGTTTCATCTTTAGAAAGGACATTTCCATGGACGCTAAGTTTACCGAGCTCGTCGAGCAGCTGAACGGCCTCGATTTTAAGGGTATGTACGGCAGCGACTTCCTGCACACCTGGGACAAGACCACCGATGAGCTCAAGGCTCTCTACATCATCGCCGACGCCCTGCGCGAGCTGCGCGAGAACAACGTCTCGTCCAAGATCTTCGACTCGGGTCTGGCCGTCTCCCTGTTCCGCGACAACTCCACCCGTACGCGTTTCTCCTTCTCTAAGGCCGCCAACCTGCTCGGCCTTGAGCTGCAGGACCTGGACGAGAAGAAGTCCCAGATCGCTCACGGCGAGACCGTCCGCGAGACCGCTACCATGATCTCCTTCATGGCCGACGTCATCGGCATCCGCGACGACATGTACATCGGCAAGGGCGACGCCTACATGGCCGAGGTCTCCGAGTCCGTGCAGCAGGCTTACGAGGACGGCGTTCTGGATCACCGTCCCACGCTCATCTCCCTGCAGTCCGATTCCGACCACCCCACGCAGTCCTCTGCCGACATGCTCTACCTCATCAACGAGTTTGGCGGCCTTGAGAACCTCAAGGGCAAGAAGGTTGCCGTCACCTGGGCTTATTCGCCCTCTTACGGCAAGCCGCTGTCCTGCCCGCAGTCGCTGATCAGCCTGCTGCCCCGCTTTGGCATGGATGTCACCCTGGCCCACCCCGAGGGCTACGACCTCATGCCCGAGGTCGTCGAGCGCGCCAAGGGCTATGCCGCCGAGTCCGGCACCACCTTTAAGCAGGTCAACACCATGGCCGAGGCCTTCGAGGGCGCCGACATCGTGATCCCCAAGAGCTGGGCTCCGTTTGCCGCCATGGAGAAGCGTACCAACCTGTACGCCGAGGGCGACGACGCCGGCATCGCAGCGCTCGAGAAGGAGCTGCTCGCCCAGAACGCCACCCATCAGGACTGGTGCTCCACGACCGAGCTCATGGAGAAGACTGCCAACGGCCAGGACACCATCTTTATGCACCCGCTGCCCGCCGACATCTCCGGTGTCTCCTGCGAACACGGCGAGGTTAACGCCGACGTCTTCGACATGCACCGCGTGGGCATGTACAAGGAGGCCAGCTACAAGCCGTACGCCATCGCTGCCATGATGTTCCTGCAGAAGGTTGCCGATCCCGCCGCTACCCTCAAGGCCCTCGACGAGCGCAACACCGCCCGTTGGCTCCAGGCCTAAAGCCGGGCTGAGGTAAGCCATGTAAAGGGGGCGCTCTGCCAACTGGCGGGGTGCCCCTATTTTGCATCGCGGGCGTGCGGGATAAGCGCTTTCGATGTGGATGCCCGCGGCGCGAGTTATGGGTACGATGGTTTCAGGGGAGGTATCACCATGAAACTTGGATGCGTCATTATGGCTTCGGGCGAGGGCAAGCGGTTTGGCTCCAACAAGATGCTCGCCGATATCTATGGCGAGCCGCTGATTGCCCGGACCATCGATTCGGTTCCCCGGGGCTTTGACGTTGTGGTTTCGACGCGTTGGCCCGAGGTCGCCCAGATTTGCGAGGACAAGCATTGCCCGTGCGTGCTGCACGATGGCGAGCTGCGCAGCGAAAGCGTCCGTGCGGGCCTTTCGTGGGGAGTCGAACGCAACTGGAAAGGTTGCCTCTTTTTACCGGGCGACCAGCCGCTCGTGAGTTCGGATTCTTTTGAGGCTATGGTTCGTGCATTTGACGAGCGTGGCCGCAAACATCCGGTGCGTCTTGCGTGTAACGGTGAGCCTTCGAGCCCGGTGCTCTTTCCGGCGGAACTGTTCGATGCACTTATGTGTCTTGAGGGCAAGGACGGCGGGGGCTCGATTCTCAAAGGTCGCACCGACGTGGTGCTGGTCGAGGCGCGTGCCTACGAGCTGTGGGACGTCGATACCGTCAAGGGACAGCGACGCATAACGGAGCATATTGCCGCCTGCTCGTATTTTGATCGCGTGGCCAACTGTATTAATCAATAAGGAGCAACATGATCATCATCAAAAACGGCGCGCTCGTGACGCCCCAGGGGCTTCGCCGCGCCGATCTTGCCATGGAGGGCGACAAGATTGTGCGGATTGCCGCGGCGATTGAGCCGGCCGAGGGCGATACCGTCGAGGATGCCGTGGGCTGTTGGGTGTTCCCCGGCTTTATCGACGGCCATACGCACATGCAGTGCTGGACTGGCATGGATTGGACAGCCGATAGCTTTGAAACCGGCACGCGTGCGGCTGCCTGCGGCGGTACGACGACCATCGTGGACTACGCGACGGCCGATCGCGGCGTGACCATGCCCGACGCCCTTGCCGAGTGGCATCGCCGTGCCGACGGAACCTGCACGGCCAACTACGCCTTTCATATGGCACTCGCCGAGTGGAATGAGCGCAACCGCGCCGATCTTTCGGCTATGCGCGAGGCGGGCGTATCGTCGTTTAAGACCTACTTTGCCTACGATCATTTGCGCCTGGACGATGCCGAGACGCTCGAGGTGCTCGAGGAGCTCAAGCGTATTGGCGGCATACTGTGCGTGCATTGCGAGAACGGTACGCTGGTGAATGAGCTGCAGAAGCGCGTGTACGAGCAGGGGATTCATGGGCCCGAGGGGCATGCGCTCAGCCGTCCGGACGCGTGCGAGGGTGAGGCCGTGAGCCGCCTGCTGTATCTGGCGCACTTGGCCGGCGACGCCCCGGTCAACGTGGTGCACCTTTCGACCAAGCTGGGGCTCGAGGCCATTCGCGCTGCCAAAGCGCGCGGGCAGAAGAACATCTATGTCGAGACATGCCCTCAGTATCTGATACTCGACGACACCTGCTATCTGGAGCAGGGCGAGGACGGCTTTGCGGGCGCCAAGTACGTGATGAGCCCGCCGCTGCGCCATGCCGGTGACCGTGCCGCGTTGCGCGAGGCGCTTGTGGCCGGCGAGATCGATACGATTGCAACCGACCACTGCAGCTTTAACCTGCACGGGCAAAAGGACCGCGGGCGCGACGATTTCCGCGCGATTCCCAACGGCGGGCCCGGTGTGGAGCATCGCCCCGTCGCGATCGCTACGAGCTTTGAGGGACAGCTGGGCCCCGAGGATTTGTGCCGCTTGATGAGTGAGAACCCGGCGCGCGTCTTTGGCATGTATCCGCGCAAGGGCTGTCTTGCCGAGGGTGCCGATGCCGACGTGTGCGTGTGGGATCCAAAGGCGCGCTGGACCATTAGCGCGGCGACGCAGCATCAGGCCGTGGACTACACGCCGCTCGAGGGCTTTAAGGCGCATGGTCGCGCCAAGGCTGTGTTTGTGAACGGCGTGCTGGTGGCGCGCAACGGCGAGCCCACCGGAGCCCAACCCGGCCGCTACGTGTCCCGCTAACGGGGGGAGTGCCGGGGTAGCTAATTTGGGACGGGGCTCTTTTAGCTACTCTGGAGGCTGCTGGTGACGATGGGGCGGCCGAGGGCTGCCTCGAAGCGGTCGGCCATCGTGGGGTCGCTGAGCGTGTCGACTTGGTTGAGCATGACGCGTGCGGTGCTGAGTCCCAGCGCCTGCATCTCGGCATTGAGCACCTGGGCGACGCGCTCGGGTGTGGCGATGTCGGTGGGCTCGCAGCCGCAGCGCTCGCAGAAGAGCTCGGGGCGGTGGACAACCTCGGCGACGGGCTTGCCCAGCCCCGAGGCGCCGACGATCCAGACGATGTTGGCCGTGCCAGAGGGAATTACCGGCTCCCAGGCGGCGTGCGCCTTGAGCGGGAGTCGCTTGCTGCCATCTGCCTCGGCCAGGACGTAGTCAAAGCGCTGTGCCAGCTCGTTGAGCGGCTCGGCGGGGGCAGAGAGCTTGCCTGTCTCCGGGTCCAAAACGCCCGCCTGGCAGATGCTTCCGTGGCTCATGCCAGCGCATGCCTCGCAGGTGCAGCCGGGAACATGCAGGCCCCCCGGCTTCCAAGGCGCGGCGTCCAGGCGACGGCTCGACCCGTCCCACGGCACGCCGGCGACGGGGAACATGCGCGTGGCGGTACAGAGAAGCACCCTGCCGCCAGCGCGCATAAGCTCAAGGCCGAGCGTCTTCAGCAAGGTCGACTTGCCTCCACTGCCGATAATTGCGGTAATGCCCGGCTCGATCTTGAGCGCGGAGGCAAGGTTTCCGCTCGTCGTTTCCATCTGTTCACCGCCGTATAATACTGTGATAATAAATAATCATCAGAGTAGCGGTCGAACCGCATTTGCTCTGCTCAAACCGTAGCACAGGGAGGTGTCCCGGGAATGCTCGTTTATGTTCGCGGCGCCGGCGATATCGCCACGGGCGTCGCCGCTCGCTTGGTGCGCGCCGGCGTGTCGGTCGTTATGGCCGATATCGCGGTTCCCACGTGCATCCGCCGCACAATCAGTTTTTGCGAGGCTATTCGCTTGGGCGAGGTCGAGGTCGAGGGCATTCGCGCTCGCTTGGCACAGACGCCGGCAGAGGCGCTTGCAATTACCGAGGCTGGAGACGTCGCCGTTGTGGTGGACCCCCAGGCCAAGATGCTCGGCGAGCTGAAACCCGCTGCCGTGGTCGACGCGATTCTGGCTAAGCGCAACCTGGGTACCACGCGCGACATGGCGCCTGCCGTCATCGCCGTGGGGCCGGGCTTTACCGCGCCGGTTGACTGCGACGCCGTGGTCGAAACCATGCGCGGGCATTTCCTGGGCCGTGTCATTACCCAGGGTTCGCCCCAACCCAACACGGGCGTGCCGGGCATTATCGCTGGCTATGGAAGAGAGCGCGTTATCCACAGCCCCGCCGCCGGCGTGTTTCGGTCCGACCGCGCGATCGGCGACATCGTGAGCGCCGGAGACGTGATTGGCTACGCGGGCGATTCGCCCATGTGCACGCAGATCGATGGCTGTCTGCGCGGGCTTTTGGCGAACGGCGTGCAGGTGACCGAGGGCTTTAAATGCGCCGATGTCGATCCGCGCGGCGATGCCAGCTATATCAACTACATTTCGGACAAGGCGACGTCGGTCGGCGGCGGCGTGCTCGAGGCACTCGCTATGCTCACCGATATCTTTAGAGGATAGAAGGCGGCAATGGAAAAGCTCGATGTTGTGAATGCGGCGCTTGCCGCCCTGCGTGCTGGCGAGACGTGCGAGCTGGCGGTCGTGGCCGGCACGGCGGGGTCGTCACCGCGCGGTGTGGGCGCATGGATGGCCGTCTTTGCCGATGGCAGCCAGGCGGGCACTATCGGCGGCGGCAAGATTGAGCTCTTTGCGCTGGATGAGGCGCGCGAACTCCTGAGCGCGGGACAGTCGCGTCTGGTCCGCTACACCATGGGCGGCGAGAACTCCGATACCGGCATGATCTGCGGCGGAGCCATTTGCCTGTGCTATCTGCATCTGGATGCGACCCAGGCACCGTTGTTCCAGGAAATTGCCGACGTCTTGGTCTATCGGCGCATCGGCGACTTCGTCATCGACTTTGAGCCGTTTATCGCGAGCGCGCTCGAGGGCGATGTGGTCGAGTACCATGGCGAGGCATCGCGCCATACCATTGCCGGCTGCCCCGAGCTTTCGCTGGTGGAGGAGGGGAGTAAGGTCACCTACACCAACGCCGCCTCCGAGATTCCCGCGGCGCACATCGAGACGCTCTGCCCCGAGGGCCTGACCTATATCTTTGGCTGCGGCCACGTGGGCGCCGCGACGGCGCGGGTGCTCACGGCGGCGGGCTTTGCCGTCGTGGCGTGCGACGACCGCCCCGGCACGCTGACCCCCGATTGGGTGCCCGGTGTCTACGATCGTCGCTTGGTCGATTACAAGAACCTGAGCGAGCTGTGCCCCATCGGCCCGCGCGACCTGGTGGTCGTCGCCACGGCGGGTCACAAGTCCGATATCGACGTGGTGATTCAGGCCATGCGCGCCAAGCCTGCCTACCTGGGCTGTCTGGGCTCGCGCCGCAAGACGGCCTTTGTGCGTGCCCGCCTGGAGCAGGAAGGCTTTACGCAGGACCAGATCGGCGAGCTGCACCTTCCGATCGGCGTTGCCATCGAGGCCGAGGACCCCGAGGAGATCGCCATCTCCATCGCCGCCGAGATGATCCACCTGCGCCGCACCAAGCTCGTCCCCCGCAAGCGCTAATCGCATCCCCACCAATAAGTTGCGGTGAAATACGGATTGTTTAAGCCTGTTAGGCCGCCCAACAGTCCCTATTTCACCGCAACTGCTTGTTGGGACCCATTTGTGCGGGGGAGTTGTGGAGTTGTGCAGGCAGACGAGGTTTTTCTGGAAATACGCTCACGATGCGCGTATAGTACCGATTGTTTTGTCGGCTCCTGCTGCGTCGAGTCCAAACCGCAAAATGCCATGAGCGGCGCGGATGCAGCCAGGAGGCACGAGGACAACCCATCGTGGCCACGCCCCGTGCTTAAAACCCCAAGAAGGAGTGAACAATGGCAGAAGAGAAGTATGTGCCGCGTCTGAAGACCAAGTACAACAACGAGGTCAAGCAGCAGCTTCAGGACAAGTTCCAGTACGAGAACGTCATGATGATCCCCAAGTTTGAGAAGATCGTCGTGAACATGGGTGTCGGCGAGGCCGCTACCGATTCCAAGGCCATCGACGGTGCCGTGCGCGACCTGCGCGCCATCACCGGTCAGCAGCCGATGATCACCCGCGCCCGCAAGTCCATCGCTACCTTCCGCCTGCGCGCCGGTATGCCGATCGGCTGCAAGGTTACCCTGCGTGGCGACCGTATGTGGGAGTTCTTCGATCGTCTGACCTCCGTCGCGATTCCTCGTATCCGCGACTTCCGCGGTATCTCCGCCAAGAGCTTCGACGGCCGTGGTAACTTCTCCATGGGCGTCACCGAGCAGCTCATCTTCCCCGAGATCGACTTTGACTCCGTCGATCACCAGCGTGGTATGGACATCACTTTCGTGACCACCGCCAACACCGATGAGGAGGCCAAGGCCCTTCTGGACGCCTTCGGTTTCCCGTTCAAGAAATAGGTTCACCTGCCCTATAAGCGCCGTTCCCACAAGGGGGCGGCGCTTGGGGCGAACAATACTCTATGTGAGGAGGATATAAGTGGCTAAGACATCGATGATCGTCAAGTGCAATCGCAAGCAGAAGTTCTCTACTCGTGAGTACACGCGCTGCCAGCGCTGCGGCCGTCCGCACTCTGTGTACCGCAAGTTCGGCCTGTGCCGTGTCTGCTTCCGTGAGCTTGCACTCAAGGGCGAGCTTCCCGGCGTTAAGAAGGCCAGCTGGTAAGTCACTACCAGCGTTTCAAGCATCCGTTTGGAACAGGGAAAACGCGCTAAAAAGGCTTTGCCGTTAAGGGCGGTGAAGAACCAAGAGCACGTGTTCATCAAGAACGAAGGAGAATCTGTATGAACCTTACAGACCCGATCGCAGATATGCTTACGCGCATCCGTAACGCTAACTCTGTGAACAAGGCCACGGTCTCCATGCCGAGCAGCAAGAAGCTCGTCGAGATCGCTCGTGTTCTGCACGAGGAGGGCTACATCGAGGGCTACGATGTCGAGGACACCGTTCCCCAGAAGACTCTGCACATCACGCTTAAGTATGGTCCCAAGAAGGCTAAGGTCATCAACGGCATCCGCCGCATTTCCAAGCCGGGCCTGCGTAAGTACACCGGCGTTGCCGACATGCCCCGCGTCCGCGGTGGCCTTGGTACCGCCATTATTTCCACCAGCCATGGCGTCATGACCGACCGCGATGCTCGCAAGCACAACGTCGGCGGCGAGATCATCGCTTACGTCTGGTAATTCGCTCGGTAGGTAGAAGGAAAGGAGATCACCGTGTCTCGTATCGGTAATAAGCCTGTCCAGATTCCCGCCGGAGTCGAAGTGGCAGTCAACGGCAACAACGTTGTCGTCAAGGGCCCCAAGGGCCAGCTCGAGCTCGATGTCTTTGAGAAGCTCGCTATCAACGTCGAGGACAATGTTCTCACCGTTTCCCGTCCCGACGACGAGCGTGAGACCCGTGCCCGCCACGGCCTCACCCGCGCCCTCATCCACAACATGGTTGTTGGCGTTTCCGAGGGCTTCGAGAAGAAGCTCGAGCTCGCCGGCGTCGGTTACCGCGTGCAGCAGAAGGGCAAGAACCTCGAGTTCTCCCTGGGCTTCTCGCACCCCGTGATCGTCGAGGCTCCCGAGGGCATCACCTTCGAGGTTCCCGACAACACCCACGTGAACGTCAAGGGTATCAACAAGCAGCAGGTCGGTCAGATCGCCGCTGAGATCCGCGGCCATCGTCCTCCCGAGCCTTACAAGGGCAAGGGTATCCACTACGTTGGCGAGCACATCCGCCGCAAGCTGGGTAAGGCCGCCAAGTAGTCGTAACCGACTCACTCGCATAAGACCAGCACCCCGTCAGGTGCTGGCAAGATCAACCTTTTTAGGAGTTTACGTATGAACAAGCATAAGGCGAAGCTGGAAGGCCTCAAGCGTCGTCAGCGTCGTGTTCGCGGCAAGGTCTCGGGTACCTCCGAGCGTCCGCGTCTTCGCGTGACCCGTACTAACGCCAACATCTATGCCCAGATCATCGACGACAGCAAGGGCTCCAGCCTGACGCTCGTCTCTGCCTCGACCCTCGAGGCCGAGTTCAAGGGCACCCACACCTCGAACAAGGAGGCTGCGGAGAAGGTCGGTCAGCTCGTTGGCAAGCGCGCCATCGAGGCCGGCATCACCAAGGTCGCCTTCGATCGCGGTGGCCGTATCTACCATGGCCGCGTCAAGGCCCTCGCCGACGGTGCTCGTGCCGCCGGTCTCGAGTTCTAGGAGGTATGTAGCACATGGCTCGTAATCAGAAGCAGCAGCGCGAGGCCTCCGAGTTCGAGGAGCGCGTCGTTTACATCAACCGCGTGTCGAAGACCGTCAAGGGTGGTCGTCGCATGAGCCTCGTCGCTCTCGTCGTCGTTGGCGACGGCAAGGGCAACGTCGGCGTTGGCATGGGCAAGTCCGCTGAGGTGCCCATGGCCATCTCCAAGGCATCTCTCGATGCCAAGAAGAACATGTTCCACGTGCCGGTGACCGAGCAGGGCACCATCCCGCACGAGGTTCTCGGCCACTTTGGTGCCGGCCGCATCATCATCAAGCCCGCTGTCGAGGGTACCGGCGTTATCGCCGGCGGCGCTGTGCGTCCCCTCTTCGAGCTTGCTGGCATCAAGAACGTCCTGTCCAAGTCCCTCGGTACCGACAACGGCCTCAACATCATCAAGGCTGCCGTCGAGGGCCTCAAGGAGCTCTCCAGCCCTGAGGACGTCGCGGCTCGCCGTGGCCTGACGGTCTCCGAGATGTTCGTCGGTAAGGAGAACTAAGCATGGCTGACACCATCAAGATCAAGCAGGTCCGCAGCACCAACGGTTGCAAGCAGGACCAGGTCCGTACTGTCCGTGCCCTCGGTCTCCACAGGATCCGCGAGGTTCGCGAGATTGCTGACAACGAGTCCGTCCGCGGCATGATCTTCAAGGTCAAGCACCTTGTCGAGATTGTAGAGGAGTAGCAAATGCAGCTTCACGATCTTACTCCCGCGCCCGGTTCCACCAAGAACCGCAAGCGCGTCGGCCGTGGCAATTCTTCGGGTCACGGCACCACTTCTGGCCGCGGCCAGAAGGGCCAGGGTTCCCGCTCTGGCGGCACCAAGGGTGCCGGCTTCGAGGGTGGCCAGACTCCGCTGGCCATGCGCCTGCCCAAGCTTCCGGGCTTCCGCAACCCCCGTCGTATCGAGTACACCGCCGTTAACGTTGAGCGTCTCGAGCGTAAGTTCGAGGACGGCGCTGTGATCGACGGTGCCGCTCTTAAGGCCGCTCGCATCACCAAGAGCGAGTTCGAGCCCGTCAAGGTGCTCGGCAATGGTGAGCTCACCAAGAAGTTCACGGTCAAGGTCGACAAGGTCAGCGCTTCTGCGCAGGCCAAGATCGAGGCCGCCGGCGGAAAGGTCGAGCTGCCGTGCTAAATGGTCTTAAGAATGCTTTCCGCATCAAAGAATTGCGCGAAAAGATTCTTTTTACCATAGCTATGCTCGTCGTGTACCGCATTGGTGCGCACGTTCCTGTGCCCGGCATTCCCTTCCAGGGGATGCTGGGCCTTTTCTCGACCGATAACAATTCGGTCGCCGCAGGTGCTATGGCCCTCCTGAATCTTTTCTCTGGCGGCGCGTTGAGCTATGTGTCGGTGTTTTCGCTGGGCATCATGCCTTACATCACCAGCTCGATCATCCTCCAGATGCTCCAGGCCGTCGTGCCTTCCCTGCATGAGCTTGCCCGCGAGGGCGAGGTCGGTCAGACCAAGATTACGCAGTATTCGCGTTACCTCACCCTGGCTCTGGCAATCCTCAACTCCGTGGGTTACCTCTTCCTCTTTAAGAGCTTCGGCATCAGCTTCAATGGCGCCGGCGCTCCCGAGATCATCTTCGACCTCATGATCGTCGGTACGCTCACCGCGGGCGCCATGCTGATCATGTGGATTGGTGAGCTCATCACCCAGCGCGGTATCGGCAATGGCATGTCGCTGATCATCTTCGCGAACATCATGGCCGGTCTGCCGCAGGCTATCTTCTCCAGCACCGAGGGCAACGCCGGTGGCATCATCACCATGGTGATCATCTGCGCCATCATCCTGCTGGTTATCCCGCTGATTGTTTTCCTTGAGCGCGGCCAGCGCCGCATCCCGGTCTCCTACGCTAAGCGCGTCGTGGGCCGTCGCATGATGGGTGGCCAGACCACCTACCTGCCCATCAAGGTCAACACCGCGGGTGTCGTGCCGATCATCTTCGCTTCGGCGCTGCTGTACTTCCCGGCTCAGATTGCCGTGTTCTTCCCCGGCATCGGCTGGATTCAGGCAGTTGCCTCCGCGCTTTCGACCGGTTGGCTCAACTGGGTGCTTAACGTTGTCCTCATCGTGTTCTTCGCGTACTTCTACACCTCCATGGTGTTCAACCCCGATGACACGGCCGATAACCTTAAGAAGCAGGGCGGCTTTATTCCGGGCGTCCGTCCGGGTAGGGCTACCGCGGCCTACATCAAGAACGCGCTCAACAAGATCACGCTTCCCAGCGCTGTCTTTTTGGCGCTCATCGCCATCGTGCCTTCGATCATCTTCTCCTTCACGGGTAACCATCTGATCCAGGCATTTGGCGGCACGTCCATCCTCATCATGGTCGGCGTCGTGCTCGACACGGTCGACAAGCTCGAAGGCCAGATCAAGATGTATGATTACGATGGATTCTTTAAATAGGCTAGAGGAGGATTGCTCATGAACCTCGTATTGCTCGGAGCTCCGGGTGCCGGTAAGGGCACCGTCGCACAGGAGCTCGTCGCCGAGTTTGGCGTCGCCCATATTTCCACGGGCGACCTGCTGCGTGCTGCCGTCAAGGGTGGCACCGAGCTTGGTATTCAGGCTAAGAAGTACATGGACGCTGGCGAGCTCGTTCCCGACCAGCTCGTGATCGACCTTGTCAAGGAGCGCCTTGCCGCCGATGACGCCCAGCAGGGCTTCATCCTCGACGGCTTCCCGCGCAACACCGCCCAGGCTGTGACGCTCGATTCCGAGCTCTCCGCCATGGGTCGCGAGATCGATTGCGCCCTTCTGGTCGATGTGGCCCCCGAGGTCATTATCGATCGTCTGTCTTCGCGTCGCACCTGCCGCGCCTGCGGTTACACCGGCACCGCTGCCGATGCCACCTGCCCCAAGTGCGGTGGCGAGATGTATCAGCGCGACGACGACAAGCCCGAGACCATCAAGAACCGTCTCGACGTCTACGAGAAGTCCACGAGCCCGCTCGTTGACTACTATCGTGGCCAGGGTCTGCTCAAGTCGGTCAACGGTGACCAGGCTCGCGAGACCGTGTACGGGGATGTCAAAGAGGCTCTCGGTCTATGATCAAGATTAAGTCTGCAACGCAAATCGAGCAGATGAAGAAGGCAGGAGCGCTATCTAAGATGGCGCTCCGCCACGTTGGAGCCATGGTGCGCCCCGGCGTTTCGACTTTTGAGCTCGATCAGCTCGCGGAGCAGATTATCCGCATGCATGGTGGCACCCCAGCCTTTAAGGGTTACGGCGGGTTTCCCGGAACCATTTGCGCATCGATTAACGATGCCGTGGTACACGGTATTCCCAACCCCGACATGATCCTGCGCGATGGCGATATCATCTCCATCGATACGGGAGCCGTTGTCGACGGTTGGGTCGGCGATAACGCTTGGACGTTTTTCGTCGGCACCCCCACGCCCGAAGCCAAGGCTTTGTGCGAGGTCACGCGCGATTGCCTTAAGGCTGCCATCGAGCAGGCTGTTCCCGGTAACCATATCGGGGACGTCGGTTATGCCGTTCAGTCCCTCGCCGAGTCTCACGGTTACGGCGTGCTTCGTGATTATGTGGGCCATGGCATTGGCCGCGTGATGCACGAGGACCCCAACGTTCCTAACTATGGAAAGAAGGGGAGGGGCGTTCGCCTCCAGGCCGGCATGGTCATTGCCATTGAGCCGATGGTTACGATGGGTTCCAACCATGTGAGCACGGGTTCCGACGGTTGGATCGTCACGACCAACGACCACCTGCCCGCCGCGCACTACGAGAACACCGTCGCCATTACCAATGACGGCCCGGTGATTCTCACCACGGATGCGCAAGGTGCTTGGTGTTCGCTCCAAGGCGGAGAAATGTAACAAGTTCCACTTAGTTGTGGAGCCATTACGAAGTTATTACGATGCGTGCATATGTGTTGTAGAATACTCAATCGCTGTCGTTTTCTAGAGAAAGATGATTGCTTGTGAAGAAGGAAGACGCAATTGAGCTCGAGGGTACGGTAAAGGAACCGTTGCCCAACGCCATGTTTAAGGTCGAGCTCGAGAACGGTCATTCGGTTCTGTGCAACATTTCTGGCAAGATCCGAATGAATTACATCCGTATTCTCCCCGGTGACAGGGTTGTCGTGGAGCTTTCCCCGTACGACCTGACCCGCGGCCGCATCACCTATCGCTACAAATAGCGGCACGCATACACGCACTCCATTTCCGACTGCAGGCTTAGCTCAACCTATGGTCGGATTGTGTGTGAAGACCAGCCATAGTTTTAAACGCCTGCGGCTGGGCGAGTAGATAGTAGGGAAGTAGTTTGAGCGCTACCGAAAGGAAGAACGATGAAGGTACGTCCTTCGGTCAAGAAGATGTGCGATAAGTGCAAAATCATTAGGCGCCATGGCAAGGTCCTCGTCATTTGCGAGAACCCCCGTCATAAGCAGCGTCAGGGTTAAGAGAGGAGACTACGTTGGCCCGTATTAATGGTGTCGACCTCCCGCGTGAGAAGCGCGTTGAGATCGGTCTGACCTACATTTACGGCATCGGCCGCACCACTGCGACGAAGATTTGCGTCGAGTGCAACGTTAACGTGGATACGCGCGTTAAGGACCTCACCGAGGATGAGGTTAACGCCATCCGCGATTATATCGACAAGAACCAGATCATGGTTGAGGGCGACCTCCGCCGTGAGCGCAACCAGAACGTCAAGCGCCTTATGGACATCGGCTGCAACCGCGGCCTTCGTCACCGCAAGGGCCTCCCGGTCCGCGGCCAGCGCACCCACACTAACGCTCGTACCCGCAAGGGCCCGAAGCGTCAGATCGGTGCTAAGAAGAAGAAATAAGGAGCGCTAGATAGATGGCTACTGCTAAGAAGAACGTTCGCGCTGCCCGTCTGAAGCGCGCGGACCGTAAGAACATTTCCGTGGGCCAGGCTCACATTCGTTCTACGTTCAACAACACGATCGTTTCGATCACCGATCCCCAGGGCAACGTCATTTCCTGGAAGTCGGCTGGCCAGGTGGGCTTCAAGGGCTCCCGTAAGTCCACGCCGTTCGCTGCCCAGATGGCTGCCGAGGCTGCTGCCAAGCAGGCCATGGAGCACGGTATGAAGAAGGTTTCCGTCTTCGTCAAGGGCCCCGGCTCCGGTCGTGAGACCGCCATCCGCTCCCTCCAGGCTGCTGGCCTCGAGGTCTCGAGCATCCAGGACAAGACCCCCATTCCGCACAACGGCTGCCGCCCCAAGAAGCGTCGCCGCGTGTAACTGAAAGGATCGTATCAATATGGCAATCGACAGGACTCCTGTTCTTAAGCGCTGCCGTCAGCTCGGGATCGATCCCGCTGAGCTCGGTTACAGCAGCAAGAAGGAATCTATCCGTCAGCCCAAGCGCCGTCGCAAGGAATCTGAGTACGGCATGCAGCTGCGCGAGAAGCAGAAGGTCAAGTTCATCTATGGCGTTCTGGAGAAGCAGTTCCACGGCTACTTCAACAAGGCCCGTAAGATGAACGGCGTCACCGGTGAGAACCTCATGATCATCCTTGAGTCTCGCCTCGACAACGTCGTCTTCCGTCTTGGCTTCGCCCGCACCCGCAAAGAGGCTCGTCAGTCCGTCCGTCACGGTCACTTCACCGTGAACGGCAAGCGCGTGGACATCCCGTCTTACCGCGTCAAGGCCGGCGACGTCGTCGCTGTCGGCGAGAAGTTCCGTGACCTCCTCCCCATCAAGGAGGCCCTGATTTCCTCCGAGCGCTTTGAGGTCCCTGGCTGGCTCGAGGTCGATATCGAGAAGCTGTCTGGTAACGTGCTCGCTCTGCCGACGCGTGAGCAGATCAGCGGTGATATCAACGAGCAGCTCATCGTCGAGCTCTACTCTAAGTAGTCCATCCGGGCTGCTGAGGCTGGAGGTAATACATGTCAGAATTCATTAGGCCTCAGGTTCAGGTCGAAGAGATCAACGAGACGTCTGCTCGTGTCTCCGTCGAGCCGCTCGAGCGTGGCTACGGCGATACGCTGGGTAACTCCCTTCGTCGCGTTCTTCTGTCCTCGCTCGAGGGTGCCGCCGTCGAGGCTATTCAGATCGATGGCGCGCAGCACGAGTTCATGACCATCCCTAACATGGTCGAGGATGTCACCGACATCGTCCTGAATGTCAAGGGTCTTGTCTTCAGGGCTCTCGGCACGACCGACGAGGCGACCGCCACCATCTCGGTTGACGGCCCCTGCGAGGTCACCGGTGCGGACTTCTTTATTCCGTCCGAGTTTGAGCTGGTCAACCCCGAGCAGCACATCGCTACGCTCACCGAGGGTGGCCATCTCACCATGAGCATGCGCATCGGCTATGGCCGCGGCTATGTTTCTGGCGAGGCCAACAAGCGCGACAACGATCCCATCGGTGTGATCCACGTCGACTCGCTGTACTCGCCGGTTTCCCGTTGCGCCAAGCTCGTTGAGGCTTGCCGTGTCGGTCAGCACACCGACTACGACCGCCTTGTCCTCGAGATCGAGACCAACGGCTCCATCGCCCCGCGCGACGCCGTGGTCCAGGCTGCCAATATCATCAACCAGCATATGGCCGCCTTTATGAACCTTGCCGAGACCCCCGAGGTCGAGGAGGAGGCTTCGATCTTCGCTCCCGAGGTCACCAACGACAACGCCGAGCTGGACAAGCAGATCGAGGATCTGGACCTTTCCGTCCGTTCCTACAACTGCCTTAAGCGCGCCAGCATTCACTCGGTCCGTCAGCTCGTTGAGTTCTCGGAGAACGATCTGCTCAACATCCGTAACTTCGGTGTTAAGTCGATCGAGGAAGTGAAGGACAAGCTTGAGTCCATGGGCCTGAGCCTGAAGGCTTAATGCTTCGCATATTTGAGGAGAAACTAGACCATGCGTCATAACGTTAAGAAGGGCCTGAAGCTCGGCACCGATGCGAGCCACACCAAGGCCATGAAGAAGAGCCTTGCTAAGGCCCTCTTCGAGAACGACCGCATCAAGACCACCGAGACCCGCGCTAAGGCGCTGCGTTCGGTCGTCGATCCGATCATCACCTGGGCCAAGAAGGGCGACCTGCACTCTCGTCGTCTGGCTATCGCCAAGCTCGGCGATAAGCAGCTCGTTGCCGAGATCTTCGACAAGGCTGCTCAGGGCATGTGGCAGGACCGCAACGGCGGTTACACCCGCATCATGAAGCTCGGTAACCGCAAGGGCGACAACGCTCCCATCGTTATCATGGAGCTCGTCACCGAGCCTTGCACGCCTAAGGCCAAGAAGGCTGCTCCGGCCCCCAAGAAGGCCGCTGCTCCCAAGAAGGTCGAGGCTGCCGAGGAGGCTCCTGCTGAGGAGACCGCTGAGTAGACAATCCGTCTGCATAGGCTATATTCGAGGGGTACGTTCGCGTACCCCTCTTTTTTTGTCGAAATGCCATTGCCTGTTTGTTGGGAGCGTCCATGACCGCGCCGTCTGATTTCAATTCGATTCCCGAGCTCGATGCCACGCTCGTTTTCCGCGTGGCCTACGATGGCTCGTCCTACAGCGGCTTTGCCGAGCAGCCCGGTCAGACGACGGTTGCGGGCGAGCTGCGCCGCGCTATCGAGACGCTCCTGCGCCGTCCGATTGTCCTGACGTGCGCGGGGCGTACCGATGCCGGCGTACATGCCGTGGCTCAGTACATCAGCGTGCCCGTAACGGACGCTGAGCTCGCTTGTACGCGCCGTAGGTGGCTGCGGGCTATGGATGCCCTGCTACCCAAAGATATCGCCATAAACGAGGTCTACAAGGCCCGTAAAGGCTTTTCTGCACGCTTTGATGCGCGTTCACGTACATATACGTACCGTATTGCCGATCGCGACGCGCGTCCCGTGCTCTCACGGGGTGCCGTGTGGTGGCATCGCTATCCCTTGGACGTCGAGGCCATGTCTGCGGCCTGTCCCGCGCTTTTGGGTGAGCAGGACTTTAAGAGCTTTTGCAAGGTTGCCTCGGCCGTTGGCAAGCCCACGCATCGCTGCGTGATGCGTGCCGAGTTTGGCCATGAGGTTGCGTTTGGCGAGGACATCCTGACGTTTACCATCGAGGGCAATGCGTTTCTGCATTCGATGGTCCGCACGATCGTGGGCACGCTTGTCGAGATTGGCATGCATCGCCGTGAACCCGAGTGGATGCGCGAGGTCATCGATGCTTGCGACCGTACCGCTGCGGGCCCCACGGCTCCTGCCTGCGGCCTTACGTTTATGGGCGTGGATTACGATCCCGCCGAGCTTGTCGTGCTCGACTAGGGGAGGGCTCGACGCGTCGTGCGTCGACACCTGTCATCTGTGGGCTGCGCGTGTGCAACATCTGTTCTTGACGTGCAATACAACTGGTGTCTCATTGCTTTTATTGCCGGGGTGTACCATGAACCACGGTTTGATTTATTGCTGTCGAGAGGACGGATAACTTGGTTCGACGTGGCTCGCATCCGCGACTTTCGGTGATCCTTGTGTTAGAAGGTTCGCCCAGCTATGCGATGCGTGCGCTCGAGAGTATCCAGAACCAAGACCTCTACGATTTGCAGATTGTCGTTGTCTGCCGCGATGCTGCGCCTGGTGTGCGCCATTCGCTTCAAGTTGCCGCCGACAGGGACATCCATATTGATTTGATTGACGTCGAGGACGCGAAGCGCGGCGCTTGTCTTCGTGCCGGTTTTGCTGCCTCGCGCGGCTCTCAAATCATCGCCATGAACGCCGATGAGTGGTTTGCTCCGCAGTCTCTTTCCAAGATGGTCGATATCGCGTGCGATACTGCGGCAGACATAGTGCTCCCCACGGTGTCGCTCGACCGCTATGATGCACATCGAGAGCGCCATTCGCGCGTCTTGGATGTTGCCCCTATTGTCATTGAAGACAAGTCTTCGATGGTGACCGGGCTGTCCCAGTTGATTTTAGGCGGCCTAGTCGCTCAGACCTCTGGCGTGATGTACAGCCGCTCGCTGTTTGAGGCATGCCTTTTGTGCGACAAGGTGTTTCGCACAGTTGGGTTTATGACGTGCGCGCTCTCGCGGGCGCAGTGCGTCTCCGGCTGCGGCGACGCTTGTTTCCACGCCGCGGCA
Organism: Collinsella aerofaciens; assembly: GCF_040910325.1. GTDB lineage: Bacteria > Actinomycetota > Coriobacteriia > Coriobacteriales > Coriobacteriaceae > Collinsella > Collinsella aerofaciens_BL. Next base: position 10,258 of record NZ_JBDGAV010000026.1, on the reverse strand, counting down.
CCTAAGCTTACAGATGCCTTTGATCCCACCATGTATGCCAAGGTATCCGATGACATCCGAGCACTCGACGAGCTTGCGGACTCACTCTCGGAAGCAGATAGCGGTGGTCGGCTCAAGCTGGCAAGCCAAAAGTTCTACTTTGCCGGACTGGTCGCCTGCATCGAGAATTTGTGCCTGAGCCCGCATGGGTTGTCGTCAATCGAGCGTTCCGCCCGCATGCGTGATATGCTCGATGCGCCTCGAACCCGTCAGATGGTCGCCGCGCTCAAGGACAACCATCGGGGACTGGGTCTGTTGTTTGGACCGATTGCCCGTGCCAAGCCTACGCGTTGCGTGTTGTATACGCACCTGGCCGCTTTTTTTAACCGCACGGGCGCCAAAACTGCTTAAGACGGCTATGTTTGAAACAATCTTGCATGGAATTGTTTCGAAATGCGTTCTTATTCACAAATACCCTTTAATAGCGCTAAACTATTCAATCACTGATTGATTGTCTCCGCCATCTTTGGAGTGAGGTTTTGTATGGCTAAAAAACGCAATGGGCGCCAGGATGCCATCAGAGATATCGTGCGCAACAAGGACGTACGCACACAGCGCGTTTTGGTAGACGAGCTGCGTGCCATGGGTTTCGATTGCACGCAGGCGACCGTTTCGCGCGACATCGCGGATATGGGACTGCGTAAGCTCCCGGAGGGCATCTATGTCCTTGCCGAGGACCTGCATTTGCAGCGCATGGTCTCCGAGTTGGTTACCGGCGTGCTGCGCACCGACAATCTGGTTATGATCAAGGCACAGCCCGGTACGGCTTCTGGTATTGCCGCAGCCGTCGATGCTGCGGAGCTGCCCGATGTGCTCGGCTCGCTTGCCGGCAACGACACGATCCTGGTCATTGCGCAGACGGCCGAGGACGGCGAGCGCCTTGAAGCGCTCATCAACAAGCTGAGTAACTCTCGTAAGTAGGAGATGCACGGCGTGCGCGTCGTTACGTATACGCAGTTTCATAAACTTGTAGGGACGCCGGCTAGAGCCGGCGTCTTTTTGTGTCGGTGCCTGGAGACGTACGATGGCATTGTCCGGGAAAGACGAAAAAGGGGCCCGTGCAGCTGCGCGCTGTCCGGGCCCCTTTGCTGGCTATGGCTGGCTACTGACCTGTTGAAGGATCGGGCGTGGGGGTAGGCGTGGGAGTGGGAGTAGGGGTAGGGGTAGGAGTAGGAGTAGGAGAGGCGCCCTCGCCGCCACTGCCGCCGCCGCCGGTCGTGCCGTCTCCGCCCGTCGTGCCGTCTCCGCCCGTCGTGCCGTCTCCGCCGGTCGCACCGTTGCCGCCGGTCGTATCGCCACCCGTGGTCTCGGTCGTTGTGGTAGTCGTCGTTGTTGTGGTGGTCCCCTCCTTGTTTTCGTCTCCCTCGTTTTCCGACTTCCTGGCGTTGCTGGTGCCGTAGAACTTCCAGACGTTATTGTTCTTGTACGTGGGAGCCGTGCCGGTCGGGAATTCCTCGCGCCCGGTGCCCGCAAGAACAGTGTTCATAAACTTCTTAAAGACGGGCAGGTTGGTGCTATCGCCCAGCAGGTCCATGCCGTACTTTTGGATGGGAATCTCGCCTGCGGAATAACCGGTCCACAGGGCGCATGCCAGCTGCGGCGTGTAGCCGCAGAACCAAAGGTTGGTGGTGTTGTCAGTGGTGCCCGTCTTGCCGGCATAGGGCTGGTTGACGCTCAGCGCGCCGGCGGCACCCGTGCCGCTGCCCTGCATGACGCCGGTCAGGACGTCGGTCACTGCCGCGGCCTCGCCGGTGGAGAGCACCTGCGAGGGGTTATCGGTGTGCTGGTACAGTACCGAGCCAGTTCGCGAATCAATCTCGGTGATGGCGATCGGCTGGCGATAGTAACCGCCGTTGGCAAACGTGGCATAGGCCGCGGCCATCTCGAGCGGCGAGATGGAGCCGGTACCGAGCGTCATGACGGGAACGTCCTCGATATTGTCCTTAGATGGATCGATGCCGAGCTTTTTGACGAGGGACATGATCTTGTTATTGCCGATAGCCTCTGCAACCTGGATATAGCCAGTGTTGGAGGAGTATGCCGTCGCCTGCTTGAGCGTGATGGTGCCGTAGCTCTGCTTGTCATAGTTTTGCACCTTGGTCGTGGTGCCCTTGGCTGTAAGAGGCGAGTTGCAATTGAGGGTGACGTTGGGGTTCATGCCGTTTTGGATGGCAGTGGCCAGCGTAAAGGCCTTAAACGTGGAGCCTACGGGACGCTTGGCCGTGGCGTGGTTCACGTGGTTCTCGTCGGCGTTATAGTCGTAGCCGCCCACCATGCACTTGATGTAGCCGGTCTTGGGGTCGACGACGACCATGCCCATGTCCAGGCCGTCGAGCGAAAGCGTGTCGAGCTGGGCGCGCACGGCCTCCTCGGCAGTCTGCTGCATGGTCGGGTCGATGGTGGTTTTGACGGTTAGGCCGCCCTTAAACAGCACGTCGGTGGAGAACTCCTGCTCCAGCAGCTGCTTAACATAGGCGACAAAGTAGGGCTGCGAATACACGTCGACGCCACTGCCCGAAATCTCAGTTACGTTGAGGGTGATGGGCTCTGCCTGCGCGGCGTCGTGCTCCTTCTGGGTGATGTGGCCCAGGCGCAGCATGTTATCGAGAACCTTGTTGCGGCGAGACAGTGCCAGATCGGGATTGACCGTGGGGTCGTACTGCGAAGGCGAGTTGGGAAGGCCGATGAGCAGCGCGGCCTCGCTCAGGGTGAGGTCGGCGGCGCTCTTGGACAGATAGGTCTCGGCTGCGGCCTCGATGCCGTAGGCACCGTGGCCGTAGTAGATGGTGTTGAGGTACATCATGAGGATCTCGTCCTTGGAGTACATCTCCTCCATCTTGATGGCGATGTAGGCCTCGCGGACCTTACGCTCGATGGTCGAATCGAACTGCTCCTCTTGCAGGATGGTGTTACGCACCAGCTGTTGGGTGATGGTCGAGGCACCCTCATGGCCACCGGAAAGGGTCGCCACTGCTGCGCGAGCAATGCCCCACAGGTCGATGCCGCCATGCTCGTAGAAGCGCTCGTCCTCGACGTCGACGGTGCCCTGCAACACGTACGGGGAAACCTGGTCCTTGGTGATGGACTTGCGGTTTTGCGTGTAGAAGCTCGCGATCTTGTTGCCGTTGCAATCGACGATCTCGGTGGGTTCACTCACCAGATAGGCGTTGGCGTCGGTATAGTCGGGCAGATCGGACAGCCAACGATTGACGTTGCCGACCATGCCAATCCCAAACGCTACGCCCGCGATGAGCAAAAGGCCCAAGAACGAGAGCAGGATCATGGGCAGGGCATGCGTCTTGGAACGACTGCGCCCCTGTCGTTGGCGAGGACCCATATATTGACCTCCAGGTATGTCGTGCCGGGCGGCGGGTGCGCCGCTGGGGCAGGATGGACATAAGTTATTACACGATAAACCAAACGAGGCGCGCGAGGCCTCGTGTATGCTGGATGACGGTTTTTTTCAGAGTGAATGCATACCTTGTTGGTAAGGAGTTTGCCGATGGCGATTCGGACGACGGGGCCGAGTGGACAATGCGATAACGAGCCGGGGGCTGCCGAGGCGGCGCTGCCCGAGCTGCTGGCGCCTGCCGGCGGACTCGATCAGATGCTCGCGGCGATTGCAGCGGGTGCCGATGCCGTCTATGCGGGCCTGGGCGGGTTTAACGCCCGCGTGAGCGCACACGGCTTTACCGACGACGAGTTCGCCCGCGGCTGCGTCGTGGCGCATGCGCACGGCGTGCGTGTATACGTGACCCTCAACGTGTTTGTGTTCGACGACGAGTTGGCCGACGCGGTGGCACTGGGGGCACGCGCGCAAGAGTTGGGTGCCGACGCCTTGATCGTGGCGGATGCCGGTCTGGCCTGCGCGTTGCGCGCGGCGATTCCCGGGGTCGAGATTCACCTGTCCACGCAGGCGGGCGTTCATAGCGAAGGCGCCGTGCGCCTGGCTGCCGATGAGCTCGGGGTCGAGCGCGTGACGACCGCCCGCGAGCTGGCGGTCGACGAGATTGCCGCCCTGTGTGCTACCGGCGTGCCTATCGAGGTGTTCTGCCACGGCGCGATTTGCATTGGATATTCGGGCGCCTGCGAGTTTTCGGCCCTGCGGCGTGGACGATCGGCGATGCGTGGCGACTGTACGCAGCCGTGTCGCTTGGCGTACGACCTGGTGGACGAGGCGGGGGAGAGCGTCACTTCAGTGGAGGGCGATCGTCTGCTATGCCCGCGCGACTATCTGGGCATTGCGCACCTGCCCGAGCTTGTTGGGGCCGGGGTGGCGTCGCTCAAGATCGAGGGGCGCATGAAAAACCCCGACTACGTGTTCAACGTGGTGCGGGTGTGGCGTCGTGCACTCGATATGCTGCGCGATGGCGCGTGGGATGCCGCTGCCGTGTCGGCGCTCGAGCGCGAGTTGGGCAGGTCGTTCAACCGCGGGTTTACCGATGCGTATCTGCGGGGGCGATCGGGTGCTGAGCTCATGAGCTTTGAGCGCGCGATTAACCAGGGCGTGCGCGTGGGCCACTTGGTGACGGTGGGTCACGAAGAGGTGACCGTCGAACTCGATGCCGCCGTGGCCGCAGGTGACACGCTCGAGATCCGGTTCTATCCGGGTGCCGATGCACGCCCCGATGTGCCCAAGCGCTGGCCCCAGGTGCCCTGCCCGGTGGATGCAGCAGCGGGGGAGCGCGTTGTCGTGCACTGCAAGCGCAAGGTGGATGCGGGATGCGAGGTGTACCTGATTCGCAGCGCCGGCGTGTTGGAGCAGACGGCGACGGCGCTGGGGCACATGCGGGTCGAGGCGGACGCGGTCGTACCCGTTGCACGAGCCGTTGAGGTGCTGCCCTTTGAGGGCGCCGTGACTGTTGGCGACGTGCCCGAGGCGGCGTTGACGGAGCCGACGGAAAAGGGGGCTTCCGATCGCATGGTCTTTGCCTGGCGGCTGATGGATGCCGACCCGCGCGGAGAACTCGATTTGTCCGACGCCGTTGTGGTGCTTGACGAGGTCTGTCGTGCAGCCGATGCCTCGCGTACCCGCTCGCTTATGCGGCGTGCCGGGCGCGTCGTCTGTCGTAATCTGGGACAGGTGGCGATGGCGCGTGAGCTGGGCGTGGCGTTTGACGTTGCGGCACCGGTGTTTTGCGCAAACCGGGTTACGCTCGCCTGGCTACGCGGGCTCGGCGCGGGCTGTGTGTATGTGCCTGCCGAGCTTGTCGCCCACGACGCGGAGCGTGTTGCCGAGCTTTCCGCTTGCCCCGGTGTCTTGGGGCCTGTCGATGCCGGCCGTCCCGAGCTCATGGTGTGCGAGCACTGCTTGCTGACTGCCGAGGGCGCCTGCGCCACGGATGCGACGGGGCAGGTCCGTTGCCGTGACTGCTCGCGCCGTCAGCAGGGGCGCTTTTTGGTCGAACGTGACGGCACGCGTTTGCCGGTCGTTATCGACGCGTGCGGCAGGACGAGGATTTTCCTGTCGTAGGTGTTCGGCCGCGCCGTTTTGGTTATTATGAGTGGGTTTATGAACTTCGAGCACCGCCGTATCCGGTGAGGGTGCTATAGCAAAAGGAGGATACCCAATGCTGTCTGTCGACGAGCAAATGCGTATCATCACCTCGGGCGCAGCGCAGATCGTCCCCGAGGCCGACCTTCGCAAGAAGCTTGAGAAGGGCGAGTCCCTCAACATCAAGCTCGGCGTCGATCCTACCAGCCCCGACCTGCACCTGGGCCATGCCGTGCCCCTGCGCAAGATGCGTCAGTTCCAGGACCTGGGCCACAACGTCACCCTCATCATCGGTAACGGTACCGCACTGATCGGCGACCCCTCGGGCAAGAACTCCACCCGCCCGCAGCTTTCGCAGGAGCAGATCGAGGCCAACGCCGAGACCTATGTCAGCCAGGCCATGAAGATCCTGGACCCCGAGAAGACCACCATCGTGCACAACGGCGACTGGATCCTGTCGATGGATCTGGCCGGCCTGCTGCAGGTGTGCTCCAAGTTCACCGTCGCCCGCATCCTCGAGCGCGACGACTTTACCAAGCGCTACCAGTCCCAGACGCCGATCGCCCTGCACGAGTTCCTGTACCCCGTGATGCAGGCCTTCGACTCCGTTCAGATCAAGGCCGACGTGGAGATGGGCGGCACCGACCAGCTCTTCAACCTGCTCGCTGGCCGCGAGCTTATGGAGAAGATGGGCATGGAGCCGCAGATCGCGCTCACCATGCCGCTGCTCGAGGGTACCGACGGCGTGCGCAAGATGTCCAAGTCCTACGGCAACTACATCGGCCTGACCGACGCTCCCAAGGATATGTTCGGCAAGACCATGTCTATCCCCGACGAGATGATCGGCAAGTACTATCGTCTGGCCAGCTCGCTCACCCCGGCCGAGGTCGACAAGATCGACGCCGCCCTGGCCGACGGTTCCGCCGACCCCTACGAGCTCAAGCGCGCTCTGGGCCGCGACCTGTGCGACACCTATCACGGCGCCGGCGCCGGCGACGAGGCCCAGGCCGAGTTCGACCGTGTGTTCAAGGAGGGCCAGCTTGCCGATTTCCCCGAGAAGCACGTCGAGCTGACCGTTAACGACGAGGGCCAGATCTACCTCGCCGGCCTGCTCAAGGACTTGGGTCTTTCGGCGAGCGCCGGCCAGGCCCGTCGCGACATCGACGGCGGCGGCGTCAAGATAAACGGCAAAGCCGTGGCTCCCAAGAGCTACAACATCGACCCCAGCGCTCTCAAGCTGGGCGACACCCTCTCCGTAGGCAAGCGCAAGGGCTTCAAGCTTATTTAGTTCCGCGGTTTTGCCAAACCGCGTAACCGGTCGATGCTGCGCGGGCCGCATCTGGACAATCTGACGTTCAGCTTCAAGGGCGCGACCAGAAGGTCAGCGCCCTTTCGTTTCACGTCACCTTGTCTCAAATGCGGCCCGCTCGCTGGCACTGCCAAAACGTCGGCGTCGCCTTGGTCGCAAGTAGTCATTGGGGACGTTCTTGAATGACTAGTCGTTTAAGAACGTCCCCAACGACTATTGGTGCTCAGCGGCAGTCCCCATTGCGCCAAGCGGCGTGTGCCGCTAAGTGGATGGGTGTTAGCGGGACCTTCTTTTGGGCATACAATGGCTATTGGCTTGCTGCGGTGAAGGTCTGTCCGCTCCGCAGCTTTTTTCTACGGTTAAAGGAGTATGTATGTCCGTTGAGGTCATGAGGTCTGTGATCGAGGCCGCCGAGGGCCGCGTGCCCGTCGACACGCTGTTTACCAATCTGCAGATCGTCGACGTGTATGGCCAGCGTGTGGCGCCCGGCAGCGTTGCCGTCAAGGACGGTGTGATCGTCGGCGTGCTCTACGATGGTCGCGACGATGTCGCTGGCACCTACGAGGCTGCCGAGGTTATCGACTGCCAGGGTCGCTATCTCGCTCCCGGTTTTATTGACGGGCATCTGCATATCGAGTCTTCGAACATCCGTCCCGCCGAGTATGCTCGCATGGCCGCGACGCGCGGTACTACCACCGCCATTGCCGACAGCCACGAGATTGCCAATGTTGCCGGTCTCGACGGCTTGCGCTTTATGATCGAGGACGGCCGCCGCGCACCCATCTCCATCAAGTACATGATGCCTTCGTGCGTGCCCGCGCTGCCCGACGAGCAGGCCGGTGCCGTTATTTCGGCTGCCGATATGCAGGCGTTTTTTGCCGAGCATCCAGGCGATGTCTTTGGTCTGGGCGAAATGATGAACCTGCCGGGCGTCTTTATGGCCGACCCCGAGACCTGCGCTCGCATCGATGCTGCCAACCAGACGCCGTCCAAGCAGGTTGACGGCCACGCGCCGCTCGTTGCCGGTAAGGACCTCAATGCCTATGCCGCAGCGGGCATTATCGCCGACCATGAGTCGACGATTCCCGAGGAGGCGCTCGACAAGCTGTCTCGCGGCATGTACGTGATGCTTCGCGAGGGTACGTGCAGCCATGATCTGGCCAACCTGTCGCCGATGCTGCTGGAGAATCCCGCGCGCGCCCGCCGCTGCTGCTTTGCGACTGACGACCGCGCTCCTTCCGATGCGCTTGCGACCGGCATGATCGACAATGCCTGCCGCGTGGCGATTGAGGCCGGTATCGACCCCGTGGTCGCTATCTCTATGGCGTCCCTCTCCACGGCCGAGGCGTTTGGCCTGGATCACGGCTGCCGCGACCCGCACGAGCTCCGCGGTGCGATTGCCCCGGGCAAGCGTGCCGACCTGCTGGTGCTCAATGACCTGACGTTTGCCACGGCTCCGCATCGCGTATATGCCGCCGGTGCTTTGGTGGCGCAGGACGGCACCTTTGTGGGCGAGATTGCACCCGAGATGGCCGAGGTTGCGGCCCTTGCTGATGAGCTGCGCGCCTCCGTTAAGCTGCCGAAGCTATCGCTCGACGTGTTCGACTATGCCTTTAAGCCGGGCGAGGCCGTGATTGACGTGGTGCCGGGCAAGGCCATCACGGGCATGGTTCGTCCCGAGACTGACGAGGACTTGCGTCGCATTATGCTGATCGAGCGCCACGGCCGCGGCGTGTCGCTGCAAGCCGAGGGCGCCGACGGCGACGGCCCCGCTGGCCTGGGTCTTGTCGGCAAGCACATCGGTCGCGGCTGGGTGCGCGGCTTTACCATCACGGGTGGCGCCATTGCCTCCACGATCGGCCACGACTCGCACAACGTGTGCGTGGTGGGCGACAACGCCGCCGATATGATGGCCGCCGTTGAGGCCGTGGGCCAAGGTGGTCACGTGCTGGTGCGCAACGGAGAGGTCGTGGCGCGCATTCCGCTGGCGCTCGGTGGCCTTATGAGCGAAGGCACGGCCGAGGACGTTGCCGCGCAGCACGACGACTTTATGGTCAAGGCGCGCGCCATGGGTATTGAGTCGCCGCTCGACCCCATCATGGGCATCATTTTCCTGCCCCTGCCGGTCATCCCGACGCTCCGCATTCGCCCCGAGGGCATGTTCGACGTCACGACCTTCACCTACGCCGACTAGTCATCGGGGACGTTCTTAAACGACTGGCCGTCGGGGTGGCGTGTCGCCTGGCGCCGCGACCGTAGGACCTCTGGCATGTGTGAGCTATTTGCCAGGTCCTTGTAACGTTTACGCCCGCGGAGTCTTATTTGAGCTCCCTTTGGGTACGTTGGAATCGGATATACGTTCGATTCCAACAAGTCCGAAGGGAGCTTTTCTATGTTTAAACTGATTGCATCCGATATGGACGGCACACTGCTTGACGAAAACGGCCAGGTGCCTCCCGAGACCTACGAACTGATTTTGGCGCTACGCGAGCATGGCGTGCATTTTGCCGCATCGTCAGGTCGTCGCTACGATCGCCTGTGCGAGTTCTTTGCGCCCGTTCGCGACAAGATGGACTTTGTCGCCGCTAACGGCGCCCAGGTCTACGCCGACGGCAAGATGGTAGACCGCGAGGTGTATTCGCACCTGGCGATTCGAAAGCTCGCCCAAGCCGTCAGGACGTTTCCCAATCTGCATCTTGCACTTTTTGACCGAACCAAGTCCTTCCTGCTCGATGACGAGTGCAAGTTCGTGCGTGAGGTCGATAAGGACCTTCCCAATGCCGAGCGCATTTGGGAGCTGCCCGATCCCAGCGTAAATATCATCAAGGCGAGTATCTTTTGCGATGACGGTGCCGTTATGGACAGCGCTTACGTACTACAGCGCGAACTCGGTCAGCTCTTTACTTTTGCGCCTTCGGGCAACGCGTGGATCGATGCCATGCAGCCCGGCGTATCGAAGGCCTCGGGCATCGCGCAGCTCGCGGAGCATTACGGCATTGGTCGCGACGAGGTCATGGCGTTTGGCGACTCGATGAACGACTACGAGATCATTCGCTTTGTCGGCACGGGCTGCGCGATGGAAAACGCGCGTCCTGCACTCAAGGCAGTCGCCGATCGCGTGGTGGGGTGCAACCGCGACCACGCTGTCCAGCAAGAACTCCGCCACGTTCTGGAGAGCCTCTCCTAATCCGGCAGTTGGGGACGTTCCTTTTAATATGAGCAGGACATTGTCAAGAGGCAAAATCGGGCCTGGCCCCAACGATATGGGGTCAGGCCCTCTCCCTATATCAGCCCGTCCGCGGCGACCTCGGCGTGTCTTACCGACGCTCGTCTTTGCAGTTTAATATCCGCCCGCGGCGATCTCTCGCTGGGCAATCCGTTGCTACGGCTGAGGCTTCTACGTCGAACCGACAGTC
>NZ_JBDGAV010000025.1:0-32606 GCF_040910325.1 Collinsella aerofaciens | reverse complement strand
GGCCGCGGGGGCGTTCAGCTAACTGCGGGAATGGCCTATTTGCTCAATGTGTTCGGCTGAGATCGGAAATCAACCCATTTATCGCACCCTCGCCTTTTTTGCGGTTCCCGCTCTGGTGGGTGGTACCTTCCAGGTTTTGTTTTCGGTACCGGGCCTTTGCGTCGGTATAACGCTGAGCATCCTGCTGCTCTACATCATCTACCAGGAGCAGCTGATCTCGACCGACCCGTTGACTGGCCTCAACAATCGCAACCGTTTTGAGACCTATATGCTGTCGCTGTTCTCGGGTGCTGACCAGGCCGATGATGTGTATCTGCTTATGATGGATGCCGACGGCTTTAAGCAAATTAACGACCGGTATGGACATGTTGAGGGCGATCATGCCCTCCAGGTCATATCTGCTACGCTCAAAGAGGTCTGCTCGGCGTCTGGTGGTTTTATCGCACGTTATGGCGGCGATGAGTTCGTGGTGCTCCAGAAGGCAGCGGCGGAACAGGACATCATAGACCTGTGTTCGGCGATTAACGACGAGCTCGCTCATGCCGAGGTGCCGTATCTGTTGCGGATGTCCATCGGCTATGCACGGGTCGGTGATGATGTCGATACCTGGCAAGACTTACTTCGCGCTGCCGATGCGGAGCTCTACCGCGTCAAGGCCGAGAAAAAGAAAGCCGGCGCCCAGATACGCTAGAAAAAGGGCGCACGACCGTTGCGATGGTCGTGCGCCCTTTTTGCGTTTGCGGGGGCCACCGGCCATAACGCCCAGGCGCGGTGCGGCAAGACGAGCGTCTGCCGCCGCGGTTCGGTACGAAATTAACGAGAACCAGTGCACTCCATTAAGCTGAAGTGTGCGAACGCCCTCTCTAAAAAAGTGAGCTCGCTAGGCTTTTTTGGGTTTGTTGACGATGATGATGCCGCCGCAGACCAACAGCAGGGCAACGATGACGGTAACGGGGCTTGTGCCAGCACCCTCGCCGAGCAGCAGGGCGCTCAGCAGCACGCCAAAGACGGGGTTCATAAACCCAAAGACCGAGACGCGGCTGACGGGGTTGACAGCAAGCAGGCGCGACCACAGCGAGTAGGCGACCGCGGAGATAAGCGCCATGTAGATGATGAGCGCGATGGCGGGGGCAATTTCGGTGGGGGACAACGTGCCGCCCATCAAAAACCCGATGGCGGTAAGGACCACGCCACCGACTAAAAACTGCCAGCCGGCGAGCAAGACGCCGTCGTGCTCGCGCGAGAAGATGCCAATCAGGCAGGTCGAAAGGGCACCCGCGACGGTGGAGGCTAGGATAAAGCCCTCGCCATCGAGCCTGAAGCCAAAGGTGCCATCCGCGCCCGAAAGGTTGACGAGAGCGACGCCGGCAAAGCCCAGCGCACAGCCAAGCACCTTGGCCGTATTGAGCTTCTCGGTGCGAAACGCCAGGGCGGCAAAGAGGATTGCGAGGAAGTTGGCGCTGGCCTCGATGATGGAGCTCGACATGGCGCTGGCGCGCGAGAGGCCCAGATAGAAAAAGAAGTACTGCCCGATAGTCTGGAAGAGCGACAAGACAAAGATGGGCTTGATGTCGCGAGCCTGCGGAATGAGGGGGCGGCGTTGGGCCGCACTCATCCCAACGATAACCAGGGCGCCGGCAAGCGTGAAGCGCAAGCCCGCAAAGAGCAGCTGCGAGGCGCTATCGTGCGCTGGGATACCAAAGAGTGCGTAACCGATCTTGATACAGGGAAAGGCCGATCCCCAGAGTGCACAGCAGACGAGGCAGCCCAGGATGAGTCCGGGCAGGGTGGCGAGATACGGCTTGCGGCTTTCCATGATGTCCTTCCTACATGCGCGAAGCAAAAAAGAACCCGCCACCGGATGTGCCGGTGGCGGGTGTTGTTACCCGAAGGGATTGTACCCGATGGGAAAGGTTTAAGCGAAGTAGGCCACGCCGCTCTCAAAGATCGGCATGAACTTATCGCCGGGGACATGCTCGGGCACGTTGCGGTACAGGTTGTCGCCGCGACGCTCGGCATGGCCCATCTTGCCCAGGACGCGGCCGTCGGGGCTCGTGATGCCCTCGATGGCGAGTGCGGAGCCGTTGGGGTTGACGGAAAGGTCCATGCTGGGCTTGCCGTTCTCGCCCACGTACTGCGTGGCGACCTGGCCGTTGGCGATCAGCTGGGCGAGCACTTCGTCATTGGCGACAAAGCGGCCCTCGCCGTGGCTGATGGCGACGGTGTAGGGGTCGTCCAGGCTGCACTGCGACAGCCACGGGGACAAGTTGGACGAGATGCGGGTGCGCACCAGACGGCTCTGGTGGCGACCGATGGTGTTGAACGTCAGCGTGGGCGCATCGGGCGTGGCGTCGACGATGTCGCCGTAGGGCACCAGGCCGAGCTTGATCAGGGCCTGGAAGCCGTTGCAGATGCCCAGCATCAGGCCATCGCGGGCCTTGAGCAGGTCGCGGACTGCCTCGGTGACCTCGGGAGCGCGGAAGAACGCCGTGATGAACTTGGCAGAGCCGTCGGGCTCGTCGCCGCCCGAGAAGCCGCCGGGGATCATGACGATCTGGCTTGCACGGATGCGGCGGGCAAGCTCGTGGGTGCTCTCGGCGACGGCCTCGGGCGTGAGGTTGTTGATCACGAAGGTGTCGGCCTCGGCACCGGCGGCACGGAAGGCGCGGGCGCTGTCGTACTCGCAGTTGTTGCCGGGGAACACGGGGATGATCACGCGCGGGCGGGCGATCTTGGCGCCGCCGTACACGTGGATGTCCTTGGCGCGGAAGTCGATGGTCTCGACCTCGGGGGTCTCGCCGGCGCTGCGGTAGGCGAAGACGCCCTCGATGCCGCTCTCCCAGGCCTCCTGGAGCTCGGCGAGCTCGATGACCTCGGAGCCGGTGTCGATGACATAGCCCTCGACGGTGGTGCCCAGGGGCTCGACGACAACGCCGTCGGCGACCTCGGGCAGCTCGGCATCCTCGGCGAGCTCGACGATAAAGCTGCCGTAAAGCGGGGTGAAGAGGCTCTCCACGTCTACATCCTCGGCAAGCTCGATACCGATCTGGTTACCGACGCACATCTTAAAGAGGCTCTCGGCGCCGCAGCCGTAGCCGGGCGTGGAGATGGCCAGGGCGTTGCCGGTAGCAGTGAGCGCCTCGACGGCGTCAAACGCGGCGAGCAGCTGCTGGGCGTCGGGACGGTAGTCCTCGCCATAGGTGGCGGGGGCGATGCGGACGACTCGGTGCGTGAGGCCCTTGAACTCGGGCGAGACGGCGCGGGCGGCCTTGCCCACGGCGACGGCGAAGCTGATCAGGGTCGGCGGAACGTTGAGCTCGCCGGTCTCGTCCTCAAACGAACCGCTCATGGAGTCCTTGCCGCCGATGGCGCCGGCACCCAGGTCGACCTGGGCCATGAGGGCACCCAGGACGGCAGCCATGGGCTTGCCCCAACGCTCGGCCTCGGTGCGCAGACGCTCGAAGTACTCCTGGAAGGAGAGATAGGCGCGCTTGTGCTCAAAGCCGGCAGCCACGAGCTTGGCGATGGACTCGACCACGGACAGGTAGGCGCCCGCAAACTGGTCGGCCTCCATCAGATAGGGGTTGAAGCCCCATGCCATGGCACTCGCCGTGGTGGTCTCGCCGTCCACGGGGAACTTGGCGACCATGGCCGAGCTGGGGGTGAGCTGCGTCTTGCCGCCAAAGGGCATGAGTACGGTCGCGGCGCCGATGGTGGAGTCGAAGCGCTCGGAAAGGCCCTTGTTGGAAGCGACGTTGAGGTCGGTGACGAGCGAGGTCATGCGCTCGGCGAGCGTGGTGCCGGCCCAGCTGGGCTGCCACACGCTACGGGCGCACACGTGGGCGACCTGGTGCTTGGGTGCGCCGTTGGAGTTGAGGAACTCGCGGGACAGGTCGACGATAGCGACGCCGTTCCAGGCCATGCGCATGCGCGGCTCAGCGGTAACCTCGGCGATAACGGTCGCCTCCAGGTTCTCCTCGGCGGCGTAGCCCATGAACTCCTCGACGTCACCGTCGGCGACGGCGCAGGCCATGCGCTCCTGGGACTCAGAGATAGCGAGCTCGGTGCCGTCCAGGCCGTCGTACTTCTTGGTCACGGTGTCCAGGTCGACATACAGGCCGTCGGCAAGCTCGCCCACGGCGACTGAGACGCCGCCGGCGCCAAAGTCGTTGCAGCGCTTGATCAGACGGCAGGCGTCGCCGCGGCGGAACAGGCGCTGCAGCTTGCGCTCGACCGGGGCGTTGCCCTTCTGGACCTCGGCACCCGAGGTCTCGATGGACTCGGTGTTCTGGGTCTTGGAGGAGCCGGTGGCGCCACCGATGCCATCGCGGCCGGTGCGGCCGCCCAGCAGGATGATCTTGTCGGTGGGGGCGGGGCACTCGCGACGAACGTGGTTTGCCGGGGTAGCGCCCACGACGGCGCCAACCTCCATGCGCTTGGCCACGTAACCGGGGTGATAGAGTTCGTTGACCTGACCGGTGGCAAGGCCGATCTGGTTGCCGTAGCTGGAGTAGCCGGCGGCGGCAGTGGTCACGAGCTTGCGCTGCGGCAGCTTACCCTCGAGCGTCTCGGAAACCGGGACGGTGGGGTCACCGGCGCCGGTGACACGCATGGCCTGGTACACGTAGCTGCGGCCCGAGAGCGGGTCGCGGATGGCGCCGCCCACGCAGGTGGCGGCACCGCCGAAGGGCTCGATCTCGGTCGGGTGGTTGTGGGTCTCGTTCTTAAACAGGAACAGCCAGTCCTGGTCCTCGCCGTCGACATCGACCTTCACCTTGACGGTGCAGGCGTTGATCTCCTCGGACTCGTCGACATCGGTCATGACGCCGGTCTTCTTAAGGTACTTGGCGCCGATGGTGCCCATGTCCATGAGGCAGACGGGCTTGGCGTCGCGGCCGAGTTCGTGGCGCATCTCCATGTAGCGGTCGAAGGCTTGCTGCACCACGGCGTCGTCGATCGTCACGTCGTCCAGGACGGTGCCGAAGGTGGTGTGGCGGCAGTGGTCGGACCAGTAGGTGTCGATCACGCGGATCTCGGTGATGGTGGGGTCGCGGTCCTCATCGCGGAAGTACTGCTGGCAGAAGGCGATGTCTGCCTCGTCCATGGCAAGGCCGCGATCGGCGATAAAGGCGGCAAGGCCGGCCTCGTCGAGCTCGCGGAAGCCGTCGAGCACCTCGACGGGCTGGGGCTCGGGGGTCTCCATGTACAGCGTCTCGGGCAGGTCGAGCGAGGCGATGCGAGCCTCGACGGGGTTCACCACGTAGTGCTTGATGGCATCGATGGCGGCCTCGTCCAGAGCGCCCGAGATCATATAGACCTTGGCGGAGCGCACGGCGGGGCGCTCACCCTGGCTGATGAGCTGCACGCACTCGCTGGCGGAGTCGGCGCGCTGGTCAAACTGGCCAGGCAGGAACTCGACGGCAAAGACGGCGCCATCGCTTGCGGGGAGTTCGTCGTAGGTCACATCGACCTGGGGCTCGCTAAAGACGGTCGGCACGCAGGAGCGGAAAAGCTCCTCGTCGATGCCCTCGACGTCGTAGCGGTTGATGATCCTCAGGGCCTCGATGCCCTTGATGCCGAGAATTTCGGTCAGCTCGCCCTTGAGCTGCTGAGCCTCGACGTCGAACCCGGGTTTCTTCTCCACGTAGATACGAGAGACCATTGGTTCCTGCCTTCCTGATCGGTTGGGCGTACGGTACGGTATGCGGCAGCGGTCGGTTTGCGGGGTCTGCCCTGCGGTCGCCTTGAGCCACATGTTTGTAAACCTCACTATGATACGACAGCTCGCGGCGCGTTGAGGACGGCGAGGGTGCTACAGTGAAGCGCAAACAAGAGAAAGGCATCACATGGCATTCGTTTCGCTCGCCATCATCGCACTCGTGGCCTTTGCGAGTCCTTTTATCGCCTCGGCGATTCCCGGAAAACCCGTTCCCGAGACGGTCTTTTTGCTCGTGCTCGGCGCGGTGCTGGGACCCCATATGCTCGGCGTCATCCATGTAGATGCTGAGGTCTCGCTTGTGTCCGAGCTGGGCCTGGCCTTTTTGTTCCTGCTTGCCGGCTTTGAGATCGACCCCAAGAGCATCACGGGCGTCGAGGGGCGCTACGGCTTGGCGACGTGGGTCGTCACGTTTGGTATCGCCTGGCTTGCCGTGCGCTTTACCCCGTGGTTCTCAGTCAGTCATTTCGACGGTATCGCCGTGACGCTTGCCCTCACTTCGACGGCGCTCGGTACGCTCGTGCCCATTATGCGTGAGCGCTCGCTCACCGGCACGCGCGTGGGCGACTCGATTCTCGCGTATGGCACTTGGGGCGAGCTCGGTCCCGTGCTCGCCATGTCGGTGCTGTTGTCTGCCCGCACTGGCATCCAAACGCTCGTTATCCTTGGCTTGTTTGCGGTGGTTTGCGTGTTGCTGGCCGTGGTCCCGAGCCGCTCCAAGCGCGTCGGCAGCCGCTTCTTTGCGTTTGTTGAGGAGCGCGCCGATACCACGTCGCAGACCTTCGTGCGCCTGACGGTGCTCATCCTGGTCACGCTCGTGGCATTCTCGGCTGTCTTTGATCTCGACATCGTGTTGGGTTCTTTTGCCGCCGGCTTTGTCCTGCGCTATATCATCCCCGAGGGCAACCATACGCTCGAGACCAAGCTCGACGGTCTGGCCTACGGTTTTTTGATTCCGGTGTTCTTTACCGTATCGGGCGCAAAGATCGATCTGACGGCCGTGGCGTCGCGCCCGGGTCTGCTCGTGGGCTTTATCGTGGCGTTGTTGATTATTCGTGCCGTGCCCATTCTTATTTCCATGAGCATTTGTCCTGCGACGCGCGATGTGTCGGCGTATGGTCGCATTACCGTGGCCCTGTACTGCACCACGGCGCTGCCGATCATCGTTGCCGTGACGAGCGTTGCCGTCAACGCGGGCGCGCTGTCGCAAGACGTCGCATCGGTTATGGTCGCTGCCGGCGCCATCACGGTGTTCTTGATGCCGCTGCTCGCGCAGCTCTTCTACCGCGTGGTCGATGCAGCGCCGGTCACCGCCGTGGCAGAGGTTGCCGAGCATCCATCCGATGCGCTCGACATCCTGCGCGCCCACCACGACCTAGCGAGCTTGCTCGCGCGCGAGCATGAGCTGCTGACTTCGCATGGCCATGGTCGCGTATTCGAGGGCCTGCCTACGCTCGATACGATTGCCGAGCGTCTTTCCGCCGAGGCGGCGAGCGGCCACATCGATGCCCGCATCGTGGACGCTGCGCACCTGCTTGCCGATAAGACCTATGGAGACGAGGTCGACCCGTCCGAGCTGACTCCGCGCGAGCGTCGCCGCCTGGAGCGCGCCAAGCTCGCCGTGCGCGAATACCGCCGCCGCATGTTGGAGCTCTATGCGCGCGATGAAGCCCAGGACGACGACGGCAAGTAGTCGATACTCTCTCGGGGAAGCCGCGTCCCGCTTTGAAGGCTCGGAATGGGATGTGGTTTCCGAAACAGGGGCCGTTGGGAAGCTGTGTCCCGGAATGGGCGCCCGGAGTGGGATACCGTTTCCGCAGGAGGCCCATTGCGGAAACGGTATCCCAGAATCGACGTTCAAAACGGGGTGCAGTTTCCGCAAGGAGGTCCTGGGGAAACCGTGCCCCGTTCTGAGCTGAAATGCCGGGACGCAGCTTCCCTTACAAACAGAACAAGGCGCGCTGCCTGCGGTTGATGCAGACAGCGCGCCTTTTGCGTTGGGCCTCGTTGAGGTTCGAAGTCGTGGCTTGCGACCTTTAGGAGCGGGCGGCTCCGTCGACGGGGAGCACGGCGCCCGTGACATAGGAGGCCATGTCGCTCGCTAGGAAAACGAATGCGTTGGCGACATCCTCGGGCTCGCCCATGCGACCCAGCGGAATAGTGGCGATGATGGGCTTAATAACCTCTTCGGGCAGGTTGGCGACCATGTCGGTCTTAGTCACGCCGGGGGCAACGGCGTTGACGCGGATGCCCATGGGGGCGAGCTCGCGCGAGAGCGACTGGACCATGCCGTTGACGGCAAACTTGGACGTGGGGTAACCGACGCCGGAGGGCTGGCCGTACTTGGCGACCATCGAGCTCGTGGTAGTGATGGTGCCGCCGTGGCCGGCCTCGGTCATAATCTTGGCGGCCGCCTGGTGACCGTTAAAGACAGCGACGACGTTGAGGTCCATGACCTTTGCAAACTCCTCGGCCGTGTAATCCAAAAGGGGCGAGCGCTGGGAGATGCCGGCGTTGTTGACGACCGTATCGAGACCGCCCATGTCGGCTGCGGCCTGCGTAAAGGCCTCGGTCACGGCCTCGAGTGAGGTGAGGTCGCAGGAGCGGCCCCAGACCTTGGCGTCGGGATAGGCGGCCGCCAGCTTCTCAACGGCCGCGTCGGCAGTCTCCTGGCGCGAGCCAAAGACGGTGACGGCAGCGCCTTCCTCGATAAAACGGCAGGCGATCGCATAGCCGATACCGCGCGTGCCTCCGGTGATGATTGCTTTCTTGCCCTCGAGCAACATGGTGCTTCCTCTCATCGCGGGCGGACATACACGGCACAGCATAGCGGCGGCAAAATACAGCTGCCGTCGCATATCGGCAAACGGTATCCACGGTTGTTGACGAACGGTCAAGTTGTTCAAACGTTAGTCGACCAGTTCGCTCAAAGGATGTAGCAAAAGGGGCTCCCATCCAATCGGATAGGAGCCCCTTTTGCGTTATTTGATTTGCCGAGAATCGGGCTAGTTGGCCATAACGCCTTCGGTCCAAGCCTCAACGTCCTCAATGCGCAGGACGTTGGCGACCTCGGCCACGCAGTCGACGCTGGCAAGCTCGGCGGCGGCAGCCTGGACGTCCTTCTCGAGCGCGCGGTGCGTCAGGAAGATGACCGAGCAGGCATCGCTGACGCCCGACTTGCCGTCCTCGACCTGGTTGATGAGCGAGATCGAGATGTTGTGCTTGGCAAAGATGTCGACCGTCTCGGACAGGGCGCCTACGCGGTCGGCGACTTTCAGGCGCACATAGTACTTGGTCTGGAGCTCGTCCATGGGCTTAAAGGCGAGGTTGTGACCATAGGGCTCAATCTCGGGCAGAGGAGCAACGCCGCGGCTGATCTGCTCGGAGAGCGACAGGATGTCGCCCACGACGGCACTCGCGGTGGGGAAGGAGCCTGCGCCGGCACCGTAGAACATGGTCTCGCCCACGGCGTCGCCTACCACGTAGACAGCGTTCATGGCGCCGTTGACCTTGGCAAGCATGTGGTCGGCGGGGATCAGCGTGGGATGCACGCGGACGTCGACGCCGGCGTCGGTGTTGCGTGCGATGCCCAGCAGCTTGATGGTGTAGCCGAGCTCGCGGGCCTGGGCAATGTCCTCGGCGCCGATGGTACGGATACCCTGCTGGTAGACATCGTCGGTGGTCACGCGGGTGCCAAAGCCGATGGAAGCGAGGATTGCCGTCTTGCTGGCGGCGTCGAAGCCGTCGACGTCGGCGGACGGGTCGGCCTCGGCATAGCCCTTGGCCTGCGCGTCGGCAAGCACATCGGCGTAATCGGCGCCCTCGGCGTCCATGCGCGACAGGATATAGTTGGTGGTACCGTTGAGAATGCCGGCGATGGTCAGGATCTTGTTGCCCACCAGGTCGTGCTCGAGCGTGCTCACGATGGGGATGCCACCGCCACAGCTGGCCTCGCACTTAATCTGCACGCCGCACGCGCGCGCCTTCTCGGCGAGCGTCTCGACATGACGGCCCAGCAGGGCCTTGTTGGCAGAGACGACGTGCTTGCCGTTCTCGAAGGCGGTGGTGAAGATTTCGGTCGCGGGATGCTCGCCGCCGATCAGCTCGACGACGATATCGACGGCGGGGTCGGTGACGACGTCATGCCAGTCACTCGTAAAGGCCTCGCGCTCAATACCGGCTGCCTCGGCCTGCTCCCAAGCAAGCGCGCAGGCGCGGGTCAGCTTAAGGTCGATGCCGTAGGCTGCCAGGTACTCATCGTGGTGGCTCTTGATCAGGCGGGCCACGCCGCCGCCGACGGTTCCAAGACCGATCAGGCCGACGTTCACGGTGCGCAGGGGTTCGCTCATAGATAGCTCCTTCGTGCATCTTATGGATGGATTAACCGCTTAAAGGTTGAGTGCATTCTAGCGTGAACCGAGGGCGCGTGCTCGCCAGGCAACAGGAGTCGCACAAAACGGCACCCCCGAAACGCTGCGGAAACATTGGAAACATGCTCGCTACAAACGAACTTCCGTAACAAACTGTCAACGTTTGCACCATAAGGTTTGCCCTGTGCGACTGGGGCATGCAGGCGCTCGTCGGCCCCGTCACGACCGGTGCTGCCGTCGCCGTCTCGGGTGAGATCGCCGACGATATGCTCATGACCCCGTTCTCCGCCGACGACGAGAAGAATGCCGACTTCGTCAAGGCCTATAAGGATGCCTACGACGAGACGCCTAACCAGTTTGCCGCCGACGCCTACGATTGCGTCCACGCCATCGCCGAGGCCATCGACAAGGCGGGCATCGATATTACGGCCGATGGTGCCGACATCGCCGGCGACCTTGCCAAGGCCATGCGCAAGATCAAGATCGAGGGCCTGACGGGCGAGCTCACGTGGAACGACGAGGGCCAGGTCGAAAAGCCCGCCATGGCCTATGTGATCCAGGACGGCAAGTACATCGCCGCCTAAGTGCGCATAAAGCGCGACCGGTGAGGCCGTTTTATTCAGGGCAGGGACGCCTGTAACAGAACGGAAACATTACTTTCACACAATAAAGTGGCATTACTGCATAAAGCAATGGAAATACGCATAAATATGGATAAATGGACAAAGCAAAAGAAAAGTTGAAATAATCGCCACTTTTCTCAACTAAAGCGTCTACTATTTTGCGAACGCCGAACACGGCGAAGGATGGCCTGTCGGGTAACCGAAACCCGACGAGATTTGAGAGGAGAGCCGCATGTCGAGCCTCACCGGTAAGTCATTGAACCCTGTTATGAATCGCAGGAGCGTTATCGCGAGCGCAGCAGGTCTGGGGGCGATGTCCATTCTAGCTGGCTGCTCCTCCAACGGCGGCGACAGCGGTTCCGCTTCGAGCGACGCTTCGTTTAAGATCGGCACCATCGGCCCGCTGACCGGCGCCAACGCGTCCTACGGCAAGTCCGTTACCCAGGGTGTCGAGCTTGGCTGCAAGGATTTTTCGACCAAGGAGCTGCCGCTTGCCAGCAAGGCCGAGGATGACCAGGCCGATGGCGAGAAGGCCGTCAACGCCTTCAACACCCTGCTCGACTGGGGCATGCAGGCCCTCGTCGGCCCGACCACCACGGGTGCGTCGGTTGCCGTTGCCGCCGAGTGCGGTAACGACCCCAAGACGTTCATGATCACCCCGTCCGCGTCCTCCGAGGACGTCACCGACGGCAAGGATTGCGTCTTCCAGGTTTGCTTCACCGACCCCAACCAGGGTGTCAACGCTGCCAAGTTCCTGGCGCAGAAGTATGCGGACGAGAAGTTCGTGCTGTTCTATAACTCCGGCGACGCCTATTCTTCGGGCATCGCAGATTCCTTTAAGGTCCAGGCCGCTGAGTCCAAGCTCGAGATTGTTGACGAGGAGACCTTTAAGGACGACTCCGCCACGAGCTTTACCAACCAGCTGACCAAGGCCAAGCAGGCCGGCGCCACCATGATCTTTGCGCCGATCTACTACACGCCGGCGTCCGTCCTGCTCAAGAACGCCAAGGACATGGGCTACGACGTCAAGATGATGGGCTGCGACGGCATGGACGGTATCCTGGGCGTTGAGGGCTTCGATACCTCTCTTGCCGAGGGTCTGCTGCTCATGACCCCGTTCTCCGCCGACGACGAGAAGAACGCCGACTTCGTCAACGCTTACAAGGATAAGTACGGCGATACCCCCGACCAGTTTGCCGCCGACGCCTACGACGGCGTGCACGCGGTGGCCGAGGCCGTCAAGGAGGCCGGTCTTGGTGTCGACGCCGACCCGACCGAGGTCGCCGAGAAGCTGTCCAAAGCTATGCTCAAGATTACCGTTGACGGTCTGACCGGCAAGCTCACCTGGAACGATAAGGGCCAGGTCCAGAAGGAGCCCACGGCGTACGTCATCACCGACGGCAAGTACGTACAGGCCTAATTGGCCGCCTTACATAGAGCGGTTTTGATCCCAAGCAGGGGAGGTTTTGGCCTTCCCTGCTTGCTTGGTATCTAGGGACAGTGTAACGTCCCTGTTTCATACATTAAATGGAAACCTATTCGAAAGGGGGATGTGGAACATGACGGTCTTTATCCAATACCTGGTCAACGGCCTGTCCATGGGCAGCGTCTACGCCATCATCGCGTTGGGCTACACCATGGTCTACGGTATCGCCAAGATGCTGAACTTCGCTCACGGCGACGTCATCATGGTCGGTGCCTATGTCTCGTTCTGTGCCACGTCGTATCTCGGCCTCCCGGGCTGGGCATCTGTAATTCTCTCTTGTGTGGTTTGTACCGTTCTCGGTGTTCTCATCGAGGGTCTGGCATACAAGCCGCTGCGCCAGGCGGGTCCGCTGGCCGTTCTGATTACGGCTATCGGTGTGTCCTACTTCCTGCAGAATGCCGCACAGCTTCTGTGGGGCGCCACGCCCAAGAACTTTACTTCGCTCGTTACCTTCCAGGTGCCGGAGTTCTTGGCCAAGTTCAACGTAAGCGCCGTCTCGCTCGTCACCATCGTCGCCTGCCTGGTTATCATGGCCGGCCTGATGTTCTTTACAGGTAAGACCAAGATGGGCAAAGCCATGCGCGCCGTGTCCGAGGACAAGGCCGCCGCTCAGCTCATGGGAATCAACGTCAACCGCACCATCTCGATGACGTTCGCCATCGGCTCTGCCCTTGCCGCCATCGCCGGCGTGCTGCTGTGCTCCTACTCGCCGGTGCTGCAGCCCACGACGGGCGCCATGCCTGGCATCAAGGCTTTCGACGCCGCCGTCTTCGGCGGTATCGGTTCCATCCCCGGTGCCTTTGTCGGTGGCATTCTCATCGGCATCATCGAGGCGATGGCGCAGGCCTACATTTCCACGAGCCTTGCCAACTCCATCGTCTTTGGTGTTTTGATCATCGTCCTGCTCGTCAAGCCTGCCGGCCTCTTGGGCAAGTACGTCCCCGAGAAGGTGTAGGTGAGCGGTATGAAGTTTCTTAAAGACAAGCAGACGCGTCACGACTTTGTCACGTACGCCATGTGCATCGTGGCCTTCGCCATCGTGTTCTTTATGCAGTCTAACCACATGATTCCGCGCATGATCGCCGGTCAGCTGGTTCCCATCACGGCCTATATCGTCATGGCCATCTCCCTTAACCTCGTCGTCGGTATCGCGGGCGACTTGTCGCTGGGCCACGCGGGCTTTATGAGTGTCGGCGCCTATACGGGAATCGTCACCGCCGTCGCGCTGGAGAGCGCCGTTCCCTCCGATCCGGTGCGCCTTATCATCAGTATCGTGGTCGGCGCCATCGCTGCCGCCATCCTGGGCTTCTTGATTGGCATCCCGGTCCTTCGTCTGAGCGGCGATTACCTGGCTATCGTGACGCTGGCCTTTGGCGAGATTATCAAGGAGATCGTCACCTGCCTCATTGTGGGCGTCGATTCCCGCGGCCTGCATGTGATCTTTAACATCACGGGTAACTCCACGATCGATGACCTGCACCTGCTCGAGGACGGCACCGCCATCATCAAGGGCGCCCAGGGCGTCTCGGGCGTGTCGACGTACTCGACCTTCCTCGCCGGTGCCATCCTGGTCATGGTCGCACTCGTGATCGTACTCAACCTGGTTCGCAGCCGTACCGGCCGTGCCATTATGGCCGTGCGCGATAACAAGATTGCAGCCGAGTCCGTAGGCATCTCCGTCACCGAGTACCGCATGATCGCCTTCGTGGTTTCCGCTGCCCTCGCCGGTGCTGCCGGAGCCCTCTTCGGCGGTAACTTCTCGCAGCTCTCCGCCACCAAGTTCGACTTCAACACGTCCATTCTCATCCTGGTGTTCGTGGTCCTGGGCGGTCTGGGCAATATGCGCGGCTCCGTCATCGCGGCGGCGCTGCTCACGGTGCTTCCCGAGCTGCTTCGTCAGTTCTCGGACTACCGCATGCTCATCTACGCCATCGTGCTGATCCTGGTCATGATCTTTACCAACAATCCGCAGCTCAAGGCGTTCTTCGGTCGCGTCAAGGACCGCTTTGCTTCCAAGAAGGAGGTGGCAGCCGATGCCCAGTAAATTTGAGTTCAACAAGGGCAAGATGGTCCCGTATCCTTCTGGCGCCATCGTTCCCGACCGTGACCTAGGCGAGCGCCCGGCACTCGAGTGCATCCACCTGGGCATTGAGTTCGGTGGCCTTAAGGCAGTCGACGACTTTAGCCTGACTATCGGCAAGACCGAGATTGCCGGTCTGATCGGCCCCAACGGCGCCGGTAAGACCACGGTCTTCAACCTGCTCACCAAGGTGTATCAGCCCACGCACGGCACCATCCTGCTCGACGGTGAGGACACCTCGGGCAAGTCGGTCTACCAGGTCAACCGCATGGGTATTGCCCGTACCTTCCAGAACATTCGCCTGTTTAATACCATGACGGTGGAGGATAACGTTAAGGTCGGCCTGCATAACCAGGAGCGTTACTCCGGCTTTGAGGGCGTGCTGCGCCTGCCGACGTATTGGAAGCACGAGAAGGCTGCTCACGAGCGCGCCATGGAGCTGCTGTCCATCTTTGATATGGAGCATCTGGCAAACGAGCAGGCCGGCTCGCTGCCTTACGGCGCCCAGCGTCGTCTGGAGATCGTCCGCGCGCTTGCCACCAACCCCAAACTGCTGTTGCTCGACGAGCCTGCCGCCGGCATGAACCCGTCCGAGACCGCGGAGCTCATGGAGAACATCGTTAAGATTCGCGACACCTTCGGCATTGCCATCATGCTTATCGAGCACGACATGTCGCTCGTCATGAATATTTGCGAGGGTATCTGCGTGCTCAACTTTGGTAAGGTCATCGCCAAGGGCACGGCAGAGGAAATCCAGAACAACGACGCCGTTATCGAGGCGTATCTGGGTAAGCAGGATAAGGGGGAGAACTAAATGGCAGAGCCGATGCTTTCCGTCTACAACATCAACGTCTGGTACGGCGCCATCCACGCCATCAAGGATATCTCCTTTAACGTTAACGAGGGCGAGATCGTGGCCCTGATCGGCGCCAACGGTGCCGGCAAGTCTACAACGCTCAAGACCGTCTCGGGCCTGCTGCGCTCCAAGACCGGCTCCATCAAGTTTATGGGCGAGGATATTACCCATACGCCCGCTGATAAGCTGGTTGGTAAGGGCCTGGCTCAGGTTCCCGAGGGTCGTCGCGCCTTTTTGCAGATGACGGTCGAGGAAAACCTGGAGATGGGTGCCTATACGCAGCCCAAGTCCACGGTGGCTCCGGGCCTGGAGCGCGTCTACGAGCAGTTCCCGCGCCTGAAGGAACGTCGTCGCCAGGTCGCCGGCACCCTTTCGGGCGGCGAGCAGCAGATGCTCGTTATGGGGCGCGCCCTTATGAGTAACCCCAAACTGCTTATGCTCGACGAGCCTTCCATGGGTCTGGCGCCGATTCTGATTGAGCAGATCTTCCAGATTGTCGAGGACCTGCACAAGGCCGGCACCACGGTGCTTCTGGTCGAGCAAAACGCACAGATGGCTCTTTCCATCGCCACACGCGGCTACGTGCTCGAGACCGGCAAGATCACCATGACCGGCACCGGCCAAGAGCTCCTGCACGACGACAACGTCCGCAAAGCCTACCTGGGTGGTTAATCCATTCAACAAAGGGGGCGCTGACCAACCCGGTCAGCGCCCCCTTTTAAGTTGCGGTGGAATAGGGACTAAATGGGAGTCTCAGAGGCCAAAACAGTCCCTATTCCACCGCAACTTCATGGGGATGTGTGACAATGCCCGTCGGAAAACGTCTGTTGTCTTTGGGGGTCCATCTATGCTGTACGAGTTTTGTGCCGAGAACTTTGAGCGAGTGCCAGCGGCCATCGAGGCCGGTGCGAGGCGCATTGAGCTGTGTGACAACCTCGCCGTCGGTGGCACCACGCCTTCGGCCGGCGTTATCAGCGCTACAACCAACTATGCCCACGAACACGATGCACGGGTGATGTGCATGATCCGTCCGCGTGGCGGCGACTTTCACTACAACCAGGATGAGCTGCGCATGATGGAGATGGACTTGGGCCTTGCCGTGAGTGCGGGCGTTGACGGCTTGGTCTTTGGCTGCTGCAAACCCTGCGCTGGCGGATGGGCGCTCGACGAGCTTACGCTTGGCGCCCTCGTGATGGCTGCGGGCTGCGCGACCGAGGAATGTAAGCGTGATCCCATCGACATCACCTTCCACATGTCATTTGACCAGCTCTCGCCCGAGGCTCAGCTCGATGCGATTGATACACTTGCCGACTGCGGCGTTACGCGCATCCTCACGCATGGCGGCGCTGCCGGTACGTCGATCGAGGATAATTTCGATTACCTGACTCGTTTAATCGAGTATGCGGGCGATCGTTTGACCATCCTTCCCGGCGGCGGCATCACTACGGCAAATCGCGACGCGGTCGCGGCGGCGCTAGGCGTCTCCGAGCTCCATGGCACCAAGATCGTGCCGCTGGAGGTATAACCCGTGGCGCTGGTATTTGACGTTCAGCAGGCGAGCGGTAAGCCCGACGATAATCGTCGCCCTGGCACCGCGTGCCCCTTTTGCGACACGGAGGGACTTGCCAACATCATCCAGCGCGATGGTGACTGTATCTGGCTCGAGAATAAGTTCAAGACCTTGCGGGCCACACGTCAGACCGTATTGATCGAGTCTGCCAATCACGACGCCGACCTGGTGACCTATGAACCGGATGAGCTGCATCATGTGATGCGGTTTGCCCTGGGCTGTTGGCAGCAGATGATCGATTCCCAACAGTACCGCAGTGTGCTCATGTACAAGAACAAAGGCCCGCTTTCGGGCGGCAGCCTCGTCCATCCACACATGCAGATTGTGGGCCTGGAACAGGAGGACGGCTATGCGGCGCTGACCTCAGCCAACTTTGAAGGCATCAGTGTCTGGCAACAGGGGAGAATCTCGGTCGACATCTCAACCGAACCGATCATGGGGTTCTTTGAGGTCAACGTCTCGGCTCCACAGGGAATCGCCGCCAGCGACGACGCCCGCGACCAAGCCGAAGCGGACCTGTTTGCCGATGCGATTCAGGTGGCCCTGCGCTATATCCTGCACGAGCACCATGGCGGTCGCGCGGAGTCGTACAACTTGTTCTTCTACCACATGGACGGCCGGACCATTGCCAAGGCTCTGCCACGTTGGGTGGTTTCGCCCTACTTTGTGGGCTATCGTCTGGCCCAGGTCAATGCCGAGACCACGCTCGATATCGATGCTGAGCGCCTGCGTGCGCATCTGGAAACGCTCGCGTAGCAAGGCGAGCGCCTGCGAAAAGAGTGCTGCTTAGCGTGCCATCGCGTCGCGCCCGGCCTCGACCCGCTTGCGCTGTTTGGCGCGCTCCTCGCCGGTCAGACGTTCAAAGAGATGTCCGATAAGCGAGGCGAGTACCTGCTGAAACATCGTGCCGCACATGACGGGGAACACGACCTCGCCGGGAAAATACTGTGTGGCGATGACGGCGCCCGAAGAGATATTGCGCATGCCACAGGTAAAGCACATGGTGGTCGTCTCGCTATACGGCAGATGCAGGACACGTGCGACCAGGATGCCGATGATAAAGCCACTGATGGCGAACGCCAGGATAAAGAGGGCGACTTCCAGGCGTACCATGTTCATGTGCAGCACGTACTCGCTCATGGCGGTGGAGTTGGACGCGATGACGCCCATCATCATGAACTTGCAGGCGGGCGAAAGCGCGGGGGAGAGTTTCTCATGACCCCAGCCGCGCGTGAGTTCGTTAATGACGATACCGAGCACGGCGGGTATGGCGATCATAAAGGCCATATTCTGCATCATGCTCGGCACGTCGATCGAGACGGTGGCGCCCAG
The DNA here is from genome assembly GCF_040910325.1 of Collinsella aerofaciens. Classification (GTDB taxonomy): domain Bacteria; phylum Actinomycetota; class Coriobacteriia; order Coriobacteriales; family Coriobacteriaceae; genus Collinsella; species Collinsella aerofaciens_BL. The sequence goes on along the minus strand of NZ_JBDGAV010000025.1, from coordinate 14,573 downwards.
CAGGAGCTTGAGCGTAAGAGGAATCGTCACAGGTGAGATGACCGAGGACGTCAGGATGATGGTGAGCGCGAGCGGGCCGTTGCCGCCGAACATGCTAATCCACATAAAGGCAGTGACTGCCACGGGTACGCTGTACTCGAGCACGATGCCACAGACAAGGTTGGGATTGGAGCCAAAGAACAGTGAGCCCATGGCATACGCTGCGATGGGGATGATCACAGCCGAGACAAATAACGCCAAAATCAGATGCAGGGGACGATGGAACACCTCAGCCACCTGATGAAAGGTGTTGCTGAGCGCACCCTGAAACGTCATGAAAGCAAACAAGGTGGGAACGATGGGCTTGAGAACGCCGATCTGCTGGGGAAAGAGCACGCCGAGCGCCACACAAATCGGAACGATGACCTGCATGTGCCCCGCGAGAAACTTGCCCAGTCCAACCCATTGTTTCATATACTCTTGTGACTCCCTTTGCTCGTGAATTCGTTTTGAATGGATATGCTAGACGCTCGCATGCGTCCGTGCGTCAGAAACGCTCGAATATTTCGAGGCGATTACCGGCATCGTTTACCGAAACCGCGGCGTGCTGCGGCGATTTGCGTCCGCGCTGCACGGTATAATAAATCCGTTCAACAGATCTGCCTGCCGAAGCGGGCATACACAGAGGACTCATCGCTATGAACCGTGAGAGGTATCGCGGCGACCTGCCCCTATCGGGGGTGGGCGCCTATGTCATCGCTTAAGACGACGCATCGCTGGGCGGTCGCTCAGCAAAACCCCGAGCTCGAAAAGGAGCTTTCGGCTGGCCTGGGCATACCCGGGCTGGTGGCGCGCATTATGGTTGCGCACGGCATTACATCCATCGAGGAAGGCCAGCTGTTTTTGACGCCTTCGCTTGATCGCGACTGGGCCGACCCACTCATTATCCCGGGCATGTCGGTCGTTGCCGACCGCGTTGAGCGCGCTATTCGCAACCACGAGCACATCGCGGTCTTTGGCGATTTTGACGTTGACGGTATTACGTCGACCTGTCTGTTGACCGAGGCACTGCGCACGTTTGGCGCCAACGTCACGCCGTTTATTCCGCATCGCTTTGACGAGGGCTACGGTCTTTCGCGAGCGGCGCTCGACCGCGTTAACGAGCTCGCTCGCCCCCAGCTGATCGTGACCGTCGATAACGGTATTGCTGCCAAGGAAGAGGTCTCCTATCTGGAGAGTCTGGGGATCGATTTGGTGGTCACGGATCATCACGAGCCGTCCGACCAGGTGCCGCAGGGCGTGCCTCTGACCGACCCCAAGCTCGAGGACGAGGGTCCTTCGCGTGAGCTTGCCGGTGCCGGCGTGGCACTCAAGCTGGTGCAGGTTCTGGGCGAGCGTCTGGGCAAGCCGCCGTATTGGCGTTCGCTGATCGAAGTTGCGGCGCTTGGTACCGTGTCCGACATGATGCCGCTGACGCCCGAGAACCGCGCGCTGGTCGCCGAGGGCATCCAGCAGATGCGCGTAACCGCTCGCCCCGGCTATATCGCGCTTGCCGCGCTCGCCAAGGCGGACCTTTCGAGCATTACGGCGGATGGCCTGTCATTCTCGCTCATTCCCCGCTTGAACGCCGCCGGCCGCATGGCCGATCCCAAGCTGGCGCTCGACCTGTTGCTTGCCCGCGACCCCATCGAAGCGAGCGCGCTTGCCGCCGAGCTCGAGGAGATCAACCGGCAGCGTCGCGAGATCGAGGCGGAGCTCACACGCGATGCCATGGCAAAGGTCGAGGAGACCTATGATGGCGGTCGCGCAATCGTCGTGGGTGGCGAGGGCTGGCACGAGGGCGTCAAGGGTATCGTGGCGAGCCGCCTGACCAACCGTTATCACGTGCCGGCGCTGCTGTTCTCGATCGAAAACGGTATCGCTCGCGGTTCGGGTCGCTCGGTGGGCAAGGTCAACCTGTTCGACGCTGTCGAGCGCTGCTCAGATCTGCTGATTCGTCGCGGCGGACATGCGGGTGCGGTGGGCGTGACCATCGAGGCGTCCAAGCTCGACGAGTTCCGCCGTCGCCTTTCGGCCGTGCTATCGGAGCTTCCCGCCGAGGACTTTGAGGACACCGACGAGGTTGCCGCCACCGTTGACCTCTCCGAGCTGAATATTGAGACCATCGAGCAAATCTCCCGTCTTGAGCCGTTTGGCCAGGGCAACAAGGTGCCGCTGTTGGCGGCCGAGGGCGTGACAATGTGCGATCGTGCCGTGGTGGGCAAAACCGGCGAGCACATGCGCTTCGTGGCGACCGATGGCGCTGCGAGTGTGCCGGCCATTATGTTCCGCGTGCCGCAGATCGATAAGCTCATCAATTGCGATAGCGCCGTCGACCTGGTATTCGAGGCCGTGGCCGAGCATTGGCAAGGTCGCGTAAAGCCCAAGCTCATGATCAAGGATGTCTTGGTCCGCGATACCACGGCGCCCAGCGTTGACGACCCGGCATGTGAGCTTCGCCGTGGCGTGGAGCCTGCGGACGCCGGTCTTCGTCTGGAGTCCCGCAAGCGCCAAACGCTCGCCCAGCTTTCCTATACCGAGCTGACGCGCTCGCTTATCCATAACTTTATCGGTTCGAACCAGCCGCACCGCGCGCAGGTCGAGGCGCTCGATGCCCTGGCCGATCGCCAAAGTGTTCTGGCCGTTATGGGAACGGGGCGCGGCAAGTCTCTTATCTTCCATGTGCATGCCGCGCGCGAGGCGGTCCTTCGCGGGCGTGCGAGCATCTTTGTCTATCCGCTGCGCGCGCTCGTTGCCGACCAGGCCTATCACCTCTCGTCGACGATGGCCGCGCTCGGCATTGGCGTAGGCGTGCTGACCGGCGAGACCGTGGAGGCGGCGCGCGATGACGTGTTTGCCGGCTTGGCTTCGGGCCGCACCGGCATCGTGCTCACGACGCCCGAGTTCCTGTCCATTCACCGCGACCGCTTTGCGCGTTCGGGGCGCATCGGGTTTGTCGTTATCGATGAGGCGCACCACGCCGGCCTTGCCAAGGGCGGCGATCGCAGCGCCTATCTCGACATGCCCGATATCCTCAAGGCCCTGGGCGACCCGGTCGTTATGGCTGCGACGGCCACCGCGACGGCTCCGGTCGTGGCCGAGCTTGCCCGCATGCTGCCGATCACTCGCACGGTGGTCGACGAGACAGTGCGCGAGAACCTGCAGCTCGAGGACGACCGTGATCTTGCAAGTCGCGAGAACCGTTTGGTGTCGATTGTGGCGACGGGGGAAAAGACCGTCATCTACGTCAATTCGCGCGACCAGTCCGTGGCGCTCGCCAAGACGTTGCGCAAGCGTGTGCCCGATTGCGCAACCCATATCGCGTTCTATAACGCGGGGCTTGCGCGTTCCGATCGCCGTCGCGTGGAGGAAGCTTTCCGAGACGGCAGCCTCAGCTGCATCGTCTCGACATCTGCCTTTGGCGAGGGCGTCAACCTGCCCGATATCCGCCATGTCGTGCTCTATCACATGCCGTTTGGCGGCATTGAGTTTAACCAGATGAGTGGCCGCGCCGGTCGCGATGGCCAGCCCGCCGTGATCCATCTGCTCTATTCGTCGCGCGACGCCCGCATTAACGAGCGCCTGCTCGACTGCTATGCGCCCGAGCGCGACGAGCTCGTCACGCTCTATCGCGCACTGCAGACCATGTGGCGCTCCAACCGCGGCAAAACCGGGGACGATTCCTTTAGCGCGAGCGATATCGACATCGCGCAGATGTGCCTTGCCATCGATGCTCGCACGCCGGTCGACGAGCGTTCGGTGGAAAGCGGCCTGGGAATCTTCGAAGAGCTTGGTTTTTGTCGCGTTTCGGGGTTTGACGACACCCGTCGCATCGCGATGGCCGAAAACCCCGGCCGCGTGCAATTGAGTAGGTCAATTCGCTATTTGGAGGGCTTGCGCTCGCGCATGGAGTTTTCGGCTTTCCGGAGCTGGGCGCTCGATTCGTGCGCTTCTGATATGCTAGCCAAAGTTAACCGCCCGATCGTACCGCGGGCCTAGGGGAAGGGGACCTCGATGGATGCCGCAGCCCGTACCGCCCATGATTCCACCCTCCAGCCGTTTTCGGAGATGGAGCACTATAAGCATGCCGATGAGCTGCCGCCCGAGATTATGGCGGACAGCTACGACAAGCTGGAGCGCCTGTGCCTCAAATATATGAATGAGGACGACTTTTCTAAGGTGGAGCAAGCCTACTGCTTTGCCGCCGAGAAGCACTGCAACCAAAAGCGCCGCTCGGGCGAGATGTACATTAACCATCCCGTCGAGGTTGCCATCATTTTGGCCGATCTCAAGATGGACTGCGATGTGGTGTGCGCTGCGCTGCTGCACGATACCGTCGAGGATACCGAGACCTCGCTCGCCGATGTTTCCGGCCTGTTTGGCGATACGGTGGCCGAGCTCGTCGATGGCGTGACCAAGCTCACCAACATCGAAGTCGACAGCATGGACGAGAAGCAGGCGCTCACGCTGCGCAAGATGTTCCTTGCCATGTCCAAGGACATTCGCGTCATCATCGTTAAACTTGCCGACCGTCTGCACAACATGCGAACGCTGGCAGCCCTGCGCGAGGATCGTCGCCTGTTTAAGGCTCGCGAGACCATGGACGTGTATGCGCCCCTGGCCGACCGTCTGGGCATGAGCTCCATTAAATGGGAGCTCGAGGACCTGTCCTTCTTCTACCTTGAACCCGACGCCTACCAGCGCATCGCGCGCATGGTGGCGGAGTCGCGCGAGGTCCGTGAGCGCTATCTGGCCGAGACCATCAAGACACTCACCGACGAACTCAACCGCATTGGCCTGGAGGACTTCCAGATTAACGGCCGTTCCAAGCACTATTGGTCCATCTACCAAAAGATGAAGCGCAAGGGCAAGGAATTCTCCGAGATCTACGACCTGGTGGCACTGCGTGTCATCACGCATTCGGTGCGCGATTGCTACTCCACGCTCGGCGCGGTGCATACGCTGTGGCACCCCATGCCCGGTCGCTTTAAAGACTATATCGCCATGCCCAAGGTCAATAACTACCAGTCGCTCCACACGACGGTCATCGGCCCCACGGCTCGTCCGCTCGAGATTCAGATTCGAACCTACGAGATGCATGAGCAGGCCGAGTACGGCATTGCCGCCCACTGGCTATATAAGAAGTCGGGCGGATCGTCTGCGTCTAAGACCAATGATGCCCAGCGTCTGGACGACCAGATTAACTGGCTTAAGCACTCACTCGATTGGGCTGCGTCTGATGAGATTACCGACGCCAAGGAATACCTGCATTCGCTGAAGGTTGACCTCTTCGATCAGGAGATCTTCGTCTTTACGCCCAAGGGCGAGGTCATGGCGCTTCGTGCCGGATCCACGCCGCTCGACTTTGCCTATGCCGTTCACACCGAGGTGGGAAACCATTGCGTCGGCGCCAAAATCAACGGTGCGGTGGCTCCGCTCACGCACGAGATTAAGACGGGTGACCGTGTCGAGATCCTGACGAACAAGAGTTCCAAGCCGTCGCGTGATTGGCTCAAGATCGTCAAGACGCCTTCGGCTAAGTCCAAGATCCGCCGCTATTTTGCCGCTGCGACCAAGGACGACGACGCTGCTGCTGGTCGCGATATGCTGGCCAAGGACCTGCGTAAGCGTGGCTATGGCATTTCTACGCCGCGTTCGACGCGTGCACTCAACGCCGTGGCGGAGCAGTTTAACTTCAAGCAGCTCGAGGACCTGTTTGCCGCCGTCGGCGCCGGCAAGGTTGCCCCGCGCGCTGTGGGCAATAAGGTCGAGCAAATCTTGGACCCCAAGCCCGAGGAACAGCTCACCAAGGCCGAGGCTATCGCCGAGGTCGTGAAACAGCCCGCTCGCGGCTCCAACCGCAAGCCGCAAAAGCGCGGCAAGAGCGCCAGTAACGGCATTATCGTCAAGGGCGAGAGCAACAGCGGCCTGCTGGTCCGTCTGGCTCATTGCTGCAACCCCGTGACGGGCGACGACATCGTCGGCTTCATCACGCGCGGTCGTGGCGTTTCGGTGCATCGCGCCAACTGCCCTAACGTCAAGGGTCTTATGGAACATCCCGAGCGCATGATTGATGTGGAGTGGGACGGCGCTGCCGATACCCTCTTCCAGGTCGAGATCGTGGTCGAGTGCCTGGACCGCATGGGCCTGCTCAAGGATGTCACCATTGCCATTGGCGATGCGGGCGGCAATATCCTTTCTGCCGCCACGTCGACCAACCGCGAGGGTATTGCAACCCTGCGCTTTATGGTCGAAATTTCGGATGCGAGTGGCCTGGATCCGTTGCTGGCTTCCATCAGCAGTGTCGATTCGGTCTACGACGCTCGCCGTCTTATGCCCGGCGAGGGCGGAGCGCAACTCAAGCGCCGTGTGTAGGTGCGAGAGCCTCTCAGCATCATAGATATTGGTTACGTTCGAGGCATCGTTTGGTGCCTCGAGCGTATTTTAGAAGGAGGGTATGCGCGTGGACGATATGACTTTGGACCTGACACCCCGAGGCGCGGCTTCGATTGAGGCGCTCGTCAACGGCCCGATTCAGACCAACAGCTACGCCGTGATTTCGAATGACGAGTGCTTAATCGTCGATCCGGCGTGGGAGGGCGAGCGTCTTGTGGAGCATATCCGCACCGCGCATCCCGAGGTGCGCGTACTCGGCTCTGTCTGCACGCACGGTCATGCCGACCATGTTGGCGGGGTTGCCGGGGTTCGAGCTGTCGTTGGCGACAGCGCACTATATGAGTTGTGCGCTAAGGACGTGACGGTACCTCGCGCAAATATCGAGGAGCAGCGCGCCATGTGGGGTATCGAGACGCCCGATCCGGGTGAGCCGACGCGTTTGCTTGCCGAGGGCGATACAATCGAGGTGGGCGACGTCTGCCTGCAGGTGATCGAGGCGCCGGGGCATACGCCGGGCGGCATCGTCCTGTTCGCCGCGACCGAGCAGGGGAACATCGCCTTTGTGGGCGACACGCTTTTCCCGGGCAGCCACGGTCGTACCGATCTTTCCGGCGGTGACGAGGCGGCGATTATGCGCTCGCTCTCCAAACTTGCCAAGATGCTTCCGCCCGATACCGTTTGCTTGACGGGCCATGGCGATTCGACCACGATGGCGCGCGAACTTATGCAGAACCCGTTTATGCAGATGTAGGCTCGAAGCCGTCTGTCGAACCACGAAGACCGCTCAATCGTCAAGCTATTTTCCCCAGTGGGTCGATTCTGTGGGGCAAACGGTCAAAATTTGTCCAATCGGATGGTATTCGTGAACAAACGAACGTTTATGCTCGGGTATGTCGTGGTAAAATCTCAGGCGTTATCGGAGCAACCTTACAGGAGGTTTCTTTTATGCTCGTCAACGCAGCAGACATGCTCAAGAAGGCCGAGGCCGGCAAGTACGGTCTCGGTGCCTTCAACACCAACAACCTCGAGTGGACCCTGGCTATTCTCCAGGCCGCCGAGGAGGCCAAGTCTCCGCTGATCCTTCAGTGCACCGCTGGTGCCGCTAAGTGGATGGGCGGTTTCAAGGTCTGCGCCGACATGGTCAAGGCTGCCGTCGAGGCCACGGGCGTTACCGTTCCCGTCGCCCTTCACCTCGATCACGGTTCTTACGAGGACTGCTTCAAGTGCATCGAGGCCGGCTTCACGTCCATCATGTATGACGGCTCTCACGAGGAGACCTTCCAGCTTAACCTCGACCGCACCAAGGAGCTCGTTGAGCTTGCCCACTCCAAGGGCATGTCCATCGAGGCCGAGGTCGGCGGCATCGGCGGCACCGAGGACGGCGTGACCTCCAGCGGCGAGCTCGCTGATCCTGCTGAGTGCAAGCAGATTGCTGACCTGGGCGTCGACTTCCTCGCCTGCGGTATCGGCAACATCCACGGCGTGTACCCTGCCGACTGGGCTGGCCTTTCCTTCGAGCGCCTGGGCGAGATCAAGGCTCAGACCGGCGACCTGCCCCTCGTCCTGCACGGTGGCACCGGCATCCCCGAGGATCAGATCAAGAAGGCCATCTCCCTGGGTATCTCCAAGATCAACGTCAACACCGATCTGCAGCTCGTCTTTGCCAAGGGCGTTCGCGAGTACATCGAGGCTGGCAAGGATCAGCAGGGCAAGGGCTTTGACCCCCGCAAGCTCCTCAAGCCTGGTCGCGACAACATCGTTGCCCGCACCAAGGAGCTCATGGAGGAGTTTGGCTCCGTCAACAAGGCGTAAGCGTCGCTAAACTTCCCGTCGGAAGCCCCGTCCCCCTACACTGTTTCCTTTGCGCTCACCTGGCTTCGCCAGAAGTCGCGCCAAGGAAACAGTTCCGGGGGACGGGGCTTCCTTTGTTTAACGCCGCAGGGTTACGAGTCTGAATTAAGATGGCTACTGGCTTTGCCAGAAGTCGCGCGACGGAATCGGCTCCGGGGAAACGGGGCCTCCTTTGTTAACTCGCTACAGGGTTACTGGGCTGAATTCATTTTTTATAGGTACCGTTTATCGGTGTTGAGGGTTCCTTTATTGGGGCTTTCTTTTTATCTCGCTACAATGGACTTCAAGAGTTCTAATGACTTGGAGTTTGGTATGGCTGTTATTAATGTGCTGCCTTCGGATGGGAAGGTTATTGACGAGGGTCCTGTTGGTTGCTCTGTTGATGTTTGCAATGATGACTTCCGTTTTCTAGATGTTGGCTTGCCACCCGAGATTCTTCGTCTTAAGGATGCCGGGTATTTGACGCAGGCTGTTGCCGCCTGCGATCGCCTTTTGGAGCAGAACCCTGAGCCTTCGCTGGCTGCCTGCGTTCGCGCCGAGCGGTATCGCATGATCGAGACGCCGCTTTATTTTTCGGTGTCGCGTGATCGGGCTATCGAGATGATCCGCGAGGAGTGGCCTGAGTTTACCGAAGAGCAGTTTGACGACCTGATCGATCGCAAACGTATTGACTGGCGCTTTATCGATGGTCAGCTGTTCGTTCTCGATAACTTCCTTGATTCTTTGCGCGTGTATCCCAAGGAGGTTCCGGGTCTGCGTCCCGATTCTGCGGATGGAATTGCGCTGCGCAACCAGATGCTCGAGGAGATGGAGTCGCAGGGCGGGCTGTCTCGCACCATTACGCTTAAGGCATGCGTGTCTGTCCCCGGTGCTTTGGAGGGGGAGACCGTTCGCGCGTGGCTTCCCATTGCCGCCGCCTGCCGCCAGCAGTCTCAGGTCGAGATGCTTGATATGACGCCGGAGGGGGTCGTTGCTCCCGCAAACGCCTCGGCGCGCACTGCCTCGTGGGTCTCCTCGACCGATCGCTCATTCTCGGTGACCTATCGCTATCACATCGATGCTGCTTATTGTGATGTCTACGGTGGCACACTTCCGGTTCATCCGCGTATGGACGCGCCTCTGCCCGAGGATATTTCCGAGGACCGTCCGCACATTGCATTTACGCCGTATCTGCAGCAGCTGACGGCCAGCGTTGTTGGCGGACTCGAGGATCCGCTCGATCGCGCCCGTGCTATCTATGATTACCTGACGCAGCATATCGACTATCGCTATCAGCCGCCGTACTTGCTTTTGGGATCTATTGCCGATGACTGCGCGCATTCGCTCCGCGGCGATTGCGGCGTTATGGCGCTCACGTTTATCACCATGTGCCGTATCGCGGGCGTGCCTGCCCGTTGGCAGAGCGGCCTCTACGTTGCGCCCGATTCGGTGGGGTCGCACGACTGGGCAGAGTTCTATACGCCGCAGACCGGTTGGCTCAACGCCGACGTGTCATTTGGATCTTCTGCTCGCAGGATGGGGGAGGAGTGGCGCCGCCGTCACTACTTTGGCAATCTCGACCCATGGCGTATGGTGGCCAACAATCGATTCCAGGCAGAGTTTGAGCCCTCTTTCGACGGCATGCGCGAGGACCCTTACGATAACCAGATGGGTGAGGCTTCGGTCGACGGTCGCGGATGCCGTCAGCGCGAGATGCTACGCACGGTCGAACTCATCGAAATGCTCGAAGTTCCATTTTCGGACTAATCGGTAGAAAGCTGTGATAAACTAACTCACGCATTACGTGCCCGAGTGGCGGAATTGGCAGACGCAGTGGACTCAAAATCCACCGTTGGCAACAACGTGCGAGTTCGAGTCTCGCCTCGGGCACCATACATGCAAGTGAGCGTTCAAGGGGGTTGCGGCCCCCTTTTTCGTGCCGAACTCGCGTGAGCGCGCGAAGCGTTAAGCAAACAGGCCTGCGGCCTGTTTGTAGCGGAGCGTGGCGAGGGCGCCTCGCGCCCGAAGACCGGGGCTTCGCGAAGCGAAGGCCCTTCGAGTCTCGCCTCGGGCACCATACATGCAAGCGAGCGTTCGAGGGGGTTGCGGCCCCCTTTTTCGTGTACGTAATGTGATAACGCGCTGTACGTGTTATTATTCGCAAGGCGTTGTTCCCGCAATGCCCTAAAGAGGAACCCGAGGGTTCCCACCTTTTGGCGCCAATGAGCAGCTGACTGGTCATACAACTTAGATTCCCTTCCTCAAATCGAGGATTTCTATGTGTACGACCTGGTTGCTGAGAAGCGCCGGGTTATTTTTTTATGAATGGAGGTAGGGAAAATAGCTAAGTCTGATGACACCCGCATCAACGACGAGATTACTGCATCTTCGTGCCGTTTGATTGGCGTCGATGGCTCTCAGCTCGGCCTGTTCGCCATCCGCGATGCCCAGCGCGTCGCCGACGATCAGGGTCTCGACCTGGTCGAGATCGCTCCCAACGCGGAGCCGCCGGTCTGCAAGGTCATGGACTACGGTAAGTTCAAGTACCAGCAGGCCATGAAGGCCAAGGCTGCTCGTAAGAACCAGTCCAAGGTCGAGGTCAAGGAAATGAAGTTCCGACCCAAGATCGACGTTGGCGACTACGAGACCAAGAAGGGCCACGTTCTGCGTTTCCTCAAGAAGGGCGCACGCGTTAAGATCACCATCATGTTCCGCGGCCGTGAGATGGCTCACCCGGAGCAGGGCCTTAACGTTCTCGAGCGTCTCGCCGAGGATCTCAAGCCTTACGCTACGGTCGAGTCCAAGCCTAAGATGGAAGGCCGTAACATGCTTATGCTGCTCGCCCCGATTAAGGGCGCCTTCGATGAGGATAAAGCGGCAAGCGATACCAAGTAACTAGTGTTCTGTAACCGATTAAGGAGTATTTCATGCCTAAGATGAAGTCCCACAGCGGCACCAAGAAGCGTTTCCGCAAGACTGGTACCGGCAAGCTTATGCGCGCCAAGGCTTTCAAGAGCCACATCCTGAGCAAGAAGTCCACCAAGCGTAAGCGTGGCTTCCGTCAGGAGACCGAGATCGCCGCTGCCGACCGCAAGGTCATCAAGTCGCGTCTCGCCTAAGTTCGCGTTCCCGTTTTTCGTTTTACCGTCTAGGAGTTGATAGAACATGGCACGTATTAAGCGCGCTGTTGCCGCCAAGAAGAAGCGCCGTACCGTTATGCATCGTGCGAAGGGTTACTACGGTGCCGCTTCGCGTACTTACAAGCATGCTAAAGAGCAGGTCCAGCACTCCCTGCAGTATCAGTATCGTGATCGCCGCAACAAGAAGCGCGAGATCCGTTCTCTCTGGATCACTCGTATCAACGCTGCTGCTCGCCTGAACGACATCTCTTACTCTCAGTTCATGCACGGCCTGAAGGTTGCCGGCATCGAGCTCGACCGCAAGGTCCTGGCTCAGATGGCTTACGAGGACATCGAGTCCTTCAACGAGCTGGCTACCATCGCCAAGAAGGCTCTCGAGGCCTAATAGATTCTCTTGAATCGCTAGGGGAGTGTCGCGTTGTGCGCGGCGCTCCCTCTTTTTATCTGAAGCGCTGGTTTATATAGCAAAAGCGCGGGTAGATAGACACTTACAGGTGACCGATCTTTATATATCTCTTAACCGAAGGGTCATCATCTGATACGTGCAGTATTTCTGCACCAGCCTTTCTATTACTTATATAGGAAGCGATGTATTGTGTAGGACTTGTGAAGAGTGGAATTCCCGCCCCCGGCGCCCCTCCGGTCTGGCAATATATCTCCTTGCCGCGCGGCCCGGTGGAACCGGGAACCAGCGCAGGCGTGCACCTTGAGAACCGGATACTGCGAGGATGGACACACCAGTTGTGTCGCATCCGGGCAGACATCGAACCATTTGAAATGGTCTAACTTGGATTTGTTTTTCGCAAGGCCGCCGAGAGGCGGCCCCGAGAAATTCCTTTTCCTATACTAAAACCATATGAATCGAACGGAACCGATCAGCGATGAACTGAGAGGACCGGACGGGCTCGAAGCCCAAATATTTTGGACGGAGAGTTCGATCCTGGCTCAGGATGAACGCTGGCGGCGCGCCTAACACATGCAAGTCGAACGGCACCCCTCTCCGGAGGGAAGCGAGTGGCGAACGGCTGAGTAACACGTGGAGAACCTGCCCCCTCCCCCGGGATAGCCGCCCGAAAGGACGGGTAATACCGGATACCCCCGGGCGCCGCATGGCGCCCGGGCTAAAGCCCCGACGGGAGGGGATGGCTCCGCGGCCCATCAGGTAGACGGCGGGGTGACGGCCCACCGTGCCGACAACGGGTAGCCGGGTTGAGAGACCGACCGGCCAGATTGGGACTGAGACACGGCCCAGACTCCTACGGGAGGCAGCAGTGGGGAATCTTGCGCAATGGGGGGAACCCTGACGCAGCGACGCCGCGTGCGGGACGGAGGCCTTCGGGTCGTAAACCGCTTTCAGCAGGGAAGAGTCAAGACTGTACCTGCAGAAGAAGCCCCGGCTAACTACGTGCCAGCAGCCGCGGTAATACGTAGGGGGCGAGCGTTATCCGGATTCATTGGGCGTAAAGCGCGCGTAGGCGGCCCGGCAGGCCGGGGGTCGAAGCGGGGGGCTCAACCCCCCGAAGCCCCCGGAACCTCCGCGGCTTGGGTCCGGTAGGGGAGGGTGGAACACCCGGTGTAGCGGTGGAATGCGCAGATATCGGGTGGAACACCGGTGGCGAAGGCGGCCCTCTGGGCCGAGACCGACGCTGAGGCGCGAAAGCTGGGGGAGCGAACAGGATTAGATACCCTGGTAGTCCCAGCCGTAAACGATGGACGCTAGGTGTGGGGGGACGATCCCCCCGTGCCGCAGCCAACGCATTAAGCGTCCCGCCTGGGGAGTACGGCCGCAAGGCTAAAACTCAAAGGAATTGACGGGGGCCCGCACAAGCAGCGGAGCATGTGGCTTAATTCGAAGCAACGCGAAGAACCTTACCAGGGCTTGACATATGGGTGAAGCGGGGGAGACCCCGTGGCCGAGAGGAGCCCATACAGGTGGTGCATGGCTGTCGTCAGCTCGTGTCGTGAGATGTTGGGTTAAGTCCCGCAACGAGCGCAACCCCCGCCGCGTGTTGCCATCGGGTGATGCCGGGAACCCACGCGGGACCGCCGCCGTCAAGGCGGAGGAGGGCGGGGACGACGTCAAGTCATCATGCCCCTTATGCCCTGGGCTGCACACGTGCTACAATGGCCGGTACAGAGGGATGCCACCCCGCGAGGGGGAGCGGATCCCGGAAAGCCGGCCCCAGTTCGGATTGGGGGCTGCAACCCGCCCCCATGAAGTCGGAGTTGCTAGTAATCGCGGATCAGCATGCCGCGGTGAATGCGTTCCCGGGCCTTGTACACACCGCCCGTCACACCACCCGAGTCGTCTGCACCCGAAGTCGCCGGCCCAACCGCAAGGGGGGAGGCGCCGAAGGTGTGGAGGGTGAGGGGGGTGAAGTCGTAACAAGGTAGCCGTACCGGAAGGTGCGGCTGGATCACCTCCTTTCTAGGGAGATAAATCTTCTAGAGAGAAAACACTTTAACTCGAATAGAGGGCAGGAGCCCGTCCGGCAGATGTCGCCTGGATGATTCCCCGCAGCACCCGGTCCCCGGGGTCGCACCCGCGTACCTTGAGAGCCGCATAGCGATAGGAGAGAGATGGAAGAGTATCCTCTTCCAGACTCGATTCTTTTCTGCGATTTAAAGACAGAATGATAGCAATCATTCATCCGATCCAAACAAGAAGAATTCACTTATATATGAGTGAGGAGCATCTGATCGCGAGCACAGTGAAGACACTGTGCCGCGGTATGAGATACCCGAATTGCGACATACGAGCGCTATTCATGATATCGATTAATTAATTTTAGCGACACGTGGATATCCCGCGGGCCCGATGCGGTCCCGCAAGATACCACGGGCGCACGGCGGATGCCTTGGCACAGGGAGCCGATGAAGGACGCGGCAAGCTGCGATAATCCCCGGCGAGGAGCACACATCCTTCGACCCGGGGGTCTCCGAATGGGCGAACCCATGCACAGCAGTGTGCATATCCCCCCGCTGAACACATAGGCGGGGGGAGGACAACCCGGGGAACTGAAACATCTAAGTACCCGGAGGAGAGGAAATCAATCTCGAGACTCCCCGAGTAGCGGCGAGCGAAAGGGGACCGATGGCCAAACCGTCGAGCGGGCATACCCGGCAGGGGTTCCGCCGACGGGGTTGCAGGGCCGCGCATCCGGGGGCTGCCGCCCCCGGGCGCAGGTC
>NZ_JBDGAV010000024.1:0-32676 GCF_040910325.1 Collinsella aerofaciens | reverse complement strand
GGTACATACGCTTGTTCCCGGCAGCGAGGACGAGCCGGTCGATGCATCTTGCCGCACCAACGCGGGTTTTACCGCAAGCCTCATCTGCATTGGACTCAACATCACCCTGTGCCTGGCCAAGGGCATCGCGGGCCTGCTCGCCGGCTCCGTCTCCCTCATCGCCGACGCTTTCAACAACCTCTCCGATGCCTCGAGCAACATCGTGAGCCTGCTCGGGTTCCGCCTTGCCAGCCGCCCGGCAGACGAAGGCCACCCCTATGGTCACGGCCGCTATGAGTACCTAGCCGGCCTGTTCGTCGCCGTCCTGGTTTGCGCCGTCGGCATCAACCTGATCCTCGAGTCGGTCACCAAGATCATCAAGCCTTCCCCCACCGCATATTCGGCGCTCTCCATAGCCGCCCTCGTCTTGTCCATGCTCGTCAAATTCTGGATGGCCGCATTCAACCGCACGCTGGGCGATCGCATCGACTCCGAAACGCTCATCGCCACGGCGCAGGACTCCAAAAACGACGTCATCACCTCGGGCTCGGTCTTGGTGGCGGCGCTTATTTCGCAGACGACCGGCTTTGATCTCGACGGCTGGGCAGGCCTGGGTGTGGGCATCTTCATCTGCATCAGCGGTCTGGGCCTGGTGCGCGACGCCATCAGCCCGTTGCTGGGGCAAGCGCCCGACCCCAAGCTCGTCCAGGCAATCCGCGACAAGATCATGTCCTATCCGCAGGTCCTGGGCACACACGACCTCATGGTGCACGACTACGGCCCCGGCCGTCAGTTTGCCAGCGCACACGTGGAAATGCCCGGAGAGGGCGATGCCTTTGAGCACCACGAGATTCTGGACACCATCGAACATGACATCAAACGCCAGATGGGCATCGCAATCACACTGCATTGCGACCCCATCGCGACAACCGGTGACGATCTACGCGGCTGGGTCAAGCGCGGCGTAGCGCAGATCGACCCCGCGCTTTCCATCCACGACCTTCACGAACACGACAGGTTCGTTTCGTTTGACCTGGTGCGTCCCGACGGCTTTGACATATCCGACGAGGAGCTGCTGGAGCTCGTCACGCGCATCGTGCACGAGCGCCGGCCCGACGTCTCATGCGTCGTCACGTTTGATTCGGGCTTTAGCTCGCCCGACCGTCCAGCAGAGCAGCTGTAGCCCCGCTCCGCTCGTCCGCTAGTTTCCCTGCGCGCCCGAGATGCCGTTTTGCAGGGCGTTCCAGGCATCCGTCGCCATGTCGCCCAAGTTCTGCGCGGTGTCGCCCAGGTTCTGGGCCGTATCGCCCAGCTCTTGCGCCTTGTCTCCCAACTCCTGTGCCTTGTTGCTCAAGTCCTCCAGCGTATTGGAGCTCGAGCTGTCGGTACCGCTTTGGCCGTCGGACGAGTTGCCCGAGCTGTTCTTGTGCGTGAGTTGAATTTCGAGGTTGCCGTTGTCGTTATAGTAGGCAGAAGTAACGACCCAGTTGGCATCGACGACGGGCGTTGAGCCATCATCAGTCAGGACCACGGCATTCGAAAGATCGGCGCCGCGCGACTTGAGGATCTTCTTGGCGTTGGACCAGTACTGCCCCGGGATATCGCTCAGATCGACGGTGCTAGACGAGGCGAACTCGGTTTGCTCGGCAGTGGCATCGGCCGTTGAACTCCCCCGCTTGTTGAGCATGCCCGACACGATGGCAAACACAATCGACAGCGCAAAGAAGATCGCCAGTACGATGAGGATCTTCTTGATCACGCTCGACGAACGCGACGGCTTCCTCTCCTCGTCCTCGCCATATTGCGGAATCGAGTTGGGGTACTCGCGATACGGCTCGCGCGACTCGTAGCGAGGCTGCGCCGTGCGAGGCATATACGTCGTCTGCTGAGGCTGCGGAATGGGATTTTGCGGCAGGTCATCATAGGGATTCGGCGTCGAGGCAGCATAAGAATCCTGCGGCGCGTAATCAAACGGGTCTGCCGCCGCGTTGCCATAGGGGCTTTGCAAAGATGCAGCGTAAGGGTCCTGCGCCGCGTCGCCATAGCCCATAACTCGGGTGAGCTCGGCAGAAGGCTGCGTCGCGGCGGGGTCGACATAACCGGGGTTGGGAACAACGCGGGTCGCATCGGCGCTATCGCCAGCCTGCGCGGAACCGTAGCCGCCCATCACGGTTGTCTTGTCCTGATCCATGCAACGATTCCTTTCCGTCGCCTGTAAGCATCAAGTTATCCATGCATTCTACCAGCGCAAAAGCCTATGATGGGCAGAGTCCGTCGGTATCTACAAGACATGCGCGGGTCTAAGGATCAAAAAGCCCCGCCGGGCCTTGTGGGCACGGCGGGGCGGGCTAGCAGCGATGGACAGCAGACTTAGAACAGGCCGGTGATGTTGCCGTCGTTGTCGACGTCGATGTTCTCGGCCGCAGGGACCTTGGGCAGGCCCGGCATGGTCAGAACACTGCCAGTCAGTGCGACCACAAAGTGGGCGCCGGCGGAAACCTTGAGCTCACGCACCGTGATGCGGAAGTTCTCGGGAGCGCCCAGGGCCTTGGCGTTGTCGCTAAAGCTGTACTGCGTCTTGGCGACGCACACCGGCAGGTTGCCAAAGCCATTCTCGCGCAGCTCGGCGAGCTGGCGCTTGGCGGCCGGCGTAAAGTCAACGCCGTCGGCGCGGTAGACCTTGGTGGCAACGGCCTCGAGGGCATCAGCGACATCAGCGCCGTCCTCATAGGCAAACTTGAGCTCGCTCGGCTGCTCAATCAGACGCATGACCTCATCGGCCAGCTCGAGTGCGCCCTCGCCACCCTTGGCCCAGACCTCGGACAGCTTAACGTTGACGCCGAGCTTCTGGCACTCGGACTCGATGAGCGCAAGCTCGGCCTCGGTGTCCGTCGGGAATCGGTTGATGGCGACCACGCAGGGCAGACCGTAGACATTCTGAATGTTGTCGACGTGGCGCAGCAGGTTGGGCATGCCGGCCTTGAGGGCCTCGAGGTTCTCTTCGTTGAGGTCGCCCTTGGCAACACCGCCGTTGTACTTAAGCGCGCGGGCAGTGGCGACGACCACAACAGCGCTGGGACGAACGCCCGTCATGCGGCACTTGATGTCGAGGAACTTCTCGGCACCCAGGTCGGCACCAAAGCCCGCCTCGGTAATGGCGACATCGCCAAAACGCATAGCCATACGCGTGGCCATGATGGAGTTGCAGCCGTGGGCGATATTGGCGAAGGGACCGCCGTGGACAAACGCGGGCGTACCCTCGAGCGTCTGCACCAGATTGGGCTTGAGCGCATCCTTGAGCAGTGCGGCCATGGCACCCTGGGCCTTAAGGTCGCGGGCACGGACGGGCTCGCCGGCAAAGCTATAGCCGACGACAATCTCGCCCAAGCGTTCCTTGAGGTCGCTGATGCTCGTAGACAGGCACAGAATTGCCATGACCTCGGAGGCGACGGTGATATCGAAGCCGTCCTCGCGCGGCACGCCCTGGGCCTTACCGCCAATGCCGTCGATGACGTGGCGCAGCTGACGGTCGTTCATATCGACGACGCGCTTCCAAGTGATGCGCTTAACGTCAATACCGAGCTGATTACCCTGCTGGATGTGGTTGTCGAGCATGGCGGCCAGCAGGTTGTTGGCAGCACCGATGGCATGGAAGTCACCGGTAAAGTGCAGGTTGATATCCTCCATGGGGATGACCTGAGCCCAGCCGCCGCCGGCGGCACCGCCCTTAACGCCAAAGACGGGGCCGAGCGAAGGCTCGCGCAGGGCCACGGCACTCTTGACGCCGCGACGACGCAGGCCATCGGCCAGACCGATGGTCGTGGTGGTCTTGCCCTCGCCCGCAGGCGTTGGGTTGATAGCGGTCACGAGGACGAGCTTGGCCTGGTGATCGGTCGGCTCGTTGAGCAGTGAATAGTCAACCTTAGCCTTGTCGAAGCCGTACGGAATCAGGTGCTTTACGTCGACGCCGGCGTTCTTAGCCACCTCGGTAATGGGCAGCGGCGTGACGGAACGTGCGATTTCGATGTCAGTAGGCATGGGCGGTCCTTTCGTTGCCGAATGAGAAAAAGACCAATTCAGCATAGCACGGGCGCGCAATAGTAAAACACCCGTAACCGATGAATGGCGATATGTTTATCCAATGCTCAGTGATAGCCTACAGACTAGCCAAAACAAAGCGCCCTAAACGGTAGGTTCAATCCCCAGGTGCTCAAAGGTGCGAAGCGTTGCCTGACGACCCTGCGGCGTACGAATCATCAATCCGCACTGCAGCAAATAGGGCTCATAGACATCCTCGAGCGTGCCCGGGTCCTCGCCCACCGCGCTGGCAAGGGTCGTAAGTCCCACGGCGCGACCGGAGAACGTCTTAGCGAGCGTCTCCAAAATGCGAATATCCATCCAGTCCAGACCGAGCTCATCGATCTCGAAGAACTCGAGCGCCTGGCGACAGATATCGAGCTCGATGGGGCCGTTGCCGCGCACCTGTGCGTAATCGCGCACGCGTTTGAGCAGGCGGTTGGCAAGACGCGGCGTGCCGCGCGAACGCGAGCCGATCTCGAGTGCACTGGGATGATCGATCGTCACGCCCAGAATAGTCGCCGAGCGCGTCACAATCTGCGCGAGTTCCTCGACCGTGTAGTAATCCAGGCGATATGAAATGCCAAAGCGGTCGCGCAACGGGCCGGTCAACATGCCTGAGCGGGTCGTTGCCGCTACCAGCGTAAACTTGGGAATATCCAGGCGAATCGAGCGCGCCGCCGGACCCTTGCCAATCACGATATCGAGGGCAAAGTCCTCCATCGCGGGGTACAGGACCTCCTCGACCGAACGGTTAAGGCGGTGGATCTCGTCGATAAACAGCACATCACCCGGCTGCAAGTTGGTAAGGATGGCCGCCAGGTCGCCGGTGCGCGCGATGGCAGGGCCACTCGTCGTCTTGATCTGAGCGCCCAGCTCGTTGGCGATAACGGTGGCCAGCGTGGTCTTGCCCAGGCCCGGAGGACCCGAGAAAATCACGTGGTCGAGCGTCTCGCCACGGCTCTGCGCCGCTTCGATGAGCACGCGCAGACTCTGCTTGATGTGCTCCTGGCCACAGTAATCGTCCAGGCGCTGGGGGCGCAAAGTGCGGTCGACATCGAGATCCTCGGCCGTCAGCTCCGAGCCCACCATGCGCTCGCCGTGCGCCATGGATGCCGCCGGCGAGTTACCGGGCGTCGCCCACAGGTCCTGAGAGTCATCGGCTTCCCACATCACGCATCCATTCCAAGTCGCTTAAGCGCCGCGCCGAGCAGATCCTCGACACGCATATTCTGCCCATCATACCCGCTCAGGGCAACATCGGTCTCCTGCGGGCTAAAGCCCATGGAAAGGAGCGCCGCACGGGCATCATCGATGGCCGAGGGAGCAGCAGCGGGCACGGGCATCGCAACCTGGCCGGGAATCACGTCGACCGGCACAAAGCCCTTGTCCTTGGCAAAGGTACTCTTGAGCTCCAAGATGAGGCGCTGAGCTGTCTTTTTGCCCACACCGGGTACCTTGGCCATGCCCTTGTCGTCCTCGGCCATCACCAGCGAATACAGCTGCCCCACGGTATAAGTGGAAAGCACGGCGAGCGCCAAGCGCGGGCCAACGCCCGAGACGGACACGAGTCGATCGAACATCGTGCGCTCATCCTTAGAGGAAAAACCGAAAAGCGTCATGGCGTCCTCGCGCACCTGCATACGCGTGTAGAGGCGGACCTCGCCGCCGGGCGTCGGCAACGTGGCCGCAGTGCTGCCCGAGATGCCGAGCTCAAAGCCAACGCCCGATACATCGACAACGGCCGAGCTCATCGTGGCCTCGACAAGCGTTCCATGGAGCTGGGAGATCATCAGTATCCGGTTCCTCTCTGTTGATAGAACTCGCCGCCGGTAAGCGCCCGGGTGCGGCTGAGGTTAACGTGGCAGATGGCGCAGGCCAGGGCATCGGCGGCATGGTCGGGATGCGGGTCGTGGTCGAGCTGTGTTAGCGTGCGTACCATGTAGGCGACCTGGCGTTTGTCCGCGGCGCCCGTGCCCACGACGGCCTGCTTGATCTGCATGGGCGTGTACTCGCCAATCTCGAGCGCGCATTCCGAAAGCGCCACGAGTGCAGCACCGCGGGCATGCGCCGTAGGGATGGCCGAACGAACGTTGGCGCCAAAGTAGATGCTCTCGACAGCAGCCGTGTCGGGTCGATAACGCTCGACGACATCCTTAAGGTCATGGGCGATATGCGACAGGCGCACCGCGAGCGGACTGCCCGCGCTGGTCTCGATGCAACCGTAGGCACGGCAGCGAACCTCGCCGCGCCGCTCCTCGATAATCCCCCAACCCGTATGGGCCAAACCGGGGTCGATGCCCAAGATAACCAAGCCAACCTCCCCTCGCCACAAGCACAGCGCAAGACAAGGCCCCGCGCATCATTCACGAACGTCTGTTCTAGAATAACACAACGGGGCCAAGATGCTTAGTTGAAGTATCGGGGTTGGAAGCGAATCCTATCCCATAGTTAGTTCTGCGAGAAAAAGGGGAACTGCCTCGGATCTACTGGCGGGTGCGGCATCGGGCCACCCTGGGGACTACCTTGCGAGCCGCCCTGACCGCCCATCATCTTATCGATGGCGTCCTGAACCTCGCCCTCGAACTTTTTCATTCCCTCGTGTAAACGACGCTGACCGTCCTCAGAGCGCAGCTCCTCCATCTGCTCGGGCGAAATACCCAACAGGTCACCCAATATGCCCATCATCTCGCCACGCATGCGCTCGCTTGTATCCTCGTCGGCAAAGCGGTTCACCTCGGCGCGCGCCAGCGCATCGACCGTCATGCGTTCCTTGCCGCTCAGTCCCAGGTCGGACCACGCGAGCATATACGGCCAGGCGCGCTCGACAAACGAACGGGCCGAGATGATCGGCGCCGTCGGCAGCATGCGACGAGCAGCCTCACCCTGGCGCACAAGCATCAGCAGCAGCGAGCAGGCCTCGGGCTTGCCGGCGGCCATCGGGATGTCGTCGAAGGGACGGTTGCGGTCGACGTGTGACTCGAGCGTGCCATCGACCTCGCCCGGCTCAAGTCCGCCGAGCAGCTGCGCCGCACGATCGAGCATGTCGACCGGGCCGTCGAGCGTCGAGAGCGCCCGCGCCAGCACGCGCTCCATGCAATCCTCCACCGCGTTGAGCGTCACGAGCTCCTGCGGCACCACGGCGGACGTGCGGTTACGCACACGCGCCACAAACTCGAGCGTCGACAGGTATACGTCACCAAAGGGCGCATAATCGCCCTGGTAGCCACCGCAAAGCGCGGGCGCCGCCAGCGCGTACTCAGTTTTGGACAGTGGGCTCAACGCCATCGCACCCAGCTCGAGCGCCGTATCCTCCAGCATGAGGCCCAGCGTACGCGAGCGCAGGCGCTCGGCATCGCCCGCCGACACGTCGCGATCGAGCACACGCGCCGCATCCGGTGCATCGCGCTCGACAGTGCGAATGTGCAAACGCTCGGCGATGGCACGGACGGCGGCACAGCGGGCAGCCTCGGCCTCCTCCTGCGCCGGCGTAAAGATACGGTTGCGCCCCAGCACCAGGCCAATTACGTTACGCGGACCCAGAGCGTCAACGGCCAGCGCCGCCAGCAGGGATGACGGCAGGTCACCCTCGAGTGCCACCACAGCACGCGACGCACCGTGGGCCCGAGCGTTGTCGCGCACGGCGAGCACCAGCGCCTGCCACAACCACTCCTCGGAACGGAACTCGGGCAGTTCGTGATCTTCCAGGGCATCGAGCATCACGCCGCGCTGAATCTCCTGAACCAGCAGGCTCTCCTCAAAACACGGCGCCTGGGCCACCACGCGACCGCAGTCGTCGAGCACAAACGAACCGCCGGTATACACCGACTCGTCATAGGCACCGACCGGCGCCATGCAGGCAAACCACACGCTGCGCTTGGAGGCGACCTTGCGGTAGGCGCCGCTGCGAACGGCGGCAATGGCAGCAGTCTCGCGGTCGGTCATGTCAAACGCGTTGAATTGGAAATACGCAATGAGGTCAACACCGGTCGGCAACATCTCGAGTTCGCGGTCCAAGTCAAAAATTACGGCGATGCGCACGCCGTCCACGTCGAACACCGGCGGCGCCCAACGCGTGTCGTTGTTCTCGCCACGCTGCAAGGCAATGCTCGAACGCGCCGGCACCACATGACCGTCCTTGAGCATCATGTAGTCGAGCAGCGGTTGGCCCTCAAACGAAACCGCCGCGGGCACGATGCAGATCATGTCAAGCTCCTGGATACGCTCGGCGACACCAGTCAAGCCGGCAAGCATGTCGTGCTCAAAGTCGGCAGCGCCCACCAGGCCACCGGGCATGGCGCCCATAAAGAGCGGAGCCGGAACGCACAGCACGCGCGCCCCGCGCTCGTGGGCCAGACGAGCCTGGTCCTCAATGCGGCCGCAAATGCCCTCAATATCACCCAGGCGCATATCGATCTGTGCAAGCGCGAGCTTCATGGCCCAGCCCTTTCCGTCGTAAACCATCGAAATCGTAGTAAAAGCGCCGGCCGCATAATGCAGCCGGCGCTTGCATGTGCATATGCTAGCTATGATACCCCGAGCGGGGGCGCGCTCCTAGAATGTCGCGGACCACAGCCCGTGCAGGTTGCAGTAGGCATAGACGGTACCGGTCTTGGAGCCGCCCGCGAAAAACGTCGCGGGTTTCATGCCGGGCTCAAGGTAATGGACCTCTAAGCGGCCCTCGGCCTCAAGGGCGATCCACTCAATGTAGTGCTCGGGCAGGCTGGGGTGCTCGACCGAGCCAACGCGTGCGCGAATCACGTGACCGTCGCGCTCGGTCTCGACAACAGGCACGTGCTTCTCGTGCGCCGCGTCCTCAGTGTTTGCGGTCAGTTCCGTGCAACCGGCAGGGGTCGCAACGTCGTCGCTAAGGGCGGCGATGAGCTTGCCGTCGGGGTCCCTAAAGAATTTCGCCATGATGTTCTCCTTTGCTGATGTGCCAATGTTCTTGATGGTTCTTATGCCCAAAGGCAGACAAACCATCCACGGCATTGCAAATGAACACATAACGGATCAGGCAAGCGGTCGGGCCAAAATGCGTCGACCGTCCTGCCCACTCCAGCAGTCCCACCCCGCGCGCGGCTAGCGACCGTCGCCGCCGAGCAGCGCCAGAACATCCTCGCGCGTGAACAGTGCCGACGAGATGCCGTCGCCGCCGAGCACGCTGTTGACCAGATCGCGCTTGGACTCCTGCATCTGCATAATGCGTTCCTCGATCGTGTCCTTGGCGATGAGCTTGTACACGGTCACGGTATGTTGCTGACCAATACGGTGTGCACGATCAGTTGCTTGGTCCTGCGCCGCCACGTTCCACCACGGGTCGTAGTGGATGACCACGTCGGCAGCCGTCAGGTTAAGGCCCACGCCGCCCGCCTTGAGCGAGATCAAAAAGACCGGCACCTCGCCCGCCTGGAACTGTGCGACCATCTTGGCGCGGCTCTCTTTAGACGATGCGCCCGTGAGCTTAAGGAAGGCGATATCCTCCTTGGCCAGGCGCTTGCCAATGATATCGAGCATGCCCGTAAACTGGCTGAACAGCAAGATGCGATGGCCACCGTCGAGCGCGCCGTGGACGAGCTCCATGCACGTATCGAGTTTGGCGCTTCCCGCCTTGTAATCCTCGTAGTGCAGACGCGGGTCGCAGCAGATCTGGCGCAGCTTGGTGAGCTCGGCGAGCACCTTGAGCTTATCCTTCTTAAACTCCCCGGCCTCGCGGTGCTGCACCTGCTGGGCGATGCGGTCCTGATTTGCCAGGTAAAGCTTGCGCTGCTCACCGGTGAGCTGAGCCACGACTGTGTCCTCGATCTTTTCGGGCAGATCGGCCACCACGTCCTCTTTGACACGGCGCAGCACAAACGGCGACACAAGCGCCTGCAGGCGGGCGGCGCTGTCACCTTCGGCGTGCTCGACCGGGCTTTCGAAGCGCTTTGCGAACGATTCGCGCGTGCCAAGCAGGCCCGGCATCAAAAAGTCGAAGATGCTCCAGAGCTCGGATAGGCGGTTTTCGATGGGCGTGCCCGTCAAGGCAAAGCGCACGCCGGCCGGCAGACGCTTGGCAGCGCGCGCCACCTGGGTGAGCGGGTTTTTAATGTACTGGGCCTCGTCGAGCACCACGCGGGCAAAATCCTGCTCGGCGTACTCATCGATATCACGGCGCATAAGGTCATACGACGTCACGACCACGTTATGCTCGACCACGCCGGCGATTTGCACGCGACGCTGCGCCTTGGCGCCCACGATGGCGCACACATCTAGCGACGGGGCAAAGCGCTCCAGCTCGGCGGTCCAGTTGTACACAAGCGACGCAGGGCACACCACAAGCGTGGGCTTAGTGTCCCCCGCTTCCACGCGCGCCAGAATGTGCGCGATCATCTGGAGCGTTTTGCCCAGGCCCATGTCGTCGGCCAAGATGCCGCCAAGGCTCAGGTGTTCGAGCGAGCCGAGCCACTGGTATCCGTCGACCTGGTAGCCGCGCAGTGTGGCCTTGAGCGAGACCGGCACCGTAAAGTCCATCTTGCCGAGCGTATCCAAGCGCTCGACGGTGCGGCGGAACGCGGCGTCACGATCGGCCTCGAGCGCGGGCGTGCGCGCGAGCATGCTATCGACGAACAGGGTACTCGACGCGGGAAGCGACACGCCGTCGAGCAGGTCGACAGCATCGACCCCCAGATCCTCGGCAAGGCCAAACGCGGCGCGCGCCCCCTCGTCCAGGCGAATGATGTCGCCCGACGTGAGACGCGCAAACGTCTGGTGACGCTTGTAGGAGTCCAGATAGATGGCAAGGTCTGCCGCCGAAAGCCCGCTCGCGCTCAGTTCGACGTCGAGCAGGTTACTCTTGACGGTCGCACGCACCGAAAGCTTGGGCGCGGGGCGGACCGAAATCTGGCGCAGACGGTCGCTGAGCATGACCTCACCAAGCTTGAACAGGACGGATAGGCCCTCGGTCAGCAAGCGGAACAGGCTCTCGTCATCGCGTTCCTCAAACGCCAGGCCGCCCTCGTAAAAGTCGAAATACAGGGCCGCCGTGTCCATAACGCGAAACTCTGCCACCTCGTCGCGCGGCGGCACGCCCGGGCGCTGCTCTTCGAAGGGGCTGCCCGGAGCGCCCAGGCTAAAGAGATCTGCCGACCAGTCGCCGTAGGTAACCGTAATTTTGCAGGTCACGAGCCCATCGTCGACGCCGATTGCCATAGCAAAGCTCGGCTCGGGCGCCACGGTATCGAGCGCAGCGGGCGCGGTAAGGTCGGTATAGTCGCGCAAAATGGGCAGAGCCATACGACAGAACTCCCCCACCTGGTCGGCAGCGATATGGACTGGCGTGCGACAGGGCAGCAAGCGCGATAGGAACGGCGCCGCATGCTGGGCAAACGCTACATCGGTGCGGCGCGCACGGCGGGTGTCGACCAGATAAGCTACGTCGCCCGAAGCAAAGCAGTATGCATCGGCCGGCAGGCGCAGATCGTAGCTACCACCAGCCGCCGGCGCGATTTTGGCGGCAAGGAGCGGTGGGCGCTTAGCGGACGCCTCGTCCTCCCCTTGCGGAGACAGCTCAACCGCCACGTCATAGGTGCGATGCGTCGTCGTCCCCCGCGACCAGGCGGGCTCAAAAGAGATGGTCTGGCCGCGCAGCAGGTCCAGCACATATACGATGCTATGCTCGGACAGCGGCAACTGACGCTCGGCGACAAAACCGCTGCGGGCAAAGTCGTACGACGCCGAACGCGAGCTTGTGATGTCATCGAGATAGACAACTGTCGTCAAGACAAGGCTGAGCAGCTTTGTCGACACATCTTCGAAGGCTTCGGGCGTATGGACAAACGTGAGCTTCTTACCGTACGAGAAGGTGCCGCCTCGGACATAGGCGTCGGCCATGCCGTCGATATCCTTGACCACGTAGGACACCGAACCGCAGCGAATGCGGAACTCGAGCGCCCAGCTAAAGCGGTCTGCGAACAGCGGATTGTAGTACGGCACCAACGAGGGCTCCAACGCCGCTTTGGGGGCGTCGGGACCAACGGCACCGGCAAGCTTGCGGCGCATGCTCGCCAGCTCATCCATGCGCGCGTCCGAAAGATCGGAGAGCGCCGCCATGAGGCTGGGACTCGTGGGGACAGGTGCTGGGAAGGGAAAGTTGGGGTTGACCGTGGGCGTTGTAGGCGCGGGACGCGCGGACTGTTTGGGCTGAGCCGCAAACGTGCGGACCGGCGTGCGCAAACCTTCGACGGGCTCGGCGCCGCTGGCATCCAAATACGCCAGAGCCGTGGCAATGGCGTGCTTGCACATACCGGGGTAGCGATAGGCAGCGGGGCAATCGCAGTCATAGTCGATCACCTCGTGCTCGTCCATGTCGAGCGCCACGTGCGTCTTGTACAGGTCGCCGCGCGAACCGCGCACCGAGCCCTCAACCGTCACGTTTTTGGAGAAGCGCGAGCCGCTGTCCTCGATCGACAGCACGGCGCCGTTGAGCATGAGCGAACGCCCCTTCATAAAGGTGCCGCTCAACGCCGCCTCTTTGCGAAGCGCCTGCACAAACGTCCCCTGCGCCATCACTTCCTCCAATCCACACAAGGTAGCTAATTTGGGACGGGGCTATTTTAGCTACCCCCATACATCGGTTGAGATGTATTCCGACCCCGACTCATTCGCCGTCAGTCAAAGGGTAGCTAAAATAGCCCCGTCCCAAATTAGCTACCCCGGCAAAATCATTTTAGATAACCGTCACGCGGCCTTGGTTGCCGACGATGGCCTTTGCCTCTGCCAGCAGCGGAATCGAGCGTGCATTGACCTTGGCCGGCACCTCGGCACGCAGCACACGCCCGTCGACTTGCTCAATAAAGATCTCCACGCGGTCGCCGCCCGGGTTGGCGGTAAGCACCGTGGCAAGACGCGCCATATTGCCCTGGCTAAAGCGGCTGTTGGGCACCATGACCTCAAACACCTTGGGCTTGTTGTTCTCCTCGTTAAGCTCAAGCGGCACGATCTCCTGCGCGATGATCTGGTCGCCGCGGTCCGAGCGCTCGAGCTTGCCCTTAATGCGCACAAACGCGTCGGACAGCTGCGCGCCGGTCTCGGGATCGACCTCGCCGTACAGATACCCCTCGGCCTCCTTGTAGGTCTTGGGGAACACCACGACCGTGGCCTCGCCTTCCATGTCCTCGAGCTGCACGATGCCCATGGGGTCGCCGTTTTTGGTCACGCGCTTGGACACGCTCGAGACCATGCCGGCCCACCACAGCGCCTTGCCCTCGGGAATTTCCTGGTTGATGGTGCCGCCCGTGGGGTTCTGCACTTCGTAGCCGGTATCGATCTGCGAGAACGAGAAGTCGCGCGCTTTGCTGAGCGCATACTCAAACGGGCGCAGCGGGTGATCCGAGACATAGATGCCCAGAACCTCCTTCTCCTGGCTCAGCTTAAGGTGGCGGTCCCATTCCTGGCCATCCGGATCGGGCACGCTCACCTCAAAGCCCGAGCCCTCAACGTCACCAAACATATCGAAGAACGACGTCTGGCCGCTCGCGCGATCCTTCTGGCGCTTTACCGCGGCGTCGATGATGTTCTCGGGGTTGTTCTTGTCCACAAAGTGCATCATCTGGCGACGCGGATACCCCGTGGAGTCGAAGGCACCTGCCTTGATCAGCGATTCGATCACGCGACGGTTGGCCTGGCTCGAGTCCACGCGCTCGACAAAGTCGTGCAGCGTCTTAAACGGACCGCCCGCCTCGCGCTCGGCGATAATCGCCTGCGCCACGCCGGTGCCCACGCCGCGGATGCCGGCCAAACCAAAGCGCACGCCCTCTTTGGTAGCCGTGAACTCGGTACCGGACTCGTTGACATCTGGCGACAGCACGGGGATGCCGTCGTGACGGCATGCCGAGACGTAGTGAACGATCTTGTCGGTCTTGCCCGTGTAGGACGTCAGAACGGCCGCCATGTACTCGTGCGGATAGTGCGCCTTGAGCCACGCTGTCTGCATAACCAAGATGGCGTAGCCGGCGGAGTGCGACTTGTTAAAGGCGTAAGATGCGAACTCGAGAACATCGTCCCAAATCTTCTGGGCGACCTCGCGCGTGTAGTTGTTCTTGATGGCGCCGTTCATCCAGTGGTCGTAGGTGGTCTCGTCCGAGCCATCCTCCCAGTGGAGCACCGTCGACGTGAGCAGCTTGATCTTTTTCTTAGCCACGGGTTTACGGATACGCGAGTCCGATTCGCCCTTGGAGAAGCCGCACATCTCGACGGAGATGAGCATAACCTGCTCCTGGTAGACCATGGTGCCGTAGGTTTCGCCCAGGATGTCGTCCAGACGGTCGTCGTAGGAGACGGCCGGCTCCTTGCCGTTCATGCGGTTGATGTAGGACGAAACCATGCCGGCGCCCAGCGGGCCCGGGCGGTACAGAGCGATCAATGCCACGACGTGCTTGTACTCGGTGGGCTTCATGTTCTTGATCGTGGCCGTCATGCCGGCGGACTCGACCTGGAAGACGCCGGCGGTGTGACCGGAGCCCATGAGCTTAAAGATCTCGGGATCGTCAAAGGGAATCTCTTCCTCTTTGATGTCGATGCCGAAGTTCTTTTTGATGTTTGCCTTGGCCTTGGAGATAACCGTCAGCGTGCGCAGGCCCAAGAAGTCCATCTTGAGCAAGCCCATGTCGGCAACGGTATGGCCCTCGTACTGGGTAATCTCGACGCCGCCCTTGGTGTCGAGCTTGGTGGGCACGTGCTCGTTGACGGGGTCGCGGCAGATCAGAACGGCACACGCGTGCACGCCCTCGCCACGGGTGAGGCCCTCGATCGAGAGCGCCGTGTCGATGATGCGGCGGGCGTCGTCATCCTTTTTATAGGCCTCGGCAAAGTCGGGGTTAAACAGATCCTCTTTGCCGGGTTGCTTTTCGAGCACCTGCTTGAGCTTGACCTTGGGATCGCTCGAGACCATCTTGGACAGGCGCTGGCCCATGTAGACCGGATAGTCCAGCACGCGCGCGGCGTCATTGATGGCCTGCTTGGCCTTAATGGTCGAGTAGGTGATGACGTGGGTGACCTTCTCGGGGCCGTAGAGCTGGCGAACGTGCTCCACAACCTCGAGGCGACGCTCATCGTCGAAGTCCATATCGATATCGGGCATCTCGGTACGCTGCGGGGACAGGAACCTCTCGAACATCAGGCCGTTCTCGAGCGGGTCGAACGCGGTGATGTTCATGGCGTAGGCGACGATAGCGCCGGCGGCCGAGCCACGGCCGGGGCCGACGCCGATACCGTTGTCCTTGGCCCATTGCACGTACTCGGCAACGATCAAAAAGTACGCGGCAAAGCCCTTGTCGCAGATTACCTTGTATTCGTATTCGAAACGGTCCTTGATGTTGACGCCGTTGATCTCGCGCGTCGCCCAATCCTCGCCGTAGTGCTGGCGCAGGCCCTTCTCGCACTCGCGACGGAACTGGCTCTCGTGCGTCTCGCCGGGGTCGAGCAGCGGGAAGCGCGGCAGGATGATGGAGTCCCAGTCAAGCTCAACGTAGCACTTGTCGGCGATCTCGAGCGTGTTGTCGCAGGCCTCGGGGCAATACGGGAACATCGCCCGCATCTCCTCCTCGGTCTTCATGTAGAACTCCGAGCCGGTCATGCGCATGCGGTTGGGGTCGTCGACCTTGGCGTTCATGCCGATGCACATGATGACGTCCTGCACCGGCGCGTCCTCGCGGCGCAGATAGTGGAAGTCGTTAGTGGCGATGACCTTGACGCCCACCTGTTTGGCGATGTCGATGAGCGTGCGATCCATCTGCTCGTCGGTCAGGCCGTTATCGGTGGTAATGCCGTGTTCCTGGATCTCGATATAAAAGTCGCCGGGGTCGAAGGTGTCGCGGAAGGTCTCGGCCCATTTGATGGCGCCTTCCATGTCGCCGCGGTCGATGTATTTGGGGATGATGCCCGCAATGCAGGCGCTCGTGCAGATCATACCCTTGGCGTGGCGGCGCAGGTTGTCGAGCGTCACGCGCGGCTTGTAGTAAAAGCCCTGCACGGCGGCCTCGGAGACCGTCTGCATCAGGTTGACGTAGCCCTCCTGGTCCTTGGCCAGAAGGATCATGTGGTAGAGCTCGGGCTTGTGGTCGCGGGCGAGCGTCTCGTCCGGCGTAAAGTAGACCTCGCAGCCAAAGATGGGCTTGATGACCAGGGGCGGCTTGAGCTCGTCGATGTTGCCCTTCTCGTCCCACATGGCCATGTCCTTCACATACTGGGCATGCTCGCGCGGGTTTTCCTCGGGATCGGGCTCCACCAGCTCGTCGCGGCGGTCCTTTTCCAAGAAGGCCTTGTCGTGGCTCCAGGTTTTGTACTCGGGCGTGTTGTGGTTGACGGCGTCGCAGGCCAGCGCCAGGTCGGGCACGCCATACATGTAGCCGTGGTCGGTAATGGCAACAGCGGGCATGCCCAGCTCAACGGCACGGTTGACCATATCCTGGATACGGGTTGCGCCGTCGAGCATGGAAAAGACAGTGTGGTTGTGCAGATGGACGAATGCCATGTGATGAGCTCCGATGCGGGTTCGTGTTCTGACTGAACGATTTTACCGCACGGCGCGGACGGCACCCGAACCTAGCCAAACCCACACGGCTCCTCTTGCAGTTGCGGTGGAATAGTTCCCGCTTGGGCCACCTGGGCCGCAATACAGGAACTATTCCACCGCAAGTTATCTGAGGGCTAGAGATTGTAGGTGACTACTTGAGGTTCGGCGGGTTCGACGAAGATGGTTGGATTCGCCTGCTCCACGCGGACGAACTTGACCGTCACCGTCTCAACGCCCGCTTTGTGCAACACGTCGGCGTAGACGCGCGCCTGCAGGGCGTGCTTCTCGAGCAGCTGGTCCGGCGTCTCATCCGGCGTGCCACCCGTCTTGTAGTCGATGACCAGTGCGCGCGACGGATCGGCCGGGTCGGTGGCCAGTGCATCGATGGCGCCCTCGGCATATGCACCGTAGCGGGCAATGTCCTTGTCCTCGCAGCCCAGCGAGAAGAACGGTACCTCGGCACGAACGCACGGCCACGCGAGCAGGTCGGCACGAACAGCCGACTTGAGCCAGCGGTCCAGGGCAACGTCGAAGCGTTCGCGCTGCTCCGGCGTCAGGCGCCACAGGCGCGCCAGCGCATCGGCACGCTCAGCGGGCAGCGCATCGGCACCCATCTCAATCAGCCACTGGCAGGCAGCGTGGAAGGCCGAGCCCAGCGCCATGGGGTTGCCGGTAGGCTCAACGGCGGCCACGTCCGCATCGGCCATCTCCGAGCCATCCGACTCCGCATCATCGCCGGCCTCGTCCATGGGCACGTGTGCCTCGGCGGCACGGTCCTCGGACTCGGCATGCAGCGCCGCGGCAATTGACGAGTAGCTGTACGAATCGCGCACCGGATACGGGCAGACGCCCATGCGCACGCCCATCGCCTGGGGATACACAAGCTCAAACGAATCGGGCTTGGGGTCGGCAGGACCGGGGACGGCGGCGCGGGCATCTGCACCGGCACCCTCCGCCCCCGCATCGCCACGAACGAGCCTGCCCTCGGCATCCAGCGAAGCGTTAGCCTCAAACGCCTGCTCGCCAAAGGTAAAGTCCGAAAGCGAAATGAGCTCGTAGTCGCCCGGCTGGGAGTTGTCGAACACCAGGCGGTCGGCATCGAGCTGCGGCATGTCCAGAGCGTCGGTCGGCAGAATACGGCGCAGCACGTCGTAGGTCAGATCGGTCTCGACGTCGAAGGTCGGCGCACACAGCTTGCCACGGCTCACGCCGGCATCCATCGCCAAGATCACCAGCTCGCGCGCACGCGTCATGGCAACGTAGAGCAAGCGGGCCCGCTCCTCGAGCGAAAGCTGCAGGTCGTCGTTGCGCAGGTGAGCAAATGCCTCGGCGGGAGAACCCGTCGCACAGACGTCCTCCATGAGCTCCGGCGGCAACCATAGCGATGCGCCCTTACCCTTAAACGCATGCTCAAACTGCTTTTTGACGTCGTCGCCCTTCACAAAGGTACCATCGGCGAGCTTAACGCCGTCGAAGCGTGCCGGCAATGCCACGACCTGCGCTCCGCCCTCGACGCGACCCATCTGTGCCGCACCCGAGGACTTACGCACGCCAAAGCACTCGGCGACCGCCACGACCGGATATTCCAGACCCTTGGAGGCGTGCACCGTCATGATGCGCACCGCCCCGTCGCCCTCCTCGTTGAGGGCACCCGGAGCTTCCTTGCCCGCCAAGAAGCGGTCGAAGGCCAGCGCGATGGAACGCGGCGAGTTGCCGAAATCGGCCTCCGCCTCGGCCACGGCGTCGAGCGCCTTGAGCACGTTGGCGGCAATGGCCTTGCCCTCGGGACCACGCTGTGCCAGACGCACAAACCAGCCGGAGGCGTTGACCACGTCGCGCGCAATGGCGGCGAACGAATCACGGCCCACGCGACGAAGCGCATACCGCAGCACCTCGCGGGCGCGCGTCACGAGCGGCAAGTCTTGCAAACCCGGCACGTCGAAATCACTCATGATGCCCGCGTCGATATTCCGGCGCGAGGTCTCCCCCGTCTCGCTATCGAGCTTGGTCGCCAGCGCCAGGAACTCCTGGGCGCCGAGCGCAAACATCGGCGAGGCGAGCAGCGGCATAAGGCCCTGCGCCGTATCGGCCGGATTGGCGAGCGCACATACCAGGGCGCGCACCGTCTGCACCTCGGCTGCCTGGGCAAAGACCGAACCACCCGCGATGACACAGTCGAGCCCCTGGTCACGGAAGGCCTGTGCGTAGACGTCTGCGTTGGTCATGCGGCCCAGCAGCAGCACCATGCCGCCCTGGGGCTGGCCGGCATCGGCAAGCGAGCGGAACCGCTCGGCGATCGCACGGGCCTTTGCCTGTGTGCGTTCCTGCGTACTGCCGCCGGCAACAAAGAGGGCCTGGCGACGCGAGGCGTCTGCCACCAGCGTGTCCTTGCGGCCGTCGCTCGCCTCAAGATCCAAAAATCCCTGCATCAGGCCGCCGTCATCGCCGTCGAAGACGCGTGCCACGTAACGCAGCACCTCGTCGTGGCTGCGGAAGTTTCGCACGAGTTTAACGAGCTCGCCGGCGGGGACATCCGGCGTGGCGACCGTCTCGGATGCCGCCGATCCTACCTTGCGCTCCTGGCGGCGGAAGACCTCGACCTCGGCGCCGCGGAAGCGATAGATGGACTGCTGTGCATCGCCCACGGTGCACAGCGCGCGCTCCCCCGCGCCGGTCAGGTATCGGATCAGATCGACCTGCATCTGGTCGGTATCCTGGAACTCGTCGATCATGACCATCTTAAAGCGGCCCTCGTATGCCGCTCGGATGGCCGGGTAATCGCGCAGGGCCTCGTAGGCCATACGCAGCAAGTCGTTGTTGTCGAGGGCGGACTGGGCAGCCTTCAGCGCGCGATACTCAGCCTCCACGGAACGGGCCAGGCCCACCAGCGCATCGAGTGCCGGGCCACCGCAGGCAAGCACGATATTGATAAATGCATCGGCAGCCTCGGCCTTGAGCAGCTCGACCTGCTCCTTAGGAAATGCCTTGCTCGCACGCGGCATGGTGCACGACATCATGAGTCGCGCCGCATCGGCCATGGTCTTGCCGCTGGCCTCGAATGCATCGATGGCGTCGAGCGCCACCTGCGCTTTCTCGGTCGCGGCCTTGCTTGCGCCCAGCGACGCGCGATAGGCATCGGCAAGCGCCGAGGTATCGGCCTGGCCGCGCGCCACGCGCACGTCGTCCATGCCGCCCGGCAACTGGCTCGAGAGCTCCAGCAGCTCGCGCACCAGACCCTTGATGGTGGTGCCGGCACCAAACGGCCCGCCCTCGCCCGCCATGGGATACCAGGCGTAGAGGGCCTTGAGCGATGCGGCGAGCTCGGGGGCGGCATCGGGTGCCGTCGCGCGGGCCAGCACATGCTCAACAGCCTGGTCCATGAGCTCGTCGGTATCGGCGAGCACCGTGAACTCGGGGTCGATGCCCAGCTCCAGCGCGTGCGCGCGCAGAATACGCGAGCACATGCCGTGAATGGTCGAGATCCACGCGTCGTCGACGGTCAGTGCTTCCTCGTCCATGCCCTCGTCGATAAGCGCACGGCGCACGCGGTCGCGAATCTCGGCCGCGGCGTCCTTGGTAAAGGTGATGGCGAGCACCTGGTCCAGATGCTCGACGAACGGACCGGATTCGGGCGAGAGCGCGTAGACGATGCGGCGCGTGAGGGTAAAGGTCTTGCCCGAACCGGCGCCCGCCGAGACAAACAGCGGACGGTCGAGCGTTTTGACGATCTGCAGCTGTTGCGGCATCAAAGTCGAAAGATCCATGGTCTACACGTCCCTCCTTACAAACGTTCCTTCGTGGTTATACGAGCAGCGGGCATGCGCGGCCTGCGTCGACGCCGGGTCGACAGCAGCGACGTTGCCCGCCTCGAGTTCGCGCAAGCGCTCGGCGATGCCGGCCTCCACGCGATCGAGCAGGGCGTCGAAGTCCATGCTGCCGCCCTCGCCGGGAAAGCCCTTCTTAAGCCCCGGGATGCGGCCGTCGCCACGCTCCTCCTCGAGCAGCTCGGCACTCGCGGCGCCTCGCAGCGCCGGTTTGCCGCCCTTGGTCGAAAAATAGAGCGCCGCGCGGGTATCCAGATCCAGCGCCCGGCGCATGGCCTGCGCATAGATAAGCGTCTGGGTATGGGGCGGTAGCCACCGCGGGTCGTCGATGGCGGCCTCGCCCGATTCCTCGTCGCGCACCGTGGGGTCGGCGAGTTTAAACTCCTCAACGCCCGTGCGATGCTTATAGTCGATCACCACGGCGCGGTTCTCGGCGTCCACGTCCACGCGGTCGATGCGCCCGCCGAGTGGCCAACCGGCATACTCAACGTTAAGATCGTTAAAGGCAAACTCCAGGTAGCGTGGAGCAAAAGGAGTCAGCGCCTCGGCTTCATAGGCAAGCACGCCCTCCAGCTGCGGCAGGATCTCGGCCACTTGGCGCTCCTCTACCGGAGAGAGCGGCACGAGCGGGCCCTCCGTGCCGCGCTTGCCGGCGTGCTCGGCCAACGTCTCGTCAAAGACCTCGTGCAGCAGCTCCTGTGCGCGCGGCAGATTCTCGGGCGTCACGCGCTCCATGCCCTCTTGGGGCAGACGGGCATGCAGATGCTCCAGCACGTCGTGGACAAAGTTGCCCTTTTCCATGTTGCCAAAGCCCGCGTCGATCGACTGGGGCTTCACGCGGTACGAGACGAACCAGCATAGCGGGCAGGTCGAATAGGCCTCGATCTGCGAGGCGGACGTCAGACGCGGCACCAGCGGCGCATCCTCGCCCTCGCCATCGCGACGGCGCAGGACCAGATACGGAATGGCTTCATCGCTCAGATGCTGAGGAGCTTCGCAGGTCACGCGCTCGCGCCTAAGACCTTCGCCTGCCGCGGGATCGAAGTCGACGACGATATCGCCCTCGCCCACGCGCGTGGGCTTGGCGGCGCCAGCGGCCTCGGCATGTGCCCGCAGCTCGGTCCATACGGCTGCCGGGTAGCACTCGCGTGCCTGGCGATCGTGCGTCACGCGGGCGAGCGCGACCGGACCGCTCGCCGCCTGCATTGCACGACCAAAGCGCACGCGCAGCAGGGCGGCGGGCTCCAAAGACACGCCGTCGCGGCGCAGCTCGGCCGTCAACGTGGCAAGCGGGCCCTCTTCGTGCGAAAGCGGATAGCTGTCCAGGTCGACATCAGCAAACAGCACGGCATCGTAGCCGCCAGGACGCAGAACCGACGCATCGGCAAGCGACGCGAAGCGTACTTGCGCCCGTGGCGTGCGATCGACCTCGTAGGTCGCGTAATCGTAAGCGGTACTGCGCTTGTCCACCTTGGTTCGAACGCCGTCGAGAACCGGCACGGTCGCGGCCTGCGACACGTCGAGCGCGCGAGCATCGTTCATAAGGATGTCGATGGCATGGCGCAGCAAAGCCGTCTCTGCCTGGCGACGGGCCTGGCCGTCAAGGCCGCCTAGAGCGCGATCGGGCAACGCCTCGGCAACGGCAAGCATGGCCTTAAGCGCCGTCACGGGCTTGTCACGCCACAGCGCCTGGAACACGTCCGAGACCACACACGGTACGTTCTTAAACCAGTTATCGTCGCTCGTCGCCTTGCGCGCGCCCCTCACCTGGCCCTGAACGCTCTGCAGCAGGCTCTTGACGCCCGCGGTAGTCTTGCTGCGCGAGAGACGCATATTCTTATCGAAGGTACGGGCATTGACGGCATCAGCGCCCGAAAGCGGACTGTAGATCCAGTCGGTAAGCTCCGGCGCGGGCCACCACTCAGTCTTGGAAGCGGTGCCCTCGTCGGCGGCTTTCATACGCTCGATCAGGTTGGCGAGCGCCGTAAACTGCCTGCCCGCGATGGACTGGGAAAACGCCGTGAACTCAGTCGTCTCGGCCGCAATGTGACGCGCCGCCAAACGGGCGGCGAGCTCGCCGAACAGCTGGGGTGCCCGGGCAGAAACGACGAGCACGCGCACGGGGTCGGCGGGCGTTGCAGTAGCTTTATCGGCCTTGGACTCCTTGTGCGCTTTCACCAACTTATCGATGGCGTCCGCATAGACATGAGCACGGGCATGGGGGCCGGCGACCTCAATAAAGGCAGGCTGAGCGGCGACCCCGCAAGCGACATCAGACGCGACGGCGTCCTCCCCCAGCGGCGCGATCTCAAACAGCACACCGCGGGCATCAAATGCCGTGGCAAGCTCCTCGCGCATCGCCGCCTGCTCGCGGGCAAGCAGCACGACGACCTCTCCCCCATTGTTCGCCACGGCAGACAGCAGCTCGAGTAGACCGTGCGTAAACGACGTGGTACCGCGCACGCATACGGCGCGGGCGCACGCCGGCAGGCTATCGGCCAGGGCACCGGCCATAATGTCGGCTGCCTCGCAGGGCTCGACCATATCTCGACGGTCCAAACCGCCCGCGTAGGCACGCAAAAGCTCAAACACACGAGCCTCGGCATCGCTTTTTGGCTCAGGCTGGCAATTGTTGCCACCGCATCGCTCGGCCGTCGTCCCCGCCACACCCGGCAGCACATCGCGGGCCATGCGCGCGAGCATGCGCACCGTGCCCTGGCTACGCGAAAGCGGCTGCAGGTCGGCATCGTCGCGGCGGGCAATCATATCCGAAAACAGCATCTGACGTTGCAGGTTGTCGACGAAACCGCGCCCGTCGCCCAAAAGCTCCCAAAGCGAGCGAAGCCACGATGCGGGTGTCTTGTAGTCGATACCCAGCGAAATGCCGGCTTCCGCCGCATCATGACGGCACAGATCGAGCTCGGCAAACGTTGGTGCCAGCAACACGGCACGCCCGTGACGGGCAATAAGGTCGGCAAGCAGCGCCGACTCGGCATCGCTCAAATCCGTGCCGGCATTGGTGGTATAGATTCGAACAGGCATGGTCCTCCGCTCAAACCGTTCGCAATAATCAATGCATCCATCCTACCCGCCCAAGCGGACACATTGCCACCGCAGTTCCATCTTTTGGTACAAAGCAACCTGAACCCAACGCACCAGCCGATTGCAGGCATATAAAAACCGCCCCCGGAGGGACGGTTCTTCGTAATTCAATGTTGTCGCTGGCCTACTCGCCATCCTCCAACTTAATGAGGATCTTGCGGTAGCCACCGTACTCGCCGTTCAGCGCCTTTGAAACGCGGCTCACCGTGGTGGACGAAGCGCCGGTACGGGCCTGAACCTCAACATAAGGCTCGCCCTCGTCCAAATAGCGCGCAACCTGCAAACGCTGAGAAAGGTCGCAAATCTCGCGCGGCGTGCAGATATCGGTCAAAAACGCTTGGATATCCTTCTCGTCGTCCAAAAGGCTAAATGCGTGGACCAGCTGCTTGACATCAGGCTTGTCAAACATGTTCTCGATATTCATCGATCACCGCCAAACCCGCCAAAAGGCATCGAAGTTGATACTGACATCGGGCATCGTTCACCCGTTCTATGCAATAGGGCAACGCCTGTGGCTTTTGCCCGTAGCAGTGTAGCACACCACCAAACTAAAGCGACAAGACTCTCTGCCAGCGGCGCGTTTTTCAGGACGAACGCCGTTTAGAAACCATATGCGCACGTAAGCTCCACGAATATTTGAGACAATGAGCGCCCAAACACCGCGGCGCGCCCGCGCAACCATCCAGGTCGCCGCCGCAAGCCGCTTCACGCGACGCCAGCAACCCCGGCGCAAGAAAGGATTCACGCCATGCGCTTTATGCTTAACTGGCTCTTCACCTCGATCGCCATCGCGATCGCCACGTTCCTCGTCCCCGGTATCCAACCCTTCGGCTTTGCCGAGACCTGGGTCTGCTTTGCCTTCGTGGGACTGTTCCTGAACATTGTCGATTCATTCGTCAAACCGTTCCTGACGGTCATCTCGCTGCCGCTCACGATCATTACGCTGGGCATTTTCCAGCTTGTCGTCAACAGCTTTATGCTTGAGCTCGCGAGCTACCTGTCGGTCAACCTGCTGGGCGTCGGCATCTCCATCGCCAGCTTTGGATCGGCCTTTATGGGCAGCATCCTGGTGTCCATCACGCGCAGCATCCTCGACAGCATCGCCGAAGACTAAAACGGCCATTCCGGCCGTGCCCGTCTCAACAGACCAAAACGAAGGCCGCCCATCGCAAAAATGGGCGGCCTTCTTATTTGTCAAGCCTTAAAGGGCGAGAGGATCTACCATTTCTACCCCGTCCCCACATGGCAGGTGTGGGTTAGATGACGTAGTCGTAGCCATGGTTGGGAGCGACAAGTTGATCAAGCGTCACACCGTCGAGGTAGTCGTTGATGAGCTTGTCCAGGTTCTTCCACACGTCGAGCGTGGGGCACTCATCCGAACGCGAGCAGCCCTTGCAGTCGCCATCCAGGCAGGCGACCGGCGCCAGACTGCCCTCGGTCAGGCGCAGGATCTCGCCCACCGTGTACTGCTCGGGCGGGCGCGTGAGCACGTAGCCGCCGCCCTTGCCGCGCATGCCCGAAAGCATGTTGGCGCGCACGAGCGTAGCCAAGATGTTCTCGAGATATTTCTCGGAAATCCCCTGTCGCGCCGCGATCTCTTTGAGCGGGATGCGACCGGCCGCCTGGTGCTCGGCCAGATCGACCATAACGCGCAGGGCATATCTGCCCTTAGTAGAAACCAACATGTATAGTGCTGCCTTTCGGTCATTTGGTCCGTAGAAATTCTAGCCGAAAAATTGGTTTTGAAAATAGCTGTTCCGGTCAAGATGGTTAATCGACTCGTAATAATCTTCTATTTCCTATTGCATTACTAGGCTTTAGTGTCTAGTATGCTTCCCAACAGCTAAACGAACAACCTATAGGGTTTATGGGTTTGGCTGCTAGACACACCGCGAAACCACACGGCAACCAGCAACTTGAACACTTTGGAGGTTCACCATGAGCAAGGTTTACACGTCCATCGATCAGCTTATCGGCCACACCCCGCTCCTGGAGCTCACCCACTTTGAGGCCGACGAGGACCTTAAGGCTCGTGTGCTCGTCAAACTCGAATACTTCAACCCCGCCGGGTCCGTTAAAGACCGCGTCGCCAAGAACATGATTGACGAGGCCGAGAAGGCCGGCAAGCTCGTGCGCGGCGGCGGCTACACCATCATCGAGCCCACGAGCGGCAACACCGGCGTCGGCATCGCCTCGGTGGCGGCGGCTCGCGGCTACAAGGTGATCATTACCATGCCCGAGACCATGTCCGTCGAGCGCCGCAAGCTTATGCAGGCATATGGCGCACAGCTCGTGCTCACCGACGGCTCCAAGGGCATGAAGGGCGCCATCGCCAAGGCCGAGGAACTGCAGAAGGAGACCCCCAACAGCATTATCGCCGGCCAGTTTGTGAACCCCGCCAACCCCGCCATCCACAAGGCCACGACCGGCCCCGAGATCTGGGATGACACCGACGGCAAGGTCGACATCTTCGTCGCCGGCGTCGGCACCGGCGGCACCGTGACCGGCGTGGGCGAGTTCCTCAAGGAACAAAACCCCGAGATTCAGGTCGTCGCCGTCGAGCCCGCCACCTCCCCGGTGCTCTCTAAGGGCCAGGCCGGCCCGCACAAGATCCAGGGTATCGGCGCCGGCTTTGTGCCCGACGTCCTCGACACCCAGATCTATGACGAGATCATCCCCGTCGAGAACGACGACGCCTTTGCCACCGGCCGCGCCGTGGGCCACAAGGAGGGCGTGCTCGTGGGCATTTCGTCCGGCGCCGCCGTGTGGGCCGCGCTGCAGCTGGCCAAGCGCCCCGAGAACGAGGGTAAGACCATCGTGGCGCTGCTCGCCGACACCGGCGAGCGCTACCTGTCCACGGCGCTCTTCCAGGACTAAGGGCCTGTCGCCCATAGGTTGAGCCCACGGACGAGCCGGTCTCCTCTCTCCCGGCAGTCTGAGCCCATCCAATCAGGGTGTCCCACGAGACGTCCGAACTTGCTACAATGTCTGCGGCGCGGAACCAGCCTCCCGCGCCGCTTTTCTTTTTTGGCCACATGCCACCAAGGAGAACCTCCCCATGCACAACAAGCGCGTGCTCGTCGCCATGAGCGGCGGCGTCGATTCCAGCGTGACCGCGTACCTGCTCAAAAGCCAGGGCTACGAATGCGTCGGCGCCACCATGCGCCTCACCTGCCCCGCGCCCGATCCCGTCACGGGCATGAGTAAGGTCGACCGCGACATCGCCGATGCAAAGGCTGTCGCCGAGCGCCTGGGGATGCCCCACCATGTGCTCGACCTGCAGCAGACCTTCGACCGCAATGTTATCGAGCGCTTTGTGACTGCCTATCAGGAGGGGCTGACGCCCAACCCGTGCATCATCTGCAACCGCCACATTAAGTTTGGCGCGTTGCTCGATGCGGCGCTGGACATGGGCTGCGACTACATCGCAACGGGACATTACGCCAAAACGAGCCAGGCGCCCGACGGCACCTGGCAGCTGCATCGCGGCGAGGACCCCAAAAAGGACCAGAGTTACTTTTTGTATTCGCTCACGCAAGAGCGCCTGGCACGCACAATCTTTCCGCTGGCAGGCCTGGACAAGGAGCGCGACGTGCGCCGCATTGCCGCCGAGCAGGACTTCATCAACGCCAAGAAGGCCGAAAGCGAGGATATTTGCTTTATTCCAGACGGTGACTACGCGGGCTATATCGAGCGCCGCTGCGGACATGCCGCTGCACCGGGCGACATCGTATGGCGCGACGGCAGCGTGGTCGGGCGCCACAACGGCGCACTGCGCTATACCATCGGCCAGCGCAAGGGTTTGGGCGTAGCGATGGCGCATCCCGTATACGTGACAGGCGTCGACGCCGTCAACAACACCGTGCATCTGGGTGAGGCCGAGGACCTAACGGCCACAGCACTCACGGCCGACGACTGGATCTGGAGCGCCCCTGCCGACCGCATGGAGGCAGAACTCGATGCCGGCGGCATTCGCGTGGGCGCCAAGTACCGTTACCGTCAGAAAGACCAAGCAGCGACCCTTACGCGCGGCGAAGACGGGCAAATGCTGCTGACTTTTGACGAGCCGCAGCGAGCCATCGCCCCCGGCCAGGCTGTCGTCGTCTACCGCGGCGACGTCGTCCTCGGCGGCGGCACGGTGACCGGCGCACTTAAGTAGCCCCATCCCCTTCATAAATTGCGGTGAAATAGGGACTGTTTAAGCGTTTAAAACCGCCAAACAGTCCCTATTTCACCGCAACTTAGAGAGGACGGCCTCGGTCGGTACTGCCGTATCAGCCGAGGCCGCTGCATCGCTAGCGCTGTACGTAGGCTCGGACCAGCTCGTAGGTGTTGCGCACGCCGTCCATGTGGCTGCGCTCGTAGTTGTGGCTCGCATACACGCCGGGGCCGATCAGGCCGTGACGGATGTCGTAGCCGGCAGAGAGCGTGGCCTCAACGTCCGAGCCGTAGTGCGGGTACACGTCGATGGCGTAGTCAAGTTCAAGCTCGCGCGCGATATTGGACAGCGTGGTCACCAGGTCGTAGTTGTACGGACCACCCGAATCCTTGGCGCAAATCGACACCATGCGCTCGGTGCAGCCCAGGTCGTCGCCCACGCAGCCCATGTCAACGCTGATCATCTCGCGCGTGTCGGCCGGCACGAAGGCACCGCCATGGCCGACCTCCTCGTACACGGTAAAGAGCAGCGAAACCTTACGCGAAAGCGTCACCTCGCCGTCAGCAACAGCGCGGGCCAGACCCAGCAGAATCGACGCCGACAGCTTGTCATCCAGGAAGCGGCTCTTGATGTAGCCGCTCTCCGTCACCGTGGTACGCGGATCCATAGCGATGATGTCGCCGGTCTGAATGCCCAGCTCAAGCACATCGTCCTTGCTGTCGACATTCTCATCGAGCAGGATTTCCATGTTCTTCTCGATGGTCTTGACCGGCTCGTCGGCCACATGCGCCGAAGGCTCGGTATTGAGGACCACGCCCGTGTAGACATTGCCGTCGCGCGTGTAGACGGTGCAGTTCTCGCCATCGGCCGTAGACCACTGATGCCCGCCGAGCGTCGTGGGGCGCAGGCGACCATTGTCCTTAATGGAACGCACCATGGCGCCCAGGGTATCGACATGGCTCGCCAGTACGAGCGGCTCACCCTCGCCACCAAGCTCAACGAGCACGTTACCCTTATTGGAACGCTCAGGCCCAAACCCCATATCGCGCAGGGTCTCCATCAGATAATCAGTCGCCGCACGGGTATAGCCCGTCGGCGAAGCAATAGAAGTCAGTGTCTTAAGCTGTCCCGCGATATAGGAGAGCGTCTCCTCTAGAGAAGCATCGATTACAGAAGCCATGTGCATCCTTCCAAGCAAAACTAAGACCGAGTCCCGATTTTAACCGTTCTGCACGCGCAAGGCTCTGGGAGCCGAGCCACCTCCAGACGTCCTCGCGCCGATTTTGCGCACGCGCACGGCTTACAATCCCAATCTTGCATAAATCCTATCGGTATCTGCATAGAAATGAGGAGTCTTTTTGCTTCGTCTCAGGGTACCCCACCTTGGGCCGTGCAAAAAACGGAGTATTCAGCACCGTGGGCCCCAACGGCCCCATCACGAACGACAAAACGACGTGGTTACAGCAGTGTTGCAGGTCGTCGCAAAGCAAAAACTCAGTAACAACCCCCTCCACTCATCGATAGCCCGCCCACAATGGCTGTCGATGGGCGCCTGCGGGCCACTACGGGCCATTCAAAACGTTATGCATTTTTAAGAGCTTGCTGAGTACTCCCAAAAATGCACGCTGGGAAGTGCACCACCTATCCGCAGCGGGCAGTACGCCTTGGTTTTGTCCGTCTCAGGGCATCGACGCAGCACAAAAAGCCCCGCCGTGCGTAGCACGGCGGGGCCAGCGGCACGTCAAAAGACCATACACCTACGGGCGAAGGACCACCAAACTGGGCTAGGCAGCCGGGCAGATCTTCTTGAAGAGCTCGATGACGTCGTCGAGCGTTGCCTCGCGCGGGTTACCCGGGAAGCAGGCGTCGGCCATGGCGTCCTTGGCCAGAACCTCGATCTCGTCGGCCTTCATAGCCTCGCAGACGTGCGGGATATTCACGTCGGCGGAAAGCTGCTTGACGGCGGCGATAGCGGCGTCGGCAGCCTCGTCGGTGCTCATGCCCGTGGTGTCAACACCCATGGCAAGGGCAACCTTGGCCAGGCGCTCAGCGCAAACCGGCTTGTTGAACTCCATGGCGATCGGCAGCAGCATGGCGCAAGCGACGCCGTGCGGGGTGTCGTAGTGAGCAGACAGGGTGTGAGCCATTGCGTGGTCGATGCCCAGGCCAACGTTGGAGAAGCCCATGCCGGCGACATACTGACCAAGAGCCATGCCCTCACGGCCGGAGCCGGGCTGGCCGGACTTGGCCTCGGCGACGGAGTCGCGCAGGTTCTCGCTGATCAGCTTAATGGCCTCAAAGTGGAACATGTCGGAAAGCTCCCAGGCGCCCTTGGTGGTGTAGCCCTCGATAGCGTGGGTCAGTGCGTCCATGCCAGTGGAAGCGGTCAGGCCGGCGGGCATGGAGGCCATCATGTCGGGATCGACGACGGCGACCTCGGGGGCGTCGTTGGTGTCGACGCACACGAACTTGCGGACCTTCTCGGGGTCGGT
Source organism: Collinsella aerofaciens (assembly GCF_040910325.1). GTDB lineage: Bacteria > Actinomycetota > Coriobacteriia > Coriobacteriales > Coriobacteriaceae > Collinsella > Collinsella aerofaciens_BL. Next base: position 2,490 of record NZ_JBDGAV010000024.1, on the reverse strand, counting down.
GATGACGTAGTTGATGGTCACCTCGGCGGCGGTACCGGCGGTCGTCGGCACAGCGATGGTGAACACGGCGTGGTTCTTAGTGGGAGCAACGCCCTCGAGGCTGCGGACATCGGCGAACTCGGGGTTGTTGATGATGATGCCGATGGCCTTAGCAGTGTCCATGGAGGAGCCACCACCGATGGTCACGATAGCGTCAGCCTCGGCGGCCTTGAAGGCCTCGACGCCGTCCTTGACGTTCTGGATAGTGGGGTTGGGCTTGATCTCGGAGTAGAGGCTCCAAGCGATGCCGGCAGCGTCGAGCTCGTCGGTCACCTTAGCGGTAACGCCAAACTTGACCAGATCGGGGTCGGAGCAGACGAAGATCTTCTTGTAGCCGCGACGCTGGAGCTCGCCGGGGATCTCCTTGATGGCGCCGGAACCATGATAAGAGATGGTATTGAGAACGAAACGATTAGCCATTGATAGCCTCCCATCGTGTGCGGGGCATCCATTACGCCCCACGCTATGAGTCCCATCCTAACGCTTTTGAAACAAAAAACGCGTGAGAACATCAAAAGTGTTAAAGCGTTTCAACAGATGATAAAAAATATTGCGGCAAAGGGACAACCCCTTTGCCGCATTCGGTTACTTTCGGCAGCCCTCTTTCCAAGCCTCGGCCGCAACCTTCCAGCGTAAGCGCAAGTCGCGCTCGCGGTCGATGAACATGATGGCAAACGCGACAAACAGCAGCAAGCTCGCCACGACGATGGCGTGCAGGCCCATGCGCTCAATACACCAGTTGCCCAACACGGCGCCAAACACAAAGGTAAAGATCACGCCAAAGTACAGCAGGCCGTTTTCCAAAAAGCCGCGCCTGTGGGTGATGATGTAATCGTCCACGTTTTGCAGCGCGTTGCGCAAGTTGCCGATGCACATGGTCGTAGCGATGCCGTGACCGTGGATCTTGCGGAAGCTCTCGACCTGCATGCCGCAGGCAAACGAGGTGAGGCAGTTGGCGAGCAGGTTGAAATTGCCGCCCGGGATAAAGCTCACGCCCAGCAAGATGACGGCTTCAAAGAACACCGTTACCTGGCGCCAGTGAATCACGCTGCCAAACCGCTCATGCACCAGGTCGGCAAGCATAATGCCCACGGCAAACGACACCACGGGGAAGAAGTAGCGTCCCGCAAGTGCCCAGTTGCCCTCCGAGATGCTCACGCCCACGAGCAGGATGTTGCCTGTCTGCGCGTTGGCGAAAACATGGTCGCGCCCAATGTACGAATAAACGTCCATAAAGCCACCGGCAAGCGCCAAGATGATGCCCAGCTCAATAGACTCCGATATCTGTTTGGCACGCTGCATCGCCGTGCATCCTCCTTGTTGACGACTCTCTCGTGCGTTGGCGGAAACATAACCGCCGTTCATACTGTAACCCATTGACAACATGGCGCGCGCGCGAGACGGGTTCTCCAACGCGCAGATACACAGTCTGGAAACAAACGATCCCCGCATCGACGCGCCGATCCCCAGCTCATGTACTCCCCCAGTCTTTTTAGCCCCGTCCCAAAAAGACTGGTTACAATTACGTGCAGCATACAGACACCGGGAGGGATCGTGGCAAAAAAGCCTCAGCACGCTCAGAACAGCCAACGCGGACAGCAGGGCAAACAGGGTCAGCAGCAAAAGCGCGGCGGCAAGGCGCAGGCCACGGTCGCCCGCGCCAAGCATTCCCAAGCGACGCCCGCCCGCCCCTGGCGCCCGGGCCGCGACAAATTTCTCGCCGTCAGTCGCGCCGATATGAATGCGCGCGGCTGGGACCAGTGCGACTTTGTCTACATCTGCGGCGACGCCTACGTGGACCACCCCAGCTTTGGTATGGCCATCATTAGCCGCGTACTCGACGCGCACGGCTATAAGGTGGGCATCATCTGCCAGCCCAACTGGACCGACCCCGCCAGCATCACCGTGCTCGGCGAACCGCGCCTGGGCTTTCTCGTCAGTGCCGGCAACATGGACTCCATGGTCAACCACTATTCAGTGACCAAGCACCGCCGCCACACCGACGCCTATACTCCCGGTGGCGAGGAGGGGCGCCGTCCCAACCGAGCCGTCACGGTCTACGGCAACCTCATCCGCCAGACGTTTAAGGACATCCCCATCATCATCGGGGGCATCGAGGCGAGTCTGCGCCGTCTGGCCCACTACGACTACTGGCAGGACAAGCTTAAGCGTTCGGTACTGCTCGACTCGGGCGCCGACATTCTCATCTACGGCATGGGCGAGCACGCGATTGTCGAGATCGCCGACGCGCTCGACGCGGGACTGCCCGTCGACCAGATTACCTATATCAACGGCACCGTCTACCGCACCAACTCGCTCGACGAGGTCTACGACTACGACCTGTTGCCCAGCTGGGACGATCTTGCCGCCGACAAGCTCAACTACGCGCGCAGCTTTAACGTGCAGCAGCAGAATATGGACCCCATCACCGGCCATCGCCTGGTAGAGCCC
>NZ_JBDGAV010000023.1:0-36059 GCF_040910325.1 Collinsella aerofaciens | reverse complement strand
AGGTATCGGGTTCCCACATTCATCCGCACATGTGCGGATGAATGTGGGAAGTGTTCGGATGAAGTTGATAATCAAGGACAAACACATCTGTCCAACAATTCGTCCGAAACATAATGAAAAACCGTTTGATGTGAGTTAATATAAACAACGTCGTGAATCTGACTCCTGCCACATGCATGACAGGGGTTAAACACAAAAAGGAGTCAACTATGGTTTCTGAGAAGGCTACCCTCGTTAATCCTCAGGGTCTGCACATGCGTCCGGCTGGTCTGTTCGCCTCCACCATGGGCAAGTATGCCTGTGACGTGACGGTCGTCACCCCCGAGAAGGAGGTCAACGGCAAGTCCCCGATGGCCCTCATGGCTGCTGGTATCCCCTGCGGTACCGAGGTCGAGGTCAAGTGCGACGGCGCTGACGAGGCCGAGGCTCTGGCTGCTGCCATCGAGCTCATCAAGAGCGGTCTTGGCGAGTAGAACTCAAACGGGTCGCATGTTGAACAACTAAGTTCATATTTGGGGGCGCAGTGACCTGTTGTAAGGTAGCTGCGCTCTTTTGTCATGGATATGGCAAAACGCTTTATCATATGACACGGAGAGAGGAATGGGAATGTATCAGGGAGTCAACGCTTCCGAGGGCATCGGTATCGGCACCGTCATGGTCGCCGTCGATCCCGACTTGACGTTTGAGCCGCACGAGGTTGCTGATTCGGCAGCAGAGAAGGAGCGCTATCAGTCCGCTCTTTCGGTCTTCTGCGAGAAGACCCAGGCTCAGGCCGACCACATGAAGGAGACGGTGGGCGAGGCCGAGGCCGAGATCATGAGCGGACACATTGTCCTGGCTCAGGACCCGGGCATGACCGACGCCATTAACGCCGCCATTGACGGCGGCACCTGCGCCGAGCAGGCGCTCATGGACACCTCGACCATGTTCGAGAACATGTTCCTGTCCATGGACGACGAGATGTTCCGTCTGCGCGCGGCCGACATCGCCGACATCCGCACCGGTATTCTGGCCGAGCTGCTGGGCAAGGAGGTCGTCGACCTCTCCGTCCTGCCCGAGAACACTGTCGTTGTCGTGCACGACCTCACGCCGTCCATGACCGCCACGATCGATAAGGCCCACGTTGCCGGTATCGTTACCGAGACCGGTGGCCGCACGTCGCACTCCGCGATTATTGCGCGCGCCCTCGAGATCCCGGCTGTCCTTTCGGTTTCCAACAGCTGCACCGCTCTGCGCAACGGCATGACCGTTGTCGTCGACGGTGGCAAGGGTATCGTCGAGGCCGATCCCGACGAGGAGACGCTCGCTGCCTACACCGCCAAGGCCGAGGCCTTCGCTGCCGAGAAGGCAGCCCTCGAGGCCTTCCGTGGCAAGCCGTCCGTGACTGCCGATGGCATCAAGAAGATCATCGCCTGCAACATCGGTAACCCCGATGACGTGCCCAACGCGCTCGATCACGACGCCGAGGCTATCGGTCTGTTCCGCTCCGAGTTCCTGTTCATGGACTCTGCTGAGCTCCCTTCCGAGGAGGAGCAGTTCAACGCCTACCGTAAGGTCGCCAGCGCGCTCAAGGGTGCTCCGGTCATCATCCGCACGCTCGATGTGGGTGGCGACAAGGAGATTCCGTATCTGCATATGGTCAAGGAAGACAACCCCTTCATGGGCTTCCGCGCCGTGCGTTACTGCTTGGCCAATCCCGACCAGTACAAGGTCCAGCTCCGCGCTCTGCTGCGCGCTAGCGCCTTCGGTGACGTCAAGATCATGATCCCGCTCGTCACCTGCGTCGAGGAGGTCTTGGCTGTCAAGGAGCTCGTCGAGCAGTGCAAGGCCGAGCTGACCGAAGAGGGGCGCAAGTTCAACGAGAACATCGAGGTCGGCATCATGGTCGAGACGCCTGCCGCTTCGCTGCTCGCAGACCGTCTTGCCGAGGTCGCCGACTTCTTCTCCATCGGCACCAACGACCTGATCGGCTACACCATGTGCGCCGACCGTGGCAACGACACCATCTCCAACCTGTACCAGGTTTACTATCCCGCCGTGCTCCGCTCGCTCAAGAACATCATCGAGAGCGGCGTGAAGGCCGGCATCATGGTCGGTATGTGCGGCGAGGCCGCTGCCGATCCGCTGCTCGAGCCGCTGCTGATCAGCTGGGGCCTGGAGGAGTTCTCGATGAGTGCTCCGTCGATCCTGCGCGCCCGTAAGACCATCAGCCAGTGGACCAAGGCCGAGTGCGACGAGCTCGCCGAGAAGGCGCTCGCCTGCAACACCGCCGCCGAGGTCAAGGCGCTGCTCGAGTCCGCAGCTCGCTAATTTGGTATCAGAGGTAACCGCGTGGTTGGAATGGGCCGGCCACGCGGCCCTCACATATACAGGGGGTACTGTAAATGTTCTACACGCTAACCGCTAACCCGGCTGTCGACATGACGGTTTCGAGCTCTCCGCTCGAGCCCGACGAGAACGTCCGCACCGGTTCGGCCAGCTACACGGCTAACGGCAAGGGCCTCGACGTGTCCTTCGCCTTTAAGAAGATGGGCGTCGACACCGTCGCGCTCGGCTTCTTCGCTGGCTTCACGGGCAAGTTCATCGTCGAGGAGGTCATGAACCTGGGTTGCCTCTGCCGCCCGGTCTGGACCGACGGTATCACGCGCATTAACACCTACGTCAACGATGGCCAGCACGAGTACGGCATCCTGAACCCCGGCGCCCCGATCACGCCGCAGCACCAGGAGGAGCTCTACAACATCCTGGACACCGCGGGCGATCTCGAGTGCCTGATCGTCTCCGGCTCCGTGCCTCCCAAAGCTACGCCCGACTTCCTGGCTCAGGTCATGGAGCACGCTCAGGCTCGTGGCGCTGACGTCGTCCTGGACCTGTCCTCCGATAAGCTCAAGGAGCTCGCTCACAAGAAGCCGCTGCTCATCAAGCCGAACCATCACGAGATGAAGGCCATCTTCGGCGTGCCGGTCGACACCGACGACGAGGTTCGTGTCGCCATGAAGATGGCTCACGACGCTGGCGTTCAGAACGTGCTGCTCACCCGTGGTAGCCGCGGCGACGCTTACTTCTCCAACGGCGAGGACATCTGGTACGCCAAGCGTGAGTTCAACATCAAGCTGGTCTCTTCCGTCTGCGCCGGCGACTGCACCCTCGCTGCGTTCCTGCACAAGTGGTACAGGGATCGCGACAACGTCGAGGAGGCCATGAAGCTCGCTATGGCCACCGGCGCCAACGTTGCCGAGTCCGTCGGCATTGGTGACTTCGGTCACGTCGACGAGTACAGCAAGCGCGTTGCTGTCCGCAAGCTCGATCGGCAGTAATCGAAACGCGACATATTCGTGCGCATGCGGCGCCCCGGTTTCGGCCGGGGCGCCTTTTTTGTTCCGCCATGGGGGAGAGGTGTCCTGCCGTACTTCATCGCTTCCACACCGTTCACCGAGTTGTCCTAGCCTTTTACCGATGCGTGGAATATACTTTCATTAACACGTTGCTTCGTGAAAGGAACATTCATGATTTACACGCTCACTGCTAATCCCGCCATTGATTACAACATCGCCTGCGATGGCCTTACTGCCAATACCGTCACGCGTACCCGCAATGCCGTCTACACGCCCAACGGCAAAGGCCTCAACGTCTCGTTTACGCTTGACCACTATGGTGTCGACACCACGATCCTGGGTTTCTTCGCCGGCTTCTCGGGTGAGTTTATCGTTAAGGGCGCCGAGGCCCTGGGCGTGCCCGTCAAGCCCGTGTGGACCGACGGTATTACGCGCGTCAATGTGTTTCTCAACGCCGGTCCCGACACCGAGTACAACATGGTCAATGCCGGTGCCGCCATCAATGAGGCCAACGAGCAGGAGATGTTTGAACTTATCGATTCGCTCGATGACATGACCTGCCTGGTCATCAGCGGCTCGCTGCCTCCCAACACTTCCGAGGGCTTCTTGGCCGAGGTCCTGCGCCGTGTCAAGGCCAAGGGGGCCGAGTTCGTCCTCGACATCTCGAGCCATCAGCTGGCAGACCTCATTGCTCTGGAGCCACTGCTGATCAAGCCCAATGACGACGAGCTGCTTGACATCTTTGGCATCAAGGTGAGCGGTGGCGACGACGAGTCCGTCAAGGGCGCTATGGCCGAGCTGCACGCCAAGGGCGCCAAGAACGTGCTGCTGACCCTTGGTGGCGCCGGTGCGTACTTCTCCAACGGCGAGCATATCTGGTTTGCCAACCGCACCTTCGACGTCAAGCTGCTGTCGACGGTGTGCGCCGGCGATTCCTCGCTCGCTGCCTTCCTGTCCGTGTGGCACGACGCCCCCGAGCGCGTCGAGGACGCCCTGCGCCTTTCGATGGCCACTGGCGCCAACGTGGTCGAGTGCCCCGGTCTGGGTGATTTTGCCAAGGTGGACGAATATAAGAAGCACATCGAGGTTCGCCAGGTCTGCTAGTTCCGGCACCTTGTCTGAATAGTTTGATTATTTCGCATCCGTCTTAGACTAGGACGGATGCGTTTTTGTTTATCGGACTTGCGTGTGCAGTGGAGACTGTTTCTTGCTAGACTTCTTGCAGACGCAATCGATAGCCAATTTGATAGTCGCAGGAGGCCATAGGCATGTGCAATGTTTCGCTCAACGGTACTCAACCGTCCGATGCGTCCTTGCGCGTCCTGCGCGCGCTTGAGGCGGCTGGTCTTGAGGCTTGGTACGTGGGCGGTTGGGTGCGCGACGCCCTGATGGGGTACCCCAGCCACGATGTTGATATGTGCTGTAGCGGCCTGTGGCAGGAGTCCAAAGCGGCGCTCGAGGCCGCCGGCATCGCGGTTGTGGAGTCGGGCATTAAATTTGGCGGAATCACGGCTATTTCCGATGGCGAGCGTATCGAGGTCACCACGTACCGTCTGGATGGCTTTTACACCGATGGTCGCCATCCCCAGAGTGTGGAGCGTGCCGCCTCGCTCGAGGACGATCTGGCGCGCCGCGACTTTACCGTCAATGCCATGGCCTGGCATCCCGAGCGCGGGCTTGTCGACCGCTACGACGGCCAGGGTGACTTGGAGCGCAAGCTGATTCGCGCTGTCGGCGATCCCAAGCGTCGCTTTAACGAGGACGCCCTGCGCATGCTGCGTGCGGTGCGCTTTGCCTGCCGTCTGGACTTTATGATTGAGCCCGAGACCAAGCGTGCGCTTGCCGAGTGCGCGCCGCTGCTCGATGCCGTGGCGCGTGAGCGTGTGGGTATTGAGCTCGAGGGCATTCTTTCGACCGGTCATGGGGGAGACGCGATGCTCCGCTATCCCGAGCTCATCTGCGCCGCCGTGCCCGAGTTGGCAGCGGGTCGCGGGTTTGATCAGCGCAGTGTCTATCATGCGTTTAACGTCTACGTGCATATCGCCCGTGTGCTGACGGTGGTGGGGGAGCTCGCGCTGTGTGACGGCGTCGCGCCCTCGTCGAGCCTTATGTGGGCGGCGTTTTTGCACGATGTGTCCAAGCCCGAGTGCTTCACGGTCGATCACGCCGGCAGCGGACACTTCTACGGTCATCCCGAGCTCGGCGCCAAGAAGGCGCGCGTCATTATGGATCGCCTGGCTCTCTCGCACGACCTGGTGCGCGACGTGTGCCTGCTCATCAAATATCACGACAAACCGCTGCGTCCCGAGCGATCCTGCCTGCTCAATATGATGTGTGCGCTTTCTGGCGAGGGCGTCGACACGCCGCGTTTGATGGACGAGCTCATGGATCTTAAGCGTGCCGACACGCTCGGCAAGGCCCCGTCGTGCTTCTATTACGTTGAGACGATTGAGGAGATGCGCGCGATGGCGCACGAGCTGCTGAAGGCGGGGGAGCCCTATACGCTCAAGATGCTCGCCATCAACGGCGGCGACCTGATCCGTGCCGGAGTCAAGCCCGGGCCGGAACTGGGGCAGCTACTCAACTCCGCCCTCGACGCCGTGATCGAAGACAAAATCCCCAACGAGCGCGAAGCTCTTTTGGTCCATCTCAACTTGAATTAGCTACCCAGTTTACCTGTGTGTTCCATAACCTGCCGACAATTTTTCGGCAATTTGGAATTTCTTCTTGCGCTGATGTTTTTTGTCCCGTAATATATTTCCTCGCAGCACGGCAGTGCAGATGTCATGTGGCCCGTTCGTCTAGCGGTTTAGGACGCCGCCCTCTCAAGGCGGAGATCACCAGTTCGAATCTGGTACGGGCTACCACGCATCTGATACCCGGACTTCCTATGGAAGGCCGGGTTTTTTTATTTTCAAACAACCGTCTGCAATTCCCGTTTGAACCAGAGCTTTGCGTTCTGCCTATGGCCCTTACGGGTACAATATCCAAGATATTTTGACTGTTAGAAGGAGTCTCATGACGGAGTCCTCTCAGCATACGTCTAAGCCCCAGGTCGAGGTTGAGGCCTCGGGCGGAGATGACAATAAGAGCGCACGCCGCGGCGCCATCTTTATCGGCGTCGTGCTGGTAGGTTATATCGTCTATCTGGTGGTAACCGGGCAGATGGGGCAGTTCTGGGCCGCTATGTCGAGCGTCCAGGCGTCATGGCTCGTTGTCGCGTGTCTTTGCATGTTCATGTACCTGTTCTTTGGCATTGTGGCCTATGCGATCGCCGTCTGGCTCGATCCCAATTCGCCCGTCGGCATCCGCGACCTGATCTCGGTCGAGGCGAGTGGCATCTTCTTTGGTAACCTGACGCCCATGATGATGGGCTCCACCCCGGCTCAAATCTATCGCCTGACCAAGGCCGGCCAAAACGTGGGCGAGGCCGGCGCCACGCAATTCACGCGTTTTATCGTGTACCAGTTTGGCCTCGTTGCCTGGGGCGCTATCCTACTGCTTGCTCGCATGCCGTTTTTTGCCGAGCGCTATGGCGACATGACGTTGCTGTGCGTCTTTAGCTTTGGTGGGCACTGCTGCATCTTGCTGGGCATCTTCGCCGTCGCGCTCATGCCTAAGACCGTCACGCGCGTCGCCCATTGCATCATTAATTGGCTTGAGCGCATTGGTGTCTCGGCCACTAAGATCGAGGGATGGCGCACGTTTGTCGATGGCGAGATCTACTCCTTCTCCGAGAAGTTCAAGCTTTCAGCCGGACATTTTTCTTCCATGCTGCTCACGGTGGTCATCACCATGCTGCAACTTGCGTTTTTCTATCTGGTTCCGTATTTCCTGATGCTTGCTTTTGGCCATCACGAGGTCGACTTTTTCTCGGTCATGGCCGCGAGCGCCTTTGTCCAGCTGCTGAGCTCTGCGGTCCCCTTGCCCGGTGGAACTGGTGGCGCTGAGGGCGGCTTTGCATTGTTCTTGGGTCATTTCTTTGGGTCGGCTTCGACCGCCGGTTATCTGCTGTGGCGCCTCATCACGTTTATTGCGCCTACCATTTTGGCTGCGCCCCTGCTGGGACTTAAGAGCGCCCACAACGAGAGCATCCATGCGCGCTGGGATCGCGTGATGCGCAAGCTCGGCCGCACGCCTCAGACGCCCTCTGCGCCCACTAAGCCGCACCCCACGAATGCTGTTACCGTTGATCCCAAGAAGCACGCTCAGAAGGCTTCTGGGACCGCTAAGCCGGCTCATAAAGCCTATGTGCGCCAGACGGGCGACGGTATTCGCGTATCTCCGTCGGCGCTCAATAAGAAGAAGCATCCTAAGTCGCAGTAGGACAGTCGTGCGTTCTTCATGATGCGGGGCATATTTGTGCTGTATGGGGGATAATCCTCTTACGTAGATTATCTCTCATCTGTTGATGAATGCCCGCATATCGAAGGGACACGCCCATGGCCACCAGCAAACCGCGTATTGATCGCCGCATCGTTCGCAGCCGCAATGCCATCCTTTCCGCGTTCGAGCGTCTGCTTATGGAAAAGCCGCTGGCAGACATTACGGTGAGTGCCATCGCGCGCGAGGCCAATGTCGACCGCAAAACCTTCTATGTGCACTTTGGCACGGTTGACGGCCTGCTCGATGCCGTTGCCGTCGATGTAGTGGAGATGATTGTCGATTCGGTCGAGAAGACGCTTTCCTCCATGGACGGCGACACCAACGAGCGCGCCCTGGGCGCGGCGGCGACCTTCTTTAAAACCGTTAACGAGGCGCTGTGCAACAACCTCGTGCTCAATCGTCAGCTGATCGAGAATATTCCGCTCGATGATTTTATGGCTCGTCTTCGTGCGCCGCTCGAACACGAGATTGCCGAGCGCGATCTGCTGCCCCAAGGTCTCAAGGACGAGATGTTCGATTACTATCTGGCGTTTTTGCTGTCGGGTATTATTGGTATCTATCGCACGTGGGCACTGTCTGACGGTTCGGTTCCTATCGAGCGCGTCTCGGAGGTCGCCAACGACCTCACGCTCAACGGCCTGTCGAGTCTGGAATCTCGCTTGGATTAGGCCTAGTTGGGCTCGTCGGCGTGGAAATCCCTGTTCACGAGGTTCTCCGGCGCCTTGGAGACCTCGCCGGCGTAGGAGCTGTAGCCTGAGGATCCTTAAAAGAAAGTCCAGTTTATTCTTCCCACTCCAAATGGGAATCCTCCGATGCGCCTTCGCACGCTTGCATGACCTCGATACCATGCGAGTGTGCGAACTCGACGAGCTCTGCGTTGCGGGCGTTTAAGGTGCCGAAGGCAGCGGGGCACACGATAAGGCGCGCGCAGTGGATGAGGAGCTCTATGGCGCGGGCTATGGTTTTATCTCCGATCGTCTCGAAGGCGCGCTCGGCCACGCATTCCGCCGCCAGGTCGCGCGCGAGCTCGCAGTCGATGTCTCCTTCGTGCAGAACGCCCGCGTAGAACGCTTTGCCCTGCCGGATGAGCTGGCGAAACACAGCTGACCCCGTACCTGCGCCGGCGATGACGAACGTGTGCGCATCGCCGTGTGGGCGCCCAATTTCCACGCTGCCGAAGCGCTCGTTGAAGGTGCCATGTTTAAGGCCGTAGAGCTCGCCAATCGTCTCGCGCGTGAATATGTCCTCGGGTGCGCCGGCGCGGAAGACCCGGCCGTCCTTCACGCAAATCACCTTGTCGGCGCTTTTCTGCGCGAGCTCGAGTTCGTGGATGGACATGATGATAGCCACATTTCGCGATTTCGCAAGGTGGCGAAGTATTCGCAGCAGGTCGATCTGGTAGCGGATATCGAGATACGACGTGGGCTCGTCGAGCACGAGCACGCGCGGATCCTGCGCGATGGCGCGTGCGAGCATGACGCGCTGGCGTTGCCCGTCGCTTATCTGCATGAAGTCGCGCTCGGCGAGCTCTTCCACATGTGCGGTTTTCATGGCCTCGTCGACCCGACTATGGTCGTCGGGCGAGAGTGTGCCCATTCGCCCGGTGTAGGGATGCCTTCCCGCCTCTACGATATCGCGGCAGGTGAGGAGCTCGGTCCGGGGGCGATCTGTCAGCATAACGGCAAGGTTCCTTGCGAACTCCGCCGTCTTCCATCGGGAAATCTCCCGCCCGTCGAGCTCGACCGCGCCGGCAAGCGGTGCCAGATGGCGTGTGATGGTTTTCAAGATGGTCGACTTGCCCGAGCCGTTCGGCCCGATGAGCGCCACGACGTCGCCCGCGCGAACCTCCAGATCGACGCCTTCGACTACGACCTTCTTGTCGTAGCCCGCCGACAGGTCGCTTATGCGGAAAAGCGGCGCTCCGTCAGCCTGCGTTTCGACCGGGGTTTCGAGGTTCGACTCCGCTCGAAGGAGGCGTTCCGCGCGCAGTTCCGCACGAGCCGAAAGTGTCTTCTGGCGCTTTCGTGCGAGCTCAGGACTGTCTAAGCATGGAATGTCCCCTCCGAGCGTTTTGGGCCGCGGCACGAATTCCCCCATCTACCTCACCCGCTTCTTCAGCATGAGCGCGATAACCACCGGCGCGCCGAAGATGGCGGTGACGGCGCTGATGGAAAGCTCGACGGGAGAGAACAGCGTGCGCGCGATCAAATCGCAACCCGCGCAGAAGATGGCGCCTCCCAAGAAGCACGCAGGAATCACGCGGATGGGCTTCGACGACTTCAGCGCCGACTTCACGAGATGCGGAACCGCGATGCCTACGAACGACACCGGACCAGCGAACGCGGTCACGCAGGCGGAGAGCATGCTCGCTAGAAGGACGAGCACCACGCGGAAGCGTGCGACGTTCACGCCGACGCTTTTCGCGTAGGCTTCTCCCAGCTGGAAGGCGGAAAGGGGCTTCGATATCGCGAATACGCATGCGCTCACGGTGATCACCACGACCACGATGACCGCGATGTCGTCCCAGCTCGAACCCGAGAAGCTACCCAAAGACCAGTTGTGCAGGTTCACGATGGACTGGTCGTCGGCGAAGGCGATAAGGAAGTTCGTTGCCGCCGAGCAGATGTATCCCACCATGACGCCCGCCACGATGAGCATGGCCATGGAACTTATGCGCCGTGCGATGAGGAGCACGAAGCCGATGGTGATAAGCGAGCCCAGAAACGCTGCGGCCACCATGGCCGGCGAGGACATGGCCTGGTTCGCGCCCAGAAGTACGATCATCGTAAGTGCGACGACGAACTTTGCGCCCGAGGAGACGCCCAAGATGAACGGGTCGGCGATGGGATTGTTGAAAAACGTCTGCAGCAGGAACCCGGAGAGCGAAAGTGCCCCGCCGAGAAGCACGGCTGAAAGCACGCGCGGCAGGCGAATCTCCCAGATGACTTGGCTTTCCATGGAATTGGCCGCGCCGCCCGAAAGGATGCCGGGGATGTGGTCTGCGGGCACGAGCACGCTCCCGATGCACAGGTTGGCCCCGACGAGCACGATGAGGGCAACAGCGAGCAGCGCCGTCACGACGCGACACCGCGCGGCGCGCCCCGATTCGTCGTATGTCATGGAAAGCCGGCTTCTCATGACGCTAGCCGAGCTTCCTCAGATAATGGAAGTCGCTCGCGTCATCGCCGGTGAACGCCCCGTGCAGCTCGTCGATAATGTCGGCGGTAGAAGTCATCTGCTGGTACATGTCGGCGCTTGTGACCCAGACGTTGCCGTTCTTCACGGCCTTGAACTGCGACAATAGCGCGTTTTTGCCTACGAAGTCGTTCAAGGTGGCAACCGATTCGTCGATGGTGCCGTTGTAGACGATGATGTCGGCATCCTTCGCTGTCGCGTAGAAGCGCTCCATTTCGAGCGTTACTGACGAACCTGACGTCGACGCCGTCTGCGCGTCATCGAGCGCGTAGTTGCCGCCTGCAAGCTCGATCATCTGCGCCACATAGTCGCCCGCCCGCCGCGTGACGGCGGCCCCGTTCGAGTTAATGTAGAAATACGCCACGGTTTTACCTGACGACGCGAGCCCCGACGTTTGCTCGACGCGGGCCTTCTGCTCGTTGAACAGGTGCGCGGCCTCGTCTTCCTTGTCGAACAGGACGCCGAAAAGCTTAATCCACTCGAGGCGCCCGAGTGCTTCGGGCTCGCTCGACGACTGTTCGGTGAGCACGACGAGCCCGAGCTTCTGCAGCTTTTCCTTCACATCGGGCGTGTGGTTGATCATGGTGTTCTCGATGGCGAGCGTGCAGCCCGAGGCCGATATTCGCTCGTAGTCGGGCGCGCTGTACTTGCCGCCGTAGGCGATCGCCCCACTTTCGAGTGCGCTTTTGAAGCCCGCGACCGAGCAATCGTCGGCCTTCGTGCCCGACATGATGATATTGTCGTTCGCATCGAGCGCGTCGACCAGGCACATCGTCGCCGACGACACGAGGTACACCTTGTCGGCGGGGCGCCTTATGACCACGATGTCGGAGCTCAACCCATCAGGTACCTTTGCATCTTGCGGCACCACGAGGAAGCGCTCCCCGTTCGAAATGCAGATAAGCCGCAGGCCGCCTTCGTACTCGTCGACAGTGAAGTGCTCGGCGTATTCAAGCTGAAGCGCCCCCGTCGGCTCCCAGCCGCAGCCCAAATCTGCGTTGTGGAAGTCGGCCGCGGCGCTTGAAGGCGTTCCCGCAGGGGAGCCGCCGCTTGCATCGTCGCCCGTTTTCTCCTTCATGGTGGATGAGTCGAAGTGGAGCGTGTAGTCGATGGTGTGCGGCGTCGACATGGCGACGGTCTCGGCCGACACGGCGATGTCCTCGTCGAGCGTGACGGGTATTTCGAACGTGGAGTTGCCGCCGTCGTTTACGGGCGCGTAGTCCACGCCGTCTACGGTCATCTTGTCGTAGTTCGAACTCGACCAGGTGATGGTCGCGGTGTAGGTGTCGCCATCCTTCACAATTGTGGTGGGTGAGGCGATGCTTGCGCGCCCTGACCCGCCGGAAAGCGAGACGCTCACAGTGTATTCCTGAGAGCCCGCCGTGCCACCGGTCACGTTCGGGCTCGCACTGCACCCCGCGAAGGGAAGCGCAAGCAATGCGACGAGAACGCAGGCGATCGCGCGCGTCGCGATGCTGCGGCGCTTCCTGCTTTCCCCCTTGGGAAGAATCGACCGCATGGCGTTACTTCAGTGCGTCGGCGAGCAGATCGACGCCGGCGGATTCGAATACGAGCGTGCGGTCGTACCACTGCTCTTTTCTAATACTCCACGCGGCGCAGGCGGTGTCCTCGTCGAGCGCTTCAACGGGCACGTCGTAGGTGTACTTGCCTTCCGCGTTTTCCACATAGGGGATGAAGTCGGCCTCGCTCGCGGCGGCAGCCTCGTCGCCCGTGCCCATGAAGAGCTTTCCGTAGCCCGTGCCGGAAAGCGTCATCACACAGTGCATGGAGCCGTTTTCCACGATGAGCTGGGCGTCCACAATCCTGAACATGTTCGAGCTGGAATCTACGGTGATCGGATAGGTGCCGTCGGCCACCTTGTCGGCGGTGATGGGGGCAGCGCTTGCGCCCTCGGGCGCATCGGCCGCCTGTTCGGTCTTTTCCTGGGAATCGGCATCGCTTGCCTTTGCGCTGTCGATTGAATTTCCGCCGCAGCCGGCGAGCGAGAACGCGAAAAGCGCCGCTGACAGGGCGAAGGCGAGGGTTTTCTTCAACATGGAGGGGGTTCCTTTCAATCGCTTCGACCGCCCGCGCCGTGCGGTGGGCGGGCGGGATGCGAATGCAACGGGCATGCGCCGTCAGTCGGGGAAGGCGCATGCCCGTTGCACGGGGACGCGACCGGCGCCCCCGTGCGCGGCGAGTTTACAGCTTGGCGATGGCGTCGTCCACGTGCGCGACGTAGATGTCGTCGACCGCGACGTTCTGTCCCAGACCCTGGAGCAGGCACGTCACTTCGAAGCCGGCGGCCACGAACTTCGCAGCCCAGCTGTCGGGGTCGGTCTCGTCTGCCATGTCGTTGTTCGCGTGGTCGCCCGCGACCACCATGAACGGCGCGAGCACGGCCTTCTTGTACCCTGCGGCGCTCGCGGCGGCGATAACATCCTCGCAGGTCGGTTCAGCCTCGACGGTGCCGACGAAGAACTGCGTCAAGCCCTCGTTCTTGAACACTTCCTGCATCTTGGCATAGTCGGCGTTGGAATCGGCTTCGGTGCCGTGGCCCATGAGGCACAGCGCCGTCTTGCCGTCGTCGAAGGACGCCATGTTCTCCTTAATGGCGGCGGCCACCTTCTTGTAGTCGTCGTCGGAGGTGAGCAGCGGGTCGCCGAGCGAGATCTTGTCGAACTTGTCGGCGTACTTGTCGAGTTCGTCTTTCACGTCGGCGTATTCCAGGCCAGCCATGAGATGCGTCGGCTGCACGACGATTTCCTTCACGCCGTCTTCCACGCAGCGGTCGAGCGCCTCGGTCATGTTGTCGATCGTGATGCCGTCGCGCTTCTTCAGCTTGTCGATGATGATCTGCGCGGTGAAGGCGCGGCGGATGTCGTAGTCCTGCCAGTACTTCTCGCGGATAGCGTCTTCGATGGCGCCGATGGTGATGTGGCGCGAGTCGTTGTAGCTCGTGCCGAAGCTCGTGACGAGGATGACCGGCTTCACGGCCTTCTCCTTTTCACTCGATTTCTCGGAACTCGCGGAGGTGTTGGAGCAGCCCGCGAGCGCGACTCCGGCGAGCGCGACGGCTCCGGTTGCTGCGGCGCCCATGAAGCCGCGGCGTGACATCTGGTCGGACATGGTTTTTCCTTTCCTCGGTTTGCCGGTCCCCCGGCGACAGTTGCTTGTCGGCACAAGCGAAAGAAAAGCGCACCCCTCGGGGTTCACAAGGAGCTAACGCCACGGCGATGCCGTGAGGAAAAGGCGAAGCAGTCTGGCTTGGGGCGCGAGGCGGTTTGCCCGCGCGTCCTATACAGTAATGTCCCTTGCCCAGGATTCCCACCTGGTTCCCTCCGCAAGCCAGCGCGGGCTGTGCGGGCGCCGCGCCGGTCATTTCCTTTTATCCGATTGTCATATGCTCGTTGCCGAAACTTTTACTATGATAGTGGGCACTTGTGAACGTGTCAAAGCCAGGGCGGGCGGCATTGCGCCTCCTGCCTGCGTATTTGCGCCGATTGCCACCGCAGACGCCGTGTTTTGCCCGCTGCGCGAAGGGCGGCGTAAACGGTTGAGATGAGAAACAGGAAGGGAAGGCTCGGATGATTCATATCGTTGGCGCAGGCTCGGGCGCCGCCGACCTTATCACGCTGCGCGGGGCGCGCCTTCTGCGCGCGGCCGACGTGGTCGTTTGGGCGGGAAGCCTTGTGAACCCCGAGCTGCTCGCTGAGTGCAAGGAATCCTGCATCGTCTACGACAGCGCGCACATGACCTTGGAGGAAGTGCTCGACGTGATGTGCGCGGCGGATGCGCGGGGCGAGGAAGTGGTGCGCCTGCACACGGGCGACCCGTGCCTGTACGGCGCCATCCAGGAGCAGATGGACGCACTCGACGCGCGCGGCGTGGACTACGAGGTGGTGCCCGGCGTGTCGAGCTTTTGCGGTGCCGCGGCGGCGCTTCGCCAGGAATACACGCTGCCGGGAATCAGCCAGTCGGTCGTGATCACGCGGCTTTCCGGGCGCACCCCCATGCCCGCGGGCGAGAGCATGCGCACCATGGCGGAAAGCGGCTCGACTATGGTCATCTTCCTGAGCTCGGGTATGCTCGCCGAGCTTTCCGCCGAGCTTTTGGCCGCGGGCCGCAGCTCCGACGAGCCGGCGGCGCTCGTGTACAAGGCGACCTGGCCTGAGGAGCGCGTGGTGCGCTGTACAGTGGGCACGCTCGCCGATGCGGGCGCGCGAGAGGGCATCGACCGCACGGCGCTCGTGGTGGTGGGCCGCGTGCTCGGAGCTCGCGGCGGACTTGCGCACGACGGCGCGCAAGCGGAGTCGTACGAGCGCAGCAAGCTTTACGACCCTTCGTTTGCCACGGGGTATCGGAAGGCGAGCAGCTAGCGTGGCCTTCGAGCACTACATATATACCGGGACGACCCGCCTGCGCTGCGGCTACACCACGGGGAGCTGCGCCGCGCTCGCGGCGAAGGCGGCCTGCGAGATGCTCTTGTCACGAAAGCCCGTCGGCCTCGTGTCGATCGTCACCCCCGGCGGGCTGCCCGTCGAAGCGAACGTGGTCGACGCATGCATCGGTGAGGGGTGCGCCCAGTGCGCCGTGCGAAAGGACGCAGGCGACGATGCCGATGTGACCGACGGCGTGCTCGTGTACGCGCGCGTGGAACATGCGGGGTCGGGCACGGGTGCTGCGGGCAGCAAGGGCGTGCCCGCGCGCGAATCGGAAGTTTCCGTCGATGGCGGCGTGGGCGTGGGGCGCGTGACTTTGCCCGGGCTCGAGCAGCCGGTGGGGGCGGCCGCCATCAACGCGACGCCGCGCGCGATGATCACTTCGGCGGTGCGCGAGGTGTGCGCCGCGCACGGCTTTTCTGGAAATATTGCTGTGACGATTTCGGTACCCGAGGGTGTTGCCCTTGCCGAAAAGACCTTCAACCCGCACCTGGGGATAAAGGACGGCATCTCCATCCTGGGCACGACGGGCATCGTCGAGCCGCGCAGCCTCGCTGCTTTGCGCGACAGCATCGAGCTCGAGATTCGGCAGCATGCGGCTATGGGGCGGCGCGGAGTCGTGCTCACGCCCGGCAACTACGGCGGGCAGTTCATCTCGGGGCATTTCCACCTAAACGGTGCGCCGGTGGTCTTTATCTCCAACTTTGTGGGCGATGCGATTGATTGCTGCGTTCGCGAGGGATTTACTAATGTCCTTCTTGTGGGACACATCGGCAAGTTGGTGAAGGTCGCGGGCGGCATCATGGACACCCATTCGCGTACCGCCGACTGCCGCGCGGAGATTCTGGCCGCCCACGCGGCCTTGGCCGGCGCGGGCGCGAAGACCGTGCGTGAGATCCTGTCGTCGGTCACGACCACGGCGGCGCTCGAGGTAATCGAGGCCGCCGGCGTGGGGGACGCTGCGCGCGCCTCGCTCGCTGCGGCAATCGAGGACAGGTTGCGCCGCCGCGCGGCGGGCGCATGCGACATCGCCGCGGTCGTGTTCGACGCCGAGCGCCGCGAGCTTTTCCGCACGTCGGGCGCCGATGCAGTTATCGGGAAATTGGGGGCGACGTATGAGTAAAGGCGTTCTGTACGGGGCGCGCCGTGCAATCGGCTGGCCGGGGACGAAGGTGGTCATGAAGGCGCGCCGCTCGCTTGCGGACACGAAGCGCTTCCTTTGCGAGGAGGGTGCCTTCGACGGTGCCGAGCTTGTAGAGGACTGTGGGCTTCCGGGCGAGCGCGTGTACCGCTCGCTCGACGATGTGCCCGATCGGGGCAGCTACTTCTCGACGATGGTGGTGCGCTAGATGAGGGTTTCCTGCATAGCGTTCACTGAGAGGGGGTATGCGTTGGCGGTGCGCACCGCACACGCGCTTTCCGATTGCGCACAGACAGGTGAAGACGACCCTGGCTGGGACGTTTCCGTTTCGCGCGGGTTCGGCGAGGGGAAGGCCGACCTGCGCGCATGGACGGCGCTCGCGTGGGAAGCGTCGGACGCGCTTCTGTTCGTGGGCGCGGCGGGCATCGCCGTGCGGGCGATCGCGCCGCATGTCGCTTCGAAGGCAACCGATTCCGCGGTTGTGGTGATTGACGAGGCGGGACGCTTTGCCGTCCCGCTTTTGTCGGGGCATTTGGGCGGTGCGAACGAGCTTGCGCAAACTGTGGCCCGCGCGGTAGGGGCCATCCCCGTCATCACCACGGCGACCGACGTCCGCGGCGTGTGGGCGGTGGATACGTGGGCGCGCTGTGCGGGGCTCGCCGTTTCGAATCCCGAGGCCATCAAGCGAGTGTCGGCGCGGCTGCTTTCGGGCGGGCGCGTGGCGCTCTATTCCGACATGCCGATTTCGGGACAGCCGCCTGAGGGGGTTGACATTGCGTCCGACCGCGCTCGGGCCGATATCGTCGTGTCGCCGTTCGCTGGCGCGAATGCAGGTGCGTCCGTTCGTGCGGCGGAGACAACGGGCGAGGTCGTGCCCGCCGGTGAGACGGGGAAGCCGGCGGGCGTGCGGGCGCAGGCGCCTGCGCCCGAGCCGCTTCGCCTTGTCGTGCCCTGCATCGTTGCGGGCATAGGATGCCGTCGCGGTGCGTGCGCCGAAGCGATCGAGGAGGCGTTTCTTCTCGCGTGCGGGCAGGTGGGTATCTCGCCTTCGGCCGTGCGCGAGGCGGCGACGATCGACGTGAAGGCGCACGAGGAGGGTCTGCTCGCCTTCTGCTGCGCGCGCAATATCCCGCTTGCGACGTATTCCGCAGAGGAGTTGTCGCAGGTCGAAGGCAGCGTTTCGCCATCTGATTTCGTGCGCGCGACGGTGGGGGTCGACAACGTGTGCGAGCGGGCAGCGCTCGCGGAGGGGGGCAAACTTATCTTCCCGAAGCTCGCTCACGGCGGCGTGACCGTCGCGTTTTCCAAAGTATCTATCGAACTTTCGTTTAAGGAGCGGTGATGGGAAAGCTCTTCGTGGTGGGGATCGGCCCGGGCGGCCCCGACGGCATGACGATTGCGGCTCGGCGCGCGCTCGAGGCGGCCGACATCGTTGTTGGGTACACGAAATACGTGGAGCTCGCGCTTGCCGCCGTGCCCGACGCGGCGCATCTCGCGACGCCGATGATGCACGAGGTCGAACGGTGCCGTCTGGCGCTTTCGCGCGCGCAGAGCGGAGAAGCCGTGGCGCTCGTGTGCAGCGGTGACGCGGGCGTTTACGGCATGGCGAGCCCCGTGCTGGAGCTTGCGGAGGACTACCCCGATGTAGACGTGGAAGTTATCTCCGGGGCCACCGCGGCTCAGAGCGGGTCGGCGGTGCTCGGCGCCCCGCTTGCCCACGACTTCGCGGTCGTGTCGCTCTCCGACCTGCTCACGCCGTGGGAGGTCATCGAGCGCAGGCTCGCCGCCGTGGCGAGCGCCGACTTCTGCATCTGTTTGTACAACCCGCGCAGCAGAAAGCGCGCCGACAGGCTCTCGCGCGCGGCGAAGATTATGCTCGAATGGAAGGCCCCCGACACGCTCTGCGGCTGGGTACGCAACATCGGGCGCGAGGGGCAGCAGTCGGGCATGTGCAGGCTCTCCGAGCTGGGGGAGCTCGACGCCGACATGTTCACCACCGTGTTCGTCGGCAACGCGGACACGAAGCGCGTAGGCGGCCGTATGGTCACGCCGCGCGGGTATCGGGAGATTCCATGCGAAAGGTAACGATAATCGGGGCGGGGCCCGGAAACCCCGACTTGCTCTCGCGCGCGGCGCTCGACGCGATCGACATCGCCGATGTGGTCATCGGCGCTCATCGCGCGCTTGCCGGCATCGACGTGCCGCCCGACGTGGTGAGATGCGAGCTCGTGAAGACGGCGGACATCGTCGCCGCGCTCACCGATGCGGCGTCGTGGCAGCGCGCCGTGGTCGTGATGACGGGCGATGTGGGGCTGTTCAGTGGCGCGCGCCGCCTGGTGGAGGCGCTCTCCGGCGACGCGCAGGTGGACGTGCGCGTCATTCCCGGCATAAGCTCAGCGTCGTATCTCGCCGCGCGCCTCGCGCGTCCATGGCAGGATTGGCGCTTCGCGAGCGCTCACGGCGTGGCGTGCGACATCGTGGCCGAGGCCGAGCGCGCAGGTGAACTCTTCCTCGTCACGTCGGGCGGGGAAGACCCCTCGCGGCTTTCGGGTGAGCTTGTGCATGCGGGCTTCGGGGACGCGCGCGTGACGGTGGCCGAGCGCCTGTCGTACCCCGAGGAGCGCATCACCTGCGCGACCGCAAGTGAAATTGCAGGTCAGACGTTCGACGACTTGAACGTGATGCTTATCGAGTTCGCAGGCGGCGCCGGCTCGCCCGCGGGCTCTAGCGTAGCCTCTGAGGCGCCTGCCGGTGCGTCTGCGCCCACGGCGGCTTCTTCCGCGGCGGACTCTGCGGGCGCATCCCGCGCCGCGAGCTCCCGCTGGCCGTACGCTTCCTCGGGCATTCCCGACGAGCTCTTCATCCGCGGCGACGTTCCCATGACCAAGCAGGAGGTGCGCGCCGTCGCGCTCGCGAAGCTGCGCCTTACCGCGACCGACACCGTGTGGGACGTCGGCGCCGGCACGGGGAGCGTGTCGATCGAGGCGGCGCTCGTCGCGCGAGTGGGGTCGGTATGGGCGGTCGAGCGCAACGCGGCCGGCGTGCGGCTCATCCGAGAGAACGCGGATGCATTCGGCTGCGGCAACGTGCATGCGGTCCCCGGTGTCGCCCCCGAAGCGCTCGCGAAACTGCCCGTCCCCGACGCCGTGTTCGTCGGCGGGAGCGCGGGTGAGCTTCCCTCCATCGTGGAGGCGGCGCTCGAGAAAAACTCGCAGGTTCGCCTGTGTGTGCCATGCGTCACCGTTGAGACGCTCACCGAGGCGTGCGCGCTCCTCTCGGGTTCGCGCTTTAAGGGGTTCGAGGCGTGCCAGGTGTCGGCCGCCCGCGCCGAGGCTGTAGGCTCGCACCATCTTATGAAGGCGCAAAACCCCGTGTTCCTCGTCAGCGCGCGTGGTGCAGGTGGGGAAGGCGGCGCCCGGTGAGCACGACCATCCCGCGCTTCATGGTCGCTGCGCCCTCGAGCGGGAGCGGCAAGACGGTCGTTACGTGCGCGCTCCTGCGCGCGCTCGCACGCCGCGGCCTTGCATGCGCGGCCTTCAAATGCGGCCCCGACTACATTGACCCGCTCTTTCATCGTCGCGTCGTGGGTGCGCGCTCGGGCAACTTAGACGGCTTCTTCACCGACGCCCCGACGCTGCGCGCCCTGCTCGCACGCGGCGCCGCGAGTGCGGATGTCGCGGTGCTCGAGGGGGTCATGGGCTTCTACGACGGCATGGCGCCCGGCGTGGCCGACGCGAGCAGCTACCAGGTTGCGCGCGACACGGAAACGCCGGTCGTTTTAGTGGTGAACGGGCGCGGGGCGTCTTTATCGCTCGCCGCCGTAATCCGCGGCATCGCCGAGTTCCTGCCTTGTGCGAACGTGCGCGGCGTCGTGTTGAACAAGACGAGCGCCGCTGCCTGCGCCTACGCGGCGCCTGCGATCGAGAAGCACACGGGCGTCGCGGTTTTGGGGAATATCCCCGCCGACGAGGCGTTCTCGCTCGAAAGCCGGCATCTGGGGCTTGTGACCGCCGACGAGGTCGAGCAGCTCTCCGCGCGCATCGACAAGATGGCCGAGCTGGTGGAAAAGACCGTCGACGTCGACCGCTTGCTCGAAACAGCGGCGACGGCACCCGATATCCGCGAGGAACCTTACCGGTTGGAGCCGATCGCGGGAGCGCGGCCCATCGTCGCCGTCGCCCGTGACGAGGCGTTCTCGTTCTACTACGAGGAGAACCTGCGCGCGCTCGAGGACCTGGGTTGCGAGCTGGCCTTTTTCAGCCCCTTGTGTGATAGTGAGTTGCCCCGGGGGACAAGCGCCCTCTATCTGGGAGGCGGCTACCCGGAGCTCCATGCGCGGCAGCTCTCCGAGAACGCGCCTATGCGCGAGGCGGTGCGGCGCGCGGTGGAATCCGGCATGCCGACGGTCGCCGAATGCGGTGGGTTTCTGTACCTGCAGCGTGAAATCGCCGATAGCGAGGGGCGGCGCTGGCCTGTTGCGGGCGCCCTTGAAGGCGCAAGCGAGAACGGGGGAAGGCTGTCCCATTTCGGGTACGTGGAGCTCACTTCCCAACGCGACGGGCTCTACGGGCCGCGCGGCACACGCATCCGCGCGCACGAGTTCCACTACTGGCAGTCCACCTGCCCGGGCGGCGACTTCTGGGCGCAGAAGCCCCGGCGCGACAAGGGCTGGCCGTGCATGACGACCACCCCGTCCCTGGTTGCGGGCTTCCCGCATGTGTACTATCCTGCGAACCCCGACGTTGCGCGCACGTTCGCGTCTGCCGCAGCGTCGTTCGCAGAGAGGAGACGGCATGGCTGAAGCAACCGAAACCGCGTTGGCCTGCATCCGCGAGGAAGTCGAGCGCGCGTTCTCGTCGGCGCCGGGCGCCGTGCTCGAAGCCGCGCTCTCCCGGATCGCGCCCGCAGACGAGTGCGCCCGCGCCGCCGCGTACGCCGAGTGGGACTCCATCGCGCATCCCTTGCGGGGATTGGGCGACTTTGAAGACGCCGTCGCGTGTATCGCCGCGGCTCAGGGGAGCGCCGAGGTGGCCGAGTTTCCCCGTGCACTCGCGGTATTCTTCTCCGACAACGGGGTCGTTGCCGAAGGCGTGTCGCAAAGCGGGCAAGACGTGACGCGAGCCGTCGCGCGCAACATGTGCGAGGGGGCCACGAGTGCCTGCCGCATGGCGGCGTTCGCGGGTGCCGAGGTCGTGCCCGTCGACGTGGGTATGGCCCGGGGCATAGAAGACGCGCGCATGGTGCGCGCGAACGTGCGGCGGGGGAGCGACAACATCGCGCACGGCGCCGCTATGTCTCGCGATGGGGCCGTGCGCGCAATCGAGGTCGGAATCGCCGTCGCGTGCGGGCTTGCCCGCGCCGACGTTCGCCTTCTCGTCGCGGGCGAGATGGGCATCGGCAACACGACCACCTCGGCGGCGGTGGCCGCAGTGCTCCTCCGGGCGGACGCGCGGAGCCTCGTCGGGCGCGGCGCGGGGCTCTCGGACGCCTCACTCGCGCGCAAGCGCGACGTGGTCGAGCGCGCTATCGACGCGAACTCGCCCGATCCCGCCGACCCGATCGACGTGCTCTCGAAGGTGGGCGGCTTCGACATCGCGGCGATGTGCGGCTTCTACCTGGGGGCCGCGGCCTCGAAGGCGCCGGCGCTCCTCGACGGGGTAGTATCCTGCACGGCGGCCCTGTGCGCGGCGCGCCTGTGCTCCAACGCCTTGGGCTACCTCGTGGGCACCCACGCATCAAGTGAACCCGCAAGCCAGGAGCTCCTTCGCGAGCTCGGCATAAAGGCACCCCTCGACGCAGGCATGCACTTGGGCGAGGGCGCGGGCGCCATGGCGTATCTGCCCCTTCTGGATTCGGCGCTGCGCGTGTACCGGGATGGGAAGACGTTCACGGCGACCGGCATGGCTGCTTACGAGCATTTCGAGGCCTGGAAATGACGGTGACGCTCGTTATCGGCGCCGCCGCGAGCGGCAAGAGCGCCTACGCCGAGTCCCTGTGCCTCGGGCACGACGGGCCCCGCGTGTACCTGGCAACGATGGAGCCCTTCGGGGAAGAGGGCGCCCGCCGCATCGCGCGCCATCGGGCGCTGCGCGAGGGCAAGGGGTTTTCCACCCTCGAGCGCACGCGTGACGTGGGCGCCGCAGTGCCCGGGCTTCCGCGCGGCTGCACGCTTCTTTTGGAGGACGTGGGCAACCTGGTTGCGAACGAGCTCTTCCCGGAAGGCGGCTTGCCCCCACGTGACCCCGACGCTGCGGCGCGCGAGGTGCTCGGAGGCATCGAACGGCTCGCTCAGGCCGCTGTGCATACGGTGGTGGTCACCGTCGACGTGTTCGCCGATGGGATGCGCTACGATGAGGGGACCGAGGCGTGGAGGCGCGCGCTCGCGCGCGTGAACGAGGGCGTGACGGCGATGGCCGACCGCGCAGTCGAAGTGGTATGCGGGATTCCCGTGTGGATGAAAGGCGAAGGACCTACAAGGTGAAGATAGCAGAGGCAATCGGCGCGGCGTTCGGAACGTTCTCGCGCATCCCCGTCCCGAAATCGGCCTGGACCGATTTCGGGTCAACCCATGCGCTTGCCGCGTTTCCCCTGGTGGGCCTTGCGGAAGGCTTCCTCATGACGGCGTGGGGGTACGTGGCTAACCTGCTTGTCGTGCCCGCGACCATCGTCGCGGCCGTGCTCGTGGCGCTGCCTGTGGCGGTGACGGGTGGCATCCACCTAGACGGGCTCTGCGACACCTCCGATGCGCTTGCAAGTTGGGCCCCGCGCGAGCGAAAGCTCGAGATCATGCACGACCCGCGGGCGGGCGCCTTCGGGGTCATCGGTGTTGTCGTGTACCTTATTCTGCAGTTTTCCCTGTTCACCGCGCTGCCGCTTACGGCGGGGTCGTTCCTCGCGCTTCTGTGCTCGCTCGTGTTCTCCCGCGCGCTTTCGGGGCTCGCCGTTGAATGCTGGCCTGCCGCGCGGGCGGACGGCATGGCCGCGGGGCTCTCGCCTGCGAAGAAGCGCGCGGCGATCGTCGTGCCGCTTTGCGCTTTCGCTACGGCTTCGGCTGCAGGGATGGTCGCGTGCGCTCGGGCCGTCGGCGCCCTTATGGCGGTGGCGGGGCTTTTGGCGCTCGCGTGGTACCGCCATGTTGCCCTGTCCCGCTTCGGCGGGGTGACGGGGGATTTGGCCGGATGGTTTCTGCAATGGGCCGAGCTCGCGATGCTTGCTATGCTGGTGGCGGGGGGCATGCTCCTATGATGCTCGTGGTAGGTGGCGCGCATTCGGGGAAGAGGACCTTCGTGCGCGAAAAGCTCGGGTTCGCGGCGGATGATTTCGTCGACGCGGCGCAGCTTGCGGAGGGCGGCGTTTCCGCGGCTTTTGCCGGCCGCGTCGCGTACCATGCTGAGGAACTCGTACGCGCGCTCGACGCTGACCGGGCGCTCGAGCGGCTGATCGGCTTCGACGCAGTGATTCTGTCCTTGGTCGGCTCGGGGGTCGTCCCTATGCATGCGGAAGACGCCCAATGGCGCGAGCGCGCGGGGCGCCTGGGATGCGCGCTCGCTGCGCGCGCCGACGTCGTCGTGCGCATGACGTGCGGGATTCCCCAGGTCATCAAAGGAAACCTTGCCGATGCTCCTCGAGGGACGCAGGGCGCGGGCGCGCCTTTGGAGGTCGTCTTCGTGCGCCATGGTGCCACGGCGGGCACGGAAGACCATCGCTACAGCGGGGCGGGCACCGACGAGCCCCTGTCGAGCGCGGGCGAGCGCGCTTTGCGCGACCTCGCGTGCGATCGTGACGTGTTCCGTGTTATCACGAGCGGCATGGCCCGCACCGACCAGACGGCGCGCATCCTCTTCCCGAACGCGGAGCTTATGGCGTGCCCCGGTCTGCGCGAGATGGATTTCGGTGACTTCGAGGGGCGAAGCGCCGCCGAGCTTAAAGAGGATGTGCGCTACCGCGCCTGGGTAGACTCCTGGTGCGAGACGCGCTGCCCGCATGGCGAGGGCAAGAGCGATTTCACCCGCCGCGTCGTCGCGGCGTTTCGGGAGGCGTGCGAATCGGAGCGCGCCCAGGGGAGTGGGCGCGCCGTCTTCGTCGTTCACGCGGGTACCGTGAAAGCGCTGCTCTCCGAGCTAGCTGTCCCGAAAATGGGATATTTCGACGTGCATACCGAGCCGGGCGGCGCATGGGCCGCCACCTGGGATGGGCACTGCCTTCGCGACGTTCGCCCCGCTTCGGGGGGCGATGCCCGGTGATGACGATTCTTGCCGCCGCCGCCGGGTTCGCAGCCGACCTTGCCTTCGGCGACCCGCGCTGGCTTCCCCATCCCGTTGTCGCCATGGGGCGCGCGATCACGTGGGCCGAAGGCCGCCTGCGGGGCTCATTCCCGCAAACGTCCGCGGGCACGCGCGCCGCAGGGCTTGTGCTCGCCGTGGCGCTTCCGCTTGCGTGTGGGCTTTTGACCTTGGGAATCCTGCATCTTTGCGGCATGGTTCACCCCGGCTTGCGCTTCGTGGCCGAGGCATGGGCGAGCTATCAGATTCTCGCGGCATGCGAGCTGCGCCGCCAGAGCCTGGCCGTGGCCCGCGCGTTCTCGAAGGGCGGCCTTGTCGCGGCTCGCGAAGCCGTCGGGCTCATCGTGGGACGCGACACGTCTGTTCTCGACGAGCAGGGCGTTGCGCGCGCCGCCGTGGAAACGGTGGCGGAGAACGCGAGCGACGGCGTCATCGCGCCGCTTTTCTACCTTATGATCGGGGGTGCGCCCTTGGGCATGGCGTACAAGGCGGTGAACACGCTCGACAGCATGGTGGGCTACAAAAACGAGCGCTACATCGACTTCGGCTGCGCCTCGGCGCGCCTCGACGATGCGGTGAACTGGATTCCCTCGCGCTTATCGGCCCTGTTCATGATCGCCGTGTGCCCGATCGTCGGGCTCGATGCTCGCGGGGCGGCGCGCATCTGGCGCCGCGACAGGCGTCGCCATGCGAGCCCCAACTCGGCGCAGACCGAGTCAGCGTGTGCGGGCGCGCTCGGGCTGCGCCTGGCAGGACCCGCGGTGTATTTCGGCAAGCTCGTTGAGAAACCGACGATAGGCGACGCGTCCCGTGAAATTGAGTGGAGCGACATCGCCCGGGCGACTAGGCTCATGCTCGCCGCGTCCGTATGCGCGCTCGTCGTCTTCGGTGCCGCACGCGCGGCGGTCGTGCTCGCCGTGGGGGCGATGGTATGAGGGAAGACCACGCCGCGTCCCGGGCTGCCGGGGGAATCCTGCGCGCCCGTGCGCATGGGGGTAGCACGCAATCGCTCGGCATCGCTTGCGAAGGGGGCGCCTCCGACCTCATTGACTTCTCGGTGAACGTGAATCCGGCAGGCCCCTCGCCGCGCGCCGTTGCCGCAGCTTGCAAGGCGCTTTCTCGAATCGACGCCTACCCCGATAGGGAAAGCCTCGCCCTCGTTCGCGCCCTAGCGCGTGCCCAGGGCATTCCCGAAGATACTATCGTCTGCGGCGCGGGCGCGTCCGACATCATTTGGCGGCTCGCCGCGGCGGTGCGCCCGAAACGCATCGTCGTGTGTGCGCCGACGTTCTCTGAATATGCGGAGGCGGCATCGTACTACGGCGCATGCGTGCAGGAGTTCCCGCTCTCCGAAGCGGACGACTTCGACGTGCCCGCCTCCTTCGCCCGCGCGATCGAGGGGCCGGGAGACGTGGCGTATATCTGCAATCCGAACAACCCGACGGGGCGCCTCGTCGACCCCCGCGTGATCGATGCCGCGGCTTGCCGCTGCGAGCAGGTGGGCGCGCTGCTCGTCGTGGACGAGTGCTTCCTCGGATTTGCGCCCGACGCCCGCGAAAGGAGCGTGGCCGCACGCGCCGCGTGTTCGCGCCATGTGGCCGTGCTCTCCGCATTCACCAAGCTCTACGGAATGGCGGGGTTGCGGTTAGGATATCTGATCAGCGGAAACGCCCAACTCCTCGAGGGGATTCGCCGGGCGGGGCAGGCGTGGCCCGTCTCCTCGGTCGCCGAGGCCGCGGGTATCGCCGCCCTGGAAGACGTCGAATACGTCTCGCGCACGCGCGATGTATTGGCGGGCGAGCGAGCGTGGCTTTCCCACGAGCTCTCCTCGCTCGGGCTTTCCGTCGTGCCGTCGGATGCGAACTTCCTTTTAGTCCGGACACCGGCGAAAGACATCCCCGAGCGCCTGTATAAACAGGGGGTTTTGGTCCGCACGTGCGACTCGTTTTCGGTACTGTCCCGTTTCTGGTGCCGCGTCGCGGTGCGCACGCGCAAGGAGAATGCCCGGCTTGCGATGGCGTTCGGCCGCGCGCTTCGGGCGAAAGGCGCATCGGGCGAAGGCGAACCCGACAAACGGGGCGGCGCTTCTTGCAGCGGCGCTATGGCGGGCGCGTATGGCCGAGGCTCGACGAAGGAGGTCGATACCCGTGGGTAGGGCGAAGCCCATCATGATCCAGGGCACCATGTCGAACGCGGGGAAGAGCCTGCTTGCGGCGGGGCTGTGCCGTGTGCTTTCGCAGGACGGCCTGCGCGTGGCTCCCTTCAAGAGCCAGAACATGGCGCTCAACAGCGGTGTCACGGCCGACGGGCTCGAGATGGGGCGCGCCCAGATCATGCAGGCCGAGGCGTGTGGCATCGTGCCCGACGTGCGTATGAACCCCATCCTGCTCAAGCCCGAAAGCGACCACCGAAGCCAGCTCATCGTGGCCGGCAAGGCGCAGGGGGCCTTCGCTGCGAGGGACTACTTCGCGCGAAAGAAGGCGCTCATGCCGCAGATTTTGGAGTCGTTCGATTCGCTCGCGGAGGAAAACGACGTCATCGTCATCGAGGGCGCCGGCAGCCCCGCCGAAATCAACCTTGCCGAAAACGACATCGTCAACATGGGGCTCGCGCGCGCCGTGTCCTCCCCCGTGCTGCTCGCGGGCGACATCGACCCAGGCGGGGTATTTGCCCAGCTCTACGGCACGGTCGCGCTCTTTGCGCCCGAGGATCGCGCGCTTTTGCGGGGGCTTGTTGTGAACAAGTTCCGCGGCGATGTGGAAATCCTCCGCCCGGGTTTGGCCCCGCTCGAGAAGATGTGCGGGGTTCCCGTCGTGGGGGTCGTGCCGTTTCTTACGCTCGACCTGGACGACGAGGACTCGCTCGCGCCGCGCCTATCTGCCCGCGAGGCGCGCGGCGTCATCGACGTCGCCGTCGTGCGCCTTCCGCATCTGTCGAACTTCACCGACTTCGACCCGCTTTCGCGCGTGCCCGGCATGGGCGTGCGCTACGTTTCCTCGACGACCGATCTGGGCCGACCCGACCTGGTGGTGCTTCCCGGCTCGAAGTCCACGGTCGACGACGCGCGCTGGCTTGCGGCTAGCGGCATCGGAGCCTGTGTACGCGCGCTTTCGGGCGCGGGCACGCCGGTGCTCGGCATATGCGGAGGCTACCAGCTTTTGGGAGACGAGCTTTCCGACCCGCACGGCAGGGAAGGCGCTGGCACCGCGCGCGGGCTCGGGCTCATCCCTGCAAATACGGTGTTCAAGGAGGAAAAGCGCCTCGCCCAGTCGGAGCTGCGCATCACGGGCGCCCAAGGCGCGTTCTCGGTGTGGAACGGCATGACGGCGCGCGGGTACGAGATTCACGACGGCGATACGACCGTCTCCTGCGCCCCTGCGGGCACGATTGGCGGCAAACCAGAAGGCGCGGCCTGCGGAAACGTGTTCGGAACCTATCTCCACGGCCTGTTCGACGAACCGGGGGTGGCACTCGCCCTCGCGCGCTCGCTCGCGCGCATGCGCGGCCTGCCCGAGAGCGTCGTGGGTGCTGAGGGCGCGGTGTCCGCGGCCGATCACCGTGCGCGCGAGTTCGACCGCCTGGCCGACTCCGTGCGCGGGGCGCTCGACATGGAGTATGTCTACCGCATTATCGAGGAGGGCGTATGATCCACGTGTATCATGGCGACGGCAAAGGCAAGACCACGGCGGCGATGGGGCTCGCCCTTCGCATGCTCGCCGCAGGCCGCCGCGTCGTCGTTGTGCAGTTCCTGAAAGACGGCGAAAGCGGGGAGGCGCGCCTGCTCGCCGAGCATTTCGGCGTGCCCGTGTTCGCGGGGAAGGCGTCGGACAAGTTTACCTGGTCCATGACGTCGGAAGAACTTGCCGCGACGCGCGAGTTGCACGATGGGAACCTCGCTTCCGCGCTCGCCGAGCTCGAGGGCGCGCAGGAGGGGCTGCTCGTGCTCGACGAGGCGCTCGACGCGCTTTCGAAGGGGCTTGTCGACGAGGCGCTCGTGGACCGCGCGCTCGATATGTCCGCGCGCGGCGTCGAAGTAGCGCTCACCGGGCGCGCGCCTTCCCGCAAGATCGTGGAGAAGGCCGACTACATAACCGAGATGCGGTGCGAGAAACACCCCTACGAGCAGGGGATATGTGCAAGGGAAGGAGTGGAGTACTAGATGGATTCCAAGGAGATGGCGCCCGGCGACATCGAGCGGCGCAGCTTTGAAATCATCACCGAAGAGCTCGGCGGCCGCACGTTCCCGCCGCTCGAAGAGCCCGTCGTGAAGCGCGTCATCCACACCACTGCCGACTTCTCGTACGCCGATTCCCTCGTGTTCACCCATGACGCCGCGCACTGTGCGCTCGACGCACTGCGCGCAGGGGCCACGGTGCTCACCGACACGAACATGGCGCTCGCAGGCATAAGCAAGCCCGCGCTCGCGAAGATCGGCTGCCAGGCCGTGTGCTTTATGGCCGACCCGGATGTCGCCGCAACGGCGCGCGCCGCGGGCACGACTCGCGCCGTTGCGAGCATGGACAAAGCTTGCGGCATCGAGGGTCCGCTCATCGTGGCCGTCGGCAACGCTCCCACAGCACTTCTGCGCCTCGCCGAGCTCATGGACGCGGGGAAGATCGCGCCCGCGCTCGTCGTTGGGGTGCCGGTTGGGTTTGTGAACGTGGTCGAGGCGAAAGAGGAGCTACTCGCGCGACGCGTGCCGGCCATCGTCGCGAGGGGTCGCAAGGGCGGCTCGACCGTGGCGGCCGCCATTATGAACGCGCTGCTCTACCAGATCACGCGCCCAGGCGGCCCGAAGTGACGGCCCCCGCATCCGCGCCGGCGCTGCGCATCTTCGCCGGCACCACCGAGGGCCGCCTCCTGTGCGAATGGGCGAGCGGGGCGGGAATCCCCGCCCGTGCCTACGCGGCAACCGAGTACGGAGGCGAGCTTTTGGGCGAGCTTCCGGGCATCGAGGTGCATGCGGGCAGGCTCGACGAGGCCGACATGGAGCGTGAGCTTTCCGGCGCGCGCATCGTCGTCGACGCCACGCACCCCTTCGCTACGCTCGCAAGCGGCAACATCCGGGCCGCTTCGCTCGCCGTGGGTGCACGATGCCTGCGCCTTGCGCGCCCGGTCGAGGTGCTGCCCAAAGGCGTCGTGTCGGTCGCGTCGATCGCCTGCGCGGCGCGCTTTCTCTCCGAGAACCCGGGTCGCGCGCTTCTCACGACGGGGAGCAAGGAGCTTGCTCCCTACACGCGCGTCGCCGATTTCGCGGAGCGCTTCTTCGTGCGTGTGCTTCCTCTGCCCGGTGCTATAACGAAGTGCATCGACGCGGGGTTTTCGCCGTCGCACGTCATCGGCATGCAGGGGCCCTTCACCCGCGAGCTCAACGAGGCGATGCTTCGGCAGGTGGGCGCCCAGTGGCTTGTGACCAAGGACTCGGGAACCGTAGGCGGCACGGCCGAGAAGATCGCCTCCGCGCGCGACGTGGGAGCGCGCTGTATCGTGGTCGCCCGTCCCGCCGAGGGAGGCGGGGCCCTTTCGCTTAGGGAAGTGGAAGACGCGCTCTTACGGGAGTTCGCGCGCTAGGCGCTCGCCGCGCATGCGTGCCCTCCCGCCTGCGAGGAGGAGCGCCCCGAGCAAGCTCGACCCGTACAAGCCTGTCATCCGCCAATCGCTCGAGGACGACGCACGGAACTGGCGCAAGCAGCCCTTCAATAAGTTGCGGTGAAATAGCGTCTGTTTTTGCTGCTAAATAGCATATTCAGTCCCTAATTCACCGCAACTTGTTGGTGGTGGCTTACTGGTAGCGTAGGCATTCCACCGGGTCGAGCTTTGCTGCACGGCGAGCGGGGTAGAAGCCAAAGATTACGCCGATGCCGACCGATACGGCAAACGCGATCAACACTGTTGTAATGGAGAAGCTTGGCGTGATCGTCCCGGTAGCTCCAAACTCGCTCATGATGCCCGAGCTTGCGGCAAAGAACGTGAGTCCCCATGCCAGCAGATAGCCAATCAGGACACCCAACAGTCCGCCGGTGACGCACAGCGCCGAGGACTCGGCCAAAAACTGCGCGGTGATATCGCGACGACTTGCGCCCAGGGCACGGCGAATGCCGATCTCACGGATGCGCTCAGTCACGTTGGTGAGCATCATATTCATAATGCCGATACCGCCGACAAGCAGCGAGATGCTGGCGACAGCGCCCATGATGAGCGAGAACGCGCCCATAAAGGAGTTGAGTGCATCGATGGCGCTTTTCATGGAGGTCGCCGATACACTGTCGTACTCATCATCTTCCGCGATGCCCTTCATTGCGCGCACCTTGGACTCGATGGTCTTACAAAGCTCGTCCATGTCTGTGCCCTCGGCGGCAAGAGCCGTCACGCTGGGGAATGAAGGATTTTCGTCGCCAAACAGGCCTGAGATGGTTTCGCGCGGCATATACAGCGTGAGCGAGCCCATGGAGTCGTTGCCGCCATCAATCACGCCTATAATCTGCACCTCGCCGTTGGCCACCTTGATGGTTTTCCCCAGCGCATCCTGTTCGTTGCCGTAAAGCTGATCGGCGCCGCCGCGGCTGATGAGCGCCACGCGCGAGCCCGATTGGGACTCGGCCTGGGAATAGGTGCGCCCCGCAACGAGCTTGCTGGCCCCCACGGCGTCGAGCATGTTGCTATCGACACCCTGTGCCATGACGGTATAGCTTTTATCGCCGGTCTTGTACTCGGTGTACGCGCTGTCGACAATTCCGATCTGCTCTATTTGCGGCACCAGTTTTTGAAGCTTCTGAACGTCAGAATCGGTGAGTTCTTGCGACGAATAGATTTGCACCATGCGTGCCGCATTGAGGCCCAGACTGTTGACCAGGCTGTTTTGGATGCCGCCGATGAGCGAAGTCATGGCGATAACCGAAGCAATGCCAATGACGATGCCCAGGATGGTGAGCAGACTGCGCCCCTTGTTTGCCTCGAGCGAGTGAAGGGCTTCCTGGATGAGATCGCGGGCGCTCATGCCATCGCTCCTTTCGGCGGGTTGGCGGAGGCGGAAATCATGGGCAGGCTATCTACGGCGCTGCGCAGGGTCCGTGGTGCATGTGGAATATACGCGCCGTCGTGAATGCGACCGTCGCGTATGGTCACGGCACGGTCGGCCTCGGCGGCGATGCCGGGGTCGTGTGTGATAAGAACGATGGTTTTGCCGCGCTTCTGGAGCTTATGGAAGGTCTCCATTACAAGCGCCCCAGTGGCGGAGTCCAGGTTTCCCGTCGGCTCATCGGCCAGGATGATGGGCGGATCATTGACAAGAGCGCGCGCGATGGCGACGCGCTGCATCTGTCCGCCCGAGAGCTCTGATATGCGGTGGTCCCAGTGGTCGACCGGCAGCGTGACGGCCTGTAGCGCGTGCACGGCGCGCATTTCGCGCTGGCTACGGGGCACATTGGTGTAGGCCAGCGGCAGCATGACGTTTTCGATAACCGACAGGCGCGGCAGCAGGTTGAAGCTCTGAAAGACAAAGCCAATGCTCAGGGCACGAACTTCGGTGAGCTCGTCATCGTCAAGCTCGGCCACGTTGAGCCCTTGCAGGTAGTAGTCGCCCGCCGTCGGCTTATCCAGGCAGCCTAGGATGTTCATGAGCGTTGATTTGCCCGAGCCCGAGGGGCCGGTAATGGCGACGAACTCGCCGGGATCTACCGCCAGGCTCACGTTGTGCAGGATGTGGGCGCAACCTGCCTCGCTCTCAAAGATGCGGTGCACGTTGCGGATGTCGATAACGGGACGCATTACATGTCCTCATCGGCAGACATACTGCCCGAATCCGCGCTGTAGCCGCCGTCAGCCGTTGCGTCCGCTCCGGTGTCCATGACGAGGGTGTCACCATCGCGCAGCTTGGTAACCGGCACGTTGGGGTTGATCTCGTTGCCCTGGTCGTCGCGCTTGACCTGTGTCTTGCCGACTACGGTTTCGTTGTCGTTTTGCGTCACGACGGTCACCTTGACGCGGCGGGTTTGCTTGCCCTCGTCATCGGTTGCCACGTTGACGTAATAGTGTTCGCCGTCTTCGGTCATGAGCGCCATCGTCGGCACCATCACCACGTCGTCGAGCTGCTCGGTCACCACCGAGACCTCGGCCGTCATGCCCGGCTTCAGGCGCGCGTCGGGCGCCTCGATGAGGATGTCGACGTTAAAGGTCACGCTGCCGCCGCCGTTGGCGGCGTCGGAGTTTGCCACCGACGCGATAGCCGTGACGGTTCCCTGGCTCACGATATCGGGAAACGCGGGATACGTGACGTTGGCGCTCTGCCCAACGGCGATCTTGGCGATGTCCTTTTCGCCCACCTGCACGGTCACCTTCATCTTGGATAGGTCGGCGATCTGCATGCACTGCTTGCCGCCGCTCGTATCGCTTTCGCCCATGATCATGCCGCCTGTTACCGTTGCGCCCACCTTGGCGTTAAGCTCCACGATGCTACCCGAGCTCGGGGCCGTGACCGTGCGACTGGCGGCCTTGGCGTTCGCCTGGTCTAGGTTTGCCTGGGCCGAAGCGAGGCTGCGCTGCGCGGCCGATACGGCGTTCGTGTCCGCTGATGCGTCAGAGACGCCAGCCGCTGCGGAAGCTCCCTCGACGTCCGTCGTTGGGGTGGCCTGCGCGGCAGCTGCGGCTTTCTGCGCGTTGGCGAGGTCTTCCTGAGCGGCTGCAACTGCACGCTGCGCCTCGGCAACGTTGCGATCGAGCTCGTCGTTTTTAATGGTCATAAGCATGTCGCCCTCGTTGACGGATTGGCCTGCCTGCACGTTGATCGAATCGACCGTGCCGTCGACAGAAGGGGAGACCACTGAGGACGAAATGGGTTTGAGCTGGCCTTTCGCCTCGACCGTTGTGGTAAACGTGCCCTCGGTCACCATGTCGGTCACAGGCCCGCTAGCGCTCTGAGGCTGCGCATTGATAACCAGGGTTGCGACAATGGCAATGAGCGCGATGGCACCTACGACACCGGCAGCAATACCGCGTCGAATCAGCTTTTTGCGTCGGCGCTCGGCACGTTTTGCTTTGAGATTGGCATATGCCTCTTCATCGGAAATCTCGGCCGTATCGTTCGTGCGTCCGTTCTGCTTATTGACATGTACGTCTGTAATCAGAGGAATCGTTTCGGTGGCACCTTCGGGCGTGCGCTCGGTATCATCCGGGCCCGGGGTGATCGTGGGGACATTCGGCATAGCGTCTCCTTTATAGAAAGAACCTCGATAATTATATGCGCCCACCGGTTGGGGCGGGCGCATAGGACGGTTTCTTTCGGAACTGTTAGATTGGTCGCAGCGGTTCCACGTTGTAGGAATGCGCGCGTTGCACTACGAGTGGACAACCACGCACAGGCCGACTTTGATGCAGTCGTGAAGTGCCTTGGCGTCTGCCAGGCGCAGGTTGATGCAACCGTGGCTGCCGCACCACTTGTACGACTCGGCATTATCGAAGCTCTTGTCGTTTTGCCAGGTGGCGTCGTGGAAGCCGATCATGTTGCCCTCAAACGGCATCCAGTAGCTCACCGGGCTCTCGTATTTGGGCTTACCGGTCTCGGGGTCCTTGGCTCCGATCAGGGTGCTGCCGCCGTCGTTGCTGTTGATCTGCCACACGCCTTCGGGGGTGGCGTCTTCGCCCGGTTTGCCGGAAATAAAGTTGGCCTCCCAAACGATATTACCGTTCTCGTCGTAGTAGCGCGCGTGCTGCTCGGACAGATCGACATCGATGTATGCCTTCCAGTCGGGCTCTCCCTTTGCAGTAAAGGTGTCGGCCTTCTGGGAGTACTTGATCTCGATCTCGCCGGTCTGCTTGTTGTTAATGGCGTCCTCGACCTGCTTGGCGAGCGAGCTGCTGTCGATGGACCAACCAAAGTCGCCGCCTTCGACGGCGCACTGCTTGCCATCGGCGCGCGTCCACCAGCGAGTGGAGCCAACGGTATTAAAGCCATTGGCGAGCTCGGCTGCCCAGCTACTGATCTGCGACGTATCGAGCGTGGGGTTGGCCGGATCGGCAAAGCTGATCCACTGCAACACGGAGCTGCCATCAACCTTTCCGGCATCCTCGCCGTTGAGCTTAAGGGTCACGTTGACGCCCAGGAAGTTGTTGGCGGCATCACATGCAGCCTGAATCTGATCATCGGTCAGCGTTCCATTGAGCGGCTCATAGGCATCGTTGCCGAGCTTGGAAAGATCTACGGTTTCGGCCAGCGAGGCAAGCTCGAGCTCGGCATATTTAATGACATGCTCGCGGTTGAGTTTTTCGTTGGAGCGCGCCTTCTCGACGGTAAACTTGCCGGCCTGTTCGTCATAGGAGCTATTGGCCTCGAACGTGCCCGAACGGCCCTCGTTAAACTCGTCGATGGCGGCGCCCAGATCCTTCTCAAACTGCTTTTGGTTAAAGGTGTCGGAGAGCATGGACAGGTCGACGTCTTGATCAAGATCGACTTCGTTGGAGGTGGCGGTTGCTTTGGTCTTGCCGCTTAAGGATTCCACAAGGCGGACCGGCCATACAAAGGCTTCGTTGTGGCTGATGATTTCTTTTGCGGCAGCTTCGCCGTCGACGATGGGCTCATCGGACTCGGGCTGATAGGTCCAGCTAAAGTCATCGCCTGTCACGGCGAGCTTATAGTGCTTCCATGCCGAGTTGACCTTGGTGGCGGCAGACGAAGCGTTGGAGAACGAGACGTCGACGCCGGCGATGGTGGTGTTGGGGTAGGCTACCTGCGAAAATGCTACGACGCCTACGATATAGACAATGACGATTAGACCCAGGACGACAAAGAGCGTCGTCTTTTTGCCCGACTTATTGTTGCCGGCGGACTTGCGCGCGGGGCCGCGATCGCCTCGAGCGTGCGTGGGGGGCTGCTTGGGCGCATTGCCGTTTGCCTGGTGCTGCTGACGTTGTTGACGCTGCTGTCGCTGTTGGTTCGGGCGTTGAGAAGCGTTTGCCGCACCACGCTGCTGACCGTGGCTCGGCGCGATAGGATGCGGCGACTGAACGCCGCCGGCGTGCCTGCTCGGCTGCTGCGGATCGGGAATCAGTTGAGTTCGATCGTTTTGCGACATCGTATGCATATCCTTCGATTTTCGCCTTGCGGTTCATCGTGTTTTTACTGGGCTTGCATTATAGCGATTGCCCTGCTGTTTGTGGTACGGAAACGGTGGCATTCAAAAGAGGTGGGACATTTGTCCCACCTTTGAGTTCAAGACTTTAGTCTGCTGGGCGCGCAGCGGCCAGCTTCAACCCACCCGCTATGCGGGTGGAGACAAACGGCTTT
>NZ_JBDGAV010000022.1:33546-36221 GCF_040910325.1 Collinsella aerofaciens | reverse complement strand
CGCCGAGCTGAGCCGCATGACGCCTAAGGACCTGTCCGACCCGCAGCATGTGGCGGCGGTTCTGGGCTATGACGACCTGGACGAGGACTCCGTCATGACGCCGCTGGGCCTGCGCACGCTTTCGCGCGTGTCCGTCGTGCGCGACGGCGTGGCCGAGAAGATCGTCGACGAGTACGGCTCGCTGCAGGAGCTCATGGATGACATCAGCGAGGATCCGGAGCGCCTGGGCGACTTTGGCGTTAACAACCCTGCCATTCTTGCGGACTCCCTGTACCGCATGAAGGGCACCAAACAGGGGAACGCATAATGGCGCCCGTATGCGCCGTGGTCGTTGCCGGTGGCAGCGGCCAGCGCTTTGGTAACCCCGGCGGCAAGCAGCTCGTCAATGTAGCGGGCCGTCCGCTTATGAGCTGGTCCATCCGCGCGTTTGACCGTAGCGATAAGGTCGGCCACATCGTCGTGGTTTGCTCTGCCGAGCGCCGTGCCGAGATGCGCCGCCTGGCCATCGACCCGTTTGACTATGACACGCCCATCAGTTTTGCCGATGCCGGCGATACCCGCCAGGACTCCACCCGTGCCGGCGTGCACGCGGTGCCGGCGGGCTTTGAATACGTCGCCATTCACGATGGCGCTCGTCCGCTCATCACGACCGAGGCCATCGATCATGCGATCGACGTGCTTGTGGGCGACCGCTCGCTCGACGGTGTCGTGTGCGGTCAACCCGCGATCGACACACTCAAGATCGTCGACGGCGATAACATCGTCGAGACGCCGCCGCGTGAGCTTTATTGGGCTGCGCAGACGCCGCAGATCTTTAGCGTCGATGCTATGAAGCGCGCCCACGCTGCAGCCATTGCCGAGGGCTTTATCGGCACCGATGATTCGTCGCTGGTCGAGCGCATGGGTGGGCGCGTCCGCTGCGTCCAGAGCCCGCGCGATAACCTTAAGGTGACGGTGCCCGAGGACTTGCGTCCCGTAACCGCGATTCTGCTTGGCCGTATGGCCGAGGGAGAGGACCTTCCCCATGTTCAGTAACCTGCGCATTGGCCATGGCTACGACGTTCACCGTCTGGTGGAGGGGCGTCGATGTATCATCGGCGGTGTCGACATTCCCTACGAGCGCGGCCTGCTGGGCCACTCGGATGCCGATGTGCTCGCGCACGCCTTGGCCGACGCCATTCTGGGCGCCTGCCGCGGGGGAGACATCGGCAAGCTATTCCCCGACACCGATCCCGCCTACGAGGGTGCCGATTCGATGGTGCTGCTTGCCCGCGTGATGGACTATGCGCGCGAGCTGGGCTTTGAGTTTGTCGATGCCGATTGCACCATTGCCTGTCAGCAGCCTAAGATCACCCCGCACCGCGATGCCATGCGCGCCAACCTTGCCCATGCCCTGGGCGTTGACGTCGAAAACGTGGGCGTCGCCGCTACCACGACCGAAAAGCTCGGTTGGGAAGGCCAAGGCGAGGGAATCGGCGCCTGGGCCGTCTGCCTGCTACAGAAAACCGTTAAGGAGTAACGAATGCGTATCTACAACAGCGCTACCCATAAAAAGGAAGAGTTCCAGCCCATCGAGTCCGGCAAGGTCCGCATGTACGTGTGCGGCCCCACGGTCTACGACAACATCCACATCGGCAATGCTCGCACGTTCATCAGCTTCGATGTGATTCGTCGTTGGCTCATCGCGAGCGGCTATGAGGTCACGTTCGCCCAGAACCTCACCGATGTCG
The DNA here is from genome assembly GCF_040910325.1 of Collinsella aerofaciens. Lineage (GTDB taxonomy): Bacteria > Actinomycetota > Coriobacteriia > Coriobacteriales > Coriobacteriaceae > Collinsella > Collinsella aerofaciens_BL. The sequence goes on along the minus strand of NZ_JBDGAV010000022.1, from coordinate 34,491 downwards.
ACGACAAGATCATCAAGCGCGCCAACGAGCAGGGCCGTACGGCCGCCGAGGTCGCGACGGAGTTCTCGGATAAGTTCATTGGCGTCATGCGCGCTGCCAACGTGCTCGATCCCGACGTGCGTCCCCGCGCTACCAAAGAGATCGGCCCCATGATCGCCATGATCAAGACGCTTATCGAGCAGGGCCATGCCTATGCCGCCGATAACGGCGACGTGTACTTTGCCGTGCGCAGCGATCCCAACTACGGCCAAGTCTCGGGCCGCAACATCGACGACCTTATGGTGGGTGCACGCATCGAGGAGAACGAGGACAAGAACGACCCGCTCGACTTTGCCCTGTGGAAGGCCGCCAAGCCCGGCGAGCCCAGCTGGCCGAGCCCTTGGGGCGAGGGCCGTCCCGGTTGGCATACCGAGTGCGCCGCCATGGTGCATCGTTACCTGGGCACCCCGATTGACATCCACGGCGGCGGCTCCGACCTTGCCTTCCCGCATCACGAGAACGAGTGCGCCCAGGCCACCTGCGCCTGGCACCAGGGCTTCTCCAACACCTGGATGCACACGGGCATGCTGCTGGTAGACGGCGAGAAGATGTCCAAGTCGCTCGGAAACTTCTTTACGCTGGCCGAGGTTCTCGAGCAGCACTCCGCTGCCGCCCTGCGCCTGCTGATGCTGCAGACGAGCTATCGCTCGCCGCTCGACTTCTCCTGGGAGCGCCTGGAGGGTGCCGAGAATTCGCTCACGCGTATCGCCGGTACGGTCGAGAACCTGCGCTGGGCCGCGAACCATGCGACGGCCGATGCCGATGAGGCAGCATCCGAGGCGTTTGCCGCCAAGTCCGCCGAGACCCGTGCCACCTTTAAGGAGTGCATGGACGACGACTTTAACACCGCCGGTGCCATGGGTGCCGTCTTTGGCTTTGTAACCGAGTGCAACCAGTACCTGGAGC
>NZ_JBDGAV010000022.1:0-33405 GCF_040910325.1 Collinsella aerofaciens | reverse complement strand
GAGCTGCTCGATACGTTTGGCGTTGAGCTCCCCGAGCCCAAGGTCGAGCTGCCGCTGGGCCTGCTGGGCGTTGCCGCCGGTTTGGTTGCCTACACGGGTGACGACGTGGACGAGGCTGCTGCCAAGATTCTCGAGGCCCGCGCCGAGGCCCGTGCCGCCAAGAACTGGGATCTGGCAGATGCCATCCGCGACCAGCTCAAGGACCTGGGCCTCACCATTGAGGATACTGCCGCGGGCACTCGTATTAAGAGTCTCTAGTATTTGTCGACCGTTCGAGGTGCGGCAGATTGCCTTGAAAGAGGAGGGCATAGACCTGGTGGTCATGCCCGACGATTGAAAGGCAAGGTGCCGTGGCTCGGACGGTCGATTCTTGTTCGTTATCTATTTAAGGAGGCCGTTTTATGGCCGACAATCGCAAGCGTGCACCTCGTGGCGGCAAGCAGGCCGCTTCCGGCTCGCGTCCGATTCGCCGTAACGACCGCGCTGCCGCTCCCAAGGGCCAGCGCGATCGTACCCAGGCCGCACGTCCGCAGCGCAACCGCGACAATGTTCAGGCTCCCAAGGGCGAGTTTATCGAAGGTCGCCGTGCTGCCGCCGAGGCGCTGCGTACCGGCTTTCCCGTCAAGTGCGCGCTCATTGCCGAGGGCGGGGAGCGCGATGCCGCCTTGTCGCGCCTGGTCGACGACCTCAACGCCGCGGGTGTCCGCATTAAGTATGTGCCGCGCGCGCAGCTCGATGCGCTGTCGAGCCATGGCGCTCACCAGGGCATTGCGCTCGAGGTTGGCAACTTCCCCTATGCCGATGTTGCCGATATCCTCGACCGTGCGGGCGACGGTCCGGCGCTCGTCGTCGTGCTCGACCATGTGACCGACGACGGCAACTTTGGCGCCATCGTGCGCTCCGCCGAGGTTGTGGGCGCGGCGGGCGTCGTCATTGCCAATAAGCGTGCCGCCGGCGTGACCGTGGGCAGCTACAAGACCTCAGCCGGTGCCGTCATGCATCTGCCTATCGCGCAGGTTCCCAATATCGCCCGTGCGCTCGACGATTTTAAGGCCGCTGGTTTTTGGGTGGGCGGTGCTTCCGAGCACGCCGAAGGCAGTTGCTGGGATGCTCCTTTCGAGGGCCGCGTGGCGCTCGTCATGGGCTCCGAGGGCGACGGCATCTCGCGTCTGGTGCTCGAGAAATGCGACTTTTTGACCAAGCTTCCCCAGCGCGGTATGACCGAGAGCCTCAATGTTGCCCAGGCGACCACGGCGCTGTGCTTTGAGTGGCTGCGCCGCAACGCCGGCGAGCTGATGGGGGAGGAGTAGCGCATGTCCAAAAAGAACCGTGCCAAGTCCAAGGCCAAGCGCTTTGGCGAGGGCTCGGCCAAGCCGATTGTTTCGGCCGCGACCTACGGCGTGGGCGGCAATGCGTTTGCGCAGGCTATCGCCGACCCAGTCTCGACGGTGCACTCCAACAAGCCCGAGCTGCTGGTGGTCGACGGTTACAACGTGATCCACTGCACGCCGCGCTACGAAAAGCTCGTGTACGACCATTCCGACGATCCGTATTCCAGCGACGTCCACGATATGGCGCGCACCGCCCTCATCAACGACGTTGCTGCCTTTGCCCAGGGCCGTTACGAGGCCGTGATCGTGTTTGACGGCGCGGGCAATATCTCCAGTGAACGTCCCAACCTGCCGGCCCGCGGCGTGCGCATCGAGTTCTCGCCGACGGGTGTTTCAGCCGATACCGTGGTGCAAAAGCTCTGCATCGAGGCGCGCGAGGAAGGCCGCGCATGCTCTGTGGTATCGAGCGACGGCACGATCCAGGCCGTCGTCATGGGCAAGGGTGTCACGCGCATCTCGAGCCGTATGCTGGTGGACGAGATCAAACAGATCGATAACGACGTTCACGAGGCAGAGGAAGCTCCGCAGATCAAGATGACTCTGGGCAGTCGCCTGAGCCCCGATGCCCTGGCCAAGCTCAAGGCCCTGCGCGGGAGGTAGGGAAGTTGGCGGGGCAATGCTGCCTCGCTAACTCCATTCAGCGATGTCGATCATTCTTTCGAGGCGCCACGTTAGCGCCTTTTTTAGATATGGCAGCCTTGCCGTGAGCGCGTCGTTTCTGGAAAGAATCTCGATTGCCTCGTCAACGAAGCCTTCGAGTTTGTCGCCGTCAAACCAGCCCATGTCCTCGACGAGCAACATTTGTTTGGCGGGGCTTGAATGAAATTGTGCGCTGGTAAAACTGTGCTCTCCCGCCCTAAGCTCCTCTAGTGATATGTTGCACCAGAGCGATGAGCCCGAATCGAAGATGGGGGCAGGTCTGCAAGCTTGCGTGTTTACGTTTCGCACGAGGCCGAAGTTGCGCCAATGACGATCGTAGTTGGCAATGATGTCGTCACATACGATCATGCGGTCAAGGGCATCCTTGACGCCTGTCACCCCGAGCTCCTCGCAGTTTGCTACATATCGCTCGTAGTCGGTTAGCCGTTCATCTGCGTTTGCGTGCTGGTTTACATAGAACGCAGGGACATACTCTTCTTCATCAGTTAAGAAGACATCGCATGTGCTCAGGGCGGAAGTGCCCGTGCCCTCGAGCGAGTAAGGCACATAATCGCAGGCGTTTAGGATGCGACGGTGGAGCGCGGTCGCCACCAGCTCGTTATAAGGTTCCTGGTCCAGGTGCGCTCCTGCCTTATGCAGAATTCGACGTTCGCCCTCGCATGTCCAGTACTTTTGAAGATTGCCGTCCGAGGTGTTATCGGGCTTTGCGGCAGCCGCTTTTCCCTCTGGGGCAAAGGGTGCAATGGACAGCGAGACGTCATCAAAGGCGTTATTGAAGAAGTTGATATCCTCCCAGGTGAGACCGGAACCTTGGGGCCTAATCCAATACTGGTCGGATAAGGAGAGGCCTAGATTTCGCTGGACGAGTTCATCGGGAACATCGACTGCGGCTTCTGCAAGCAGGGAGGCTAGCCCAATGCGTGCGAGCGGGATACCGCGGCCGCGCCACCAGATGCGGAAGGAGTCTAGCGATATGGGGCTATTAGGGCCAAATACTCCAATAGGGGCGTGGGCGTAATCGATGTCGGCACCGATGTGGGTAAAGTCTTTTCGCGATGTACTGTAGACCAGCTGAGCGACTTCGTACGTGCGGTTCATGAGGGTGAACGCGATCTCGCTCTTACCGTGGCCGCGGCGGGGACGTCCCCCCGTTTTGGTCACAGAGCGGAGTCGCGTGTCGACGCTGTCTTTGTCGATGAGCCATACACCAGAAGCCTTGCGGGCCTCAAGTGCTCCGTTTTTTATGAGCTCCTGCACCCTGCGCGGAGTGATGCCGAGCAGCTCGGCGGCTTCTTTGGTAGTAAGCATCGCGAAACCCTTCGCTAGAACGAATAGTTTTATATATAGCAATTGTAATTAAAACTATTCGTTCTGGCGAATGGTTTTAAGATTGAGGGCGCACTGACAGAAATGAACGGGCCTGGTACGCGTTGTTGCTGGATTTTGCATATTTGTATAACGCCGTGCGGCCTGTTGCGCCCCGTCCGCAATTCCTTTATTCTTAACTCGCTTCGCGTGAAAGCGCCAAGTGTGCCAGTGTGGCGCAACGGTAGCGCAACTGATTTGTAATCAGTGGGTTGCAGGTTCGATTCCTGTCACTGGCTCCATGAGAGTTTCGGGCTCTGTCTCTATATGGGACAGGGCCCGTTTCTATTTAGGTGGTGCGCCATCGGGTTAGCGCCCATCCCGTTTTTGGTTTGTCTCGTCCTCCAGTTTGTCTAAATCTGTAACACCAAGACCGATATTTGGCATCTAACTGTTACAGATTGAGATGAAACTTAGGGTGTTTTAGGAATATCTTGATCTGTAACATGTAGAAGCGGAATAGGCCTCTTGCTGTTACAGATCGAGACAAGGGCGGGCGCGGACCTGGATGTCCTGCTCGAGCGTGGATTTCTGGACACGCGAGCGAAGAAAATCTCCCGACCGGAGAACGAGCGTGGATAATTAACTTGGATAGGGAGCTAAGGTAAACACCGATTGTCTATCGACGGCTTTAGAAACAACGACCCCGATTTCATTGTGGAATCGGGGTCGTTTGTGCCTCAGGAATCCGAATGGATTAATCGAGCTCCTAAGGGACTTCTTGGGTTCTTGCTAATGGTCTGCCGAGGATGTCCCCAATGCAAACAGCGGGCATCTACTCAATATAGCTGGGGTTCTTCTTGATGATTACGCGTGCAGCGATGAAAGAGACGACGATGGCGATGATGGCGACAACGCATGCCAGCACGAAGTTGCCCATGGACCCATCGGGAGCGATAAAGATGAGTGCCGAAAGAAGGCCGGGGCATGCTCCCGCAACATACTCTTTCAGAACAAAGATGCCTGCAGGGAGTCCAGCGCAGAGCGCGCCGATTGCCGTGCCGACAAGCAGGCGGGGACGCTCGATGAGGCAACCGTAGAACGCGGGCTCGGTTACGCCACAGAGTGCGGTAACGGCAACCGTGGTGACCATACCCTTCTTCTCCTTGTTTCCCTTCATGGCAGTTGCCAGGGCGAGGCTCGTGCCGCCAATGCAGAGGTTCGAGATGAATCCAAAGATAATGGGTGCCCAACCGAGCTGCGCCAGGCTCGTAACTTCGATTGCGATGTAAGCCTTATCGAGACCGAGCATGACGAAATAGGGGTTAAGGGCTGCCAGGATCGGAGTAGCGATAAATGCCACGTTGTCCATAAGCCACGTGACGGCATCACTCAGCGCGTAGCCCATCATGCTGCCGGCGGGGCCAAGGATAATCAGCTCGACGGGCACGACGATGATCATGGTGAGCAGCGGCTTCAAGAACAGTTTGGTAACGTCGGGAATGATCTTCTGAAGGCTGCGGTCGACAAAGTACATGAACACAACGCCCAGTACGATGGGCACTACCGTACTCGAATAGTCGTTCGTCGGGATGGGGATACCAAGAAAGTCGAGACCCTCGGCACCGCTAATGGACGAGCTGATCATGATCGCGCCCAGCAATGCGCCCATGATGGGCTGCATCTTCATGACGGCTGCGAGCTGATAACCAAGATAAACGGGCAAGAAGCTAAACGAAGCGCTAAAGATCGCCAACAGGACCTGGGCGGTTCCGCTATCGGTGCTTAATCCGCAATAATTGACCAGGAGATTCTTGATCGAAAGAATGAGTCCGCCAACGATGAGCGCCGGGACGATGGGCATGAATACCTGTGCAGAGACGTTCCCGAATTTCTCAATCAAGCCCATGGCGGTGTTACCGCTTTTAATGCCTTCTGCAAGGTCTTTGGCGGTTTGGGCATCGTCGGCAACCGTGCCACCGCCGACTTCGATTCCCGCGAAGTCGAGGAAGTCGTTGTAAGCCTCGGTGACGTTGGGGCCGATGATCACCTGAAGCTGGCCACCGCTGACTACTGCCCCGAGCGCCTGATCGGCCGATTTGGCGAGCTGGAGATCGATGATCGAGGTGTCTCGTGCGTCGATGCGAAGGCGTGTCGCACAATGAGTTACCGATGTAATGTTCTCTTTGCCGCCAACAGCCTTTAGGACTGTTTCGGACATTGCCTGATATTTCATCTCTTTCTCCTAACCTTCCTGCTCTTGATACTTCGAGATAAGGTCTCGGTACCAATACCAGCTCTTTTTGGGGGTGCGCTCCAGATTGTTCTCGAAGTCGATATGGACAAGTCCGTATCGTTTTTCGTAGCCGTTGATCCAGCTATACAGATCCATCGTCGACCAGAGGTAGTAACCCTCAACGCGCGCGCCGTCGCGCTTAGCCCTCATCATGTGCTCGATGAACTGGCCCAGAAGCTCGATGCGGTCATCATCGTGGATCATTCCGTCTGTGTCTGGTTGCTCATAGGCGCCATGTCCGTTTTCCGTAATAAAGATGCGGGGCGCGTCATAGCGCTCGTGGACATCCATGATGGTTGAATACATGCAACTTGGGAGTATTTCGCGGCCCCATTTATTGCGGGGAACATTGCTGTCGCGGGCGCTTTCAAACAAGGGCGCAATGCATTTTCCTTCGACCCTTTTGCTCGAACTGCCCTTATTGTTCGCCGAAACGGCAAGCTCTCCACCGTGCCAGTCGGTTACATACTCTCGGCAATACACGTTGAGTCCAATAAAATCGACTTTACCGTCTCTGAATTCTTTTACGTCATTTGGGGATCGATAGAGCGAGACGCCAAGTTTTTCAAGGATTTCGTCCATTTCTGGCGGCAGTTGACCCTGAAGCGCTGGTGCCAGAATCATGCGATTGGCGAAAAAGTCTGCGTATCGAAATACGTCATCAGGGTGCTCGGTTGCCGGGTCGAGTTCGACAACGCCGCCATCGTGGACGGCGCCGATGATGCCGTCGTAGCCCATTTGACGATATGCTCGGACTGCGAGTGCGCTTGCGCGCATCAGGTTGTACTGAAACTGCATGTACGACTGAACATCGAGCGATCGATTGGGGGGATAGTTGCCCAACATGTTTACGCAGTAGCTGTAGAAATGCGGCTCGTTAACGGTAGCCCAGATTTTGACGCGGTCTCCAAAGCGCTCAAAGCAAATCTTGGCGTATTTGCAGAACCACTCTGCCATGTCGTTGTTCAGCCATCCGCCTTTGCAAGCAAGCGTGAATGGCAGATCGTAATGGAACAGCGTAACGTTGGGCTCTATGCCATTTTCGAGGCAGCAATCAATGACCCGATTATAAAAATCGATACCCTCTTCATTCACTTCGCCGATACCCGTGGGGATGATTCGACTCCATGAAAGAGAGAAGCGATAGGTGTTTTGTCCGCCTTCTTTCATCATGCGGATATCTTCTTCATAGCGATGGTAGAAGTCGCAAGATACATCACCGTCAACATGGTTGATGTTCTTATTGCTTGTGTGGCTAAAGAAATCCCACTCACCAAGGCCTTTGCCGTCTTCGTTCCAGGCACCCTCGCACTGATAAGACGCCGTGGCGGAACCCCAGAGAAACGGCATGTTGTTCACGTTGCCCATGAATCCCCTTTCCATCACTCAAAACACGGTGAATACGTGTGGCGGAATTATGATTAAGATGACGTCAACTGATTTGAATCATAGGAGAACGACCAAAGCTGTTTGATTCAATAAATGAACCATGATTTCGAGGAGAGCGGAAAGAGGGATCACGTGAATATCAATGACTTCGATGTGCTCAATCGCATTAGCTCCATCATCAACAGCGAGTTTGGGTCAAACGATGCCGCCATCGCTCGATATCTCATCGCTCACATTAGGCGTTCGAGCGAAATCAATGTTGCCGCAATAACCCGCGATGCATTCGTGACTCGTTCCGCTGTTCGTCGTTTCTGCAATCGATTGGGCTACCAGTCTCTTAGCGATTTGAAAGAATCATTTACTCAGTCAGTCTTTCCAAGCGACTTAAGCCATCGAGAGGAGGAATTTGGCTACGAGGAGTACAGGGCAGAGCTCGACGTTCGCATGATCGAGATGTTCGCTGAGGTTGAAAGCGGCGTGTCCGATATCGCTATTAAGCATCTTGTCGACGAAATTGATGGCCATAAAAACGTTGAAATCTGGTGCACCAATAATGTGAGCGCCAATCTCGTACGATTTCAGCAGGAAATGTTTTATGCGGGCAAGATAGTTCGCATAGTTGCTGGGGCTAACGTCGCGGAATTGAAAAACATGGGAGACGCTTCGCAGTCATTGATAATTCTCGTATCGGTCTCCGGGCTATTTGCGTCACAGGCGCGTGAGTATCTTGATTGCCGTTCGGGCAGGAAGATTCTAATTACTGCGTTTAGCAACGATGACAAATCGAGGTCTTTTGACCGTGTATATCGTCTTGGTAATGCGGGAAACGGAATTGACCGACTCGGCGTTTATTCGAAATACGCCATGACTTATTTTTTCGACTTGCTATCGTCGTGTTACTTGAGTCGCTACCCCTGCACCAAGGGGGAGCCGCTTTATGGGTCTACTTTGGCCTGGCCCGAGTAGTTGCGGCTTTACAGTTCTCTCGCCTGGAGAATGAACGTGGATAATCTGCCACTTTGGCCTTAGAGCCGCGCTAAAAGTGGGAGATAATCCACGCTCGATCGTGGCGTGGAAGCCCCGATCTCGACCTATATATAGGTGCAAATAAGCTGGTATCGAAGTTCGATACTGAAGGTGTACTCCACTACAGCAAAGTGTTACCTTGGGAAACGTCACCTCAGTATCCAAAACCACTGTCCTTCATATCCAAATTCAATAAAACCGCAGGTCACGGCTATATAGATACGCCCGGCACCGTGTATCTAGAGGTTTTCGTTGACAGCCCCCAAGGTGGCATCGTATTATCTTCTTCGTTCGCGGGGGCGGCGGTCCAAAAGACCAAAGGACCTGCGGATACTTGAACGATTGGGAGTTTGCCCGAGTGGTTAATGGGGACGGGCTGTAAACCCGTTGGCTCTGCCTACATAGGTTCGAATCCTATAGCTCCCACCCGTCAAGTGCCTGTATAGCTCAGTCGGTAGAGCACTTCGTTGGTAACGAAGAGGTCACCAGTTCAAGTCTGGTTGCAGGCTCCATCCGGCGGTGTAGCTCAGTTGGTTAGAGCACACGGTTCATACCCGTGGCGTCACTGGTTCGAATCCAGTCACCGCTACCATAGGTAACACGGTGGCTTCTCAATAGTATGTTGAGAGGCCACTATGGTATAAAGGCAAAGTCCCGTCCGGGGACGACCTGTTAAGAGGAGGGCTTTATGGCCAAAGAGAAGTTTGAGCGCACTAAGCCGCATGTTAACATCGGCACCATTGGTCACGTCGACCACGGCAAGACCACGCTGACCGCTGCCATCACCAAGGTTCTCTCCGAGACCGAGGGCTGCAAGGCTGACTTCACTGCGTTCGAGAACATCGACAAGGCTCCCGAGGAGCGCGAGCGCGGCATTACGATTTCCGTCTCCCACGTTGAGTACGAGACCGCTGCCCGTCACTACGCTCACGTTGACTGCCCGGGCCACGCTGACTACGTCAAGAACATGATCTCCGGTGCTGCTCAGATGGACGGCGCTATCCTGGTCATCGCCGCTACCGACGGCCCCATGGCTCAGACTCGCGAGCACATCCTGCTCGCCCGTCAGGTCGGCGTTCCCTACATCGTCGTCTTCTTGAACAAGTGCGACATGGTCGACGATGACGAGCTCATCGACCTCGTCGAGATGGAGACCCGTGAGCTCCTCTCCGAGTACGATTTCCCCGGCGACGACATCCCCGTCATCCGTGGTTCCGCTCTGGGCGCTCTCGAGGGCGACGCCAAGTGGATGGACGCTATCCGCGAGCTCATGAAGGCCGTCGACGAGTACATCCCGACGCCTGCTCGTAACAACGACCTCCCCTTCCTGATGGCCGTTGAGGACGTTATGACCATCTCTGGCCGTGGTACCGTTGCTACCGGCCGTGTCGAGCGCGGTGAGCTCAAGCTCAACGAGCCCGTCGAGATCGTCGGCATCAAGGATACCCAGAACACCGTCGTTACCGGTATCGAGATGTTCCGTAAGTCCATGGACTTCTGCGAGGCTGGCGACAACGTCGGTCTGCTGCTCCGCGGCATCAAGCGCGAGGACATCGAGCGCGGCCAGGTTCTCTGCAAGCCCGGTTCGGTTACCCCGCACACCAAGTTCACCGGTGAGATCTACGTTCTGACCAAGGAGGAGGGCGGCCGTCACACCCCGTTCTTCGATGGTTATCGTCCTCAGTTCTACTTCCGTACCACCGACGTTACCGGTACGGTCAAGCTCCCCGAGGGCACCGAGATGGCTATGCCTGGTGACCACATCACCATCGAGGGCGACCTCATCCACCCGATCGCCATGGAGGAGGGCCTGCGCTTCGCTATCCGCGAGGGTGGCCACACCGTCGGTTCGGGCATCGTCTCCACGATCATTGAGTAAATTAGCTCTTTGATATAGCTGACTTAGAGAACCCGGCACTTATATGGGTGCCGGGTTCTTTTCTGCAATGGATATTGAGCCGTTGCTGGTGTCGAGAGGGTCGATAATGGTCCTGGATGCACCGTCGATTAGCTCTCGATGGCTTCATTGATGTGTTCCAAATATGAATGGATCCACCGAGAACCAATTTACTCGAGGTTTTCATTGACAGCACTTACGTGGAGCTGATAAAGTAACAACTCGTGCCCGTACGGGGCGGAAATGAAAGGTTCAGGATACATGCGTACTCTAGTTACTCTTGCGTGCACTGAGTGCAAGCGCCGCAACTATACGACCACCAAGAACAAGTCGACCATGCCTGATCGTATGGAGATCAAGAAGTATTGCCCCTGGTGCCGTCACCACACGCTGCACAAAGAGACTCGCTAGTCTCTAGTCACATACGCCAGTAGTTCAATTGGTAGAGCATCGGTCTCCAAAACCGAGTGTTGAGGGTTCGAGTCCTTCCTGGCGTGCCAGTCATTATTCCGTAAGCTCCCAATTGGGGGCTTACGGTTTACTCATGTATAAGCGCATTGCGCGGAGGTAACCCAAATGGCCAACAAGAAGAACAAGAAGAAGGCTCAGCAGCCGGCACCTGCCAACAACGCTGCCGCCAACTCCAAGGTTGAGGCCAAGAAGGCCGTTGCCAAGAAGAACGAGAAGGCTGCGAAGTCCAAGAAGAACGAGAAGCCTGGTTTCTTTGCCCGCACCAAGAAGTATTTCGCTTCGGTGAAGTCCGAGATGAAGCGTGTCACGTGGCCCGATAAGAAGGAGCTCGTGAACTACTCGGTCGTCGTTTGCGCTTCTCTGATCGTCGTCGGCGTCGTCATCGCTCTGCTCGATGCTGGCTTTGGCGAGGCTCTTGCTCTGTTCTCTGGATTGAGGGGCTAAACCATGTCTAAGCGTTGGTACGTCGTTCACACTTACTCTGGATACGAGAACCGCGTTAAGTCCGATCTCGAGCATCGCATCGAGACCATGGGCATGCAGGACCGTATCTTTGATATCGAGATTCCTATGGAGCGTGTCACCGAGATTAAAGAGGGTGGCAAGCGCGAGACCAAGGATTCCAAGATCTTCCCGGGTTATGTCCTGGTTCGCATGGAGATGGATGACGATGCTTGGACGTGTGTTCGCAACACGCCCGGCGTCACCGGTTTCCTGGGCGGCAATGGCAAGCCCGCTCCGCTTTCCCGCGACGAGTACAATAAGATGACTCGTCGTCCCGGTAAGGGCGATTCGCCCAAGCGTACGTCGGTTGATATTGAGGTCGGTACGTCCGTCCGCGTCACCGATGGCCCGCTTACCGACTTTGATGGCAAGGTCTCCGAGGTTAACACCGAGGCAGGCAAGCTCAAGGTCACGCTGATGATCTTTGGCCGTGAGACGCCGGTCGAGCTCGACTTTAACCAGGTCGCTGTCATCGCTTAAGTTTTCGTCCGTTCGCGCGAGCGTGCTTCTTCTGTGACTGCTCATCTCAGGAGTGCTTCTAACACGTGCGTGCTTACGATATAGCAAGTACTTCACACTCGTGATTCGAAAGGAATGACCATGGCTGAGAAGAAGGTTGCCAACGTCATTAAGCTCCAGATTCCTGCTGGTGCAGCTAGCCCCGCTCCTCCCGTCGGCCCCGCCCTGGGCGCTGCTGGCGTGAACATCATGCAGTTCTGCCAGGCTTTTAACGCCGAGACGCAGGACAAGAAGGGCGACATCATCCCCGTTGAGATCACTGTCTACGAGGATAAGTCCTTCTCCTTCATCACCAAGACCCCGCCGGCGGCTCACCTCATCAAGAAGGAGCTGAACCTCAAGTCTGGTTCCGCTAAGCCCCAGGCCGACAAGGTTGGTCAGCTCTCCCAGGAGCAGCTCACCAAGATCGCCGAGATCAAGATGCCGGACCTCAATGCCAACGACATTGACGCCGCCAAGAAGATCATCGCCGGTACCGCCCGTTCCATGGGCGTCACCATCGCTGAGTAGCGATTTCTTTTGGTAACGACGGGTGCTCCGGCCGGGGCGCCCGTTAAATGTGTGCAATAGGGCACACGATACGATGTGGGAGGGCTCGCGCCCGTTTAACCACAGGAGGTAATGCACATGGCTAAGCATGGTAAGAGCTATAACGCCGCTGCCGAGAAGATCGACCGCGCCACGCTCTACACCCCCCTTCAGGCTGCCAAGCTCATCAAGGAGCTCGACACCGCCAAGTTCGACGAGACCGTCGAGGCCCACTTCCGTCTGGGCGTCGATACTCGTAAGGCCGACCAGAACATCCGCGGTTCCATCTCCCTGCCCCACGGTACCGGCAAGACCATTCGTGTTGCCGTCTTCGCCGAGGGCGAGAAGGCCCGCGAGGCCGAGGCTGCCGGCGCCGACATCATCGGTTCCGACGAGCTCGTCGCCCAGATCCAGAAGGGCGAGATCAACTTCGACGCCGCTATCGCTACGCCGAACATGATGGCCAAGGTTGGCCGCATCGGTAAGATCCTTGGTCCCCGTGGCCTCATGCCGAACCCCAAGCTCGGCACCGTGACCATGGACGTCGCCAAGATGGTCTCCGAGCTCAAGGCCGGCCGCGTTGAGTATCGCGCCGACCGCTACGGCATCTGCCACGTGCCCCTGGGCAAGAAGTCCTTCTCCGAGCAGCAGCTCGTCGAGAACTATGCTGTCCTGTACACCGAGATTCTGCGCGTCAAGCCCTCTTCTGCTAAGGGCAAGTACGTCAAGTCCATCTCCGTGTCTTCCACCATGGGCCCTGGCGTCAAGGTCGATCCCGCTATCCAGCGCGACTTCCTGGCTGAGTAACTAACGGTTACTGCCTGAGCAAAGCAAGCATTGCTAAAGAAACCCGGTTCTGTCTCGTGCAGGACCGGGTTTCTTGCTATCGCGTCAAAACTACCTCAAAGGGGACAGTGCCCCCTTTGAGGTAATTACCAGGGTGTTCTAGCGGTTGAGGACTCGATGGCCTCGTGGCGCTTTAGCTCACGGCGCATGGTTTGCGAATTGAGCCAGGCTGCCTGCCAGCCACGGATGGGGTAGCGCGTCTGGTCGAGCTCAAACTGCGTATAGCCGCTGGCGTTGATGATCGTTGCCCCGCATGCATGTTGACGCTCACGCTGAAAGTCGTGACCATAGCATTGGTGCACATGCCCGTGCACCATGTAGTCGGGATTCCAGGACTCGAGCGCTGTGTTAAAGCATTCGAATCCTCGATGTGGCAGATCGTCCAGATCGCCCACGCCGGCGGCGGGCGCATGGGTGAGCAATATGTCGCAGCCGCCGACCATCTTCACTTTGCGGGACAGCTTTCGCACGCGCTTGGCCATCTCGCGCTCGGTGTACATGTTGGCGCCATCTCGGTAGCGCATGGAGCCGCCAAGCCCCGCAATGCGGACGCCGCGATACACGTACACGGTGTCTTCGACACAGATGCAGCCGCCCGGTGCATGACGTGCGTAGCGGTCATCGTGATTGCCTCGCACGTAGATGAGCGGTTTGTTGATGACCGTGACCAAAAACTCAAGATAGTCCGGGTCCAGATCGCCAGCGGACAAAATCAGGTCGACACCCTCAAAGCGTTCTTTGCGAAAGCACTCCCAAAGGCATCGTTCTTCGGTATCGGCTATGGCAAGGATTTTCATAGGGCGCGGACCTTCGGCTCATCGTCGGGCTGCGGAATGGTGCCCACCACGTTGTCTGCCAGCCAGTCCATCTCGACGATTTGCGTGCTCGGCAGTGGGGGAAAGCCTTCGATCTGCACCACGCCGTCTTGGCTATGGAGCTCGCCGCCAAATGGATTGATGGAGCCCTCGACAATGCCATTGCGCAGTAGCTGAACGAGCTTGCGCGTCTGATAGGGCAGGCCTGGAGCGTAGCGAATATCGATAACGCCCGAACTCATGCCATACCAGTAGTTGACGGCGCGAACCTGGCTGTCGTCACTGGTCTCATCCCAGGTGCCATGCAGCAGGCTTCGCACGATAAGCTCGTAGTAACGGCCCCAGTTCCATACCGGCATGGCAATGCCGGCAACCTTGCCATCGACCAAGCGGTGGAGTCCGTAGGCTGTGGGGTCTTCGAGCGGCTTTGACATGTCGGCGCCGGACATGACGCTTACACCTTCGCGGCGCATGGCGTCGGCAAGGCCTCCGGCGGGCACATCGCCCCAGGTCAGGATAATTTGCGCGCGGGGGTCGAGCAGCGAGGCGCCAATCGCAAAGGCGTTGATCTCGCTGAGTGCGCCCGAGGCGAAGACCGACGCGTGGTAACCGATGCGGTGGTTGTCCGCCATGCTGGCCGCAAGGGCGCCCAGCAGAAACTTTGCCTCGTACATCTTTCCAAAATACGAACGCACGCTTTGATGGGGAAGGCCGATAGAGCAGTTGAGGAACCGCACCTGGGGATACTCAACTGCTGCCCTGAGCGCGTATTCCATCAGGCGATGCGAGGTCGAGAAGATGACGCTGTCTCCATGTTTGACAGCCGTTTCCACGGCGGCGTAGAACACGTCTGGATCGTGGCAGTCCTCGAACGCCTCGGTGCGCACGATGCCGCCAAAGTGCTCGTCAAGATACTGACGCCCTTGGTCGTGCAGACTGTCCCAGCTCGACGTCGCACAGGGGAACTCATGGATAAAGGCGATGCGCAGGGGGTTGGCAGCCGAATAGACGGTCTTGCCCATAAAGAAGTTGAGCACGCCGGAGGTGGACTTGGCGTGCGTCTCCTCCTCGTCGACACTCGGTGCTTCGACAAGATCGACCTTGTCCTCGTCATTTTTGCCGGCAATGACCAGCTCGCGCCAAATCTTGCACAGGCGGTTTACGACGATATCTGTCGGCGTATCCAGCAGGCGGTCCTGGTTGTACACATTGAGGTAGACGAGCATGGCGTCGGCGGGCGTAATGTCCAGGTGGTCGCCGCCTGCGCGAAGGTAGGCGCGCTTAAAGAGCAGGAAGGTGTGGCGCAGGTAGTCGACCTTTTTCTGCGGCCATTTTTCGATAAGGTTCTGACCGAGCATCTTGGCGAGCGTTTCGTAGCTTCCCTCGCGCGAGAACTCGATCTCGTATAGGGGGCAGACGCGCCAAAACGCACAGAACTCACCGTACAGGCGGCTTTCGATGGAATCCCACGTGCCGGGGTAGAGACGGGTGACCTTGGCTGAAACCGTCGGGGAGTCCAGGAATTTGAGGACGCTGACGCGCTTGTTGCCCTCTTGGACGTAAAACCGATGCATGAACTCGGTGACGATGATGGGGTCGCGATAGCCCTCGGTCACCTGGATGTCGTAGAGGTTAGACCACTTACGGGCGAACTCGGTGCTAAACGGCAGCAGGGGCATGAAGTTGCACGAAAAGGCGGACTGACGGCCCTTGGTAACCGTTCCGACGACCATTTCGAGTGGAATCTCTCTCAGGCCGACATTCTCTCGTTGACCTAAGGGGAGCTGGGCAACCAAGCTATCGAGGTCCGTGAGGTACGGATGCTCGCTTTGACTAATGGCGCGTCGACGTCCTTGCTCGCCGCGCTTGCGTGCTTGACGATAGGCCTCTTCCATAGCTTTGCTCCCTTAGTCGTTTAAACAACTATATGAACCATGGTACCACGAATGAAAACCACCACAAAGGTGCCTGTCCCCTTTGTGGTGGTTTAGGCGATGATGGGGGCGATGGCGCGGATGCAGGCGTCGGCTGCCGTAAAGGTGGTGCTGTCGTCGCTGACGATAAAGATGATCTTGCCCTTAATGCCAAAGTCGCCGATCTCGCTAAAGAGCACGTAGGGCTCCTTGTCAAAGCCCGAGATGGGTGAGACGGCCGTTTTGGTGGCGCTGACGAGCTCGTCTGCTAGCACATCGAGCGATGCCCATTTGGAGGGGTCTTTGACCGCGACGGGGACGGCCACGCGCCCAAAGGGCATCAAATGCACGAGTGTGTTCTTGGAAATGTTGGAGTTGGGGACAATGACGGTCTGCCCGCAGGCATCTTCGATGGTCGTGTGGCGCCAAGTGATGTCCTGGACCACGCCCGACACGCCACCGACTTCGATATTGTCGCCGGGCTTGATGATGCCCATAAAGGTCACCTGCATGCCGCCGATAAGGTTTGAGAGCGTGTCCTGAAAGCCGAGCGAGATGGCGATGCCGCCGACGCCAAGAGCGGCGACGAGCGCGTTTGCGTTAATGCCAAAGCAGTTGTCGAGGATAAAGCTGCCGCCGATCACCCAGATGACGGCGCGCGCGATATTGATGAAGATACTCGATGCCGGAAGCGGGTTATCGTCGCGGTTGAGTAGGTGACGCAGAGTCTTGGATGCGACCTTGGCGGCGACGGCGGTGCCTATCGCCAAGATGACGGCCCAGATGATGTTGTGGACCCACCGTTGCTCAAAGAAATGAAGAATCGGTTCAAACAATTCCATGTTGGGAAAACCTCCTCATGATCGTCCAACCATGATACCCACCAAAAGCCCGTCCGATCACATTCGGACGGGCTTTTGCGCTCGATATAAGGTTTGTACGGCGGGGCTGCAAGGCCCGGCGGTGTAGCTTAGCGGCGGCGCTTCCAGATAATGCCGAGCATGATGACGATGATGCCGCCGATGAGGCATGCACCGACCACGGCTAGCGTGCGGTCTCCCGTTGCGACAAGCTTGCCGGTTGTCTTCTTGGCGCTGGTTTTCGTGGTCGTAGTAGTCGTGCCGGGCTTGGGCGAGGGCTTAGGCGTTGGATTCGGATTGGGCGTGGGGTCCACGGCTGCGGAGCTGAAGCTGATGGTGCCGGCGAGCCCGGCCATCTTGTTCTCCCAGTCGCTCTTCCCGATCAGCGCTCTGATCGCCGCCTCGCATGTGCCCCACTCGGTGCGCTTGGTGGCATTTGCGAAAGTGGGAAAGTCGGTCGTGTTGGTAATGATGTAGTTGTTGGTGGCGACGGTGTAGTTCTTGGCGGGATCGAGCGTGCTGCCATCCTTGGTGAGCGTGGCGCTCACAATGCGCTTGCCTTCGGGCTGCGTCCAATCAATCGTCACGTTAATGCCGCCAAAGGAGAGAACGCTGCCAGAGTCATCGCGCCACTTGTACTTGTCTTGCGCCTCCTGCTCGGTGTGGCCGGCTGCCACATAGGCTTGCTGAAGCTCGTAGCTGTCGTTGCAATCGTCGCTGATCTGCAGTGAGTGCTCAAGCGCTGCGAGGAAGTTTGCGCCGGTCATGCCCCAGGTCTCCACGGTGTTGCCATAGGGCGAGATGGCGACGACGTTGCCGGCGGTCACATCGCCCGCCGCGATGCCGCCGCGGATGCCGCCCGCGTTTTCGATGGCGAGGTCTGCCCCCGTCAGGGCAAGATAGGAGCCGCAGATAACATGCCCGATGGTCTGGGCTTTGGTGGCGTCGCCCGCTTTACTGGGACGCAGATCGGTGGTGCGCACCATCTCCCAGCCATGCGTACCCGCGGCGTCCTCGCCGTAGAAATAGTTGGTGGAGGATGTGCCGAGCACCTTGTTCGATTCGCTTTCAAAGGCATCGTCGAGTGGCTTGATTTTGTTGTTGCGAACCTCGTCAAGGATGTTCTGGTTGTTAGGGTCTGCCAAAAGGTCGTCGACGTCCTTGGCGGTGTAGAGCTTCTCGTCGCTGTCGCCTGCGGAGACCGTCACCATGTCGTCGTTGGTGGTTTCGGTACCCCTGGTGTCGTACTCATAGGGAATGGAAAGCAGACCAACCTCGGTAAAGGCGCTGCCCGCCTCGACGACGCGGACCGGCTTGCCGTCGGTCCCCGTCACGTTTTCGTCTAAGTTGATGTGCTCGTGGCCCGCGACCAGTGCATCGACCCCAACGAGCTTTGCAGCAAAGGTCTTGGCGTCGAGCGTGTGCGCGATGCAGACGATAACGTTGCAGCCCTCATCCTCGCGCAGTCGCTTGGCCTCGGCATTGATGGCGTCCGCCGCACCCGAGAACGACGTGCCCGCGACCAGGTCCGCGCGTAGCGAGGAGCCCAGCGACTCATCCATGGCTCCGACGACGCCGACCTTAATCTTGTAGTTAAACGTGGGACTGCCCTCGCCGTCCTTCCAAGTGCGATTGAGCGTCTTGGTGATGCTCGAGCTCCATACGCCGTTCGAGGACGTTGCATTCGCGCAGAGCATGGCGAAAGGTGTACTGGTGGCACCATTGCCGGCCATCGTGCGAAGCTTGTCCGCGCCGTAGCTCCAGTCATGGTTGCCCGGTGTGGTTGCGTCGTAGCCGTTTGCGTAGAAGGTGTTCATGAGTTCGGCGATGCTCTTGCCCTCGCTCATGGTGGCAAAGGACTGCCCGTGGAAGGTGTCGCCTGCATCGAGCAGAAAGTCGGGGGCGTTGCTTTGAGCGCTATAGAGAACCGCCAGCCCGTCAAAGCCAATGGTGCCCGTGCCCTTGCTTGCGTTGTAGCTGTACTTGTAGCTGCCGTGGATGTCGTTGGTGTGCATGACGGTTACGGCGCCGTCAATAGCGGCGGGCAGGTTCCCCGCGAAAGCGAGGCTTGGGATGCCTGTGAGCGCGCCGGCAAACAACGCGGCAGCTAACGCAAGGCGGGGGAGTCTTTTCATGGCTGTCTCCTTACTCTTTAACAAAAACCACCACAAAGGTGCCTGTCCCCTTTGTGGTGGTTTTCTAGGTCGTTAGCTCAGCAGCATGCGGTCGTTGGCGAGCTCGCCGCCCGAGACCTCCTCGAACTTCTGCAGTAGGTCGGCGACGGTGAGCGACTTCTTCTCATCGCCCGCCACGTCGTAGATCACGTGGCCTTCGTGCATCATGATCAGACGGTTGCCCAGACGGATGGCGTCGTTCATGTTGTGCGTGACCATGAGCGTGGTCAGGTGGTTCTCGTCGACGATCTCCTCGGTCAGGTTGAGCACCTTCGATGCCGTCTTGGGGTCGAGGGCTGCCGTGTGCTCGTCGAGCAGCAGCAGGCGCGGCTTGGTGAGCGTGGCCATCAGCAGGGTGAGTGCCTGGCGCTGGCCGCCCGAGAGCAGGCCGACCTTAGCGTTGAGACGCGTATCCAGACCAAGGTCCAGGCGCTTGAGCAGCTCAACGTACTCGTCCTTCTCGGCCTTGGTGACGCCCCACGAAAGGCCGCGACGCTGGCCGCGACGCTTGGCGAGGGCCAGGTTCTCGGCGATCTGCATGTCGGCAGCGGTACCGCGCATGGGGTCCTGAAACACGCGGCCCAGGTACTTGGCGCGCTGCGACTCGCTCAGGCGCGAGATATCGGTGCCGTCGAGCTCAATAACGCCCGAATCGAGCGGGTACACGCCGGCGATCATGTTGAGCAGCGTGGACTTGCCGGCGCCATTGCCGCCGATCACGGTTACAAAGTCGCCGTCATTCAGGGTAAGGTCGACGCCGGTGAGCGCGCGCTTCTCGGTGACGGTGCCTTTGTTAAAGGTTTTCTTGACGTGCGAGAGCTTAAGCATCTGCCTCATCCCCCTTCGTGTAGGAGCTGCGGAGCTTATAGCGCTCCCAAACCACGGGCACGCACAGGGCCACAGCGACAATTACGGCGGAAAGCAGCTTCATGTCGTTGGCGTCCATGCCCAACTGCAGCACGATGGCGCGGATAAGGAAGTACACCACGGAGCCAAAGACGGCGGACGCAAGACGGACGCTAAACTGCGTGAGACCGCCGGGCAACAGACGGCCGAGCACCTCACCGATAACAATGGCGGCAAGACCGATAACGATGGCGCCGGTGCCCATGCCAATGTCGGCGTACTTCTGGCTCTGGCAGATGAGCGCGCCCGAAAGGCCGATGAGGGCGTTGGAGAGCACGAGGGCGATCATCTTGGTGGAGTTGGTGTTGACGCCCAGGGCGCGGATCATGTACTCGTTGTTGCCGGTGGCGCGCAGCGCGGAGCCGATCTCGGTGCCAAAGAACCAGTACAGGATGGCGACGATGGCCACGGCCAGCACAATGCCCAGGATGATGGCGACGGTGGACTGCGGTAGACCCGTCATGTTGCTGACGGCCGAGAACACGGTGCCCTTGGCGAGGATGGGCGTATTGGATTTGCCCATGATGCGCAGGTTGATGGACCACAGGCTGATCTGCGTCAGGATTCCGGCGAGGATCGCGGGAATCTCAAAGACGGTGGTCAAAATGCCCGTGACGGCGCCCGCGATGGCGCCCGCGCACATGCCGGCCAGCACGGCGAGCAGCGGGTCGACATTGTTATTTACGATGAGCACGGCGCAGACACAGCCGCCGAGGGCAAAGCTGCCGTCGCAGGTCATATCGGGGATGTCGAGCAGGCGGAACGTGATAAACACACCAAGCACCATAATGCCCCAGAGGACGCCCTGCGAAACGGCGCCCTGCAATGCAATAAGCATGCTTCATACCTCCTAGGATAGGGTGGACACGTGAGTCACCATGATAGCGGTAACAATGCATAAAAGAGCTGCGGCCGGATGTTTTGTCTCATCCGTAACAAGCAGGGCGAACGCCGGTCTTTGGCGTTCGCCCCTGTGGCTCAGATATTGAATAACACGGCAACGGCGCAGGTGCGTGCCCTAGCTGCGCTACCGCGCATGGCGCTACTCGTCCAGAGCGGAAAGGTCGATGCCCAGAGCCTCGGCCATCTCATCGTTCTTGACGACGACCAGGTCCTTGCTCGAGAGGTGCTTGATCGGCATATCCTCGGGCTTGGCCTCGCCCTTCAAAATCTTGACGGCCATCTCGCCCGCGGCGTAGCCCAGGTCCTCGTAGTTAATGGAGAGGGTGAACAGGCCGCCGGCCATGCACATGCCCTCCTCGCCGGTCACGAAGGGAAGCTTGTTCTCCTTGCAGATCTGGCCCACCTGCGAGGCACCCGCGGCGATGGTGTTATCGGTGGGGGAGTACAGCGCGTCGACCTTGCCCACGGCGGACTCGACGACGGACTGGATCTCGTTGGAGCTCGAGACGGTGAAGTCGGTGTACTCCAGACCCAGCTTGTCGAGTTCCTTCTTGGCGGCCTTGATTTGGACGTCGGAGTTGGACTCGGCGGTGCAGTAGAGCAGACCGACCTTCTTTACGTCGGGCAGAACCTTCTGCATCATCTCGAGCTGCTCGGCGACCGGGGTGAGGTCGGAGGCGCCAGTGACGTTGGTGCCGGGCTTTTCGTTGTCCTGGACCAGGCCCGAGGCGGCGTAGTCGGTGATGGCGCAACCCACGATGGGGATATCGGCGGTGGCGCCGGCGGCGGCCTGCGCGGCGGGCGTAGCGATGGCGTAGATCAGGTCGACGCCATCGCCCACGAACTTGTCGGCGATGGACTTACACGTGGACTGGTCATTCTGGGCGTTCTTCTGATCGATCTTGACCTTGAGACCGCTCTTCTTGATGGCCTTGACAAAGCCGTCGTTGGCGGCGTCGAGTGCGGAGTGCTCAGTGAGCTGCAGAACGCCGACGGTGTAGTCGGAACCGGCGGCAGCAGAGCCGGAACCAGAGTTGCCGCCGCATCCGGCGAGCGGAGCGAGCGCGAGCAGGCCAGCAGAGACCAGAAGGCTCCTGCGGCTGATGGTGATGTCCTTCATATCGTTACCCCCAGTATAGAAATGGCTGGAAACACTGCACTCAAACAAAGTGCAAGTGGAACTATAGTAGCGCGGATGTCCATTTTTACAATAACCTGGCAGGTTTTTTAATACAGAACCGGATGGGCGGTACGGGTAGTCGAATGGACGGCGGAGGTTCTTATGCGGCAGAGGCGTCGTCCTCCTCGTCGAGGGCGGCGAAGAGCTTCTTGCCGTCGAGGAGACGCGTGGTGACGTTTCTCATGCGGCCGATCTCTACGGTACGCAGCGTGTCATCGGCGCCTCGGGCGTCATAGACCGTTCCCAGCAAATACGAGATGCCGTCTCGTTGCTTGATGGCAAAGGGGCGGAGTGTCATCCGTGCTACTTCAGTTTCGCCACGTGTCGTGACGCTCGAAATATCAAAACTCACCGTGGTTCCGTGGTCGATGGCCTGCTCGATGAGCTCGCAGGTGTCGATGCGCTTGACGGGCGTGCGCATGGCCTTGGTGGATTTGCCACCGGCGCTTGGAGCAGGCTCGGGTGCATCGAGGTAGCCGCGAACGTCGGCACTCGCCATGGCGACCAAGTGCTGAGCCATGCTTTTTCGAATGGCAATGGGCGTAGAGCGGTTACGCATGACCATGCCGTGGAGCCGGATGATCTCTTCGTCGGTGAGCGGACGGGTCAAGAGCCGATACCCCACGCCGCGTTTGTACTCAATTTCGTATCCGGCATGGCGAAGTGCGGAGATGGCGGTGTAGATGCTGCGTCGCGCCGCCGAGATGGGCATGCGGGCGGGGTCGTCGGGATGGGCGAGGCGCCGGATCAACTCATCGGAAAGCATGGCCTTGTCCTCGCCGGTGTTCTCGCTTAATAGTTGCAGGATGCGAACGGCGCGATAGGCTGCCATCGAGGCGGCGCCTCTCGTTGTGGTGTCGTAGGTTTCAACAGCGGCTTCGGTCATGGTGCCCACGTCCTTTCCGTTTTGGGTAGCGACGGTATGGAGCCTAGGACGCGGGGTTATCCCAGGGGCGCAGGGCGCTCTGGGCGGTCGGTAGTCGTCGGCAAACGGCGGTTCGAGTTTTCAACAGCCCTGCTCAACTGACCAAAAACTTGCCAAAAGCTTGACGGATGCTGTTGAAAAAAGCGTCTCTCGACCGATGTCGAGAGACGCTTGTGCGATGAGCGTTTGCGTGTGGCGACGCGAGCTAGCGTCCGACGTATTAGAAGTCGGCGTTGCCCACGGTGCGCGGGTGCGGCAGGACGTCGCGGATGTTGCCCACGCCGGTGAGGTACATCACCAAGCGCTCGAAGCCCAGACCGTAGCCGGCGTGCTTGCAGGAACCGTAGCGGCGCAGGTCAAGGTAGTACTTGTACTGCTCGGGATTCATGCCCAGGTCCTTGATGCGGGCCTCGAGCAGATCCAGGCGCTCCTCGCGCTGGGAGCCACCGATGATCTCGCCGATGCCCGGCACCAGGCAGTCGGCGGCGGCGACGGTCTTGCCGTCGTCGTTCATGCGCATGTAGAAGGCCTTGATCTCTGCCGGGTAGTCGGTCACGAAGGTCGGGCGCTTAAAGTGCTCCTCGGTCAGGAAACGCTCGTGCTCGGTTTGCAGGTCGATGCCCCAGCTCACGGGGTAGTCAAACTTGTGGCCGGCGGCGACGGCCTGCTCCAGGATTTCGACGGCCTCGGTATAGGTGACGCGGGCAAAGTCGGAGTTTGCCACGTGGTCCAGGCGCTCGATCAGGCCCTTGTCCACAAACTTGTTGAGCATGTTGAGCTCGTCGGGGCAGGTGGCCATAACGTCCTTGAGGACGTACTTGAGCATGGCTTCGGCGTTATCCATGTAGTCGTTCAGATCGGCAAAGGCCATCTCGGGCTCGATCATCCAAAACTCGGCGGCGTGGCGCGTAGTGTTGGAGTTTTCGGCGCGGAAGGTGGGGCCAAAGGTGTACACGTCGCCAAAGGCCATGGCAAAGTTCTCGGCGTTGAGCTGGCCGGACACGGTCAGGCTCGCGTGCTTGCCAAAGAAGTCCTGGCTCCAGTCGACCTCGCCGGACTCGGTGAGGGGCGGATTTTTGGGGTCGAGCGTGGTCACGCGGAACATCTCGCCGGCGCCCTCGCAGTCACTCGTGGTGATGATAGGGGTGTTGACGTAAACAAAGCCCTGCTCCTGGAAGAAGCGGTGGATGGCGGCAGCCGCGACAGAGCGGATGCGGAACACGGCACGGAACAGGTTGGTGCGAGGGCGCAGGTGCTGCTGGGTGCGCAGGAACTCGACGGTTGCGCGCTTCTTCTGCAGCGGGTAATCCGGGGCGCTGACGCCCTCGACCTCGATGGAGGTGGCAGAAAGCTCGAAAGGCTGGGGCGCATCGGGGGTCAGCTTGACGGTGCCGGTGCAAATGAGTGCGGCCGAGACGTTTTGGTGGGCGATCTCGTCGTAGTTGTCGAGTGCCTCGCGGTTCATGACGACCTGCAGGTCGCGGAAGCAGCTGCCGTCGTTGAGCGTAACAAAGCCAAAGTTCTTCATGTCGCGGACGGACTTGATCCAGCCGGCGACGGTGACGGTCTGGCCGCCGAGCGACTCGGCATCGGCATAGAGCTGCGCGATTTTGGTGCGGTTCACGTATCCTCCCATAACGGTTGAATGATAGTTATCCATACAGTTCGATATTCTAGCAGCTCGGCTCATTTGGGCTATACAGATAAGGCATTGGCGGGATGGTTTTTCAAACGAAAAGCGCCCGCGGCCAAATGGTCGCGGGCGCTTGACGAGGTGCCTTTTGGCTGTGTGGCGCGGGGCCTGACTACTTGGTCTTGGCCACCAGCAGCGGGTCGCCCAGCTTGACGAGCGGGTTGCCGCCGATAAGCGTTCCAGACTCGCCGACATGGTCGATGCTCTTAAGACGATCGAGCTCGGAGACGATGACGGTCACGATGTCTTCGTGACCAGCGGCCTTAATGGCCTCGCGGTCGAAGCTGATGAGCGGCTGGCCTGCCTTGACCACATCGCCCATCTCGACAAAGCGGGCAAAACCCTTGCCGTTCATTTCCACGGTGCCCAGGCCAACATGGATGAACACGCGAAGACCGTCCTCGGTGATCATGCCAATGGAGTGGTTGGTGACGGTGGTAGCGCCGATGCGGCCGTTGGCGGGCGCATAGATGGTGCCGGTAATGGGCTCGATGCCATAGCCCTGGCCAAGCATGCCCGAGGCGATCGTCTCGTCGGGGACCTCGTTCAGGTTGACGAGCACGCCGTTGACGGGGGCATAGATGACGCCTTCGCGGGTGGCGAAGCTTGCTGCGGGCGGAACGGACGCCTCGCCCGTCGAGGTGAAGGTGGACTTAAGCGAATCGAGCAGACCCATAGTTGCCTCCAACTTAAATAGGCGCATATCGCGCGTTTGGTTTGCCGGAAACGTTTCATATGTGTTTCGCGGCTTGGTCAACATCCCTCATTCTACGCTGCTCAGCGATGGTCCTGAGCTGGGATTATGTGATATATCAGTTGATGGGAAGCTTATTGCTGAAGTGTTTCTGTGCCACGGGCCCAAGTGGGGTACGCTTGAAAACGAAAAACAAGGGCGCATAATTTGCGCGAAGGGAGCACATATGATTGTCGAGAACCACGCGCTGTGGGGCGAGGAGCCGACCGAGGAATATCCAGCGACGTTTACGTATTTGGGTGCCGAGCCGCTGCCCGATAAACCGAATGGCCGCCGCCCTGCCGTGATTATCTGCGGCGGAGGTGCGTTTACGCATATCGCCCCGCATGAACAGGATCCCGTGGCGTTTGCGTTTTTGGATCACGGTTACCAGGCCTTTGTGCTCAACTATGTGACGAGTGGCACGGGTGACGTGAGCTTTCCGCACCCCCAGGCAGATCTTGCCAAGATGGTCGCCACGGTTCGTGCGAATGCCGACGAGTGGCATGTCGATCCCAAGCGCGTGTGCGTTGTGGGCTTTTCTGCGGGCGGTATGATCTGCGCCTCGCTGGCAACACAGTGGAAGACCGGCCCCTTCGCGGCACTTGCCGGGGCGCGTCCGGACGACATTCGTCCCGATGCCGTGGTGCTGGGCTATCCGCTGCTCGACTTTGCCTATGTGCGCGACATGCAGACGCGCGACCCGCGCATCGACCTGCGCGTGCCAAAGACGGGCGGCAAGACGGGGCGCGATTTGCTCAACGACTATTTGTCGATGGTGACGGGTGGCGAGGCAACTGACGAGCATCTGGCCGACATCTGCCCCACCACGCATGTTTCGCGTCAGATGCCGCCGACCTTTGTGTGGGGCGTGTCCGACGACAAGACGGCGCCGATCGCGCAGGTCTATCCGTTTGCGCAGCGCATGGCCGAGGAGGGCGTCGCATGCGAGATGCACGTCTTTGACCAGGGCGGCCACGGCCTTTCGCTCGGCAACGCCAACACTGCGGTCGACAACGAGGACAAGCAGGCGGCTGTCCGTCCTTGGATTCGCCTGGCCTTCCGCTTCCTGGAGCGCCACGGGTTTTAGTTACGGCGTTTTACCAAACCGCGTAACCGCATGACGCTGCGCCTTTGGTTCCGCCGTTCTAACGAACGGCGGACCGGTCGACGCTGCAAGCCCGCCAGAGCGGCAATCTGACGTTCAGCTTCGGCGGCATGACCAGAAGGTCAATGCCGTCTCGCTTCGCGTCACCTTGCTCGCTCTGGCGGGCTTTCGCTGTCCGCGCCAAAACATCGGCGTTGCCATGGCCCAGATGCGGCACTCGGGGACGTTCCTTTTGTGCCGGTACTTGGGGACGGTCCTTGCACCGATCTGTCGATTGAACATCGTTGTGTGTTCGCGCTATCATGCATGGTTACAATTGGTTAGCCATGGCAAACGGTTAGCCATGGTAAACAAAATGCAACGCCCTGTGGGCGCCGGGGGAGGAACGCGGACGTGAGACTCGATACACTCGAGATTGGAAAGGACGCCGTTGTCGCATCGGTGGCATCGGACGACCAGGCACTCCGACAGCATATTTTGGACATGGGCCTAACGCCGGGCACCGAAGTCACCATGATGAAGTACGCCCCCATGGGCGACCCGCTCGAGATTCGCCTACGCGGCTACGAGTTGACGCTGCGCAAGGACGATGCCGCTCGCATCGAGCTCGTGGGCATTCACGACACCGATACGGGTCCGCGCGCTAACGCCGCAATCGGCACGACGGAGCATCCGGCCCTGGGCGAGGGGACGTATTCGCCCCGCGCGGCAAAGACGGCCGTGCCCGAGGGCGCACCGCTGCATTTTGCCCTCGCCGGCAACCAAAACTGCGGCAAGACCACGCTGTTCAACCAGCTGACGGGCTCCAACCAACATGTCGGTAACTTTCCTGGCGTGACGGTCGACCGCAAAGATGGCGCCATCCGCAATCACCCCGAGGCGAGCGTCACTGATCTGCCCGGCATTTACTCTCTGTCGCCGTACACGGGCGAGGAGATCGTAAGCCGCCAGTTTATCCTGGATGAGCACCCCGACGCCATCATCGATATCATCGACGCCACCAACATCGAGCGTAACCTTTACCTGACGCTGCAGCTTATGGAGCTCGATCGACCCATGGTCATCGCGCTCAACATGATGGACGAGGTGACGGCCAACGGCGGCGCCGTGGACGTCAACCTGCTCGAGAGCCTGCTGGGCGTGCCTGTTGTTCCCATTAGTGCTGCCCGCAACGAGGGTATTGGCGAGTTGGTGGATCATGCCTTGCACGTGGCGCGGTTCCGCGAGCGTCCCGGTCGCCTGGACTTCTGCGCGCCCGATGGTCCGGACGGCGGCGCGCTGCATCGCTGCATTCACGGCATCGCCAACCTTATCGAGGACCATGCCGCGACGGCGCACATTCCCGTGCGTTTTGCGGCGACCAAGCTGGTTGAGGGCGACGAGCTGGTGACCGAGGCGCTTCACCT
This sequence comes from Collinsella aerofaciens, assembly GCF_040910325.1. GTDB lineage: Bacteria > Actinomycetota > Coriobacteriia > Coriobacteriales > Coriobacteriaceae > Collinsella > Collinsella aerofaciens_BL. The sequence continues at coordinate 5,957 of NZ_JBDGAV010000022.1, read as the reverse complement.
GGACCGCAACGAGCTCGACGCCATCGAGCACATCATTAGCCAAATGGAGGGCGAGGCCGGCACCGACCGTCTATCTGCGCTGGCTGACATGCGCTTCGGCTTTATCGGCGACGTGTGCGGGCGTTGCGTCGTCAAGCCGCACGAGAGCCGCGAGCACGTGCGCTCCGTCAAGATTGACCGCATCCTGACGGGTCGCTACACGGCCATCCCGGCGTTCCTGGTGATCATGGGTCTCGTCTTTTGGCTGACGTTTGGCGTGATCGGCGCGGCGTTGCAGGGACTTATGAAGGACGGCATCGCTGCCATCATCGCCTCGGCCGATGCGGGTCTCAAGGCGTTCGGCACCAACGACGTAGTGCGCTCGCTGGCTGTCGACGGCGTGCTTACGGGTGTGGGCAGCGTGCTGACCTTCCTGCCGATTATCGTCGTGCTCTTCTTGTTCCTTTCCATTCTGGAAGACTCGGGCTACATGGCGCGCGTGGCCTTTGTCATGGATAAGGTATTGCGTCGCTTTGGCCTGTCGGGCCGCAGCTTTGTGCCCATGCTCGTCGGTTTTGGCTGCACCGTGCCGGCTATCATGTCGACCCGTACGCTCCCATCCGAGCACGACCGCAAGATGACCGTCATGCTCACGCCGTTCATGAGCTGCTCGGCCAAGCTGCCGGTTTACGGCTTGCTGTGCGGAGCATTCTTCCCGCAGGCGACGGTTCCCGCCATGGTCTCGCTCTATCTGATTGGCATTGCGGTTGGTTGCATCGCGGCTTTGGTGCTCAACCGCACGGCATTTAAGGGCGACCCGGTGCCGTTTATCATGGAGCTTCCCAACTACCGCCTGCCGAGCATCAAGACGACGGTGATGCTGGCCTGGGATAAGGCCAAAGACTTTATTACCAAGGCCTTTACCATTATCTTTGCCGCTACCGTGGTCATCTGGTTCCTTCAGACGTTCGACATCCGCTTTAATGTGGTCGCCGATCAGTCGCAGAGTCTGCTTGCCGGTCTGGGTAGCATTATCGCGCCGGCGCTGGCGCCGCTTGGCTTTGGCGACTGGCGTGCATCCACGGCGCTCGTCACCGGACTTATCGCCAAGGAGAGTGTCATCTCGACCCTCACGGTGCTTTTGGGCGCGACCTCGCCTGCGGTGTTGTCGACCATGTTTTCGCCGTTCACCGCCTACGTGTTTTTGGTCTTCACGCTGCTGTATCCGCCCTGCGTGGCCGCCATCGGCGCCGTCAAGAGCGAGCTGGGCGCGCGCTACGCCGTTGCCGTGTTCGCGTTTCAGGTGGCAGTCGCCTGGATCGTGGCGTTTGTCGTGCATTCGGCGGGCATATTGCTGGGGCTGGCTTAGTTATTTATTGACGGCGCAACCTCTGTGTATCGAATTGTTTTCGGCCCCGCATCTGTTGCTGACAGATGCGGGGCCGTTGCTATATAATCGCCTCCACTCAAAATGATTGGAGACGTTATATATGAGTCAGGCAAGGCAAGACGGCATCACGCTCAGGCAGTGGCTCCCGCTCATCGGGCTCACCTGCTGCGCGTTCGTGTTCAACACGTCGGAGTTCATGCCCATCGGCCTGCTGACCGACATCGCTGCATCGTTTTCGCTCACCGAGGCCCAAGCTGGCATCATGATCTCGGTCTATGCCTGGGGCGTCATGCTGCTGTCGTTGCCGCTCATGGTGTTTGCCTCGCGCTTCGAGTTCAAGCGGATGCTGCTGGGCGTGCTGGCCGTGTTCTCGCTCGGTCAGTTCCTGTCCGCTGTGGCGCCGACCTATCCCATCCTGGTCTGCGCGCGCCTGGTGGTCGCTTGCGCACATGCCGTGTTCTGGTCAGTCGCCTCGATTATGGCCTCGCGCCTGGTCGACACTCGCCACGGCGCGCTCGCCATCAGCATGATCGCCACGGGCTCGTCCATCGCGCAGATCTTTGGCCTGCCTCTCGGTCGCGCCATTGGCTTGGCCGTGGGCTGGCGCATGACGTTTGCCGTGGTCGGGGGCCTCTCAGCCATCGCGGTCGTCTACCAGGCAGCGGTGTTCCCGGCCATGCCGGCGGGCGAGCGCTTTACCGTCAAACAGTTGCCCGAGCTGCTCAAGAACCCGCTCCTGATCGCGCTCTACGCGGTCACGGTTTTTATGGCGACCGGCTACTACGCGGGTTACAGCTATATCGAGCCCTTCCTGGCACAGGTCGCGCACGTCGACGCGGGCGCCATCACCATGACGCTGACGGCGTTTGGCTGCTCTGGTCTGCTCGGAAGCTGGCTGTTTGGCCGCCTGTTCGATGGGCATCGCTTCCCGTTCTTGGCTATTACGCTCTCCGGCGTGCCGGCGGCTCTGCTGCTTATGGCTCCTGCAGCCTCGGCGCTCGTGTTGGTGCTTGCCGTCTGCGCGCTATGGGGCTGCTGCGCCACGGCCTTCAATGTGGCGTTCCAGGCCGAGCTCATCAAGTACACGCCGGCGGATTCGTCGGCTGTCGCCATGTCGATCTTCTCGGGCCTGTTCAACCTCGGTATCGGCACGGGTACCGCGATTGGCGGAGCCGTGGTTTCGGGTCCCGGTATCGCCTGGATCGGCTGCGCAGGTGGCGCGATTGCGGTCGCGGGCGTCATCCTCGCCATCACGGTGATGTTCCCGGCCATCCGTCGCGCCAAGCCCGTCGCCTAACCACGTCCCCTCATCAGTTGCGGTGGAATACGGACTGCTGGGCCCAATAAACCCGGCAAACAGTCCGTATTTCACCGCAACTTATTTTGGGGGAGGGGATGCACGGCAGGCATACAATGGATGGCGTTGTGTTGAGCTTACCGGGAGGCTGTTATGTGGGCATACGAGACGACGTTCTATCAGATCTATCCGCTGGGCTTTTGCGGGGCTCCGCGCGAAAACGCTGCACCCGTTGCCGAGGATGAGCTCGCCCAGGCTGCCAACGCCGCGCCCAACCCCGATGCGCCCATCATGAAAATCGCCCAATGGGCCGACTACCTGCAAGAGCTCGGTATTGGCGCTGTGCTGATCAACCCGCCGCTCGAGTCTGATAGCCACGGCTATGATACGCGCAGCCTGCGCCATATCGACCGCCGCCTGGGTGGGGATGCCGATTTTGCCGCCGTATGCGAGACGCTGCACGCCCATGGCATCCGCGTGGTGCTCGATGCCGTCTTCAACCACGTCGGTCGCGGCTTTTGGGCCTTCCGCGATGTGCAGGAGCGCAAGTGGGACTCGCCCTACAAGGACTGGTTCCACATTAGCTTTGATGGCGACTCCTGCTATGGTGACGGCTTTTGGTACGAGGGTTGGGAAGGCCATTTTGAGCTTGTGAAGCTCAACCTGCAAAATCCCGCTGTGGTCGATTACCTGCTTGAGTCCGTGCGCCGCTGGGCCGAAGTCTTTGGCGTCGACGGTCTGCGCCTGGACGTCGCCTATATGCTCGATCGCGATTTTATGCGCCGCCTGCATACTTTTACCCGTGAGCTCAAGTCCGACTTTGTGCTGATTGGTGAGACGCTCCACGGCGACTACAACCAGATCGTCAACGACGAGATGCTCGACTCCTGCACCAACTACGAGTGTTACAAGGGCCTTTACTCCAGCTTTAATTCGGTCAACATGTTCGAGATTGCCCATTCGTTGCATCGCCAGTTTGGCGGCGATCCGTGGTGCATCTACCGCGGCAAACACCTGCTGTCGTTTGTCGACAACCACGATGTGCCGCGCCTGGCGAGCATCCTTACCGACAAGTCTTGCCTACGCCCCGCCTATGGCATGCTGTTTGGCATGCCAGGCATTCCGTGCGTCTATTACGGTAGCGAGTGGGGAATTGCTGGCGAAAAGGGCGGCCCCGATGGCGACTGGGCGCTGCGACCTGCGCTCGATGAGCCTGCGCCCAACGAGCTGACGGCCTTCATCAAGCAGCTCACGCACCTGCGCTCGGCCGACGACGCGGCGGCCCGTGCTCTCAACTACGGTGCCTATCGCAACGTGGTGATCCAGAACAAGCAGCTGCTGTTCGAGCGCGCCTGCGACGACGCGACGGTGCTTGTGGCGGTCAATGCCGTGAACGAGCCCTATACCTTTGGAGCCGGCGAACTCAACGGCTCCTTCGTCGACCTACTTGCCGACGATGCTCCCACGGTCGAGCCGACGGGTACCCTTGAGCTTGCACCCTACGAGGTGCGCTATCTGCTGAGGGCCTAGCTCGTGGCCGCGCCGGACGAGGGCTATCAACATATTGAGCATGGGTTTGAACCCGTGTTTGACGAGCACTCGCGCGTTTTGGTGCTCGGGTCGTTTCCCTCGGTGCTTTCGCGTGCCAATGCCTTTTATTACGGTAACCCTCAGAATCGCTTTTGGCGCGTGATGGCCGCATGCCTCGGTGTGCCCGTGCCGCCCAACGAGGGCGACCCTTTGGCAAGCGGTGAGCCTGCGACGCTCGACGCCTCGATTGTCGCCAAGCGCTCCATGCTGCTGAACGGCGGCGTGGCCCTGTGGGACGTGATCGAGAGCTGTGACATTAAGGGCTCGAGTGACGCGAGCATTCGCAACGTTGTGCCGGCACATATCGAGCGCATTGCGGGCAATGCGCCTATTGAGCAGGTGGTATGCAACGGAGGTACAGCTGGCCGGCTCTACAAGCGCTATCTACAAGAACGCACCGGGCTGCCCGCCATCGTCCTGCCCTCGACGAGTCCCGCCAATGCCGCCTGGCGTCTGGAGCGTCTTGTTGAGCGTTGGCACGAAGCCGTTGACTGGGCCGCTCTCTAATTTAGATATCTGATTGGGCGCGGGCGCCGAGGCGTTTCAGAACGCCTCGCCAGATTGGCGCGGGCACGGCTGGCTCGGCGCAAACCATGCCGTCGACGTTGACGTTGACGGCATTGCCGCCGCCAAGTCGCTGCGCATGCTCGACGGAGCAGCCCATGCGCACAGCGCCCACAAGCTTATCCATCGCTTCGGAAAATGGCCGGCGCAAGAGGCCCATACGCGGGGAGTGGCGAAGCGCCGCAATACCGCTGCCGGCACAGACGACAACGCCGCCACACCACAATTGGTCATGGCGCTCACATGCCTTGTGCAGACGAACGGCGGTCCCGCGCGCCTGCTTAGCGCCCTCTTGTGCGGCTCGAATCGCGGCATAGACGCGCGTTCCCGTACCGCCAAAGCGTTCAAGCGCCTGCTCGATAGCTGTCAACGTCTCATCGTCAGCCATATCTTCAATGGCCAGCACGATGCCATCGACTGCACCGGCATCATCCGCCTCCAAATCGACCGGGCGGGGGAGCGCGGTGCCGGAAAGCCGGGCATAGGCCGCGATGGCATCCTGCAGGTCCCAGAGCAAAAACTCAAGATCGGCGCTATTGGGAATGCTGATATACGCAATGGTCTGCAACGTTTTTGGTACATCGCCGCGCGCGATCGTCTCCATGCCGCCTCCTTTCCGGTTGGTTTCCGTTTAGGTTACACCGTCTGACGGCGCCCCGCCGCGCTATCCTAGTGCAACCCTTACGAAAGGAATGCCATGCGTCTGCCCATGAATACCTCGCTTGCCACGCTTAAGCCCTCCGGCATCCGTCGGATTAACGCGCTCGCTGCCCAGCACCCAGGGTGCATCGCGCTTGCGCTTGGCGAGCCCGATTTTCCCACGCCCGATGTGATTAGCGCCGAGGTGACCGCCGCGCTGGGCCGCGGCGACACGCACTATCCGCCCAACAACGGTCGCCCCGCCCTGCGCGAGGCGCTGTCTGCCTACATGGGGAACGCGGGCCTGGCGTTTTCGGCCGACGAGGTCATCCTGACCGACGGCGCGACCGAGGCCCTGTCGGCAGCATTCATGGCTATGCTCAACCCCGGCGACGAGGTCATCATCCCCACGCCGGCCTTTGGCCTGTACGAGAGCATCGTCGTGGCCAATCACGCCAAGGCGGTCTTTTTGGATACGGAGCCTGCGCAATTCCAGAT
>NZ_JBDGAV010000021.1:0-38398 GCF_040910325.1 Collinsella aerofaciens | reverse complement strand
GAATTTAAACGGCTGAAAAAGGGGCATCGACCTGCGCCGATGCCCCCAACATGGACACACATTTTGTCCTATAAGCCCGATCTGGGAGCTTTCTCAACCAAAATGGCGGAGGAGGAGGGATTCGAACCCTCGTGACCTTATACAGGCCAAACGGTTTTCGAGACCGCCGCATTCAACCACTCTGCCACCCCTCCGCGTGGGGTAAAAACAAAGCAGGCTCGAAGGCCTGCTTTGGAATTAACTGGCGGAGAGTCAGGGATTTGAACCCTGGAGACGCTTTTGACGCCTACACGATTTCCAATCGTGCTCCTTCGGCCACTCGGACAACTCTCCGTTAAATGCGAAAGTCAGTATACACGAGGAATCGCAAAGTGCAAACAGAAAAGTTGGCATTTTTTAAAACGCTTGGCCGCGTTTGGCGTTGCAGCGGGGTTTGAGATGCCAAAAAACGGCTTCCGACCAGCGTAGTTGATCAACTCAATTGTTCAAAAGGGGTATTTATAAGCGATTTGGCAATGAATTTAAAAATCTTTGGGTGGTGCTGTGGGCCACTGGTATGCATTTTGCGACCACAACCATGCGCCCGTTGACCTGCGACTTGGCTCAGCTTGTCCTCACGGCACCGTATCTTGTCCACAGATCCGTCAAGCTTTTGGTCAGCATTTGGTTGGAATGCGCATGAAACGTCGTGCGAGTATGGGCATATGTGGAGGTCATGAGGTTGTAGCTGCATATTCTTGCAGCCTAGGAGGTTGAAAGATATTATTACCAAGTCTTTTCCTGCTTCAGGCGCACCTTCACGACCTGAAGCCACATTTGCCCAGAGGAGGTGACAATATGAAGGCTTATGAACTGCTGTTCTTTGTTGACCCGTCGCTCGACCCCGAGACTCGTCTCGCTGTTATGAAGCGTATCGATACCACGATCGCTGAGGGCGCTGGCAAGGTCGACTCCGTTGACGAGTGGGGCAAGCGCAAGCTCGCCTACGAGATCAACGACCTCACCGATGGTGACTACACCCTCATCAACTTCCACGCAGATCCTACCCAGATCGCCGAGCTTGATCGCGTCCTGCGCATCACCGACGCTGTGGTCCGCCACATGATCGTCCGTCGCGACGACCAGGAGTAAGACTGTCGTTTTGGACTGGGCTTGTGCCCCAAGAGGAAGTAGTGAGTTATGAGCATCAATCGAGTGAACATCACCGGTAACCTCACCCGCGATCCCGAGCTGCGCGCCACCGCCGGCGGAACCCAGGTTCTGTCCTTTGGCGTTGCCGTGAACGATCGTCGCCGCAACGCGCAGACTGGCGAGTGGGAGGACTATCCCAACTTTGTCGACTGCACCATGTTCGGCACCCGCGCCGAGGCCGTGAGCCGTTTCCTGGCAAAGGGAAACAAGGTCGCGATCGAGGGCAAGCTGCGCTACAGCTCTTGGGAGCGCGACGGCCAGCGCCGGAGCAAGCTTGAGGTCATCGTCGATGAGATCGAGTTTATGAGCTCCCGTGGTGGCCAGGGTGGCTACGATCAGGGCGGTTACGCCCCCGCAGCTCCCGCGCCCGCAGCACGTCCTGCCGCGCCGGTGGCTACGCCGCCCGCGGTCGACGTCTACGATGAGGACATCCCGTTCTAAGGGTTGTTCACCTATTTTTGAGTGAGAGGCGGCTTCGGTTCGCCGAAGTTGCCAAATGAAAGGTATTTTGACATGGCTAATGATTTTTCTGCACGTCAGCCGCGTCGTAAGTACTGCCAGTTCTGCAAGGAGAACACTGAGTTCATCGACTATAAGGACACTCAGCTTCTCCGTAAGTACATGACCGACCGTGGCAAGATCAAGCCCCGTCGCGTCACTGGCGCTTGCACGCAGCATCAGCATGACATCGCCAACGCCATCAAGCGCGCCCGCGAGATGGCTCTCCTGCCGTACACCGTCCCCGTGGTTTCCTCTCGTGGCAACCGCGACCGCGGCTAAGAAGGGAGACGCATCATGAAGGTTATTCTTCTCGATGAGATCAAGGGCAAGGGCGGCGAGGGTGACGTCGTAGAGGTCGCTCAGGGTTACGCTGAGAACTTCCTGTTCCCCAAGAAGCTCGCTGTTGCCGCCACCAAGGGCAACCTCAAGCAGCTTGACGAGCGTCGCAACAACATCGCCAAGCGCGAGGCCGTCCGTCTGGCTACCGCCAACGAGACCAAGGCTGCCTTCGAGGGCAAGACGGTCACCGTTGACGTCAAGGTCGGCGACGAGGGCATCCTCTTTGGCTCCGTTACCGCCGCTATGGTCGCTGACGCCATCAAGGCTCAGCTCGGTATGGACATCGACCGCAAGCGCGTCGAGCTCGGTAAGCCCATCAAGGTTGCCGGTGCCCACACCGTTGCCATCTCGCTGTACCGCGAGATCAAGGCCGAGGTTGTCGTTCTCGTCGGCGTTACCGCCGAGGAGCTCGCTGCCGAGGCTGAGGTCGAGGAGGCCGCTGAGGTCGCCGAGGCCGAGACCGCCGAGGTCGAGACTGAGGCTGCTGCCGAGTAGCATTTGCTGCAACGCAACAATCTTGTTCTAAGAAGGGCGCTCTGGGAAACCAGGGCGCCCTTTTGTTTTTTGCGCTGAGTGAGTGTCATGGTGAACGTTGCGTCGAAGTCCTATATACAGGACCGTTCATCCGTTTGGTTCGGTGATGATTGGCGGCGCGCGGCGCGTTTTGGGACCGTGGCTGATACTATGGATGCTCGCAAGCGATATGAATGAGGATGCTCATGGCATATGACGATAGGGAGACGGGGCTGACGGTCGAGGACCGCGGCTCAAAGTTGGGTCTTCCCCAAAACCAAGATGCAGAGGCCAATGTACTGGCCGCTATGCTGCTATCGCCCGAGGTGGTCGAAGAGGCCCAGGTCGAGCTGCAGCCCGATGATTTCTACCGGCCCATTCATAAGACCATCTACACCGCGATGGTCGATATGTACAACAGGCGCATTCCCATCGACTCCATCTCGCTGATCGATTACCTGCGAAGCATCAACAAGCTCGATGCCGTGGGCGGCGAGGCCTACATTTTGGAGCTGATGGGTCAGACTCTGTCGCTCGTGAACTGGCAGCACCATGCCGCCATCGTTCGTCGCGATTCGATGCTGCGCGAGCTGATCGGCGCCACCAACGAGATCAACGCGCTGGCATATAACGCCCCCACCGACACCAAAGAGGTCGTGGAGCTAGCCGAGAGCAAGCTGCTCAAGGTCACGGCACGCGAGGTCAAGTCGAGCTACAAGACGCTGACCGAGTTTATGGTTGAGGCCTATAACGAGGCCGAGGAAGTGTGTCAGGCCGGTGGTCAGGCTGCGGGCGTGCCCACGGGCTTCCCGTCACTCGACCGCATGCTCATGGGCTTCCGCGAGGGCCAGCTCATCATTATCGGCGCCCGCCCTGCTGTGGGTAAGACGTCGTTCGCCCTGAATCTGGCGCTCAACGCTGCCGCTGCCGGTTATACCGTCGGCTTCTTCTCGCTGGAGATGTCGGGCAAAGAAATTGCCCAGCGTCTGATTTGCGCCTACGCCATGATCTCGATCAGTGACTTCCGCATGGGCCGCATTAGCCCCGAGCAGTGGGCCAATATCAACGAGGCCACGCAGACCTTGTCCAAGCTCGATATTCTGATTGACGATACGCCCGGCACCACAGTGACCGAGATTCGCGCCAAGAGCCGCCGCATGCTCCATAACAAGGAGAAGGCAATCATCATCCTGGACTACCTGCAGCTGGTGAGTCCTCCGCCGGGACGCCGCTCCGAGAGCCGTACCGTCGAGGTTTCGGAGATGTCGCGTGGTCTGAAGATCATGGCCAAGGAGCTCAAGATCCCGCTCATCGCGCTGTCGCAGCTCTCGCGTCAGGTCGAATCCCGTACCGGCAAGCGCCCGCAGCTTTCCGACCTTCGTGAATCGGGCTCCATCGAGCAGGACGCCGATATCGTTATGTTCTTGGACCGCTCCGCCGACGAGGCCGAGGCCTCGCGCGACGATCGACCCGACGAGGGCGTTACGCGTATCGTCGTGGCCAAGAACCGTTCGGGCCCGATCGGCGACGTCGATCTGATGTTCCTGCCGGCATCCACCAAGTTCTATGAGCTTGATGGGGCACATGCCGAGGAGTAGGACAGGCGCCCGTTGCACGGGTATACTGGGAATGTTTTGTGCTTCTGCGTGCCGGCGTGGCGCGTAGACAGTCCATGAATGTAAGGAGTAAACATGCCGTCAACCGTTTTGGTCGGTGCCCAGTGGGGCGATGAGGGCAAAGGTAAGATTTGCGACCTGGTCGCCGGCGACTTCGATGCCGTCGTGCGCTACTCGGGAGGCAACAACGCCGGCCACACCATCGTCGTCAACGGCAAGAAGTACGGCCTGCACCAGGTGCCCTCCGGCATCATGTATTCCGATCACGTGTCGGTGATCGGTAACGGCTGCGTCGTCAACCCCAAGGTTGTCCTTGAGGAGATCGATATGTTCGAGGCCGACGGCATCACCACCAAGAACCTCAAGATTAGCGGCAACGCGCATGTCATCATGCCGTACCACATCGATCTGGATGGCGCCTTTGAGCAGAAGCTCGGCAAGAAGAACATCGGTACCACCAAGCGCGGCATCGGTCCGTGCTATCAGGACAAGATGGCGCGCATTGGCCTGCGCATGCAGGACATGCTGGACGAGGCACTGTTCCGCGACAAGCTGGAGACCGCTCTCGCCCGCGTGAACCCCGAGCTCGAGCTCATCTACAACCTGCCCACCTACACCGTGGACCAGATTTGCGACGAGTACCTGCCGATGGCCGAGCGCCTGCGTCCCTACATCACCGAGACGAGCCTGCTGCTCAACAACATGATCGATGAGGGCAAGAACCTGCTGTTTGAGGGCGCCCAGGCGACGCTGCTCGACATCGACCACGGCACCTATCCGTACGTGACGTCTTCCAACTGCACCGCCGGCGGTGCCATCACCGGCTCTGGCGTGGGCATGAAGAACGTCGACCGCGTGCTGGGCGTCATGAAGGCCTATATCACCCGCGTCGGTTCGGGCCCCATGCCCACCGAGCTTTCCTATGAGTCCGAGGCCGGCCACACGCTGACCGAGGAGGGCTATGAGTACGGCGTGACCACCGGTCGCCGTCGTCGTTGCGGCTGGTTTGACGGCCCTATCGCCAACTATGCCTCGCGCGTCAACGGCCTCACTGACATCGCCGTGACCAAGCTCGACGTGCTTTCGGCTTTCGACACCATCAAGGTGTGCGTTGCCTACGACGTCGATGGCGAGCGTTACACGAGCGTGCCCGAACACCAGGTGCGCTTTGAGCATGCCAAGCCCATCTACGAGGAGCTCCCTGGCTGGAAGTGCGATATCACCGGTTGCCGCAGCTTTGAGGAGCTGCCGCAGGAGGCTCAGGACTACGTGGCGTTTATCGAGGATCTGGCACACACCCGCGTGACGTTCATTGGCGTTGGCGCTGGTCGCGAGCAGATCATCAACCGATTCTGGAAGTAATCGGGACTATTTGGTTATTGCGATATACCCCTTTGCAGCCCGGACGGGCGGCCGAGGGGTATATTTGCTTGCAAAGGGCTCGCGCGGAGCGGGCCGTTCATCCATAGAGGAGGCACCCTTGAAGGCGGACACTCAAACCATCGACATCCTGTTGTTGGGCAGCGGCGGCCGTGAGCATGCTTTGGCAGCTAAGCTCGCGGCATCACCGCGCGCCGGCAAGCTCTACATCGCGCCGGGTAACGGCGGCACCGCGAGCTGCGGCGAGAACGTTGTTCTCGACGACTGCGATCCTGCGGCCGTGGCGGCGTTTGCGCAGAGCCACGGATGCGGACTCGTGGTAATTGGCCCCGAGGCTCCGCTCGTGGCGGGCGTGGCCGACGCCGTGCGCGCGGCGGGTATTCCCTGCTTTGGCCCGGGTGCCGAGGGCGCCCAGATGGAGGGCTCCAAGCTGTTCTCCAAGCAGCTCATGGAGCGTTCGGGCATTCCGACGGCAGCCTATGGTTCGTTTACCGACGAGGCTTCGGCTCTCGCCTACGTGCGCGAGCAGGGCGCCCCGCTGGTCGTCAAGGCCGACGGCCTTGCCGCGGGCAAGGGCGTTATCGTGGCGACCGAACTTGAGCAGGCCGAAGAGGCCGTGCGCGAGTGCTTTGGCGGCACCTTTGGCGATGCCGGCAACACCGTGGTTATCGAGGAGATGCTCGTTGGTCCCGAGTGCTCGCTGCTGGCCTTTACCGACGGCAAGGCCGTGCGCCCTATGGCCACCTCGCAGGACCACAAGCGCGCGCTCGAGGGCGACAAGGGTCCCAACACCGGCGGCATGGGTGTCTACAGCCCGGTGCCCATCGTGACCGATGAGGAGCACGCCACGATGGTGAAGGTCATGGAGCAGACCATTGCCGAGCTTGCTGCCGAGGGCATCGACTACCGCGGCTGCCTGTATGGCGGCTTTATGCTCACCCCCGCCGGCCCCAAGGTGCTGGAGTTCAACGCCCGCTTTGGTGATCCCGAGACGCAGGTCGTGCTCCCGCGCCTTAAGAACGACCTGGTCGAGGTTATGCTCGCCTGCGCCAACTGCGAGCTTGATCAGATTGAGCTCGATTGGCGTGACGAGTGGGCCGTGGCTGTTGTCCTGACGAGCGCGGGCTACCCCGGCAGCTACGAGAAAGGCAAGGTCATCACCGGCATCGCCGACGCCGAGGCCATGGAGAACGTGACCGTTTACCATGCCGGCACCGCCGTGGTGGACGGTCAGCTCGTGACCAACGGCGGTCGTGTGCTTGCCGTGACCGCGCTGGGCGACACGTTCGAGAACGCTCGCAACCTTGCCTACGAGGCCTGCGAGAAGATTGATTTTGAGGGCAAGACCCTGCGTCATGACATCGGCCTGCGCGCGCTGCGTGGCCGCGACGCCTGGGATGCCTAAAGTCCGAGAGGGATGAGACGGATGGACGAGAAGAACGAAGAGCTCGTGGACGCGCAGATCGTCGAAGAGGACAGCCGCATGTATGGGCACGCCGAGGGCGAGCCTGGTGGCGAGGTCGCTGACGAGCCGGCGCTGGTGCTGGGCGATGACGACCCGCACGATGCCGAGCTGCACGAGAAGATTCTTTCGGAGGAGTGCGCCTGGAAGGGCAAGATCCTCGACGTCCACCGTCTTGAGGTTGAGCTGCCCAACGGTCGCCGCAGCGCCCGCGATATCGTTCGCCATCCGGGTGCGGCGGCTGTTGTGGCACTGACCGAGAGCGGCAAGATCGTACTGGTGCGTCAGTACCGCACCGCCATCGACCGCGTGACGGTCGAGATTCCCGCCGGCAAGCTCGATCCAGGCGAGGACCCGCTCGATTGCGCCAAGCGCGAGCTGCATGAGGAGACGGGCTTTAGGGCTGGTCGCATTCGCTTTTTGACGTCGATTGTCACGTCCTGTGGTTTTTGCGATGAGATTATCCACATCTACTTGGCTACCAAGCTCGAGTTTGATGCGCCCAACCCCGATGATGACGAGTTTGTCAACGTGGACCTGGTGCCGCTGCATGAGCTGATCGACGCCGTACTCGACGGCAAGATCGAAGACGCCAAGACCGTCGTGGGCGCCTTGGCCTGCGACAGCATCGCACACCGCCTTGGGGGCACGGAGCTTTAACGAGTGGGGATAGCCCTGGGACAAGTACTACTGATTGCTTTGTCCCAGGGCCTTACGTTGCTGATATTTCTTTGAGGATCACATGCTGAAGAGGTTTCTTTCGTATTACGAGCCCCAGATGGGGCTTTTTGTTGCTGATACTGTTTGTGCTCTGGTGCTTGCCGCCATTGACCTTGCTTTTCCTATTATTCTGCGTAATTTGACCGGTGGGCTATTTACTCAGGGTCAGGCTGCCATTATGCAGGCGCTCGGCATGATCGCGGTGGGCTTGGTGCTGATGTATGCCGTCCGCTGCGCCTGCCGCTACTTTGTGAGCTATTGGGGCCACGTGATGGGCGCGCGCATGGAGTCCAAAATGCGCGAGGACCTGTTCGACCAGTATGAGCGCTTTAGCTTTGCGTACTTCGACCGCAACAGCTCGGGTGACATGATGAGCCGCGTGGTCAACGACCTGTTCGATATCTGCGAGGCGGCGCATCACGTACCCGAGTGGATCATCATCTGCGGTATCGAGATTATCGGCTCGTTTGTGATCCTCTTTACCATCGCTCCGGTGCTGGCGCTTGCCATGGCCGTGGTGACGGCGGCGTTTGCGGTCGTCATGTTTTGGCAGAACATGCGCATGCGCGAGGTCTTTAGCGACAACCGCAAGAAGATCAGCGGCATTAATGCACAGCTGCAGGATTCTCTGGCGGGCATGCGCGTGGTCAAGAGCTTTGCCAACGAGGAGACCGAGCGTGCCAAGTTCCGTGCCTCTAACGACCGCTACCTTTTGTCCAAGGAGAACATGTATCACGCCATGGGCGTCTATACCGCGACGTATGGCCTGCTCTCGGGTGTGCTCTATGTGATCGTGGTGCTGCTGGGCGGCTGGCTGGTCGCCAAGGGACAGCTGCAGGCGGTCGATATGGCGACCTTTGCACTCTATATTTCGCTGTTCTGCACGCCGCTTGAGACGCTCGTCAATTCGGCCGAAACGTATCAGAAGGCTATCGCCGGCTTTAAACGTATGGACGAGGTGCTCTCGACCGCGCCGGATATCCAGGACAAGCCGGGCGCTACGGATCTGCAGGTGACTGCTGGCGCCGTGGAGTATCACGACGTGTGCTTTAACTACGAGGATGTCGAGCTGGGCGAGGGCTATGCCGACGAGCGTCCCGTTATCGACCATATGGACCTGTCCATCAAGCCCGGGCAGACCATCGCTTTGGTTGGCCCTTCGGGCGGCGGCAAGTCCACGACCTGTTCGCTGCTGCCGCGCTTTTATGACGTGGCTACCGGATCCATTAGCATCGACGGTCAGGACGTGCGCGATGTGACGCAGCAGAGCCTGCGCCGCGCCATCGGCCTGGTGCAGCAGGATGTCTATCTATTTGACGGTACGATTGGCGAGAACATCGCCTACGGCAAGCCGGGCGCTACGGCAGAAGAGATCGCCGAGGCCGCCCGTCGCGCCAACATCGATGCCTTTATCGAGTCGCTTCCGCAGGGCTACGACACCGTGGTGGGCGAGCGCGGCAGCCGTCTTTCGGGCGGACAGAAGCAGCGCGTTGCCATCGCGCGCGTGTTTCTCAAGAATCCCAAGATCCTGATTTTGGACGAGGCGACGAGTGCTTTGGATAACGAGAGCGAGGAGGCGGTGCAGGAGTCACTCGAAGAGCTGGCACGCGGCCGCACCACGATTATCATCGCCCACCGTCTTTCGACCATTAAGCATGCCGATGAGATTGCGACCGTTGAGCATGGTCGCGTTGTGGAGCGTGGCACGCACGAGGAGCTTCTCGCCCGTGGCGGCACCTATGCCCGTTACTATCGAATGCAGTTCGAAGGTGCGCGTGCGCACGAGCTCGACTGATTGATATGACAGGAAGTTTATGGCTGACAAGAACCCTTTGACTCCGGAAGAAGTGACGGAGTTATTCTCCGAAATCGATGCATCCGGCGTCTTGGATCCCACGCTCGCCAAAAAGCGTACCGAGCGCATGCGTGAGAAGGAGGCTGCGGCCAAGCGCGGTGACAAAGCGGCGCTAGCGCAGCTGCGCAGCGAGGACCGCGCGAGCCAGGCAAAACATATCGACCCGCTGTCCGAGGACGATCCTTCGGGCTCGCAGGTGAGCCATACCATTACGAAGACCGCGATGGCCGTGGTCATCGGTATTTTGGTGCTGATCGTGGGCATGCAGATTGGCTACGGCGTGATGCGTCGTCTGAACACCGCCAACCTGTCCGAGAGCGTTTCGGTCGATACCGTTTCGACCGCGCTCAAGGGTGGACTTGAATGGGGCAACGGCTTTACGCAGTTCCCGCTCGACTTTACCGTCGATGAAGCCGATGAGCGTACGGGCACGGTCGAGGTGACGGTGTTGGACACATCGTCTGCCAACGAGCTCGAGCTGCTGTCCAACGGGCAGATCCAGGCCGCGGCGCTTGCGACCAACGCGCTGCTCAACGACAAGATCGACCGCGTGGTGTATAACGTTCACGCCTATATCGACGAGGATAGCAACATTCAGCACGATTCCTTCTTTGGCATGTTCCCCGCGCGGGGCCACCAGAGCGCCATTTTGACGTTCGTGTGGACCAAGAGCTCATCCAACGCCACGAGTATCGACTGGAAGATGCGCATCGTGAGTATGGATGACACCATCGCCGAGCGCATTCAGAAGCAGGTGAACTCGGTGTCGTCGTTGATTGAGGACCCGGTGGTGAGCCAGACCAAGATTGACGAGGAAAAGGCCGAGCGTGACCTGGAACATCGTCTGCATGGCCGCGAGATTTTCCGCGGCGGCAAGCCCGATCGCACACCGTCCGAACTGCTGGAGCAGGACAAGAAAAAATAAGACGCCATCATCCCGCGTGAGCCACAAGCCCCGCGGGATGATTTTTAATCCTCGTCCTAGAAAAATCATTATGCATAGAAAGTCATAATTATCATTTCGTAAACATTTCGATGAAATTAACGCCATGAGGCATGCTTACGGTTACAATACCGCGAGGCCTAACTACACACCTTTAAGCCGGTCCTGTGAGACCGGGAAGGAGAACTATGGCGAACAACCATACCGCGGGCGCTGCCGCCCGCACCTTCGCGCCCAGCGAGCTTTGCCAGCGTATGCTGGCCAAAACCAGCAAGGGCACCTGTGGTCCCTGCATCCTGTATCTTGAGGATGGGACCATTTTTTATGGACGTGCATGCGGCGCCGAGGGCACCGCGACCGGCGAAGTCTGCTTCAACACCTCGCTCGAGGGTTACTTTGAGGTCATGACCGACCCGAGTTATGCCGGCCAAATCGTAACCATGACCTATCCGCAGATCGGCAATTACGGTATCGACGAGACCGACGTCCAGTCGGCCTTCCCCGGCGACGCCGTGCGCCATGCGAGCGCTCCGGCTATGCGCGGCATGATCGTTCGCGACATGTGCGCCACGCCTTCTAACTGGCGCTCGGCCGTCAGCGTGCCGGAGTACCTGCGCGCTCACGGCATCGTCGCTATCGAGGGTGTCGATACCC
Organism: Collinsella aerofaciens; assembly: GCF_040910325.1. GTDB lineage: Bacteria > Actinomycetota > Coriobacteriia > Coriobacteriales > Coriobacteriaceae > Collinsella > Collinsella aerofaciens_BL. The sequence goes on along the minus strand of NZ_JBDGAV010000021.1, from coordinate 27,224 downwards.
GCGCCCTGGTGCGCCATCTGCGCGATAATGGTTCCAAGATGGGCATTATCTCGACCGAGATCTTCGACGTCGACGAGCTTGCCGAGCGTCTGGCCGCAGCGCCCACGCTGGTAGGCGAGAACCTGGTCAAGACCGTGAGCTGCGCTGAGCCCCACGCCTTTGCCGCCGTCGACCTGCCTGCCACGCATGACTTTGCACTTGCGGCTGCCGCTCCTGCCCGTCACAAGGTGGTCGCCTACGACTGCGGTGTGAAGCGCGGTATTCTGGAGGGGCTGGTCCGCGCCGGCTGCGACCTTACCGTCGTGCCGTGGGACACGCCCGCGAGTGAGGTGCTCGACATGAATCCCGACGGTGTCTTTTTGTCCAATGGCCCCGGCGACCCCGACGCCGTGGTGGAGACCTACGAGCAGGTGCAGCAGCTGATCGGCAAGGTGCCGGTCTTTGGTATTTGTCTTGGTCACCAGATGATCAGCCTGGCCTGCGGCGCCCAGATGGAAAAGCTTAAGTTCGGTCACCGCGGTGGCAACCAGCCGGTCATGAACCTGGTGAGCCGCCGCGTGGAGATCACCGCGCAAAACCACGGCTTCGGCCTGCTGTTCCCCAGCCTGGGCAAGCTTGTCCCCGAGTTTTCCGGCGGCGAGACCGAGCATGCGGCCGATGGAGATCTGCGCGTCTGGGTGCGCCGCGGAATCGCGCCGGTCGTGATGAACGAGCGCTTTGGTCGCATTCGCCTGACGCATGTGAACCTCAACGACGGCACCGCCGAGGGCATCCAGCTGCTCGACGCCCCGTGCTTCTCGGTCCAGTACCACCCCGAGGCCTCGCCTGGCCCCACCGATGCCCACTATCTCTTTACCGCCTTTACGCGACTCATGGACGGCGAGGAGAACTACCTGGACATCGATACCGCGAAGGACCGCCTTGCCGGCTGGAACTTTGCCGACAATGGTTCCGCTGCGACCGAGACCGAGGAGAACTAACATGCCGAAACGTACTGACATCAAGCGCATCCTCGTTATTGGTTCGGGCCCCATCGTTATCGGCCAGGCCTGCGAGTTCGACTACTCCGGCGCCCAGGCCTGCAAGGTGCTCAAGGAGGATGGCTTTGAGGTCATCCTGGTCAACTCCAACCCGGCGACCATCATGACCGACCCGGGTCTTGCCGACCGCACCTATGTCGAGCCCATCACCGCCGAGTTTATCGAGCGCGTAATCAAGAAAGAGCGCCCGGACGCGCTGCTGCCCACGCTGGGCGGCCAGACCGGTCTGAACGCCGCCGTCGAGCTGGCGAAAGACGGCACGCTGGACAAGTACGGCATCGAGATGATCGGCTGCGACCTGGCCGCCATCGAGCGCGGCGAGGACCGCAAACTCTTTAACGAGGCCATGGCCGAGATCGGCCTGGAGGTCGCGCGCTCGGGCTACGCCTACAGCGTGACCGACGCCGAGGCCATCGCCGAGCGCGTGGGATATCCCTGCGTACTGCGCCCGAGCTTTACCCTGGGCGGCGCCGGCGGCGGCATCGCTCACACCCACGAGGAGCTCGTCTCCATCGTGAGCCAGGGCCTGGAACTCTCGCCCGCCCACGAGGTGCTGGTCGAGGAGTCCATCGAGGGTTGGAAAGAGTACGAGATGGAGGTCATGCGTGATCACGCCGGCAACGGCATCATCGTGTGCTCCATCGAGAACCTCGACCCCATGGGCGTGCATACCGGCGACTCCATCACCGTGGCGCCGGCGCAGACCCTCTCCGACCTGGAGTATCAGCGCATGCGTGTCGCCTCGCTCGCCATCTTGGAGAAGATCGGCGTCGAGACCGGCGGCTCCAACGTGCAGTTTGCCGTGAATCCCCAGACCGGCCGCCTGATCGTCATCGAGATGAACCCGCGCGTGAGCCGCTCGTCCGCCCTCGCTTCCAAGGCCACGGGTTTCCCCATCGCCAAGGCCGCCGCGCGCCTGGCCGTGGGCTACACGCTCGACGAGATTGTCAATGACATCACCAAGGCTACGCCCGCCTGCTTTGAGCCCACAATCGACTACTGTGTGGTCAAGGTGCCGCGCTTTGCCTTCGAGAAGTTCAAGGGTACCGACCCCACGCTCACCACACGCATGAAGGCCGTGGGCGAGATCATGGCGATTGGCCGCACCTTTGAGGAGGCCTTTGGCAAAGCCATGCGCTCGCTGGAGGACGGTCACCAGGGTATCTGCGCCGGTGGCAAGGAGGGTGCCGATAAGCTGAGCGACGACGAGCTCGCTCAAGCCGTGGCCACGCCGACCGAGCACCGCATCTTCTTTGTGGTCGAGGCCCTGCGCCGTGGCTGGGACATCGCTCGCATCCATGCCACCTGCGGCATCGACCCGTGGTACCTCAACCGCATCAACGACATGGTGCAGGTCCAGGAGAGCATCCGCGGCCTGCGTGTGGAGGATATCGACGCCGACGCGATGCGCTTGCTCAAGCAGTACGGCACGAGCGACGCCGAGATTGCCGCGCTGACCGGCTCGGACGAGCGCTTTGTGCGCGCCTATCGCAAGGGCCTGGGCGTGGTTCCCAGCATGAAGACGGTCGATACCTGCGCTGCGGAGTTCTCGAGCGCCACGGAGTACCACTACAAGACGTACGAGAACATCTACCGCACGAGTCCGGATGCCAAGAAGTGCGTGGCTCCCGACGAGACCACGCCGGCGGACAAGCCCAAGGCGATGATCCTGGGCGCCGGCCCCAACCGTATTGGCCAGGGTATCGAGTTCGATTACTGCTGCGTGCACGCGAGCTACGCGCTGGCGGCCCGCGGCTTCGAGACCATCATGGTCAACTGCAATCCCGAGACCGTTTCGACCGACTACGACACGTCAGACCGCCTGTACTTTGAGCCGCTCACCTACGAGGACGTCATGGACGTTATCGACGTTGAGCGCCCCGATGGCGTCGTGGTGACGCTCGGCGGCCAGACCCCGCTTAAGCTGGCGCGCATGCTCGAGGAGAGTGGCGTCAACATCATGGGCACCAAGCCCGATGCCATCGACTTTGCCGAGGACCGCGAGCGCTTCGCTGCTCTGCTCGACAAGCTGGGCATCATGTACCCGCCGGCGGGTCAGGCCACCTCGTTTGAGGAGGCCGAGGCCGTTGCCGCACACATTGGCTACCCGCTGCTGGTGCGTCCGAGCTATGTGCTGGGCGGCCGCGGCATGATGATCGCCTACGATGCCGAGCATCTGCGCGATTACATGGCCGAGGCTGCGCGCATTAGCCCCGACTACCCGGTGTATCTGGATCGCTTCTTGGAGGGTGCGATCGAGTCCGATGTCGACGCCCTGTGCGATGGCGAAGAGGTCTACATCGGCGGCATTCTGGAGCATATCGAGGAGGCCGGTATTCACTCCGGCGACTCTGCGACCTGCATTCCGCCGTTCAGCTTTAGCGAGAGCCTGCAGGCGAAGCTCCGTGAGACCACGCGCCGCATCGCGATGGCGCTGGGCGTACGCGGCCTGGTCAACGTACAGTATGCCATCAAGGGCGAGACCGTTTACGTGATCGAGGCCAACCCGCGTGCCAGCCGTACCGTGCCGTTTATCTCCAAGGCCACCGGCGTGCCGCTGGCCAAGTGCGCGACGCGTATCATGGCGGGCGATTCCATCGCGAGCCTGGGCCTGCCGAGCGACGAGCGCCAGCTGGACTGGTTCTGCATGAAGGAAGCCGTTATGCCCTGGGGTCGTTTCCCGGGCGCTGACGTTATCCTGGGGCCCGAGATGAAGTCGACGGGCGAGGTCATGGGTATCGCCAAGAGCTATCCCGAGGCATACGCCAAGACGCAGCTGGCGATTGACTACAAGCTGCCCGACCCGAGCGCCGGCAAGGTGTTCATTAGCGTGTGCGACCGCGACAAGCGCCATATCCTTTCGGTCGCCCGTATCCTGCGCTATCTGGGCTTTGACATCTGCTCTACCGAGGGTACGGCACGAGTGCTGCGCGGCGGCAACGTGACGTGCGAGGTCGTGGAGAAGATTAGCGGCCCGCACGACGGCGAGCGTCCCAACATCGGCGACCTCATCGCCGATGGCAAGATCGCGGTAATCATCAACACGCCGTATGGTCCGGGTTCGCGCGGCGACGGCTATCTACTGCGCACCGAGGCCGTCCGTCGTGGCGTGACCTGCGTGACGGCGATGTCTGCCGCCAACACGTACGTGAGTGCCATCGAGGCGGTGCGCGAGGACCAGCAGGGTCACGGCAGCGCCAACGACATGGGCATGGACGTCATCGCCCTGCAGGACCTGCCGCAGTACACGGTGTAAGACTCATCCCGTCGCCCGGGGCGGGATCGGACGCTTTCTCTCGGAAACTGGGCTTCGCGAAGTTTTCCGAGAGAAAGGTCCGCCTCCCGCCCCGGTCTGCGGTGACTCGGCTGCACCGTGTGCTGCCGAAGGGGCTTTGCGCGATGACTAGGGCTGAATAAAAAGTGAGCGTGGGCTCTGTCGTTCATTCGAACGACAGAGCCCACGTTTTGTATGGGGTCTCTTGGCGAATTGTCATTCGCCAAGAGACTTTTTGCTATGGGGGAGACATGTCCCTGGACAGTTAGTTCAGATACGTATTTTTTTAAAGGCTGACGAAGGTCGATTTGGGGTCAAATGAGCCGTTTTTGGCCTTCTGGGCCGACAGAGGCGCTCGCTCAAGGGCGAGAATAGCCCATTATTGGGTCCAAAGTGGCTCCAAACCAATCCATTAATGCCAATTGGCACGGCCAAATAATACGTATCTGAACTAACTGTCCACCACCGGTAGCGCGCAGAGATGTGGTGTAAGAGGCGGGGCATGCCCCGCCTCTTTTCTTTCTTGAAAGGGAGGGGACACCGCCTAGAATTCGTCGTTGGAGTAATGAAGGTGACGAATGGAAGGAAAGGCGATGCCCCAAGAAGAGAGTGTACTGCGCCTCGGCCGCGACGAGGCCCTCGAGGCGGCGAGGCTTTGGCAGGAGTGCGGCGACGCGCGCGAGTTCGCGTGCAGGGTGCTGGGCGGCGTGATGAACGCGCTGATGGACTCCGAGGCCCAGCAGATGTGCGGCGCGAGCCGCAACGAGCGCAGCGACGGCAGGGGGAACAGCCGCAACGGCTACCGCCCCAGGTCGCTCTAGACCGCCGTGGGCGACGTGGAGCTCGAGATACCCAAGCTCAGGCACGGCACCTACTACCCCGAGGGCATGCTCGCGCGATGGTCGCGCGTCGACACCTCGGTGGCCTCCATCGTGCAGGAGATGTACGTGTGCGGCGTGTCCACCCGCAAGGTCGAGCGCGTGGCGTCCAAGCTGGGCATATCCTCGCTGTCGAGCTCGGAGGTCTCGAGCCTCTGCTCCGACCTCGACGCCGAGGTGGAGGAGTTCCGCCGCCGCGACCTTTCGGGCACGCCGTGCTGCTACCTGTGGCTCGACGCCACCTACATGAGCTGCAGGGTCGGCTCGTCGGTCGTCTCGCAGGGCGTCGTGACCGCGATCGGGCTGGGCGCCGACGGGCGCAAGCACTTCCTGGGCTGCGACGTGGTCGACACCGAGAGCGAGGACTCCTGGGCGGCATTCCTCGGCGGGCTGCGCGAGCGCGGGCTGGCCGGCGTTCGCCTCGTGGTCTCCGACAGCCACGCCGGGCTCGTGGCCGCCGTCTCGCGCCTGTTCCAGGGCTGCGCCTGGCAGCGCTGCGTGACGCACCTGCAGCGCAACCTCCAGAGCGCCTGCTCGGGCAGGCCCGAGGACTCCAAGGCGGCCGTCAGGGACCTCGTGCACGCCGCGGTCTACCAGGACGACCCCGACCTCGCGCGCTGCGTGTGGGCCGAGGCGGCGCCCTGGGTGGCGTCGGTGTCCGCCAGGGCCGGCGAGGTCTTCGAGCGGGCCGAGGACTCCGCGCTGGCGTTCACGGCCTTCCCCAGGGCGCACTGGGCCAAGCTCCGCACCAACAACGTCCAGGAGCGCGCCAACCGCGAGATCAAGCGCCGCTACAGGGTCGTGCAGTCCTTCCCCTCGAGGGAGTCGATGCTGCGCCTGACGTGCGCGAGCCTCATGGAGACCGAGGGGCAGTGGTCCCAGCAGCGCGTGTTCTCCGAGGCCTCGGCCGCCGGGGGCTTCGCCGAGCCCGCGGGCAGGCCGGCCCCGACGGAGGGGAGGCGCCGCGCGCTCGGGCGGCGCGCCAGGGAGATAGTGGACGAGATAGTCGAGAGGCACGGCCTCAAGAAGGAGTAACATCGGGACTTGCAGCGACGGACCTCAGGACGCTCTTACACCACGTCTGCGCGCGCGACCCCACCACCCTCCGTCAACCTTCCATTCCAACCAAAAACAGCCAAAGTACGTCATGGTAATTCCCGGTGGGTCGCGGGGTGGCGGATACGACTTTCCCTCAGGATAATTCGCGAAGCCCGTTTTCCGAGGAAAGGTATTGGTTATGTAATACCAGTTAAACAAGTAAAACTATGCTTAAGTGGTATCTGGCTGGAGAATCAATTGGTATGGTTGGTTAGACCCACTTCGCCATCTACGTTCATTTTTATACCGCTGGGAGAATTCCAAACTTAATTTGCGCAACTGCTCATGTATGCTGATTCAACCTTATAGGTGGCTATCTGGTTACTACCAGTTGACCCCTTGGTAACGGGTGGGCCAATTGTACGGAATGTACCGAACACCCCCCCCGTTGATGCGTTCGCCCATGCTGCGGGGCGCGCGTCCGCGACACTTCCGCATGTCGGAGGGAAGGAGTCCAGGTGCGTAGGAATTCCATTTTTACGAAACGGTGGGTGAAGGGAAGCGCGGTCCTCGTCGCAACAGCGGCGACTCTCGTGTTCGCTAGCCCCCAGCAGGCGATTGCCACGCCGCTTAAGGGCGTCGACTCGGCGACCGTGTCTCAGTCCGCCTCGAACGTCGTCGACATCGATTTCGCCGACGGCATCAAGGGCCGTATCACATTTCTAGAGGACGGCATTTTCCGTTACAATGTCGACCCCAAAGGCGAGTTCTCTGAGTATGCCACGCCGCGTAGCAAGTCCCACACGGCTAAGATTCAGGCCCAGCCCGACACCTCGGATACCTACAGCAAGCCGAGCGCGACGGTTGTCGACAAGGGTGACACTATCGAGATCACCGGTGGAAAGGCGACCGTGATTCTGGACAAGGCGACTGGCAAGATGAGCATCAAGTCGGGCGACCGTGTCGTGGTCTCCGAGTCCGCGTCCCTCGACCTTGATAAGAAGGGCACCGTCCAGACGCTCGCCAAGGCGAAGTCCGAGAACTTCTTTGGCGGCGGTACTCAGAACGGCCGCTTCCTGCACACCAACCAGACCATCGCCATCTCCAACACCAACAACTGGACCGATGGCGGCGTTGCTTCGCCCAACCCGTTCTATTGGACGAGTGACGGCTACGGCGTGCTCCGAAACACGTTCGCAGAAGGTTCCTACGACTTCGGTTCTACGGATGCATCGACGGTCACGACTTCGCACAGCGAGAATGAGTTCGATGCCTACTACTTCGTGGCGACCAACGATGGCGCCTCGAACGTGGCAACCGAGATGCTGCAGGACTACTACAAGGTAACCGGTAATCCGGTGCTGCTGCCCGAATACGGTTTCTACCTGGGTCATCTGAATGCCTATAACCGTGATGGCTGGTCAACGACTTCGGGTCAGAAGAAGTGGGAGACCAAGGGCAGCAAGTCCTCGAGCGAGAAGGGCGACGTTAAGTACGAGTCTGGCATGGCGACGGGCTACAAGCTCGACGGCACGCTTGCGTCCGAGACGCTCAACGGTGAAGGTCCTACGGTCGATACCGAGAACATGAAGGCGACCGATTTCGACCGCCAGTTCTCTGCCCGGCAGGTTATCGATGACTACGAGGACAACGACATGCCGCTCGGCTGGTTCCTGCCGAACGACGGCTACGGTGCCGGCTATGGCCAGAACGGTTACTACAAGACCGGCGGCGTCAACTCCGACGGAACGAGTTCTGCCGAGCGCCTCAACGCCGTGCGCGCCAACGTCGACAACCTTAAGAAGTTCACCGAGTACGCTAACTCCAAGGGCGTGAGCACGGGCCTGTGGACCCAGTCCAACCTTGAGCCCGATAGCAACTCCGAGACTCCGTGGCACCTGCTTCGCGACTTCGACGCCGAGGTCAAGACGGGAGGCATCACTACCCTCAAGACCGACGTCGCCTGGGTTGGCTCTGGCTACTCTTTTGGTCTTAACGGCATCAAGACGGCTTATGACACGGTGACGACCGGCGCCAACAAGCGCCCCAACATCATTACGCTCGATGGTTGGGCCGGCACGCAGCGCTTTGGCGGCATCTGGACCGGCGACCAGTACGGCGGCAACTGGGAGTACATCCGCTTCCATATCCCCACGTATATCGGTCAGAGTCTTTCGGGCAACCCCAACATCGGCTCCGACATGGACGGCATCTTTGGCGGCGACCCCATCATCTCGGCACGCGACTACCAGTGGAAGACGTTCACGCCCTCTATGCTCGACATGGACGGTTGGGGCACCTACCGCAAGTCGCCCATGACGCACGGCGATCCCTACACGGGCATCTCGCGCTTCTACCTCAAGCTCAAAGCGCAGCTCATGCCCTATATCTACACGAGTGCGGCCTCGGCGGCCAACATCGATACGGGTAACGGCGATACCGGCCTGCCCATGATCCGCGCCATGCTGCTCTCCGACAACTCCGAGTACGCCGCGAGCACTTCGACGCAGTACCAGTATATGTTCGGTGAGAATTTCCTGGTTGCGCCGGTGTATCAGGATACCCAGGCAGATGACAAGGGCAATGACGTTCGCAACGGCATCTACCTTCCCAACTACGGCACCGATGATAATCCCACCATCTGGATCGACTACTTCTCGGGTAAGCAGTACCGCGGCGGCCAGGTCCTCAACAACTACGATGCTCCGCTCTGGAAGCTGCCGCTCTTTGTAAAGGCCAATTCCATCGTGCCGATGTATGCCGAGAACAACAACCCCGAGGCTGTGACCGAGACCAACACCAAGGGCACTGACCGCAGCCAGCGTATCGTCGAGTTCTTCGCCACCGAGGGTGAGGGCAGCTTCACGCAGTACGAGGACGACGGCTCCTCCATCGAGAACAAAACGACTGAGGACAATGCCTACGGCACGATCGACAATATCTCTTACGGTGACCATGTGAGTACCGTCTTTAGCTCCAAGGCCACGGGCGGCACCGCAACCTTTACCGCTGCGGCGTCCCAGGGCAGCTATAGTGGTTACGATTCCAACCGTACCACGACCTTTGTGGCCAACGTGTCCGCCAAGCCTGCGAGCGTCATCGCCAAGAATGGCGGCACTGCGCTCAACGTGACCGAGGTCGACTCACAGGAGGCTTTCGACGCCGCGACCCCCGAGGCTGGCCAAGCGGTCTACTTCTGCAACGAAAGCCCCAACCTCAACCACTACGGCAGCGATGCGGACAGCACCGAGGCCGAGAAGGGCGAGAGCTTCAACGACACTAAGATCACCACGAACCCCAAGGTCTACGTCAAGTTTGCGAAGACCGATGTCGCTGCAGCGGAGCAGACGCTCGAGCTGGGCGGTTTCGTGAACGCCGACGCCACGCTCGCGGCCGACCGCCTCAACGAGAACCTCTCCGCACCAGCGAACCTTGCTGCCCCCGAGGACGCCACGACTCCCACGAGCATTAAGCTCACCTGGGGAAAGGTCGATGGTGCTACCTCCTACGACCTTAAGGTCGATGGCACCGTGTTCGCCGTGGGCGATGCAGCGGAATTCACGCATACCGATCTTGCCTACAATAGCAAGCACACCTACCAGATCCGTTCGCGCAACGCCGAGGGCTACTCCCGTTGGAGCGATGTGCTCGCGGCGAACTCCGCCCTCGACCCATGGCGGAACGTGCCCGAGGCCGAGAAGATCACCTGGGAGGGCTCGATCTACGGCAGCCATAAGGCCGATCTCGCCTTCGACCATGAGTTCCAGACGAGCGACGGCGGCTTCCACTCCGGCGGCAACGACCTGGGCAAGGCGCTCACCGTCGACTACGGCCGCGCCTACAAGCTCGACAAGCTCGAGTACTATCCGCGTACCGACGCCGGCAACGGCACTGTGACCAAGATGCGCATCGAGACGAGTCTCGACGGTGTCCATTGGACGAGCCAGGAGGTCGATTGGGAGCGCTCCGCCGCCTGCAAAACGGTGACGTTCGACGGCGCCGTGGCCGCACGCTACGTGCGTATGACGCCGCTCGCTTCGGTTGGTAACTTCTTCTCCGCGTCCGAGATCGCCATCTACAAGGCCGATGGTACGGACGGCTTTGCTGTGGGTTCCAACCTCAACAAGGCAACGATCTCCGATGGCGACTTTTCCAACATGAAGAATTATCTGGGTCTCGAGAACCGCGAGCCCGATACCTCGACGTTCGACTCGCAGATTCGCGACCACTTTGCCGATCTCAACGGCAACGGGGTCTATGATGTCTACGACTACTCGTTTACCATGGCGGGGCTTGATGGCGGCACCAAGCAGAAAGGCAAGGTCGCCGGCAAGCTCGCGGTGATTCCGAGCAAGACCGAGGTCGATGCCGGCGATGAGATCACCGTCGATGTCTATGCGGCCGACGCCAAGAACGTCAACGCCCTGGGCGCGCTCGTCAACTTTAAGAGTGACCAGTTTGAGTTTGTGTCCGAGAGCATCTCGCAGGATGGTTCGACCGCCGGCATGGAGAACCTGTCGCGCGAGAAGGTCCAGTTCGCGGACGGCACACAGACCATCAACCTCGCCTTTGCCAACCGCGGCGACGGCAAGCTCTACAACGGCACTGGCGCGGTGGCGAGCTTCAAACTCAAGGCCAAGACGGCCGGCAAGGTTGAACTGCCCTCGACGTCTTGGCTCATCGGTCCGGCGTGCGATGCGCTCGAGTTTACGAGTGACGGTACCGTGACGATGCCGGACGTTCCGCAGCCCACGGTTGCCGAGTACGGTCAGGATGCCTTCAACATCACGATGACCAACGACGAGCTCACGACCGACGACGGTTCCAACGTCGAGAAGCTTATTCAGCAGAAGAGCTATAACGCGCTGTTCGATAACGATGAGGGCGACAACGGCTTTGAGTTCCTGTGGAACTGGAGCGGCAACTGGGACAGCGAGGGCAAGCTTCCGAGTTACGTGAAGCTTCCCACCACGATGACATTTGCCTTTAAGACACCATCGAAGCTCGATGCCGTTGAGGTCGTCAACCGCGACGGCGGTAACGGCACCGTGCAGAAGATCAAGGCCGTCGTGACGTTCGAGGATGGCTCGACCCAGGAGTTCGCGGGTGGGGAGTACGATTCCTTCCAGGCTCGCTACGCCTTTGGCCTCTCTGCCGAGAACAAGGGCAAGAAGGCGACTAAGGTCGAGATCACGCCGCTTGAGGCATCGGGTGACCAGATGCTCACACTGCGCGAGATCAACTTCAACTACACGCAGGGTGTCGAGGCCATCGAGGGTATCGAGCTGGGCAAGAACCAGACCGAGTTCTTTGAGGGCGACGTTACGCTCGTCGACGCTAAGGCCACGCCCGAGAGCGCCGGCTACCCCTATGTGACGGTCGAGAGCTCCGACTCCTCTGTGGTGAGCGTCTCCGCTGTTCAGGCCGGCGATAGCGTGAACTACTACTTGCGTGCCAACAAGGCCGGCAAGGCAACGATCACGGTGGCGTCAGTGCTCGACCCCTCCAAGACCGCATCCTATGAGGTCGAGGTCAAGGCTGGTGTCGACACCTCTGCGCTCATGGCGGCGCTTTCCAAGGCCGCGGGCTACAGCGAGTCCGTCTACACCAAGGATTCTTATGCAGCTCTCACCGCTGCGGTCGAGGCGGCTCAGAAGCTTCTCGACGGCGGCCAGGGCAGCTATAGCAAGAAGGATGTCGCAGACGCTACGACCAAGATCGAAAAGGCAATCGACGGCCTCAAGATGCGCCCCGTTGATGAGAAGAAGCTCATCAACACGCCCGAGAACCGCGAGAACGTCAAGGTGACCGGCTTCTCGAGCGAGGCCGACTATGAGGGCAGCAACGCCGTCAACGCTCTTGACGGCGATGAGCAGACGCTCTGGCACAGCGACTATGCTTATAAGACCGGTATGCCCCAGCACCTGACCGTCGACCTGGGCCGCGACTACGATCTCACCGACGTCACGTTCCTGCCGCGCCAGGACGGCGGCACGAACGGCGATATCTTTGAGGCCGAGGTGCTGGTCTCCGACACCGCCGACGGTTATGAGATGGGCACCGCCGCGTCGATGGGTACGTTTACCTTCGACAACGACGGCCGCGTGCTCACCGACCGTGGCGACTGGAAGCAGATGAGCTTTGGTGCCGCGCGCGGTCGCTACGTGACCGTCAAGGTGCTCCACGCCGGCGGTGGCAGCGTTGACGCCTACTGCAGCATGGCGGAACTCAAGTTCTACGGTGCGGCCGTTCCCGATCCGGTGGCGAAGGACGACCTCACTGCCGCGATTGAAAAGGTGGATGCCGAGGTTGCAGCCGGCGACCTTAAGGCCAGTGACTACACCGAGGCTTCCTGGACCGCGTTCCAGAACGCCTTGGCGAGCGCCCGCGCCATCCTGAGCGACGAGAACGCCACGCAGGACGAGGTCGACCAGGCACTCAAGGCGCTCGAGGATGCCCGTGACGCGCTCGAGAAGACCCCGGTGACCCCAGTTGAGAACCCGACCAAGAAACAGCTCAAGGCCCTGGTCAAGCAGGCGAAGGAGACTGACACCAAGGGAAAGACGGCCGAGTCCGTCAAGGCCCTGACGGATGCCATTACCTACGCCGAGGATGTCTTGGGTGATGAGAATGCTTCCGACACCCAGCTCCAGGCGGCTTATGACCAGCTCAAGCTGGCCATCGAGGGCCTTAAGGATGCCGACTCCGGCAACCAGGGCGGTTCGGGCAACCAGGGTTCCGGCAATGGCTCGAACGGCGGCAGCCAGGCGGGCAAGCCCGCAGGCGACAAGGCCCAGGGCGGCAAGAAGAACGGTTCGGCGATCCCCGTTACTGGCGATCAAACGGCGGCAACTGTCGCGACTGTCGGTGGCCTTGGAGCCATCATCGCTGCGATCGGTGCCTTCTTCCACCGTCGCAATAAGGCTGAGTAGTCCCAGCGACAACTAAGCAAGCGTGCCCGCCGTCCCACCCAAGGACGGTGGGCACGCTTTTTTATTTCAGCCAACGTACGTCATAGCAATCCCCGGTAGGTCGCAGGGCGCTTCGCGGACGGGCCAGGCTTTATCTGAACGACTTTGCGAAGCAACCGGAGTGAAGATAAAGCCTGGCCCGCCCGCGAAGCGCCACAAAGACCGCAGGGACGGGAGCAGCTATACTACTCTCAGTAGTTAAGGGTCGCGGATCCGCCGCGTCGCCGCTCTCAACAGGAGGTCTTTGTTTATGGCAGATCAGAAGCCGGTTGTCGGGATCATCATGGGTTCCAAGTCCGATCTGGGCGTTATGGAAGGTTGCACCGCCGAGCTCGAGGCACTGGGCGTGCCCTATGAGCTCGTGATCGCGAGCGCGCACCGCACGCCGGCGAAGGTCCATGAGTGGGCCTCGACTGCTGCCGACCGCGGCATCAAGGTGATTATCGCTGCTGCCGGCAAGGCTGCCCACCTGGGCGGTGTCGTGGCCGCGTTTACGCCGCTGCCGGTTATTGGCGTGCCCATGAAGACGAGCGACCTGGGTGGTATGGACTCGCTGCTGTCGATGGTGCAGATGCCTTCGGGCGTGCCCGTGGCCTGCGTCGCCATCAACGGTGCCAAGAACGCCGCCATCTATGCCACGCAGATTCTGGGTGCCTGTGACCCCGAGTACCGCAAGGTTATCGAGAAGATGAAGCAGGAGATGGCCGATGCCTAAGCGGCTTGCCATTCCGTTGTAATCATAGGGAGAGTCATGTCCGACTATCAGGGAAAACGTTTCTCGGCTTCTCAGATCCCCGATCCGGCCAAGTCGGGGTCGGCCCGCTCCATGCGGCAGGGTCGGGCATCTTCTCCTCAGCAGGCTCGTGCGCCGCGTCCTGTAACGCCGGCGAAGCATTGCCGTCCGGATACACCTGCTGCATATCGACCTTCATCTTATAGCAACGCTAAGAAGCCGCCCCGGTCTTCATCGCATGCCGCGCCGTCGGATTACACCGAGCCGCCGCGCAAAAAGCGCCGCTCCATTATTCCCATTCTGCTCATCATCATCGGCATCGGCCTGATTGTCGCCGCCGCTGCCATCTTTATCAACGCGCAGATTGGCTATAAGCAGGCAAGCGATTCGTACCAGAAAATCGAGAAGCAATATGTAAGCGATAAGGACGCCAGCGGCGTGCCGATTATTGACTTCGATGCACTTGCTCAGACAAACTCCGAGATTGTGGGTTGGATTTACGCGCCGGGAACCAACATCAACTATCCCGTGGTGCAGACCAACAACAACTCCAAATACCTCAACACGCTGTTCGACGGTACGGCCAATGCATCCGGGGCCATTTTCCTGGATAGCAATGACACCGCGCCGGGCATGGTGGATCAGCAGACCACGATCTACGGCCACCACATGAATGACGGGTCGATGTTCAACGTGATTTCGGACACCACTGATCAGGCAACGTTCGATAGCATCGAGTTCGTGTATTACATCACACGGGATGCTACGTATAAACTGCGACCACTGGCGACCAAAGTTGTCGAGGACACGTATGCCAAGGCGCGCACGGACAATTTTGAGGGCGACGACGGGCTCAAGAACTACCTGTCCGAGATGCTCGACGGTGCCTCTGCCGTGGCGAGCGATGCCATCGATCGTGCCGCTTCGGCAACCAAGGTCGTAACGCTTGTGACCTGTCGTTCGTTATCGCTGAGCAACACACGTGCCGTCATGGTGCTCACGCCGGTCGAGGAATAGATTATGGGCTACTCAATGACGGTGAAAGGAGAAATGATGCTTGAGAACGGCAAATCGATGCCTTCGGTTGATGCTTGGCTGCGCGAAGCCAAGGCCGATGTTTCGGCGGCTGATTGTGGGATGTACCTGACACACAACGGCGTGGTGCGCGCGACGCCCAAGGCCGAAGTGCGCGGAGTCGAGACCGATGGCGTGGCGCCAGGCCACAAGGTGGGCGGCATGGTGTTTGGCTTCGATGCCGAAAAGGTGCAGGCCGCTATCGAGGCGACGCGCACGATGCCGGGTATCGGCTATGTGCGCGTGTGGCTGGCGAGCGGCGAGCTTACCGTGGGCGACGACATCATGCTCGTGCTCATTGGCGGAGACATTCGCCCGCATGTGGTCGATGCGCTGCAGTCGCTCGTCGGCACCATCAAGAACGAGTGCGTGAGCGAGGTCGAGCGCGAGGCGTAAGGCCTCGTCGGCAATCCGAGTCTGTCTATAGCGAAAGCCCGCCGGCAGTTCATGTAGATCTGCCAGCGGGCTTTGATGTGTTGGAGCTATTTTGCTCTGGCGTTTGCTACACGCGTGTGGCGTCCTTGGGGCTCATGGTCATACTCTGAAAACGGTTCTCCATATATTCGTTATCGAAATGCTTGTCATAGAACTGTGCGACGGGAATATTTCGAACGGTTCCGTTGACGCGCTGATACCAATAGTCGAGCGATTGCAACGTCATGACGCCGTCGATCAACATGACGGCGGTCAGGATGACGGTAGCAGAGTAGCGGCGTTTCCGTGGAATCATATTGATGAGCTTAAGCAGGCGCGGCAGCAAGACCTTGATCCAGATGAGGCCACCCAGGCCCCACATGCAGGCAAACGGCGTGCATGTGCGTCCCCCGGTCAATACCGCGATGGGATCGGGCATGCCGAATAGCCTAATGTGTGAATAGCTCCACGACACCACGCCAAATGAGGTCTGCATAAACCAGCCTACAAACACCTCGAAAGCGCCGCCGATCAGGGCACTTACCAGGAAAATGATCAGAGGATTCTTTTTATAGAAGCGGTTGAGCGCCATGGTCATGAGCACCGCGCCAAATCCGTAGATGGGGCTAAAGGGGCCAAATAGCATACCGGCACGGTCCTGATAGACGCCGGGATCGACGACGACCATATGCCAGACTTCCTCGAGAATGAGACCTAACACGCTGCAGACGAAGAATACCCAGAACAGGTTGAAGTAGTTGAGCTTGATGTGGCCCTCGCCGGTTTCGTCGCGGCCGAGCATCCCCTCGGCGGCGGCATCGCGGTCGAGCATCTCTTGCAGACGGCGCTGCAGTTCGCGCTCCTGGCGTAGCGTGGGGTCGACGGTGGCCGACAGCGCAATGAGGATGACAAGCTGGACGGCGGGGCGCAGCAGGAAGGGTCCGATGCCCTGGAGCATCACGTCAACTAAAAGCTCCACGACGGTAAATGCGATGAGGACGTAAGACAGGCGGGCGGCATTGCGGCGCTGGTTCTTGATGAGGTCAAGGCCAAAGATGATCAAGATGACGGCACTGGCAGCCGAGAGCATGATGCCGGCGACAATCAGTCCGACCGCGACGAGCGTGTTGTCGCCGAGCTTGGCGGCGGCGTTGCCGTTGATGAGCGCAGTGATGACCTGCCACATAAAGGCGCCGACCGACGGGAGCGTGCCCACGCCGGACAGGATGCACAGGACGGCGTATACCTTAATGATGAGGGGGATCTTCTTGACCTCCGTGGCGCTGGGGACGCTGGGGTCGAGTTCGTTTCGATCCATACATAACCTTTCTCGTTTTGCTGTAGGTACAAGGATACGCCGCCGACCTGCCAAAAGACAGGACGAACGTCCCAATTGCAACAATGCAAGCCCCAACGGCGGGCGAGACGCGTCGCAACGGAAGTATGCGGGATCGTCGGCCCCGAAGCGGTTGCCCAATAAAATGTTTGGCTGCAAAACGGATTATAAGCTCGGTGGGCTTTTAAAAAGCGCTGTTCATGCGCGGGAGTGCTTGTCTTGCCGTGCGTATAATAGGGCAGGTAACGCCAAATAACGAGGCTCTGAGGGGATGCCATGTCTCAAGAAACCATCCGCGCGGCCGAGCGTGCCGCGGGACAGGTGAAGACCATGTCGACGTATGATCCGGACTCCGACCAGCTGCATGAGGAATGCGGCATTTTTGGTGTGTGGGCACCCGATCGCGATGTGGCTCGACTGACGTACTTTGGTCTGCGCGCGCTGCAGCATCGCGGCCAGGAATCGGCGGGAATCGCCGTGGGTGATGGCGGCACGGTTATGGTTCGCAAAGACCTGGGACTGCTCGATCGCGTGTTCTCCAACGCCGACCTGTCGACGCTCTCCGGCCAGCTGGCCGTGGGCCACGTGCGCTATGGCACCGCCGGCGCCAAGAGCTGGGAAGCCTCGCAGCCGCATCTTTCTACCATCAACAGCGTCATTATCGCGCTCGCGCACAACGGTACCCTCGTCAACACCGACGAGCTGCGCCGCCAGCTGATCGAGCTGGGCGTGCCGTTCCTTTCCAATTCGGATTCCGAGGTCGCGACTAAGCTTATCGGCTACTTTACTCAGCGTACAGGCCATCTGCGCGAGGGCATTCGCAAGACCATGGAGCTCGTGCGCGGCGGCTACGCCATGACGCTCATCAACGAGCAGGCACTCTACGCATTCCGCGATCCACACGGCATTCGCCCGCTCGTGCTGGGCAAGCTGGTGGACGAGGGCCTGGACCAGGCCGATGCCGCATCCGTTTCGCAGCTGCCGTCGCAGGACGGCGCCGCGACGGTCGACTCCGCCGTCCGTGTCACGCGCGCCGGCGGCTGGGTCGTTGCTTCCGAGACCTGCGCACTCGACATCGTGGGTGCCGAGTACGTCCGTGACGTTCGTCCCGGCGAGATTTTGCGCATCAGCGCCGAGGGTCTGGTATCCGAGCAGGGCGTGCCTGCAGCCGAAGAGCCCGCAAACTGCATCTTTGAGCAGGTCTACTTTGCCCGCCCCGACTCCATCATGAACGGCAAGAGCGTCTATGCCTGCCGTTATGACATGGGTCGTCAGCTGGCACACGAGGAGCCCGTCGAGGCCGACCTGGTCATCGGCGTACCCGACTCCGGCCTGCCGCCCGCGGAGGGGTATTCGCACGAGAGCGGTATTCCCTTTGGCGAGGGCCTCATCAAGAACCGCTACGTTGGCCGTACGTTTATCGAGCCTACGCAGGAGTTGCGCGCCATGGGCGTGCGTATGAAACTCAACCCGCTGCGCGACAACATCGAGGGCAAGCGCCTGGTCGTCATCGACGACTCCATCGTGCGCGGCACCACCATGGTGCAGCTCGTCAAGATGCTGCGCAACGCCGGCGCCAAGGAGATTCACATCCGCATCAACTCGCCCGAGGTCATCTGGCCGTGCTTCTACGGCATCGATACCGACGTGCAGTCGCAGCTTATCAGCGCCAACAAGACGGTCGACGAGATTTGCGAGTATATCGGCGCCGATTCGCTGGCCTTCCTTTCGGTCGAGGGCCTGCTTAAGGTCATGCCCAAGGGCGGTTACTGCGATGCGTGCTTTACCGGCCGCTACCCCGTGGCGATTCCCGAGAGCTTTGGCCGCGACAAGTTCATGGAGGGCTTTAAGCCCCGCAACCTGGACAAGCCGCTGCACTTTGATGACGACGCCGTGGTCGAGAAATACGACGATCGCAGTTGGGAAGAGGAACACGGCGAGGCCTAAAACCTGCCATGTAGGGACAGGTTTATTTTGGTAGGTTTTACCTGCTGTTTTGTTGATATGACGGCGCGCGTTGTTATGGCGCGCGCCGAAATGAACGCAACTATGAGCACCGTTTGGCGCCCGCGCGGCGCCACGGTAGTGGGAGAGGAAGGCTCAGATGAGCGACAGCAAGCATGTGACGTATGAGGATGCCGGCGTCGATACCGCCGAGGGCGGCCGCGCCGTTGACGCTATTAAGCAGATGGTTAAGGACACCAACCGCCCCGAGGTCATCGGCGGCATCGGTGGCTTTGGTGGCCTGTTCTCGGCTGCCGCGCTTAAGGATATGGAAGACCCGATTCTGATTAGCGGTACCGACGGCGTGGGCACCAAGCTCGTGCTCGCCCAGATCATGGACCGTCACGAGACGGTGGGCCAGGACCTGGTTGCTATGTGCGTCAACGACATTCTGGCTTCGGGTGCCGAGCCGCTGTTCTTCCTGGACTACGTTGCCATCGGCCACATCGAGGCCGAGCACATGGCAAAGATCATCAAGGGTGTGGCCGACGGCTGCAAGCTCGCGGGCTGCGCGCTCGTGGGCGGCGAGATGGCCGAGCACCCCGGCGTCATGGCTCCTGCCGACTACGACCTTGCCGGATTTACCGTGGGCGTCGTCGACCGTCCCAAGATGCTCGACCCCGCGAACGTCCGCCCCGGCGACGTGATCCTGGGCCTGCCTTCCACCGGCGTGCACTCCAACGGCTACTCGCTCGTGCGTAAGGTCTTTGGCGTCGACGGTATTAAGCCGGGCACGCCCGAGGCCGCCGCTAAGGCCGAGGAGCTGAGCCGTCCGCTCGAGGAACTCGGCGGCGCATCGCTGGCAGACGCCCTGTTGGCCCCCACGCGCATCTATGTCAAGCCGATTCTGGAGCTGCTGCGCGGTGGCGCTCCGGTGCACGCCATCGCCCACATCACTGGCGGCGGCATTACCGAGAACCTCAACCGCGCGCTTGCCGACGACGTTGACGCCGTGGTCACCCGTAACGG
Organism: Collinsella aerofaciens; assembly: GCF_040910325.1. Classification (GTDB taxonomy): domain Bacteria; phylum Actinomycetota; class Coriobacteriia; order Coriobacteriales; family Coriobacteriaceae; genus Collinsella; species Collinsella aerofaciens_BL. The sequence goes on along the minus strand of NZ_JBDGAV010000021.1, from coordinate 7,493 downwards.
CGCCGAGATGGGTTGGGACGTTCCGCCCGTCATCACCTACGTGTCGCGCCAGGCCGAGCTCGCGCCCAACGAGGCATGCAAGACCTTCAACATGGGCGTTGGCCTGTGCCTGATCGTCGCCCCCGAGGACGAGGCTGCCGTGACCGAGGCCCTGGTCGCGCTGGGCGAGAAGCCGTTCCGCGTGGGCGAGTGCGTCGAGGGCTCCGGTAAGGTCGTGTACTCCGATGAGCGCTAACGAGCAGATAGCTGCTGCCGCGAGCCTGGGCTTTGTGCCCTACACCCGTCCGACCGGCACCGATACGGCCGAGCCGCTCAAGATCGGTGTGCTCATCAGCGGTTCGGGTACCAACCTGCAGGCGCTGATCGACCTGATCGCCGCCGGCAAGCTCAACGCTTCGATTGAGCTTGTGGTGTCGAGCCGTCCTTCGGCTAAGGGCTTGCAGCGCGCTGAGCGCGCGGGCATCCAGACGCTCACGCTGTCCAAGGATGTCTATGCCGACCCCATCGCCGCCGACGAGATCATTGCGCACGAGCTGCTCGAGCGCGGTTGCGAGTATGTGGTCATGGCCGGCTACATGCGCATGGTGCACACGCCGCTGCTGGCGGCATTCCCCAATCGCGTGGTCAATCTGCATCCCGCGCTGCTGCCGAGCTTTACCGGCGCGCATGCGATCGACGATGCCTTTGCGCGCGGCGTCAAGGTAACTGGCGTGACCGTGCATTTTGCCAACGAGATCTACGACAACGGCCCCATCATCGCCCAGCGCGCGCTGGCTGTTGAGGAGGGCTGGGACGTCGATACGCTCGAGGAGCACATCCACGCGATTGAGCACGTGCTGTATCCCGAGGTCGTGCAGATGCTCGCCGACGGTCGCGTCCACGTTCTGGAGAGCGGCAAGGTCGCAATTGACGCGCCTCGCGGCTAGCGGCGCACAGTACAATTTAGCCGAGTAGTCAGGGTGGTCATTGGCGCCAAGGCGCGCGTGGCCACCTTTTGTTTTGGGTAGTCATCGGGAACGGTCTTTAACGACTGGTCATTCAAGAACGTCGCAGGTGACTAGATGAGAGAGGTGAGCGCATGGCGGATAACGAAGCGCTGTTTACGCCTGAGCTGGTGTTTTTTGATTGGGAGTGTGCGACGCCGGATGAGGTGTTCGCGCGGCTTGAGGGCGAGCTTGCACCACGTGGCTACATTGCATCCGGTTGGCTCGACGCCGTTCGCACGCGCGAGGATGCCTATCCCACGGGTCTTGCCATGCCGGCGGCAAACATTGCCATTCCGCATACCGATCCGGGGTTTGTGGCCAAGCCCTATATCGCGGTGGTGAAGCCCGCCGCGCCCGTGACATTCAACGCTATGGCTGGCATGGGCGCTCCGGTGCCGGCGCAGATCGTCATCAATCTGGGCATCGCAGAGCCGGGCGGTCAGGTCGAGGCCCTGCAGGCGCTCATGAACATCTTTATGGACGCCGATGCCGCAGCCGACGTGCTCGGCCAGACCACGTCCCAGGGCATGGTCGACGCCATCCGCCGTCACTTCTAAGGTGGGGCTGAGTCGGCACTTGGGGACGTTCCTTTTCTGCTGGCAGTAAGGGGCGGTCCCCAAGTGCCAAGTGCCGCATCTGTCCCCTTTGCACCAAAATGGTGCAGATTAACCTGTCCCCCATGCACCAGGTGTGTCGCGGAGGCCGCGTTGTGACACAATGGCGTTTGTTCGATTCGTGATGCGAAAGGCCAACTATGGCAAATAAGAAAAAGAACCCTGCGCCCGAGCCGACGCCCGAGCAGCAGGCTCGCGCTGCCTCCAGCTCTCGCAAGAAGCAGCGCAAGACGTACGTGTCTAAGACCGTCAAGATCGTCCTGGTGGTCATCGGCGTGCTGGCGATGCTGCTTTCCGTCTCGGCGATGGCGTGCTCCGGCCTTATGTCGCAGGCCGAGGACACCTCGGGCTACAAGCTGACCGGCGGTGTTGCTGCAACTATCAACGGCACCAATCTCACCGAGGACACCGTGACCAAGCAGATCATGAGCATGCGCACGTCCTACGGCTACACCAAGGATAAGGATTGGGCGCAGTATCTGGTTGACAACGACCTCACGCCCAAGAAGTACCGCAAGCAACTCATCGACTCCTACACGCAGCAGATTCTGCTTCAGCAGGCACAGAAGGAAAACGGCGTGACGGTGTCGGACGAGGAGGTCGAGAAAGCTTGGAAGGACGCGTGCAAGAGCGCGGGCGGTGCCAAGGCCTTTAAGAAGACCCTCAAGACCTACGGCTATACCGAGGACACCTACAAGGACTCACTCAAGGAGAGCCTGGCGCAGCAGAAACTCAAGGATGCCGTCGCGCCCACGAGCAAGCCCAAGGACAGCGAGATTGTCGATTACATCAACGAAAACCTGTCCAGCTACAACGACGCCCGCCGCTCCTCGAACATCCTGATCAAGGTTGATTCCGACGCTTCCGACGAGGACAAGGCTGCCGCCAAGGCCAAGGCGCAGGAGTGCCTGGACAAGATCAACTCCGGTGAACTGAGCTTTGAGGACGCCGTTGAGCAGTACTCCGAGGACACCGGTTCCAAGGAGAAGAAGGGCGATGTGGGCTGGGATAAGCTCACCACTTTCGTCGACAGCTACCAGACGGCGCTCGAGGGGCTCAACAAGGGCGACGTGAGCGAAGTCGTCGAGTCGACCTATGGTTACCACATCATCAAGTGCACCGACTACTTCCATGTCGATAATCAGGTCGATGACATCAACCAGGTGCCCAAGGACATCAAGAAGTACGTCTCCAACGTGGTGAAGACGCAGGCGGCAAGCACTGCATACAGCGAGTGGCTGGAGCAGTACAAGAAGGACGCCGACATTACCGTCAACCCCATGCCCAAGGACGTGCCGTACAACGTCAGCCTGAAGGGCGTCACCAAGAGCTCGACCGACGATTCGTCGACGACTGAGTAATCATGGGGCGGTGCTCGCGCGAGCACCGCCCACGCTATTAGAGAGGATTTGCAGATGACCAACGAAGAGCTGCAGAAAGAAATGATCGCGGCCATGAAGGCCAAGGACAAGGTTCGCCTGTCCATCATTCGCCAGGTTAAGGCCGAGGTGAAGAATATCGAGGTTAACGAGCGCCGCGATGTGACCGAGGAAGACGTCAACAGCATGATCAAGCGTCTGATCAAGCAGACGAGCGAGACACTGGAGATGTCCATCAAGGCCGGTACCGACCAGGAGCGTACCGACAACCTGACCGAGCAGGTCATGATTCTGGAAAGCCTGCTGCCCGCGCAGGTTTCGGGCGAGGAGCTCGAGGCCCTGATCGAGCAGGTTATCGCCGAGCTGGGTGCCACGTCCAAGAAGCAGATGGGCCAGGTCATGGGTGCACTCGGCAAGGCCACCGGCGGCAACTTCGACAAGCCGGCCGCAGCAAAGATCGTCGGAGCAAAGCTGGCTTAAGGGCTGGCCGACACATAGCCGATGCTGAGGGGCGTGACCATCGCGGTCGCGCCCCTTTTTGCTGGGCTGTCCCCAATGAGTGGGTTAAAGGTTGCGGGTTCTTTACGGGAATGTAGTGTGGGCTGCGGAAACGTGGTTCTTTCCGTACAATAGTGCAACTCGTGTAAACGCAGGGAAGGGACATTCATGGCAGACATGATCGAGATCAAGCATCTCAACAAGTACTTTGGCGACCTGCATGTGCTCAAAGATATCAATCTCACCGTCAAGCGCGGCGAGAAGCTCGTAATGATCGGGCCTTCCGGCTCGGGTAAGTCGACGCTCATCCGTTGCGTCGATTATCTGGAGGAACCCACGTCGGGCGAGGTCGTCATCGATGGTACGCCGCTCACCAAAAAGAATCACCTGGAGATGGCTCGCAAGTATAGTTCCATGGTGTTTCAGCAGTTCAACCTGTATCCCAATATGACAGTGCTGGGCAACCTGACGCTCGCGCCCATCAAGCTGCAAAAGAAGGGCAAGGAGGAGGCGACCGAGATCGCCATCGCCGCGCTCAAACGCGTCGGCATGGCGCATAAGGCAGGTGAGTATCCGCAGAACCTCTCGGGCGGTCAGCAGCAGCGCATCGCCATCGCCCGTGCCCTGTGCACCAAGCAGCCCATCATCCTGTTTGACGAGCCGACCTCGGCGCTCGATCCCGAGATGGTCCAGGAAGTCCTTGACGTTATGATTGAGCTCGCGCAGGAGGATATCACCATGATCTGTGTGACGCATGAGATGGGCTTTGCGCGCCAGGTGGCCGACCGCGTCATCTTTATGGAGGACGGCCGCATCCTGGAGGAGGGCACACCCGAGCACTTCTTCGATAACCCCGAGAACCCGCGCTGCCGCGAGTTCCTGTCCAAGATTCTGCACTAGGCGCGGTGATGGACATGACGGATATGACGAGGGCGGCCGTGTCGCGCCGTCACTTTTTGCAGCTGGCTGGCGCCGGCATGCTTGCGCTGACGGGGACCGCGCTTACCGGTTGCGGCAACTCCACCAGCGGCGAGGGCTCCGACAAGGGGTCCAAGCTTGCGGCTATCAAGTCGCGTGGCCATCTGAATGCCGGTGTTAAGAAGGACGTTCCCGGCTACGGCTATTACGACACCGCCAAGGGCCGCTTTGAGGGCATGGAAGTCGATTTGTGCTACCAGATCGCCGCTGCCGTCTTTGGCGTGAGCTACAAGGAGGCCCGTGCCCAGGAGCTTGTCGAGTTTACCGATGTAACGCCCAAGACACGCGGCCCGCTGATCGATAACGGCCAACTTGACGTAGTCGCGGCGACCTACACCATCACCGACGAGCGCAAGAAGAGCTGGGATTTCTCGACGCCGTACCGCACCGACTACGTGGGACTCATGGTCAAGAAGCGTTCGGGCTTTACCTCGATTGAGGACCTGGATGGCAAGGTCATCGGCGTGAGCCAGGGTGCTACCACGCAGGGCCTGATCGAGCAGATGATCAAGGACAACGGCTTTAGCTGCAAGCCCGAGTTTAGGGCCTTTAGCGGCTACCCCATCATCAAGAGTTCGCTCGACGCCGGCAATATCGACGTCTTTGCCATGGACCGCTCCACGCTGGCCGGTTACATGAACGAGACCGTTGAGCTGCTGCAGCCCGAGGTCAAGTTTGGCGAGCAGGGCTACGGCGTGGCGACCAAGAAGGGCTGCGACCTTTCGGCCGTGGTCGATCAGGTGATTTGCGATCGCTTGGCCGACGGCTGGCTCGACCAAGAGGTCAAGACCTGGGGTCTTGTATAGGCGCATCGTCCAAGGAAGGAATCAAATGCTCGAAGGATTGTTTGACGCCGACCGCTGGTCGACGACATTTCAAAACATGGGGCCCTTCTGGGAGGGCTTTGGCGTGACACTGCAGGTGGTCGTTGCCGGTCTGCTGCTGTCGCTGGTGCTGGGCACGCTGCTGGGCGTGTTCTCTACCACTCGTTCGCGCGTGCTGCGCGCCATAAGCCGCGTGTACGTGGAGTTTTACCAGAACACCCCGCTGCCCGTGCAGGTGCTCTTTATGTACATGGCCGGTCCGCAGTTTTTGCAGGCCATAACCGGCGCCGACCAGCCGGTGCGCATCGCGCCGTTTGTGCTGGGCTTCTTGGGCGTGGGCCTGTATCACGCGGCCTACATTTCGGAGGTCATCCGCACCGGTATCGAGGCGGTTCCGCGCGGTCAGATGGAGGCGGCCCAGAGCCAGGGCTTCACCCGTGCGCAGGCATACTGGTACATCGTGCTGCCCCAGACATTCAAGATCATTCTGCCGCCGCTGTGTAACCAGGCGCTCAACCTGGTCAAGAACACGTCGGTGCTGGCGCTCGTGGCCGGCGGCGACCTTATGTACCGTTCCGACAACTTTGTGAGTCTGTACGGGTACCTGCAGGGATACATCGTCTGCTGCCTTATGTACTTCATCATCTGCTTTCCGCTCGCCATGCTGGTGCAGTGGCTCGAGCGCCGCTCCAAGGAGCGTCCGCGCGGCGTGAGCCTGGCCGAGCTGGGGCTCGACAACGTAGAGGAGGCCTAGCGCATGGAAATCTTCAACGCGACCAACCTGCTCTACATTTGGGGCGGCTTTGTTAAGACGATCGAGATCTCGGCGCTGTCGATCTTTTTCTCGCTCATCTTTGGCACGGTGCTGGCGCTCGTTAAGAGCTATGCGCCCCGCCCGTTTCGTATTTTGGTGAGCGCCTATATTGAGCTGTTCCGTTGCACGCCAAACCTGCTGTGGATCCTGTTTATCTACTTTACGGTGCAGGGTTTGGACATTGTGATTTCGACCATCGCCTTTACGCTGTTTACCAGCGCTGTTATGGCCGAGATTGTGCGCGGCGGCCTCAACTCGATTCCGCGCGGCCAGTTTGAGGCAGCGCAGAGCCAGGGCTTCGGCTTCTTTGCCACCATGCGCTACATCATTCTGCCGCAGACGTTTAAGACGATCATTCCGGCGCTGTTTAGCCAGTGCACGACCGTCATTAAGGACAGCTCGTATCTTTCGGGCATTAACGTGGCCGAGCTCATGTACACGGCAAACGTCGTGATGGCCCACGCGATTGATCTGTCGCAGGTGCTTATGCTCTACGGCCTGGTGTTTGCGATGTACTTTGTGCTCAACTTTGGTATCTCGCTGCTGGTTCGCGCATATCAGAGGCGAATGGTGGCAGCGTAGAATGTGGCAAAGGGACAGCCCCTTTGTCATATAGAGAAAGGAATCGCGATGAGCGATCTGGAGAATAAGAAGAATCCTGTGGTCATTACCATCGCGCGCGACTTTGGCGCCGAGGGCCACGAGATTGGCCGCATGCTTGCCGACGAGCTGGGGATTCCGCTGTACGACAACGAGCTGCTGGTGCGTGCGTCGCTGCGCGCGGGCGAGTCGCTCGATAAGATGGCCGCCTATGACGAGCGCCTGGCTGTGGAGAACATGGCGTTTCTGCCCGACCGCTACGATGCGCGTTCGTACTCGGATAAGTTGTTCCAAAAGATGAGCCAGGTGATTTTGGATCTGGGCGAGACCGAGAGCTGCATTATCGAAGGTCGTCTGTCCGATTACCTGTTGCGTAACAACCCCAACCACATTGCCGTGTTGGTGACCGCACCCTTTGAGGACCGCGTCGAGATCGTGCGCAAGAAGCGCGGACTTAACAAAAAGAAGGGCGCCAAGTTGGTCAAGCAGCAGCAGAAGGCGCGCGAGGCGTTCTATAAGCGCTATAGCGCCGGCAAGTGGAAGATGACGAGCGGTAAAGACATCGTCGTCAACCGCGCCAAGCTGGGCCGCGAAGGCTGCAAGGACGTCATCGCCGCGGCCTACCGCTACAAAGTAGCGCAGCTCGAAGGCTAACCGACCAAAAACCACCACAAAGGGGACAGTGAACTGCGCCCCGAAACTTGGACTGAATAAATAGCGACTACTGGAGTGGGTATGATGAATTGGACACCTAGTTAAGAGCGAAAGGTGTTCAAGATGACCCAAAGAAGAAAGCGATA
>NZ_JBDGAV010000020.1:20494-41950 GCF_040910325.1 Collinsella aerofaciens | reverse complement strand
GGGCGACAGGGCCGTGTGGGAGGACCTCCACCACAGGGACCCGTACCCGTTCTGGCTGGATTAATGGATGGAAACGGGTGTTCTATCGGGACACACATTTTGTCCTATAAGCCACAGGCCCCGAGTTCCCTGTGGAGCTCGGGGCCTGTGTCTTTTGCGTGCTGGAATTCGTGCGCTAGAGGTCTGCGATCAGGGCTTCGGCACAACGAATGCCGTCGGTGGCCGCGCTCATGATGCCGCCGGCATATCCAGCTCCCTCACCGCAAGGGTAGAGGCCCGGGGTCGACACGGCATGGCACGTTCGGTCTCGGGTGACAGTAACCGGTGAGCTCGAACGAGTCTCCACGCCGGTAAGAACGGCATCGGGGCGGTCGTAGCCTCGTAGCTTTTTTCCGAGTAGGGGAAGTCCCAGGCGGAGCGACTCGACGATATGCTGCGGCAGAGCTTCGTCAATTGCCGTCCAGGTCACACCAAGCGGATAGGTGGGCTTTACCTTTCCGGGCGCCTTGCTGGCGCGTCCTGCGAGGAAATCTCCGACGAGCTGTGCCGGTGCGTTCCAGTTGGAGCCGCCCAGGCGATAGGCGGCCGCCTCGCAGGCACGCTGGAGCTCGATGCCGGCGAGCGGGTCATCGTTGGGAAGGTCCTCAGGCGTGACGTTAACGAGCAGGGCGGCATTTGCGTTGCGTCCGTCGCGGGCATTGAGGCTAGCGCCGTTGACGCACAGGTGGCCCTGCTCGGAAGAGGCGGCGACAACCTGCCCGCCGGGGCACATGCAAAACGAGAACACGCTGCGGCCGTTGGGAAGATGGGCAACAAGTTTGTAAGGGGTCGCCCCGAGCGCTGGATGTCCCGCCGAGGCTCCATATTGGGCTCGGTCGATGTCGCGCTGCGGATGCTCGATGCGAACGCCCATGGCAAAGGTCTTTTGTGCGAGGGCCACGTTGTGGTCCTTAAGGAGCTCAAAAATATCGCGAGCAGAATGCCCGCAGGCGAGGATGAGGTGCTTTGTCTCGATTGGCTCGCAAGCGGCGTCTTGGGACGATTGGACATCAATACCGGTAATGGCGCCAGACGCGTCGATGTGAATGTCGACGAGCTTTGTTCGATAACGGACGACACCTCCGAGCTGCTCGATGCGCTGGGATATAGCGGTGACAACCGTGGGAAGGATGTCGGAGCCAATGTGCGGCTTGGCATCCCACAGAATATCGCGGGGCGCACCCGCCTCGACGAAGGTTTCGAGGATAAGGCGATGGGCGGGATTTTTTGTTCCTGTATTGAGCTTGCCGTCCGAGAAGGTCCCCGCGCCGCCCAGACCAAACTGGATATTACTCTCGGGGTCGAGGATGCGCTCCTTTAGAAAGAGGTCGATCGCATGCGAGCGGCGAAATGCCGGGTCGCCGCGCTCGATGAGCAAGGGCTTAAGACCTGCTTCGGCAAGGGTGAGTGCGGCGAAAAGGCCGGCGCATCCGGCACCGATGACGACGGGGCGCTCTTTGGGTGCGCCGGAAACGGGGAAGGGGAATGAAGGCTCATCGTCATCTATCGCGCGTACGTGCGAGCGGTCACGTTCGGAAACGCTGTCGACCGCCTCTCGCTCGAGGTGGGGACTGGTCAGCTCAACACGAAAGCTCAGGATAAAATGGACGTCTCGTTTTTTGCGAGCGTCGATTGACTTGCGGTGGAGCTCGATGGACTTGATCTCGGAGTCCTTGCAACGTAGGACGCGCTTGGCGACTCGCTTGCCAACAATGAGGCAGGCATTTTCATCGCCGGCTTCATCGAGCGACGCGTTGACTTGGGTGATTTCGATCATCGAGGTCTCCTTAGAGGCAAGAAAGAGGCCGTCCGGTATCCCAGACGGCCCGAATGCGTTTTTGATTATAGACTGCGCGGCTACAGGCTGCTTGCAGCGCGAATGCCCGAGAGCCATGCCCACGCAAGGTTAAAGCCTCCGCAATCGGCGTCGATGTCGAGCGCTTCGCCGCAGACGTAAAGCGGGGCGTCGACAACGCTGCGCGCGCGTAGACTGGGTGTTGAGATGCTCTCGACAGATATGCCACCACGCGTGACCTGCGCCGAGCGCTCCTCGGCGGTTCCTTCGACGAGCAACTTAAAGTGCTTGAGGATCGAGACCAGGTGGATGACATCGTTGGAGCCTGGATGGCACTGCTCGAACGCTGTGCAGACGACGCGGGAGAGTTGCGGGGCAAGCATACCGTCGAGCCAACGGGGATCGCGGGGCGAAAAGCCGCCGAGCAGCTCAACGCGCCGGTTAAGCATATCGAGCAACTCGTCTTTAGAGAGGTCGGGGAAAACGTCGAGCAGGATCGTATCGCCGCGCTGGATACGACGGGAGAGGTTGAAGACAGCGACGCCCGAGATACCGAAGGTTCGAAACAGGACTTCACCGTCTTCGTGCCAGAGCTCATTATGATTGCGGGCGAGCGTCAAGCGGGCGCGGACGCGCAGGCCATCCAACGTCTTGAGTGCCGCCCGATCGCCGACGACCGTTGCCGATACGGGGCAGAGGATGGGGCGCAGCGAAGTGAGGGGGAGGCGAAACGTATCGGCGATACCGGTGGGGTTGCCACCCGTGGCGATAATTACGGCATGTGCCTCCAGGGCCTCGTTCTTGCGAGGGACATCGGCGAGCGCTTTCCGAAGCGAGCGGAGCTCCGATTTTCGGTCGTCGTGCTTTTTTGCCTTGAGCGCCCGCGCTGGACGGTCTATTTGGAGTGCCCAGCCTTCGGAAGCTTTGTGTGCCGAGGCAACGTTGGCTCCGCAGATTAAGGTGATACCCAGGCGGTCGCAAACATTGAGAAGTGCGTCGCGCACCGATTCGGCGCGAAGGGAGCGCGGGTACAGCCGGCCTTCCTCGGAGGTTGTCATGATGCCCAGCGAGGAGAAGAAACCCATAAGCTCTTGTTCGGGTTGGGGGCCCATGACAGATTCGACGAATGCGGGGTGGTTATACCGCTGAGGATCAATCGATTCGTTGGAGAGGTTGCAGCGGCCGTTACCGGTCGCAAGGAGCTTAAGGCCGCAGGCGACATCGCGCTCAACGATGCAGACGCTTTTGCCAGCACGTGCGGCCGTAATGGCGGCGGCGAGGCTTGAAGCCCCGCCGCCGATTACCAGGACGTCATAGAAGGCGCTCGTGTTCACTTAGGCCTCGTCGGTCTCGTGCGGGGTAATAGCCTCGACGGCAGAGACTGCCTTGGGCAACATGCCATCGGGCAGCGCGGTCTCGACCTCGCCCTTATCGCAGGCCTCGGCGAGTGCCGGATTAATGGGAAGCGTGCCCAAGATGTCGAGGTTATAGCGCTCTGCGACCTCGGGGAGCTTGCTCTTGCCAAAGACCTCGATCTTCTTGCCGCAGTCGGGGCACTCAATATAGCTCATGTTCTCGACGATGCCCAGAATGGGGACGTTCATCTTCTCGGCCATGTTGACCGCCTTGGCGACGATCATCGAGACCAGATCCTGCGGGCTCGTGACGATGACGATGCCGTCGACGGGCAGTGACTGGAAGACGGTGAGTGCGACGTCGCCTGTTCCCGGAGGCATGTCGACCAGCAGGTAGTCGATGGGGCCCCACGAGGTCTCGCTCCAGAACTGCCTGATGGCGCCTGCGATGACCGGACCGCGCCAAAGGACGGGGTCGGTCTCGTTTTGGAGCAGAAGGTTGGAGCTCATGACCTTGACGCCGTGCTCGGAGATTTCAGGCAGCATGAGGTTGCCAAGGGCATGGACGTGGCGTCCGCTCATACCGAACATCTTGGGGATAGAGGGACCGGTGATGTCGGCATCGAGGACGCCGACCTTGTGGCCGTGACGGGCAAGCTCGGTGGCGATGGCACCGGTGACAAACGACTTGCCGACACCGCCCTTGCCGGAAAGCACGGCGATGACGCGTTTGACCTCGGACAGCGTATTCTCCTCAAATTGCGACGGCGACGTTTGTCCGCCGGCGGCCTGTGCGTGCTCGCAACCCATGTATGACTCCTTTGTATATGTTGGGGCCGGGGCCCCGTGATGTGACACGAGCGTCATTGTACCCTCGTTTGCGAGCGGGAGTCATTTACGATGCATTTGGGCCGAGCGTGCTTGCAATACGATGGGTCCAAGCGAATGGGCGGGCTTACTGAACTTTGCTGGCGAACTCGAGGTATTGCATGCGCTGCAGCTTGTCGATCGTCGAGGCGTATGGGCTGTCTTCAGATTCCAAGTCGTAGCGCAGCCCGTCGGCACCAAGGTAGCCGGCGACATTGATGGTGGGCACATCTGACCTTGTTGCAAGCAGAGCCTTTTGATAGTCGGTGAGCGGGGCGCCGATCTTATTAAGGGTAATGGCTGCAATCTCGTTTGCCCCGACGGTGTCGTAGACGTTGAGCTCGGTATTGCCGGCGATTTCATAGTTAGCCCAGACGAAATATGTCGACTGATAGATACGGAAAGCGTGGCTTGCCGTATCTTCCTGAGGGTACAGCTCGTCGTTGAGAGTCGTTGCGGCGCTCGGCTGATGGTCGCCAAAAAAGACAAGGACAACCGGTCTGCCGATATTGCGGAGCTCGTTGATAAAGTACTCGAGGTCCCGGTCGGATGCGTTGATGCAGGTGAGATAGGTGTTGAGCGCGCTATTGGCGCCCTCGCTGGCTCCCTCGACCCAATAGTTTGTCAGCTCTTCGGCGGGAACGGTGCCGACATCGTATCCGCCATGGTTTTGCATCGTGACATCGAAGATGAACTGCGGAGCGTCGTCGGTCCTCAGCAGGTCGAGTATCTTGTCATAGGTGGCGTAGTCGCATACGCCGGCATGGTAACAGGGCGCACCTTCGAAATCGCCGATCGAAAGAAAGTCTCCAAAGCCCAGCTGCTGATAGATTTTATCTCGATGGTAGTTGACGGGGTTTTGCGGGTGCATAGCGGTAGCGGTATACCCAAGCTCCTTAAGGTCCTTTGCCAGACTGTTGACACCATTCATCTGATATAGCTGATAGGGGATTTTGCCTAATCCGACAAAGGCCGTTGTCGCTCCGGTCAAAAATTCGAATTCGGAGTTCGCCGTTCCGCCACCGGCGACCGAAGCGAGCATGGTGCCGCGAACAAGTGTGTCGGGAAGCGAGTTGTAGAATGCGGGGCCGGTGTACCCGGCCGTCTGGAGCTGCTCAAAGCACGAAAGGTCGCTAAAACTCTCGTTCATGACGGCAACAATCGTCGGCTTGATTTCATTGAACTGGGCAACGGCCGCCGCGCGCTGCTCGCTCGAGCCATACGTGCTGTCGTAGGTGGCGGAGAGCTCCTGCTCGATGCTCTGCGCCTCATCGGGCGTATAGTCTTCGGGCTTCTCAATGGGCAACTCGTTGACCATTTCGGTGAACGAAGTGATAAAACCCTGAGACGCATACGTGGTGATGGGCTGCCAACGGTCAAATCCAAAATTCAGCGCCTGCTCCAAGTCGATGCTGGAAAAGCCCGAGAGCCCCACAACGGTCACTAGCAGAAAAGCGCAGAGGTTAGCGGCGATTGCGGGGAAGACATGGGTGGGCGTACGGAGCTTTCTCGGTCGGATAAGCGAAAGAAGCCCCAGGGAAATCTCCAGCAGGGCTAGAGAGGTTACGATTCCGGCGGTAAAGGTAAACTCGTATCCCTCGCTCACTTCCATTGCGGTGCCAAGGGCCAAGATATCGCTTGGCAGGATGGCCTCGCCTTTAAACGTTATGACGAAGTGCTCGGCAATGCCAAGGATGCAACAGGCGACGGGCACGAGGGCCATGACGCCTCCATGACGCTGTCCCAGCAAATAAAGGGAGAGCAGAGCCGTCGCGAGCAGCCCGACGGAAAACCCGAATGAGTTGGCGGGAATGCGATAGAACGTTTCGTTACAGGCAATTTCGAGTGAAACGAACGAGAGCGCTGAAACAGCGGCGATGACAAGGATGTCACGGCAAATACAGGCAACCGTTCCCGTCGCAAGATCGGTTTGGTCGATAAGTCCCGAAACCAAGGGCTCGACAAGAAGTATGACGGCGGTAGCACCGAGCGCCGAATAAGAAAGGACCCATAGGGAATTGTCCTCATTTACGAGCAATTGATTCGTAATCCATGCAGCTACCATGCCGAGCGGGATGAGGAGCGTCGCGCACCAAAAGACGCGGGCAATGGGCGGCTTTTCATTGTGTTTGATTGAAAAATATACGTGCACCACGACGATGGCCACGATAAGGACGGCGATGAATATGGGCAGATTGGCCATGTCGCTCGAAGTGATTTCAAGGGGGATATCTTCGGTCATGGACGTTCCTCTGTTACGGCAAATTAAGTTCAGTATTAGATTACTGTAACCTTTCCACGGCATTTCGAGAAACAAAGCGCCCGATACGCAAAGCTAAAGGTCTGCGAATCTTGTATTACGAACATCTGTGCGCGTCGAGTGCGCTAAACTCATCGACAGTATGATTCGATGCAATAGGAGGCAAGGAGCTTCCATGTCTGATTCTTCTATCGTTATTCGCGGCGCTCGTGAGCACAACCTCCGTGATATCGATGTTTCCATTCCGCGTGACCAACTCGTGGTCATTACCGGTCTTTCTGGCTCGGGCAAGAGTTCGCTGGCATTTGACACTATCTATGCCGAGGGCCAGCGTCGATACGTCGAGAGTCTTTCGAGCTATGCGCGCCAGTTCTTGGGCCAGATGGACAAACCCGACTTGGATTCAATCGACGGCCTTTCGCCGGCGGTGTCGATCGACCAAAAGACGACGTCTAAAAACCCTCGCTCGACGGTTGGCACCGTAACCGAGATTTATGACTATCTGCGCCTGCTGTTCGCCCGTGTGGGCACCCCGCACTGTCCCGAATGCGGCCGCGTCATTGAGCGCCAGACGACCGACCAGGTTGCCGACAAGGTCTTGGCGGCGGGGGAGGGCCGCCGCGCGTTTGTGCTGACACCGGTGGTGCGCGGGCGAAAAGGCGAGTACACCAAACTGTTTGAGGACCTTCGCGCCGAGGGCTTTAGCCGCGTGCGTGTCGACGGTGAAGTGCGCTCGCTCGACGATCCGATCGATCTGGATAAGAAATTCAAGCACGATATCGAGGTCGTGGTCGATCGCATCGTGATCCGTGAGAATTCTCTGGGCCGTATCGCCGAGTCTGTTGAGCAGGCGACCGCGCTGGCTCACGGCAATGTAAACGTGTACATGCTGCCCGATCGTGATGCTCCCGAGGGGACCGAGGGCGAGCTGCTGGAGTATTCGTTGGCCTTGGCGTGCCCGGAGCATGGACACTCCATTGACGATCTTCAGCCGCGTGATTTTTCGTTTAACGCTCCCTATGGCGCATGTCCTGAGTGCGACGGCCTGGGCTTTAAGAAAACCGTTGATGCCGAGGCGCTGATCGAGGACCCCTCGAAGTCCATTGCCGACGGAGTCTTTGGTAGCCTGTTTGGCAATTCGAACTACTATCCGCAGATTTTTGCTGCGGTCTGCAAACACTTTAAGGTGAGCGCTGATACGCCGTGGGAGGACTTGCCCCCTCGCGTGCGTCGTGCATTCTTGGATGGCCTGGGCGATACGAAGATCTCGGTCGACTACCAAAAGCTCGACGGACGTCGCAGCCAGTGGGATACCAAGTTTTCGGGCGTTCGCAACATCCTGTACGAACGCTATACCGAGACGACGAACGAGAACACCAAGGCGCGTCTGGAGAAGTACATTCGCGAGGAGCCGTGCTCGACCTGCCACGGCGCTCGTTTGCGCTCCGAGATGCTCGCCGTCACCGTGGGCGGTAAGTCCATTTACGAGGTTTGTTGCCTGTCGTGCCGTGAATCGCTCGAGTTTTTTGAGGGCTTGGAACTCACCGAGCGCCAACAGTTTATCGGCGGGCGCATCGTTAAGGAAATCCTGGAGCGCCTGCGCTTTCTGGTCGATGTCGGACTTGACTATCTGACCCTCGACCGTGCCTCGGCGACGCTTTCCGGTGGCGAGGCACAGCGTATTCGACTGGCAACGCAGATCGGCGCGGGTCTCATGGGCGTGCTCTATATTCTGGACGAGCCCTCGATCGGTCTTCATCAGCGTGATAACGAGCGCCTGATCAAGACGCTCGAGCGCCTGCGCGATATCGGCAATACCGTTATCGTCGTCGAACACGACGAGGATACAATCCGTGCCGCCGACTACGTGATCGACATGGGGCCCGGCGCCGGCGTCAACGGCGGGCACGTAGTCGCGGCGGGAACGCCTGCCGATATCATGGCGTGTCCTGAGTCGATGACGGGCGCTTATCTGACCGGCAAACGAATGATCCGGGTGCCTGATGAACGGCGCAAGCCCGGTCGCGGCTGCCTTAAAATTACGGGCGCTCGAGCCAACAACCTCAAAAACGTTACTGCCAAGATCGAGTTTGGTACGCTTACGGTTGTTACCGGCGTGTCGGGATCGGGCAAGAGCTCCCTGGTTACCGACACCATTGCGCCTGCCCTTACGAATGCCATTCACCGCTCGACGCGCCCCGTGGGTCCGTATAAAAAAATCGAGGGCATCGAGTGTATCGATAAGGTTATCGATATCGACCAGTCGCCGATTGGCCGCACGCCGCGTTCCAACCCTGCTACCTATATCGGCCTGTGGGATGATCTTCGCGCGCTGTTTGCGAGTACGCCGGAGTCGAAGGCGCGCGGCTACTCGCCGGGTCGTTTCTCCTTTAATGTGAGTGGCGGGCGCTGTGAGGCGTGCAAGGGCGACGGGCAGATCAAGATCGAGATGCACTTCCTTCCCGATATCTACGTTCCCTGCGAAGTTTGCGGCGGTAAACGCTACAACCGCGAGACACTCGAGGTCACCTACCGTGGCAAGACCATCTCGGACGTGCTCGACATGAGCGTCACCGAGGCGCTGGCCTTCTTTGGGAATATCCCGCAGATTAAGCGCAAGCTCCAGACGCTGTACGATGTAGGCTTAGGCTACGTGAGCCTGGGCCAGCCCGCCACGACGCTCTCGGGCGGCGAGGCGCAGCGTGTGAAGCTCGCCAAGGAGCTTCATCGACGCCAGACGGGCAAGACGTTCTATATTTTGGACGAGCCGACGACCGGCCTTCATTTTGAGGACGTCCGCCAGCTGCTCGATGTGCTGCAGCGCTTGGTCGATGCGGGCAACACGGTGCTGGTGATTGAGCACAACCTTGATGTCATCAAGGTTGCCGACCGCCTGATCGATATGGGTCCCGAGGGCGGTAACGGCGGCGGAACCGTCGTGGTTTCGGGCACACCGGAGCAGGTTGCGGACTGTCCGCAGAGTTATACGGGCAAGTTTTTGGCGCCGTTGCTCAGGCGTGACCGGGAGCGTCAGGCTCAACTTGATGCTTAATAAATAGGCGATTCAGTTTATGGGCGCCATCGACTCCTTGTGATTCGATGGCGCTTACTGTGCCGATGTGACGTATGCAGTCGAATTGGACATATACTTAATCCTTGCGTCCGAATGCGAGGGAAAGGATATGTCATGGCAAAGGCTGTAAAGACGCCAAAAACCAATGCGATGCGCGAGCTGGAAAGTGCCGGCATTTCCTATGTTCTACATACGTACGAAGACGATGGTGATGAGTCGGTGGGCCTGGGGGTCGCGATTTCGGAGCAGCTTGGCGAGGAGCCCGGTCAAGGATTTAAGACTTTGGTCTGCGTGACACCGTCCAACGACTATGTCGTGTGCTGCATCCCTGTTGCCGACGAGCTCGATCTAAAGTCCGCCGCGCGTGCCGCGGGGGAGAAGTCCTTGGCCATGATGCATGTGAAGGATTTGCTTGCGGCGACTGGCTACGTTCGTGGCGGCTGCAGCCCGGTCGGTATGAAAAAACGCTACCGGACGCTCATTGATGAGACATGTGTCCTTTGGGATACCATTTTTATTTCGGGAGGCAAGCGTGGTTATCAGCTCGAGCTTGCACCCGATGATTTAATTGCATTTTGCGGGGCGACGGTTGCCGCGATTACGAGAGAGGACTGAGCGATGCCGCAGGAAGAATTGAAGCGCGGAGCTCATTTTGCAAGAGAATCTGCGCCTCAGACACCCTCATCCGAAGCTTCTTCGTCGCGAGATGACACTGACGACATGGGCTCGTCGGACTACTCCACGGTTGGTCGTTCCGCCGGGCTTATGACCATACTGACCATCGTGTCTCGCGTTACCGGTTTTATCCGAACGTGGGCAATGGCGGCCGCTATCGGCATGTCGCTACTCTCGTCCTCCTATCAGGTCGCCAACAACCTGCCCAATATGCTCTACGAACTCGTGATGGGCGGCATGCTCGTGACGGCGTTTTTGCCCGTGTACATGGGCGTGAGGCGTGAGCAGGGTCGCGAGGCCTCGAACGAGTACGTGGGCAACCTGCTCGGCATTCTGCTTTTGGTGCTGGGTGGCATTTCGTTGCTGGGGACCGTGTTCGCCCCGGGCTTTATCTGGACTCAATCGTTCCTTTCGGGTGACGGCGGCAGCATGGATACCGCTGCGTTCATGTTCCGTTTCTTTGCTATCCAGATTCTGTTTTATGGTTTGGGCTCGGTGTTCTCGGGCGTTCTCAACGCACACCGCGACTACTTCTGGTCGACGTTTGCCCCGGTCCTCAACAATGTGATCGTCATTGCGAGCTTTATGGGTTTTGCGCCCGTGTCCGCACAGTTTGGCGAACGTGCCGGCATCATCTTGATTGCGGCCGGTACGACCCTCGGTGTCTTTATTCAGATGGCATGTCAGATCCCCGCGCTTGGCAAGCACGGCGTGCATCCCCATATCCATATCGACTTTAAGGACCCCGCACTGCGCCAGACGATTGCGCTCGGTATCCCGACGCTGCTCGCCACGGTGTGCATGTTTGTCTCGACTTCTATCACCAACGCTGCCGCGCTGGTGGTCCAGCCCGAGACTGGTCCTTCCGTCATCGCCTATGCGCGCCTGTGGTACACGCTGCCCTATGCGCTGATTGCCGCCTCGCTTTCGACGGCGCTCTATACCGAGCTCTCTCACGACGCACAGGAGAAGGATTACGACAGCGTTCGCACGGGCATTTCGCGTGGCGTCGCCCAAATGCTGTTCTTCCTGATTCCGTTCGCGCTGTACCTGATTGTCTTCGCGCGTCCGCTCAACATGATTTACTGTGCTGGCAAGTTTGATAAGTCCGGCGTGGCGCTGGTGTCCGAGTTCCTTGTCTACCTGGCGTTCTCGCTGCCGCTCTACGGCGTGGTCGTGTTGATGCAGAAGAGCTTCTCTGCCTTGCTTGACATGAAGCCCTATAGCCGCTATTGCCTGTATTCCGCCATCGGCCAGGCCGGCTCGGTTCTGCTGTTTGGCGTTGTGCTGGGCTTCGGTATGCCGGCAATCGCGCTTTCGTATGTCGTCGACTACGTGATCTTGGTCGGTTGTTCGCTGTGGTGGCTGCGTCGTCGTCTGCGTGGTCTTCAGGTCAAATCTATCCTGCATGGCGGTTTCTTTGGCCTTTTGCTCGGTGGCCTGGGTGCTGCCGCAGGCGCCGGCGTCATGTGGGCGCTTGAGCACTTTGTCGGGGCACTTGGCGGCTCGATTCTGATTACTCTTGGCTACGTTTGCGTTGCGGGTGTCGTCTCGCTTGCTGTTACCTTTGGCCTTGCCGTCGTCCTTAAGATGCCCGAGGTCTCGGCGCTGCTTCGTCGCAAGTAGGTGCGTGTGGCCGGTCACGACAACATTCCAACACTCGCCGAGCAGGTTTCGCGCGTTCCCACGCAGCCCGGATGTTACCTTTGGAAAGATGCCAAGGGCGATGTCATCTACGTTGGCAAGGCAAAAAACCTGCGTTCCCGTATGCGCCAGTACGTGACACTGCAGGATGAGCGTCAAAAGATCCCGCTGATGATGCAGCTGGTGGCGAGCTTTGACTATATCGTGGTGGAGACCGAGCACGAGGCGTTGGTGCTCGAGCGCAATTTGATTGGTCAGTACCATCCGTACTTTAACGTTGACCTCAAGGATGACAAGAGCTACCCCTTTATCGCCATTACAAAGGGCGACCTGTATCCCGCTATCAAATATACGCGCGAGCGTCATAAGCCGGGAACGCGTTATTTTGGTCCCTATACCGATAGCCGTGCGGCACGTGAGACGATAGATACGCTGCGCAAGGTTATCCCCATCTGCTCCGCATCCTGTGCGGAGTGGCGTCGTTGTCGTCGTATCGTCGAGTCCCACAAGGGCGAGGAAGACATCGTCAATATGATTTGCGCGCAAAACGGGCGCCCCTGCTTTGACTACCATGTCGGGCGCGGCCCGGGTGCGTGTGTCGGCGCGATTTCTCCGGCAGACTATGCCAAGAACGTCAAGCGCGTCGAGCGCTTTTTGTCGGGCCATCGCAAGGATGTCGTCGATGAGCTGACCTCCGAGATGACGGATGCCGCCGAGGCGCTCGACTTTGAGCGCGCGGCACGCGTCAAACGTCGTTTGGAGGTCATCAGGGGTCTGGACGACCGTCAGCAAGTCGTTTTTCCCTCCAGTGTCGATATCGATGTCATCGGTTTCTATCGCGAGGAGACCATCTCTGCCGCTTGCGTCTTCGTCGTTCGCGAGGGCCGAACAGTTCGAACTTGCGAGTTCATCCTCGATAAAGGCCTGGATGTCGACGAGGAAGAGCTTCAATCGGGCTTTCTTAAGCGCTATTACGACGAGACGGCTGATATTCCAGCCGAGATCAATCTTTCTGTCGAGCTTGAGGATGCCGAAGCGTTGGGGGAGTGGCTTGCAGGCAAGCGCGAACGCTCTTGCCATCTCCATAGGCCGCAGCGCGGCGAAAAGCACCGCCTGCTCGATATGGCTTCCAAAAATGCGCGCCATGCCCTCATGCGCTACATGATGCGCACGGGGTACGCTGACGACCGCACCAATCAAGCGCTCCTGGAGCTCGAAAGCGCGCTGGCGCTGCCGGCGCCGCCGATGCGTATCGAGTGCTTCGATATCTCGACGCTGCACGGAACCTTTACCGTCGCCTCGATGGTGGTGTTTACCAACGGGCGCGCTGACAAGAGCCAGTACCGTCGTTTTAAAATTCAGGCCGAATTGGACGAGGCAAACGACTTCGTGTCGATGTCCGAGGTTTTGGGACGACGCTATGCTCCCGAGCGCATGACCGACGAGCGCTTTGGCTCGCGCCCCGATTTGCTCGTTGTCGATGGAGGTAAGCCGCAATTGACCGCTGCGATCAAGCAACTTGAGGCTCTTGGGCTCGATATACCAGTTTGTGGCTTGGCAAAGGCCGATGAGGAAGTTTTTGTGCCTTGGGACGAGACTCCCGTCGTGCTTCCGACCGGGTCCGCGTCGCTCTATCTAATTAAACAGGTGCGCGATGAATCGCACCGTTTTGCAATCACATTCCATCGTGAGTTGCGTGATAAAGCCATGACGGTTTCGGTACTCGATGACGTTCCAGGCGTGGGACCCACCAGAAAACGTGCCCTTATGCGCCATTTTGGCTCGATGAAGCGTTTGCGCGCGGCGAGCGAGCAAGAGATCGCGGAAGTTCGCGGCATACCCGCCGATGTTGCCAAGGCGGTCCATGAGGCGCTCGTTGCGTGGAATGCCGAGCGCGCCGAGGCGGCGGCTGGCCATTCCGATAGCTAAACACGAGCCTAAACTACTGATATACATGATTGCGTGATTTTCAACCATTTATTTCGCCATGATTGCCTGCTGGTTTCGGGTTTTATTAACGCTAAAACGTTTGACTAGTCATGGTGAACAACCCTGCTATCCTGCGGGTTGACGAAGACTGATATCTCACCTCGTCGATACATACTGTCTGGCGAATCGTTTGTCAATGAATTCGGTGAACGGTAGTAAATACCGTTCAAGCGTATGTATGTATCGGTCGCCGAGCGCGGCACCTCAGTTGGGTCCGTCGGTAGGTAAGGTATATATCGTCCGCAAGTTGCGCGGGGGCAAGTCTAGGTGCTCCCGGGTAAGATTCTCTATTGATAGGAGAAGACATGGCCATCATCAACAAGGGTATGTCCAGGCGTTCGTTCCTCGGCCTCACCGGCAGCGTCGCTGCTGTCGCAGGGCTTGGTCTCACCGGCTGCGGTGGCAGCTCTAGCGACGAGGGTTCCGCTTCCGGTTCCACCGATTCCGCCAACCGTGGCGGCGGCGTGATCACCGCTGGTTCCGCTTACGCTCCGTCCAGCTTCGACCCCGCCAGCACCGGCTCCGCTGTGGGCCTGGGTGCTAACTGGCACGTTATCGAGGGCCTCTACGGCATCGATTACCACGACTACAGCACCTTCAACGAGCTCGCCACCGACGATCCCAAGTCCGTGGACGACACTACCTTCGAGGTCACCATCCGCAAGGGCGCCAAGTTCTCCGATGGCACCGAGGTTACTGCTGACGACGTCGTTGCCTCCTACACCGCTTGTGCTGCTTCCGCTACCTATGCTCCGTTCTTCCAGCCCTTCGAGTCCATCGAGGCCAAGGACGCCAGCACTGTAACGGTCAAGACCAAGGTCCCCAACTTCTCCCTGCTCAAGGATCGTCTGGCCATCATCCGCGTTACCCCGGCTACCCAGGCCGAGGAGGAGCGCGCCAAGCAGCCGATCGGCTCCGGCCCCTGGATGTACGACTCTATCTCCGATACCGAGATCACTCTGGTTCCCAACCCCGAGTACAACGGTGAGTATGCTGCCGAGGATAAGAAGATTCAGTACAGCATCCTGACCGACCCCACCGCTCGCGTTACCGCTCAGCAGGAGGGCTCCACGCTCGTTATGGAGCTCGTCACCGCTGACGCCGTCGACCAGCTCGAGAGCGCTGGCTGCAAGATCGATAACGTTCAGGGTTTCGGCACCCGCTTCATCATGTTCAACGTCGCCAAGGAGCCTTGGAACAACGTCAAGGTCCGTCAGGCCGTCATGTACGCGCTCGACACCGAGAAGATGATCACCAACACCTTCGCCGGCCTTGCCACCGCTGCCAGCTGCTACCTGCCCAAGAGCTTCACCAACTATCATGAGGCTTCCACGGTGTACAAGACTGACACCAAGAAGGCCAAGAAGCTCATCGAAGAGTCTGGCATCACCCCGGGCGCCATCACCCTGCGCACCACCGACAACGAGCAGATCAAGGGCATGGCCGCCCAGGTCAAGAACGACCTCGACGCTCTCGGCTTCGATGTGACCATCCAGACCGATACCTCGCCGGCCACCTACGCTGCCATCGACGGCGGCGAGGCCTACGATATCCTCCTTGCCCCTGGCGATCCGTCCTGCTTCGGCGCCGACCCCGACCTGCTGCTCAACTGGTGGTACGGTGACAACGTCTGGATGCAGACCCGTTGCCCGTGGAAGGATTCCGCTGAGTGGGGGAAGCTCCACGGTCTCATGGACGAGGCTCTTGCCGCCGAGGGCGACGAGCAGCAGAAGAAGTGGAACGAGTGCTTCGATATCATCGCTGACAACGCCGTTCTGTACCCCGTTGTCCACGTCAAGACCGTCTCCGCTTCCTGGGACGATCCGTCCACCGCGCCCAACGGCGAGGCCCTCGATGGCTTCAAGGGCATCGGCACGACGAGCATGTCCTTCAGGGGCGTCGCGACCGTCAAGGCCTAAGACTCGCTTGAGTCATATGTAGGGCGTCGGTCGTAAGGCAACGTCCTCAGAGTTGAAACAAAGACCCGGGCGGCCTCGATGTCGCTCGGGTCTTGTAATGAGTATCCATACTCATATACCAGTTGGTCCTACCGACAAAAGAAAGGGGAGAGAACGTGAACAACTTTCTACGTTTGATTGGAAGGCGTCTCGTGGCGCTGCCGATCATGGCATTGGGCGTCACCGTCCTGGTGTTCTTCCTTATGTCGTTCTCCAAGACCGACCCCGCCTATACGGCGTTGGGTGACGGTGCCTCGCCCGAGGCGGTTGCCGAGTACCATGAGAAGTATGGTCTGGACGACCCCTGGCCCGTGCGCTACGTGCGCTACATGGGCGATTTGATCCATGGTGACATGGGCACCTATGGTGCTGCTCGCAACTCCGTTGCCAAGCGCATCTCCACGGCCCTGCCCGTCACGATGCAGCTGACCTTCATCGGTCTTGCCATCGGCGCGGTCGTCTCGTTTTTGCTCGGCGTCATCGCGGCACTGTATCGCGATAAATGGCCGGACCAAGTGATCCGCGTCTTCTCCATCGCCGGCTTGGCAACCCCGTCGTTCTGGCTTGCCGTTCTGTTGATCCTGCTGTTCTCTTCCTACCTTAAGGTGCTTCCGGCGTCCGGTGCTCTGCCTCACTTCACCACCAACCCGGGAGGTTATTTGGCGCGCATGATTATGCCCGCTATCGCTCTGGCATTCCCGCTGACGGGCCAGATGACTCGTATCGTGCGTACGGCCATGGTTGAGGAGCTCGATAAGGACTATGTCCGTATGGCTCGCGGCGCCGGCGTTCCCGAGAAGGTCGTCGTCGGCATCAACGTTTTGCGCAACGCGCTGATCACCCCGGTCACCACCCTCGGTCTTAAGATCGGCTACCTCATGGGCGGTGCCGTCGTCATCGAGGTCATCTTCAACCTCCCCGGCATGGGTACCGCGATCCTGCAGGGCGTTCAGGGCAACGAGGCGAACCTGGTTCAGGGCGTCGTCATCGTCGTTGCTCTTGCCTTCATCATCATCAACATCGTGGTTGACATGCTCTACCTGCTCATCAACCCGCGCATCAGGACGGTGTAGATTATGGTAAAGATTCGAGAGAAGCAAACCGAGCAGCTCGAGAAAGCTGCCTCCAAGGGGCTCAAGCTCGGTGGCTGGAAGAAGATGACGCTGTCTTCTAAGATTGCAGCCGTCGTGCTGGTGCTGGTCGCCCTGACTGCGATTCTGGCGCCCCTTCTTGCCCCCTATAGCCCGGTCGAGATCTTTACGGCTCGCCAGGCTCCCGGCAACGGATTTATTTTCGGTACCGACGATAAGGGTCGCGACATTCTGTCGCGTATGCTCTACGGTGGTCGTTACTCGCTGATTATCGGCTTTGGCGCCACTGCCATGGCTCTGGTCTGCGGCTCGGTCGTAGGCGCCCTTGCAGCGGTTTCGCGCAAGGCCGTCTCCGAGACGATCATGCGTATCTTGGACATCATCATGTCCATCCCCGGCATCGCCCTCGCGGCCGTCTTCGTCTCCATCCTGGGCAACTCCGTGCCGTCGATCATCTTCGCCATCGGCTTTATGTACACTCCGCAGATTGCCCGTATCGTGCGCGCCAACATCGTGTCCGAGTACGGCGAGGACTATGTCCGTGCGGTCATCGTTTCCGGCGCCAAGGCTCCGTGGATTTTGATCAAGCATGTTCTGCGTAACTGCATCGCCCCGATCATGGTCTTCACCGTTACCCTGGTCGCCGACGCCATCATCTTCGAGGCCTCGCTGACCTTCATCGGCGCTGGTATTCAGGAGCCCACCGCTACCTGGGGCAACATCCTCGCCGACGCCCGCGGCGGCGTGCTTGCCGGCCGTTGGTGGCAGGCGCTGTTCCCGGGTCTGGCCATCATGATCACCTGCCTGGCGCTCAACATCCTCTCCGAGGGCATTACCGACGCTATGGCCGCTGCTCCCTCCGCCGCCCTGGATCCGACCGATTCCTCCAAGCGTCGCGAGGCCGACCTGCTGGTCTCCGACCCCGTTCGCGCCTACAAGGAGCAGGCCCAGTCCCTCTCCGCTCGCCTTGGCGCCCTGCGCGATGTCGAGCTCAAGCGTGACGATCGCCATGTGCCCGACGAGTCCGTTGAGCCGATCCTTTCGGTACGCGATTTCTGCATCCAGTTTGAGCACCACGGTGACATCAACGTCGTCGACCACGTCAACTTTGACGTCCGTCCCGGCCAGACCATGGGCCTGGTAGGCGAGTCCGGCTGCGGTAAGTCCATCACCACGCTGGCCATCATGGGTCTGACCGATGATGACGAGCACCTTTCCGGTGAGGTTCTCTGGGAGGGTCGCGACCTGCTCAAGATGAGCAAGAAAGAGTGGTTCGGCCTGCGCGGTACCGATATCGCCATGGTCTATCAGGACGCCCTGTCCTCGCTCAACCCCTCCATGCTCATTTCCGCCCAGATGAAGCAGCTCACCAAGCGTGGCGGCACCCGTAGCGCCGAGGAGCTCTTGGAGCTCGTGGGCCTCGACCCCAAGCGTACGCTCGAGAGCTATCCGCATGAGCTTTCCGGTGGTCAGCGTCAGCGCGTTCTGATCGCTATGGCCCTTACCCGCGACCCCAAGCTGGTCATCTGCGACGAGCCCACGACCGCTCTGGACGTTACCGTCCAGAAGCAGGTCATCAAGCTGCTCAACGATCTTCAGGCCAAGCTCGGCTTTGCCATGATCTTCGTTTCGCACGACCTGGCGCTGGTCGCCGAGGTCGCCCACAACATCACGGTTATGTACGCTGGTCAGGTTATCGAGCAGGCGCCCACCAAGGAGCTGCTCACCAACCCGATCCACGAGTACACCCGCGGTCTTCTGGGCTCCGTTCTGTCCATCGAGAGCGGCTCGGGCCGTCTGCACCAGGTCCCCGGCGCCGTTCCCAGCCCGCGCGATTTCCCCAAGGGCGATCGCTTCGCACCCCGCTCGAGCCATCCGCGTATTGGCCTGGATACCCGTCCGGTCTTCAAGCGCGTGCCCGGCACCGAGCACTTCTATTCCGAGCTCCCCGACGAGGTGCTCAAGGCAAATGGTTTGACCCCTCACGCGGAGGTGATGTAGATGAGCGAGACCGCAGTCAACGGCGTCGAGCCGATCATCTTCCTTGATGACGTCCACGTCACCTTTAGGACCCGTACCGGCTCGATTCTGCACCCCAACCTGGTTCACGCCGTCCAGGGTGTAACGATTAAGCTCATGCCCGGTCAGACGATCGGCATCGTCGGCGAGTCCGGTTGCGGTAAGTCCACCACCGCTAACGTCATGTGCGGCCTGCAGGCCCCCACGAGCGGCAAGGTCTACTTTAAGGGCAAGGACGTTACCAAACGTACCGCCGAGGACCGTCGCCACATGGGTCGCGTCATCTCGGTCGTGTTCCAGAACCCGGCCACGGCGCTCAACCCCCGCATGGTCGTTCGCGAGCAGCTGCTCGACCCCATGCGCGTCCACAACCTGGGTACCGAGGCCGAGCAGGAGAAGCGCGTCAAGGAACTCCTGGAGCTCACCGGTCTGCCCAGCTCCGCTGCCGAGGTTCTTCCCGGCCAGCTTTCGGGCGGCCAGCGTCAGCGCGTCGCAATTGCCCGTGCCCTGTCGCTGAACCCCGATGCCATCATCGCCGACGAGCCCACCTCGGCTCTGGACGTTTCGGTCCGCGCGCAGATTCTGAACCTGCTGACCGACCTTAAGAAGGAGCTCGGCCTGGCCATGGTGTTCATCAGCCATGACATCCAGACGGTCCGCTATATCTCTGACGACATCATCGTTATGAATGGCGGCAAGATCGTCGAGCAGGGCGAGGCCAAGCAGGTCTTCCAGCATCCCCAGGACCCCTACACCAAGATGCTGCTCGGCGCTGCGCCGTCGCTGCTGCACCCCAAGCTCGGCGAGTAGCCTCGCTTTCCCTCCCGCGCGCCCGGCTCCCTTGCCGGGCGCACCTCCGTTGCGATTTCGAAAGGTTGGGTTCACGAGCCATGCCAAGTGCTCAGGAGCTACAACATCAATTTGGTGAATATCGAGGCGCCATGCCCCGTCCATCAGATTTCGATCTCTTTTGGAAGGATCGCATGGCCGAGGCCGACGCCGTCGGGCTTGACTACGCGATCGAGACGGCATCGGTCACCGATGCCGCGACCTGCCAGCTTTTCGACCTCTGGTATACCGGCATGTGTGGCGCTCGCCTGCATGCCAAGTACCTTAAACCCGTCTCGGACGAGCCCGTGCCATTGGTACTTCAGTTCCATGGGTATCCGGGTGCAAGCCGCAGCTGGTTTGAGCAGGCGTCGTTTGCGGGCATGGGCATGGCACTCATCGCCCTCGACTGCCCCGGCCAAGGAGGTCCCTCCGAGGACATTGGTGGATTTGAGGGCACAACGGTTGCCGGGCATATCGTCGCCGGTATCGACGGCGACCCGGCCAATCTCTACTATGTCCGCTTGCACCAAGATATTCGCATCCTGTGCCGCATCGTTCGCGAGCTCGAGGGCATCGATCTTGCGCGTGTGTTTGTGAACGGCGCGTCGCAGGGCGGCGGTTTGGGCATTGCGACCTGTGCGCTTAACAGCGAGCTTATCAATCGCGCCGCCATCCTCTATCCCTTCCTGTCAGATTTCCGCCTGGTCTGGGATTTGGATGCCGACGACATTGCCTACGAGGGCCTGCGCTATTGGTCTCGCTGGTTTGACGAGGACTCGACTCGTATTGACGAAGCCTATGCCAAGCTGGCGTACTTCGATTCCAAGAACTTTGCCCCTATGGTCAAATGCCCCGTGCTGTTTGGCACTGGCACAGCCGATATCGTCTGTCCGCCAGCGACGCAGTTTGCGGTCTATAACAACCTGACCTGCGAAAAGCGTCATGAGTTCTTTGAGGGCTTTGGCCACGAGGAGATTCAGGATTTTGACGATTTGATCATTCCGTTTTTCTGCAAGGGAGGGGAGGCTCATGTCTAAGTGCGAGAGCAATGTTGACGAGCTGATTGTCCCCGGACTCGTGGGAATTCCTGGAACGGTTTCGTCAAGGCTCGCAGAATATCGGGACTGGCGCGGTGATGTCCAAGCAGATGTTTCTGATTTAGAGACATGCGCTTCGAATCTTGAGATTCAAGGCCTGGCCATTACGGCGATTGACTTTGTTAACCCCTGCGCCCGTTACTCGGAGGTCTCCTTTGAGCTCGGTGACGATGCGATTCACGCTCGTTTGATCGAGCCTGTCGGTCGTGCCCGAGTATCTGAGCGCGTGCCGTTGTGCCTGATGTTCCACGACATCGATCGGCCTGTGCGCGGCTGGCATCACATGACGAGATTTGCCGCCATGGGATATGCCGTTCTCGCGCTGGATGACGATGTTGCTGGTGCGGACGACCTGCGGCGGGGGATTGCTTCGCCCGCTTTTGTCGAGCGCGTCCGTTGGGGTTGCGCGCTGGCGAAGGTGGCGCGCAATCTTGATGGCATGGACCCCGACCGCATCTTTGCATGGGGCGAGGGCCTTGGCGGCGGAGTCGCGCTGGCGGTTTCTGCTCTGGACGAGCGGGGCCTCGCCTGCACGGCGGTTGCCAATCCGCTTCCTGGTGGCCTCGAGGCGCTGTCGTCTCGGGTGTGCGGATCGGTGCTCATGGGCACATCGCTTATGGATACCGTGAGCGATCCTAAGGATCAGTTTGCCGTATTCAACGGTCTTGAGTGTGACCGGAGGCATATCATCTATGCAAAATACGCTCACGAGCGCATCAATGCGTTCGAAAACGAAGTCGTCGACTTTTTTAACCAAACGTTC
>NZ_JBDGAV010000020.1:0-20344 GCF_040910325.1 Collinsella aerofaciens | reverse complement strand
ATACCGAAGACCACCAGCTCGACGTTGCCTCCTTTGAGCGCAGCATCAACCGCATGATCGATGCCGGCGTCGATGGCCTGTTCTTCCTGGGCTCCTCGGGCGAGGTCGTCTTCTCCACCGACGAGCGCCGTCGCCAGATTATCGCCGAGGCCGTTCGTATCGTCGACCACCGTGTGCCTGTTCTGGTCGGCATCATCGATACCGAGACCGAGCGCATGATCGAGCACGGCAAGGTCGCCCAGGAGCTGGGCGCCGATGCCCTCGTCGCCACCTGCCCGTTCTATGCCCTGCAGGGCATGACCGAGGTCGAGGAGCACTTCCGCATCCTGCACGAGGAGCTCGACCTGCCCATCTTTGCCTATGACATTCCCGTCTGCGTTCACACCAAGCTCCCCTGGAAGCTCCTTGCCAAGCTCGGCGCCGAGGGCGTTCTGGCCGGCGTCAAGGATTCCTCGGGTGATGACATCTCGTTCCGCTACCTCGTTCAGGAGAACGAGAAGAACGGCCATCCGATGAGCATTCTCACCGGCCACGAGGTTGTTGTCGACGGCGCCTACCTCGGTGGCGCCGACGGTTCCGTCCCGGGTCTCGCCAACGTTGAGCCCGAGGGCTACGTGCGTCAGTGGAAGGCCGCTCAGGCTGGTGACTGGGCTACCGTCAAGGCCGAGCAGGATCGCCTCAATGAGATTTCGCACATCTGGGATGTCACCTCGGGCGTCCAGGGCTATGCCGGTGGCGTCGGCGCCTTCAAGACCGCTATGAACCTCATGGGTATCTTCGACAGCCCGACCATGCCGCGCCCGGTGAAGGCCATGACCGGCGAGAACGTCGAGGCGATTAAGAAGGTCCTCCAGGACAACGGTCTCCTGTAAAGCTTCCCCGGGCACCCGATCTTGGGGCTCAAGCGGTCGAGCGTGACCCATTAGGTCAACGCCCGACCGCTTTCACCCCAACCTCGGGCACCCGGGAAACCTTTACCAAGCTGCGGCGATAACGCAGCCTTCATTTCCTGTAGTTGTTTTTTATCTCCTAAGGAGAGCGACATGGAGAACAAGTACGTCTGCTCTGTCGATATCGGCGGAACTAAGATCGCGACTGCCATCATGGAGTACCCGGCTGACGGCAGTGTGCCTCATCCCGTTTTTGAGGCCGAGGTTCCCACTGAGGCCCAAGAGGGCGGCGAGGCCGTCTTCCAGCGTATCGAGGCGTCCATCAAGGCTGCTCTCGAGGCGAATCCCGATGTCGAGGTCCTTGGCGTCGGCATCGGTGCCGCCGGCGTCGTCGATCCCAAGACGGGCGCCATCGCGTATGCCAACGAGATCATGCCCGGCTGGTCCGGCGTTCAGTTGGGGCCGCGCCTGCGCGAGGACCTCGGTCTTCCCGTTGCCGTCGTAGGCGACGTGCAGGCTCATGCTCTGGGTGAGGCCCACTGGGGCGTCGGCAAGGGCAAGTTCTCCGTCTTGTGTCTTGGCATCGGTACGGGCATCGGCGGCGCATATGTCGAGAACGGCCGCGTGATGCAGGGCTTCCATGGTGCTGCCGGTCATATGGGCCACATCGAGTGCTCGGCTGCCGCCGGCATTCCCTGCGCCTGCGGGCGTTCCGGCCATCTGGAGTCGGTTGCTTCGGGCACTTCCATTGGTCGAATGTACGATGAGCGTTTTGGCCGCGTCGACCCCAGCCGTCCTTCGGTCGGTCGCGATGTGAACGACCTGTGCCGTGCGGGCGACGCAAAGGCGACCGAGGTCATCCATGACGCCGGCTTTGCGCTGGGCGCCAGCTTGGGCTCGCTCGCTAACATCCTGGACCCTGAGGTCATCGTGCTTTCGGGCGGCGTGATTCACCAAGGTCCCGATTGGCGTTCGCAGACGTGGAAGGATTCGGTGCACGAGGGCTATGCCAGCCAGGCGCTCGATCCGCTTCAGAACACACCGATCCTCATCGGTTCTCTGGAGGGCGATGCTCCGCTCATCGGTGCCGCTGAGCATCTTCTTGCCTCGTTGAAGTAAAAGTATCTGCTGTAGGAGCCTCCCGAGACAACACGCCTCGGGAGGCTGTTCTAAGAAAGGTTGCAGCCTTATGACCGTTGATCCTTTGATCCAGTCCCTGAAGGGCAAGCTCGTCGTGAGCGTTCAGGCGTATATGGGCGAGCCGCTTCGTACGCCCGAGACCATGGCGCAAATGTCTCGCGCTTGCGAGCTCGGCGGCGCCGCCGCCATTCGCTGCCAGGGCCTTGCCGACATTGCCGCCATTAAGGGTCGCTGTGAGGTTCCCGTCATCGGCCTGTGGAAGGATGGGCACGAGGGCGTTTACATCACGCCGACGCTGCGTCACGCTCGCGCCTGCGTTGCTGCCGGTGCCGATATCGTGGCGATCGACGCCACCGATCGTCCGCGCCCCGATGGCAAGACGGTCGAGGATACCTTCCGCCCGCTGCACGAGGAGGGTGTGCTCCTGATGGCGGATTGCGCCACCATCGAGGACATTCGCCGTGCTGTTGATATGGGCTTCGACCTTGTATCCACCACGCTTTCTCACGGCGTCGCCGCCATCGACTGCACCATGGCCGATGGCCCCGACCTGCCGCTCCTGCGCCAGGCGACTGAGGAATTCCCCGGCCTTCCCATCATTTGCGAGGGTCGCGTGCATACGCCCGAGGAGGCTCGCGCTGCGATCGATGCTGGCGCCTGGGCCGTTGTCGTCGGCACCGCCATCACGCACCCCACGAGTATTACGAGTTGGTTCAAGGCTGCGCTTGAGGCGTAAGACAGGCCTCGTATCCGCTCGGGGCGGTATACTCAATATAGGCAATTGACCGCGCGGGATCCGGGTTGCTGGGTCCCGCGCTTGTTTTCGGGAGGCAGCACATGCAAAAGGGAGATGCCATGGATGCGGCGGAGCGCTCGGAGCGCATCCCCGATATCGTCATCATCACCGGAATGTCCGGATCGGGCCGCACACAGGCCATGCACGTGTTCGAGGACATGGGCTATTTTTGCATCGATAACCTGCCTCCGCGTCTCATCGCCCAGCTTGCCGAGCTCGTCGGCATCAATACGGGCGTGGGCAGGCATCTCGCCGTTACCTGCGATTTGCGTAGCCAGGGACTGTTTGACGAGTTGCTCGATGCGGTCGCCGCGCTCGAAGAGCGCGAGATGAGCTGCGACATCGTGTTCCTGGAGGCTTCTGACGAGGTGCTGATTCGTCGCTACAGCGAAAATCGCCGCCGCCATCCCATTGCCAAGCCGGGGGAGACTACGGCCGATGCCATTCAACGCGAGCGCCTTCAGCTGCAGGGCGTGCGCGACCGAGCCGATATGATTATCGACACGAGCCGTCTGCGCACCTCTGCGCTGCGCAACAAGCTACGTATGGCATTTTCCGAGCTGTCCGACCAGCAGCTCATGGACGTTCACGTGTTCTCGTTTGGCTTTAAGCACGGCATGCCCGTCGAGGCGGACATTATGATCGACGTTCGTTTCCTGCCCAATCCGTTCTACGATCCCGAGATGCGCACGATGACCGGTCTCGATAAAAAGGTCTCAGATTTTGTTCTGGACCATCCCAAGACGCAGGAGTTTTGGAAGGCTTGGACACAGCTGCTCGATACGGTGATGCCGGGCTATATCGCGGAGGGCAAGCCACAGCTTTCTATCGCCATCGGCTGCACGGGCGGTCAACACCGCAGCGTTGCCATCGCCGAGGCCACGGCACGTTATTTGGAAGGCGCCCAATATCACGTGAGCATTTCCCACCGCGACCTGTCACGCGCCAACACGAAGGCATAGGCCTGCATGTCGTTTACCGCCGAGGTGCGCGACGAGCTCGCGCGCTGCGAACCCGAATGTGAATACTGCGACTTGTCGACGCTTGCCGCCCTGACGCGTGTGAGCGGTACACTTTCGCTGGCCGGCTCCGGGCGGTATCGTTTGACGGTCGCGACCGAGACGGGCGCCGTCGCGCGCACGATGATCACACTGACGCATCGCATCCTTAAGCTCAAAACGGAATTCACCGTTCGTAAATCGGTCTTGCATAAGGTCCGTAACTATCTCATTACCCTGCCCGATCAACCCGACCTGGACAAGGCTCTGGTGCTGCTGGGCATTCTCGATCGCAGGGGAGGGCTCGTCGCTGGTGTTCCCCGGCACATCGTTGCCCGTCCCTGCTGCAGGCTTGCCTAC
Organism: Collinsella aerofaciens; assembly: GCF_040910325.1. GTDB lineage: Bacteria > Actinomycetota > Coriobacteriia > Coriobacteriales > Coriobacteriaceae > Collinsella > Collinsella aerofaciens_BL. Next base: position 16,160 of record NZ_JBDGAV010000020.1, on the reverse strand, counting down.
ATCCGCGGCGCGCTCATCGCCGGCGGTTTCGTGGCCGATCCCCGCGGCGACTTTCATTTGGAGATCGCGGTGCAGGGCGAGCAATATGCCAAGGGGCTTTGCGATTTGTTGGAGCAGATTGGGGTCCATGCTCGTGTTAATGCGCGGCGGGGGTCATATGCCGTGTACATTAAGAGCGCCGAGGAAATCGAGCATCTATTAAAGCTGATTGGTGCCAAGCGCAGCGTTGCCGAGATTGAGGAGGCGCGCGCGGTCAAGTTGGTTAAGAACGATGTGAACCGTCGCGTGAATGCCGAGCTCGCCAACCAGACCAGAAGCGCCGGTGCTGCCCAGCATCAACTTGCGCTTATCGATGAGCTCGAGCAGCGGGGTTTGCGCGACACGCTTCCGGACGCCTTGGCGGTCTTTTGCGACCTGCGCGAGCGCTATCCCGATCTGTCGCTGCGTGATTTGGGGGAGATGGCTGACCCTCCCTTGTCGAAGTCGGCCCTCTACCATCGTGTTTTACGGCTTGAAAAGCTCATTGAAGCAAACAGGTAGGTTAAAGTATCGACTTATATACGGATTTAGCTGCTATTTTAGTCTTTAAAACGTTTTAACGTAAATTTGATTTTCAATTTCGAGCATTCTCGTGAAATTCAAGTCAAAAAAAAGGTATATTAGGCGAGTGGTTAGTTTGTGGGCCTCAACGGCGGGCGCTGTAGCTCGCGGGGGCCTTACGAAAGGAGACACAATGGCAGTAAAGGTTGCTATTAACGGCTTCGGTCGCATCGGTCGTCTGGCTTTCCGTCAGATGTTCGGTCATGAGGGCTCCGAGATCGTCGCTATCAACGACCTCACCTCTCCCGATATGCTCGCTTACCTGCTGAAGTACGACTCCACGCAGGGCAACTACGCTCGCGATCACGAGGTCGTTGCTGGCGAGGATTCCATCACCGTTGACGGCAAGGAGATCAAGATCTACAAGGAGGCCGACGCCAACAACCTGCCTTGGGGCGACCTCGACGTCGACGTCGTTCTCGAGTGCACCGGCTTCTACACCAGCAAGGCTAAGGCTCAGGCCCACATCAACGCTGGCGCCAAGAAGGTCGTCATCTCCGCTCCGGCCGGCAGCGATCTGCCCACCATCGTGTACAACGTCAACCATGAGACGCTGACCGCTGAGGACAACATCATCTCCGCTGCTTCCTGCACCACTAACTGCCTCGCCCCGATGGCCAAGGGTCTGAACGACTTCGCTCCCATCGTGTCCGGCATCATGACCACCATTCACGCCTGGACCGGCGACCAGATGCCGCTCGACGGCCCGCAGCGCAAGGGCAACAAGCGTCGTAGCCGTGCCTGCGCCGTCAACATCGTCCCCAACACCACCGGTGCTGCCAAGGCTATCGGCCTGGTTCTCCCCGAGCTCAACGGTAAGCTCATCGGTGCTGCCCAGCGCGTCCCGACGCCGACCGGCTCCATCACCAACCTCTACGCTGTCGTTGACAAGAAGGTCACCGTCGACGAGGTCAACGCTGCTATGAAGGCCTACGCTGCCACCATCTCCGAGACCTTCGGTTACAACGAGGACGACATCGTCTCCACCGACATCATCGGCGAGACCCACGGCTCCATCTTCGACGCCACTCAGACCATGTGCTCTGACCTCGGCAACGGCCAGACCCTCGTTCAGGTCACCTCTTGGTACGACAACGAGAACTCTTACACCTCTCAGATGGTCCGCACCATCAAGTACTTCGAGAAGTTCGTTGCTTAATTTAGCTTTTAGCGAATAGCTCGTTGAGCGTCTAAAGAAGGGCGCGGCCTTATAGGGCTTACACCCTAGGGTCGCGCCCTTTTTATAAGAAATCGTCTGCCGTAATGGGAGGCAGACACGTACGAAAGGTAGAAGCAAACATGGCCTTTACCAAGAAGACCGTCCGCGACATCGATGTCGACGGCAAGCGCGTTCTCGTCCGCGTTGACTTCAATGTGCCTATCAAGGATGGCGTCGTTGGCGACACCACCCGTATCAAGGCTGCCCTGCCCACCATCAACTATCTCGTTGAGCACAACGCTCGCGTCATCCTCATGAGCCACCTCGGCCGTCCCGATGGCACCGGCTTCCAGCCCGAGCTGTCCCTCGAGCCCGTCGCCAAGAAGCTCGCCGAGCTCTCTGGTCTCGACGTTGCCTTTGTCGCCGACACTTACGGCGAGAAGGCGGCCGAGGCTGTCGCTGCCGTCGAGCCGGGCAAGGTTCTCGTTCTCGAGAACGTCCGCTTCGATAAGCGTGAGAAGAAGAACGATCCCGAGATCGCCAAGAAGCTCGCTTCCTATGGTGACGTCTTCGTTCTCGATGCCTTCGGCACCGCTCACCGCGCCCAGGGTTCCGTCGTGGGCCCCGCCGCTTACCTGCCCGCAGTCGCTGGCTTCCTGCTCGAGAAGGAGGTCGACACGCTGACCGGCATCTTCGCCGAGCCCGAGCGCCCCTTCGTCGCCATCGTCGGCGGTTCCAAGGTTTCCTCCAAGATCGGCGTTCTCGATCACCTCATCGACTCTGCTGACACCCTGATCATCGGTGGCGGTATGGCCTACACCTTCTTCCTGGCTCAGGGCCTGTCCGTCGGTCAGTCCCTCAAGGAAGAGGACTGGGTCGAGCGCGCTGGCGAGATGCTCAAGAAGGCCGAGGAGAAGGGCGTCAAGATCCTGCTCCCCATCGACAACCGCGTTGCCGATCACTTTGGCGAGGACGCTGTCCCCGAGGTTGTCGCTTCCGACGCTATCCCCGACGATCGTGAGGGTATGGACATCGGCCCCAAGACCGAGGAGCTTTACGCCGAGGCCGTCAAGGGCGCCAAGACTGTGTTCTGGAATGGTCCCATGGGCGTCTTCGAGTTCGACAACTTCGCTCACGGCACCCAGGCTATCGCCGAGGCTGTCGCCGAGGCCGACTGCACCTCGATCATCGGCGGTGGCGACTCTGTCGCAGCTGTCAACAAGTTCAACCTGGCCGACAAGATGAGCTGGATCTCCACCGGTGGTGGCGCCTCCATGGAGCTCGTCGAGGGTAAGGCCCTGCCCGGAGTGGAGGCGCTTCTCGATGCCTAATCGCACCCTTCTTATCGCTGGTAACTGGAAGATGAACAACGACGTCGCCGAGGCCGCCAAGCTCGCCGACGAGCTGGCTCAGGCTCTGCCCGAGGTTCCGGCCGGCGTCGAGGTGCTCGTCTGCCCTCCGACCATCGACATCATCACGGTTCATGACCGTATTCAGGCTGCCCCCATTGCCCTCGGTGCACAGAACGTGTACTGGGAGGCCAAGGGTGCCTTCACCGGTGAGTCCTCTTGCGACATGCTCAAGTCCGCTGGCTGCACCTACTGCATCATCGGTCACTCCGAGCGTCGTGATTACTTCCACGAGACCGATGAGGATCAGAACAAGAAGGCCAAGGCCCTCGTTGCCGCCGGTCTTGTTCCCGTCTTCTGCTGCGGCGAGTCCCTCGAGGTCCGCGAGGCTGGCACCTATGTCGAGCACGTCGTGAACCAGGTCAAGGCTGGCCTTGCTGGTCTTGAGATCACCTGCCCCAAGCAGGTCGTCGTCGCCTACGAGCCCATCTGGGCCATCGGCACCGGCAAGACCGCTACCGCCGAGGACGCTCAGGAGGTCTGCGGCGCTATCCGTGAGACCCTCAAGGAGATGTTCGGCGAGGAGCTCGCTAACGGCATCCGCGTTCTCTATGGTGGCTCTGCCAAGCCCGGCAACATTGCCGAGCTCGTCGCCAAGCCCGACGTTGACGGCGCCCTCGTGGGCGGCGCTTCGCTCAAGGCTGCCGACTTCGCCTCTATGGTCGTCAAGGCAGGCGAGTAGGACATATGGCACAGCGTCATCTTCCTGCACTCCTGATCATCATGGATGGTTGCGGCCTGGCTCCGGCCGATGGCGAGAACGCCGTCGCCGCTGCCAAGACGCCCTTCCTTGACAGCCTGTATGAGAAGTACCCCCACACCACGCTCGGCGCTTCGGGCGAGGACGTGGGTCTTCCCGATGGCCAGATGGGCAACTCCGAGGTGGGTCACCTCAACATCGGTGCCGGCCGCATCGTGTTCCAGGAACTTTCGCGCATCAACAATGCCATCAAGGACGGCTCCATCGCCAAGAACGAGGTTTTCGTCAAGGCTATGGACGATGTCAAGGCTGACGGCAAGACTCTCCACCTCATGGGCCTTATGAGCCCTGGCGGTGTTCATTCTCATATGAACCACGTCGAGGCTCTGGTCAAGATGGCTGCCGAGCACGGTGTCAAGACCGTTCGCGTCCACGCCTTCATGGATGGTCGCGACGTCGACCCGCAGTCCGGTGCCGGTTACATGAGTGAGTTCTGCGCCTTCCTGGCTAAGATCTCTGAGGAGACCGGTTGCGACGCTCGCGTTGCCACCGTCTCGGGCCGTTATTGGGCCATGGACCGCGATAATCGTTGGGAGCGCATCCAGCGCGCCTACGACGTCATGGTCAACGCGTCCGATGCTGATACCGACCCCGTTGCCGGTATCAAGGCCTACTACGAGAAGGATCCGCGCGGCGACGAGTTCGTCGAGCCCTTCGCTGCCCACAACGAGGGCATCCACGAGGGCGACGCGGCCATCTTCTTCAACTTCCGTCCCGACCGCGCTCGTCAGATGACCCGCGTGTTCACGGACAAGGAGTTCGACGGCTTTGAGCGCGAGCAGATCAAGCTTTCGCACTTTGTGACGATGACCGAGTACGATCCGACGTTTGACGTCGAGGTCGCCTTCCCCAAGACGTTCCCCGAGAACGTCCTGGCTGACGTTATCGCCGCCAATGGCCTGAAGCAGCTGCACACCGCCGAGACCGAGAAGTACGCACACGTGACGTTCTTCCTTAACGGCGGCATGGAGGAGCCCAAGGAGGGCGAGGAGCGCGTGCTCGTCGCTTCCCCCAAGGTCGCTACCTATGATCTGCAGCCCGAGATGAGCGCTCCCGAGGTTACCGAGAAGCTTGTCGCCGCCATCAACGAGGATCGCGCTGATTTCTACATCGTGAACTTCGCGAACTGCGACATGGTTGGTCACACCGGTGTCTTCGACGCCGCCGTTAAGGCTGTCGAGGCTGTTGACGATGCTCTGTCCAAGGTTGTCCCGGCGATTCTCGCTAAGGGCGGCTTTGCGCTGATTACCGCCGATCACGGCAACGCCGATCACATGTTTGACGTTGCTTCCGACGGTTCCAAGCATCCGTTCACGGCTCACACCACCAACCGCGTGCCGTTCATCATCGTTGATGAGAAGGCACAGCTCACCGGTATCGAGGACGGTCGTCTCTCCGATATCGCCCCGACTATGCTTACCATGGCTGGTCTGGAGCCTTCCGCCGAGATGACGGGCCGCGTGCTCGCCGCCGAGGCCTAAGAGAAAACGCCAAGCGTTTCTTTGAAGGGGGTTGTCCATATTCGGGCAACCCCCTTATTTTTGGTATTTCTGCCATATCTGCCCCGTCCCCAAATGGCAGGTGGGGGAGTGTCGGGGGTTGTGGTACAGTACTGGAGTTTGAATTGTTCTATTAAGGAGCTTATCTATGGGTCCGTTCCAGATTCTTCTGTTTGTCGTTTGGGCTGTCTCTGCCGTGGCGCTGACGATTCTCGTCCTGATGCATTCCGGTAAGGGCACCGGCGTTTCGGATATGATCGCTAGCTCGCTGTATAACTCCAGCTCTGCCACGGGCGTCATGGAGCAGAACCTCGATCGCCTGACGGTAATTATGGCCGTTGTTTTTGCCGTGTGCGTCGTCCTGTGCATGTTCTTCTTCCCGCAGGGCATCGTCGGCTACTAAGCATCGGCGTATATACGTTTGCAATGGGTCTCGCAGGTGCGGGACCCTTTTTGTTTACATATTTGTAACAGAGTCAAAATATCCCCACATACTTCGCCCAACTAAAGAAATTCTCGACCGTTAACCGGAATTAGCCCCAAATCGTGCATAAAATGCGCTACTGTATTGCAAAACGTTGGTCCGTTGTGCATAACCAGCCATAGCAGCGGGCGGCGTTTTGATGGTTCGGATCGGATTGTCTCGACATATGTCCGACTGAACATTTCTTTGTCCTATCTCATAAGGAGGATGGCATGGCTGATTCTATGTTCCACCAGCCCGTTATGGGTCGTCGCGCCTTTGTTGGCGGCACCCTCGCTGCGAGCTCCATGGCTTTTCTTGCCGCATGCGGCAAGAAGGGCGGCGACGCTTCCGGTTCTGAGTCCGGTTCGACGCTGAACTTCTACATCAACAACCCGGTCTGCATCGACCCCTACAATGTCCAGGAGGACCAGGGCACTCAGGTCGAGTACCAGCTCTTTGACGCTCTGACCTCTTATGACGCCGAGAAGGGCGAGATCGTTCCGCTGGCTTGCGAGTCCTTTGAGGCCAACGACGACGCCACCGAGTTTACCTTCAAGATCAAGAAGGCCAAGTTCCACAACGGTGACGACGTTACCTCCAAGTCCTTCAAGCTCGGTTGGGAGCGTCTGGTCAACACCAAGTCGGCCATCGCTACCGAGTACGGCCCTTCCGAGGTCTCCTATCACCTTTCCATGGTCGAGGGCTATGACGACCTGCTTGCCGGTAACGCTACCGAGCTCAGCGGTGTTACTTGCCCCGACGATGAGACCCTCGTCGTCAAGCTGTCTTCCGCTTACGCCGACTTCCCCTTCGTCGCCTCTCACCCGGCTCTGGCCCCGGTTCCCGAGTGCGCCGAGTCCGATGCCAAGAGCTTCTATCTTGCACCGGTCGGTAACGGCCCGTTCATGATGGACGGCAAGTGGGAGGATGGTCAGGAGATCAACCTCAAGAAGTTCGACGATTACTATGGCGACAAGGCCAAGATCGATGGCATCCACTTCCAGGTCATCAAGGACATGGAGACCGCTTACAAGGAGTTCCAGGCCGGTAACCTCGACGTCTGCGACGTTCCCGTTGCTCAGATCGACGCCGCCAAGAAGGATCGCGGCGTGTCCAAGGACGGCTACACCATGGGCGACGGCGAGCGCATGCTGCTCGGCGCCGAGCCTTCCACCTACTACCTGACCTGCAACAACACGGCCGAGCCGTTCAACAACGCCGACCTGCGCAGGGGTATCTCCCTGGCCATTAACCGTGAGGCCATCTGCAAGACCATCTTCAAGGGTACCCGTACCCCCGCCGACGGCATTGTTCCTCCGGGCATCGATGGCTACAAGGAGGGCGCATGGGAGTTCTGCGCCTACGACGTCGACAAGGCCAACGAGTACCTCGACAAGGTTGCTCCCGCTGACGCTAACGGCGATCGTGGCATTAACGTGACTCTGTCCTACAACCAGGACGGTGGCCACAAGGAGATCATGGAGTCCATCATCGGCGATCTCGCCAAGGTTGGCGTTACCGCAACTTCCGATACCCCTGAGTGGTCTGCCCTGCTCGAGCAGTATCAGAACTTCAACTATCAGTTCGGTCGTCTTGGCTGGATTGCCGACTACCCGATCATGGATAACTTCCTGTATCCGCTGTTCCACTCCGACTCCCTCGGTGGCGACAACCGCTCTGGTTACAACAACCCCGAGTTCGACGCCAAGGTCGACGAGGCTCGTACTACGGTTGACGACGAAGAGCGCGTCGCTAAGATGCAGGAGGCTGACGCTATGGTCGCTGCCGACTGCCCGGTCATCCCGGTGATGTTCTACACGCACACCATCGTCGGCTCCGATCGCATCAAGCACCTCTATGTCGATCCGCAGAAGCACGCCGAGCTGGGTACCGCTGAGCTCGCCTAAGAGTTTGCAGCTTCCGTGAGGGTCAAGTATTTACGTAGACCTCATGGGAAACATACAGTTCTCCCTAACCTGGGGTAAACTGGCTGATGGTAATTTTGGGATGCCGGTCTGGCGATCGGCATCCCATTTAGGTTAATCCCTAGATAGGGGAGTGGTATGGGTAAGTACATCGTTAAACGTGTGCTTCAGTTCATCCCGGTGTTTTTGGGCGTTACGCTGATTCTGTTCGCCCTCCAGAATATCGTGCCGGGAGATCCGATCAAGCTGATCGGTGGAGACAAGGCTCTGTCCCCCGAGGTGGAGCTTCAGCTTCGCGTCCGCTATCACCTAGTCCAGTCGGACGAGGACGGCAACGCGATTCTTGACGAGAACGGCGACCCCGTTCAAACGTCGCTCGTGGACCGTTACTTGTATTACATGAACGGCCTGCTTCATGGCGATCTGGGCAATTCGTACCAGCGCAAGCTGCCGGTTACGGAAATCTTTGCCCAGAAGTATCCGTATACGGTCAAACTTGCCGCGTGCGCCATCGTGCTCGAGGCAATCATGGGTATCGGTGCGGGTATCATTTCGGCGGTAAAGCGTTATTCCTTCTGGGATATTTTGGTAACGCTCACCACGTCGATCCTCGTTGCCGTCCCGGCCTTCTGGCTCGGTATGTTGCTGCAACTGTTCTTTGGCGTCATTCTCAAGGACGCCACGGGCGGTGCATTCTCCATGCCGATCTCGGGTGCCGGCGGTTCCAGCTCTCAGTATCAGGATTGGATGCACTATGTGCTTCCGACCATTACGCTGGCTTCGGTTTCGACCGCTTACGCCGCCCGCATTATGCGCTCGCAGCTGCTTGACGTCATGAACCAGGATTACATCCGTACGGCAAAGGCCAAGGGTCTCTCCAATCGCGCGATCATCATCAAGCACGCGCTTAAGAATGCACTCATCCCCGTCGTTACCTATATTGGTGTCGACTTTGGCGGCATGCTTTCGGGCGCCATCCTGACCGAGACGGTCTTTAACTGGCCCGGTATCGGCTATGAGGTCTATCGCGCCATTAGCATGCGTGACTGGCCCATCGTTATGGGCGGCGTTACGCTCATTGTCGTCGTCGTCATGGTGATCAACCTGCTCGTCGACATTAGCTATGCATTCCTCGACCCGCGCATCCGCCTTGGCGGTCCGTCGGATAAGGCCTAAGGGAGGTACGTCTCATGCAGGAAACTGATTCTCAGTCTCAGGAGCAGGCTACCGCCACCAAGGCCGCCTCTGCTCCCGCCAAGTCCCGCACGCTGTGGGGCGACGCTTTTAAGCGTCTTCGCAAGAACAAGCTCGCCGTTATCGGTGTCTGCTGGATCATCATCGTCGTTGTGGTTGCCCTGACCGCAGATCTGTGGGCTAAGCCCTGGCTCGGTTCGCCGACGGCTTCCGACTCGACCACCATGGCCGAGACGTCGCTGCTGGCTCCGTGTGCCGAGCACCCGTTTGGCACCGACGCCCTTGGTCGTGACATTCTCGTCCGCGTTATCTACGGTGCACGTGTTTCGCTTTCCGTCGGTATTATGGCCACTGCGATCTCCACGGTGATCGGTCTGGTTATGGGTGCTCTGGCTGGTTTCTACGGCGGTATCTGGGATACGATCATCATGCGCTGCGCGGATATCTTCCTGGCATTCCCGTACGTGCTGTTCGTTGTCGCCATGATCGCTGTTATCGGCCGTGGTCTTCAGAACGTCTTTATCGCCATCGGTATTCTCGGCTGGCCTTCGATTGCGCGCGTCTTCCGATCCGCAATCCTGACGGTCAAGGAAAACGACTATGTTGACGCTGCGCGCGCGATGGGTGCATCTGATGCTCGTATCGTCGTGCGTCACATCTTCCCGAACTCCGTCGCTTCCATCGTGGTCTACGCGACCATGAACATTGGTGGCGCCATTCTGACCGAGTCCGCTCTGTCCTTCCTCGGCATGGGCGTTATTCCGCCTACGCCTTCGTGGGGCTCCATGATTCAGGACGGTCAGCAGTATCTTCTGACTGCTCCCTGGATGATGATCATGCCCGGTCTGGCAATTCTCTCGACGGTGCTCGCCTTCACCCTGCTGGGTGACGGTCTGCGCGACGCCCTCGACGTCAAGATGAAGGACGCATAAGGATGAAGAAGAACAAGAACTATGTGGACCTGAAGGACCAGCCGGTTCCCGAGGGCCAGCATCTGCTCGAGGTCGATGACCTTAAGATGTATTTCCACACCGAGGATGGCGTTGTTCGCGCTGTCGACGGTGTCTCCTACACGCTCGATCGCGGCGAGACCCTGGGCGTCGTCGGTGAGTCCGGCTCCGGTAAGTCCGTGACCGCCATGACCATCATGGGTCTTATCTCGATGCCTCCGGGAAAGATCGAGGGCGGCGACGTTCGCTATCGCGGTCGTTCTATCCTCGAGATGACCGAGGAAGAGATGCAGCACATTCGCGGTAACGACATCGCGATGATCTTCCAGGATCCTATGACTTCCTTGAACCCGGTCTATAAGATCGGCAAGCAGGTGGGCGAGGGTCTTCGTCTGCACCGTGGCTACTCCAAGCAGGAGGCGCTCAAGCGCGCTACCGAGCTTTTGGACCTCGTGGGTATCCCCGAGCCCGAGAAGCGCGTCAATGAGTATCCGCACCAGTTCTCTGGCGGTATGCGTCAGCGCGTCATGATTGCTATGGCTCTTGCCTGCGATCCCGATATTCTGATTGCCGACGAGCCCACGACTGCCCTGGACGTTACCATTCAGGCTCAGATTATCGAGCTCATGCAGGAAATGCAGGAGAAGAACGGCAACGCCATCATCATGATTACCCATGACCTGGGTGTCGTCGCCGATATGGCCGACAAGATCATGGTTATGTACGCCGGTCGTCCCGTCGAGTTCGGTACTGCTGAGGAAATCTTCTACGAGAGTCGCCACCCCTACACCTGGGGCCTGATCCGCTCCATCCCGGAGCAGGCTATCGATGAGAAGAAGCCGCTTACGCCGATTCACGGCAACCCGCCTTCGCTCATGAACCTGCCCGAGGGCTGCGTCTTCTCTCCTCGCTGCCCCTATGCGACGGACAAGTGCCGCAAGCAGCGCCCCGAGCGCGTTGTCACCGAGTCTGGTCATTACTCTGCGTGCCACTACTCCGGTGACCCCGAGTTCCTCAAGAACGCCCCTGAGACGTCCCGTACGCGCAAGGATTCCAAGAAGGGAGGCGAGGCGTAAATGGCAGGCAATAACGAGCGCACTCCACTGCTGAAGGTCGAGCACCTCTCTAAGGAGTTTCCCGCAGAGTCCGGCATGTTCGCCAAGCGTTTTTCCAAGCGCGTCGTCTCTGCTGTAAATGACATCTCTTTTGAGATTTATCCTGGCGAGACCTTCGGTCTGGTTGGCGAGTCTGGTTGCGGTAAGTCCACGACGGGCCGCACCATCATGCGCCTCACCAAGCCGACGGCTGGCAAAGTGTTCTTCCAGGGCAAAGATGTTGCCGAGATGAGCAAGCATGAGATCAAGGACATGCGTCGCGAGATGCAGTTTATCTTCCAAGATCCTTATGCTTCGCTCAACCCTCGTATGACCATCGGTGAGATCGTCTCCGAGCCCATGACCATTCACGGCGTGGGCACCAAGGAGGAGCGCATTGAGCGTGTCCGCGAGCTGCTGGACGTCGTTGGTCTGAACCCCGAGCACATCAACCGCTATCCGCACGAGTTCTCGGGCGGCCAGCGCCAGCGTGTCGGCATCGCCCGCGCGTTCGCTCTGAAGCCCAAGCTGATCATCTGCGACGAGCCTGTTTCCGCCCTGGATGTGTCCATCCAGGCCCAGGTTCTGAACCTGCTCAAGGAACTGCAGGACAAGTTCGGTACCGCATATCTGTTTATCGCCCACGACCTGTCCGTCGTGCAGCACATCTCCGATCGCGTTGCCGTTATGTATCTGGGTAAGATGGTCGAGGTTTCGGACTGGAAGACGCTCTACAGCGAGCCCCACCATCCGTACACGCAGTCGCTGCTGTCTGCCGTTCCGGTTCCCGATCCTGATATCCAGAAGACCCGCAAGCGCATTATCCTTGCCGGCGACCCGCCGTCACCGCTGGATCCGCCGACCGGCTGCCGTTTCCACACGCGCTGCCCGATCGCGCAGGGTATCTGCTCCGAGAAGCTGCCTGAGTTTAAGGAAGTTGCCCCGGGCCACTGCTGTGCCTGCCACTTCGCGGAGCCGTTCCCGATCAAGGAATCGCACATCGACCTGTAGTCAGTTGTTCTCGTCCGGGCCCGCCCTGAAGTTACTTTTCAGAACGTCCTCGGACATGCAAGAAACCCCCGCTGCGCACTTCGTGCGGCGGGGGTTTCTTGCGTCCTGCGGGATGTTCTGAAAAGCAACGCCAGGGCGGGCCCTGCGGTAACTCGGCAGGGGGAGTGCGATTCCCTGATCGCTCACTTAATCTAATAGGAAAGTTAGTGAGGCCGGAGCTTTAGCTCCGGCCTCTTTATATAAGGGCTCGGCAAAGCCGAGCCACCAAATTTGCATCAGCCCCCAGAACATGTTTGAGAACTGTGCCTGAAGTATGTATTTGCAGGCCCCGAATCGGTGTTGCCTCCCGGCGCATTCCGCAGGGGGAGCGATATTTTGCAGCACGAAGTGCGCAACAAAATATCGCTCATGCCCGAGGACGCGCCGGGAGGCAACACCGATTCGGGGCCGAACATATAGATCTACCAGCGCATTTACAAATTCGTAAACTTTTTTGAAAAAAGTGCTTGCACAGTTCTCGAATCATAGGTTATTATCTTCCTCGTTGAACGCGCGGGTCCAACAAAACGAACCGTGAATCAACAACATAGCATGTCGGAGTGGCGGAATTGGCAGACGCGCTAGCTTGAGGTGCTAGTGACCGCTTTTTGGTCATGCGGGTTCAAGTCCCGCCTCCGACACCATCGCATTTGAGAAGCCTCTTCGGAGGCTTTTTTGTTACCGATAGACGGTGGGGTCCACGATGGAAACGCTTGAACGCAACGAGTGGGCAGACGTTGCCCAGCTAGTCGAGATCACGAGCGATGCTGTCATCATCTGCGAGCTCGACGGAACCATTCTGCATGTGAACAATCGCTTACTTGGTTTGATGTGCGAGGAACGCGCCGACGTCATCGGTGGAGATGTTAAAGACGTCCTGTACTCGTCCGCTTTTGAACGTGCGACGGAACATCGTCTGCCATTTGAAACTGATGGCTCCGAGAACGAACTGATGCTCAAGCTGAGCGATGGCTCCTTTATCCCCGTCTTGGTTCGTGCGGGCTCCGTAACGCCTCCACGCATCTTTGGGCGCCGCGCGCCACGTGTCCTGGTGGCGCTCCATAGCATCGAAGAACAGTATTCGCACGACCGTCAGCTCAAGCGTGCGCTTTCGGAGCTTAGAGTGGCGAACAAGCGCCTCTCTGGCACGCTCTCGGTCATTATGAGTACCGTGGGCTCCGATGAGCTGCCCAGCTTACTTGATACCGTTTTGAACCAGCTTGTAGGAACGCTCGATGCTTCGGGTGCCGCTATCTATTTTTCTGAGAGCGGCGGTTTTAAACTTCGCGGTGTTTCCAAGGAACTGTACGACAGCTACCTGCCTGAGTTTTTGCCGTATGGCGCTGGCATTCCGACGTATGTTCTTCGTGAGTCGCGTGCCTGTCGCTTGTCGATTCAACAGGACCTTGAGGGTGATAAGGCCGCCTCCGGTATGTTCATGGACCTGGACAATCGTTCTAAGCACCTGTTGCGCATGCAGGATATGCCTCCGTACCGCAGCGAGATCTGTCTTCCCGTTTTTTACGGTACGCAGATCCTTGGCGTGCTGGAAGTTGGTTGGAAACGCCCTCAGGCACCGCTCGCCTATGACGTTAATGTGCTCGAGGTCATTTGCGATTACCTGTCTATCCAGCTGGTCGGCATGGCATCGAGCCTTCGCTCCCGTCGCACGGCCGAGCTTGGCCGCTCGCTCAATGTCTTGCGTGATGAGTTGTTTACCTTTCTAGACGATTCCGCCGCGGCTACCCAGGCGGTATCGTCCGAGATCTGCAATATGCTTAACTGCCATTTTTGTCCTGTTGAGTATGACGCTAGTCTGGATTCCTACGTCATAGATTTTGAAGGCGGCAGTCGCGTTGCTTTGCCGGACGATCCCGAGAAGCTTTTCTTTTCCACGACGGCGCCGGCGGCACGTCTGGGGGCTGGCCCTGATGGCTTTGAGGCATCTGTTTTGGGCGGCACGAGTGCCGAGGACCTTAAACACGTCCGTATAACTCGCGTTGACGAATCGATGCCTATGGGAGGCTGGCTTAGGGCGCATGGTCTGCCTTGTCAAGGTCTCTACGTCGACTCCGGCATCGAGGCGGGGCGCCCGCGCTCTGAGGGTGATGGCAAGCACAGTAACGACGCGATTGTTCCTGCTTCTGTTGCGAAGAGTCCGACGACGCGCGCGCTGCTGCTTCGTGATGGTAGCCAAGAGCCGATTGATGACCTTGAATATGACTACTTGGTGCACTTAGCGCATGACTTTGAACTGATCTACGAGGGCGAATCTCAAAAGCGCGAGGAGCGCCATATTGCTCAGACCCTTCAGATCGGCATGAGAAATTCCCTGGGGGATGTTCCGGGTATCGCAACCGATTCGGTGTACCTGTCGGCCACGAACTCGGCGTTGGTCGGCGGCGATTTCTATACGCTCATCCGTCTTCCCGACGACTGCGCCGTCATGATTCTGGGTGATGTGTCTGGCAAAGGCATTGAGGCCGCATCGATGTCTGCGCTCGTCAAGACGGCCCTGACGGCATATGCCTGGGAGGGCGCTGGACCGGCCCGCATGGCACGCTCCCTTAACAGCATGCTCATGGGCTTCTCGAGGGTCGAGACGTTCGTGACGGCCTTTATCGCCAAGATTGACCTTAAAGCCGGACGCGCAACGTATTGTTCGGCGGGCCATCCTCCGACCATGGTCATCAGGCCAGAGTCGATGCCGCTGGGTGGTGGCGAGGCCCGTGGGGGAGAGGTCGAGCTGCTTGGATGCCAATCGGGCGTAATCGGTGCCTTTGAGAGCATGGTGTACGAGACAGGCGTGTTTACGTTCGCTCCTGGCGACATGCTCTTCATGTATACGGACGGAACGATTGAGGCCCGTGACCGCACCGGAGCGTTCTTTGGCGAGCAGCGCCTTCGTGACCTTCTGCTCTCTGTCTCGGGTGAGGGCGTATCGGGAATCTGCGGCAAGGTCTTGGGCGAGCTTGACCGATTTACCGAATCGGCGCTGGACGATGACATTGCATTGGTGTCCCTTGAGTTTTTACGGGGTCGTTCATAGACGACGCTGGGCGGGCTGAATCCGTACGGTTGGGGAAACGAATGCATCGAGTGGGCTTTTTTGGGGAACCATGGTCGTATGAATGAGTGGAATGACATAGCGGTTTTGACGCCACCAGGCGATATCGACATCGCCACGGTGCCTGCGCTGCGTCGGCGGTTGGATGCTTTGATTGGCCGCGGCGCGCGTCGTGTTGGCATCAACTGCCAGGCTGTTAGCTTTATCGATTCGACGGGCTTGGCATTCCTGCTTACGCGCGCTCGTGAGCTCATGAGGCGAGAAGGCCTGCTTTCGCTCGTCAATGCATCAGGTGAAGTTGTTCGCTTTTTGGAGATTGCTCGTCTTGTCGATATCCTTCATGTCGCGGGGCCGGCACGGGAGTCTATTCCCGCCATTCCGGTGGGGGAGCTGCCTCGCTGGAGTAAGAGCGTCGAGGTCCGTCAGGGTATCGAGAATCTTCCATACTACCGACATCGCATCGCTGAACTCCTTGAATCGCTTCCGTTGCGCCGTGACGAGCGCTACGATGTCGCATTGGCGTCGGGGGAGGCGCTGGGTAATGCCTATGACCATGCGGGCGGTATCGGGTGCGTCCTGACGGTTCAGGCTTATGGCGATCGCGTTGTGGTTGAGGTGCTTGATCGAGGTGCCGGCTATTCTATTGATGAAACGAGCGAACCGGTCGCATCTGAGGAGCGCGGCCGTGGCATCAAGCTTATGCGTATGCTCGTCGATAACGTGGAGGTTGCTCGTCGTACGGACGGCGCCGGCACGTGCGTGCAGATGGTGAAGCTGTTTAGCGGAGCGCTGGAATCGTGTGCCTAGCCAATCGCTTTAGCGCGTTTAGCTACTAAGAACATGCGGCAGACAAGTTTTTTGAAAAAAGTACTTGCGTCTTTTGGACAACTCGCGTAAATTAATAACCCGCAAGCGGACATGGCTCAGTTGGTAGAGCACAACCTTGCCAAGGTTGGGGTCGCGGGTTCGAGCCCCGTTGTCCGCTCC
>NZ_JBDGAV010000019.1:28576-47237 GCF_040910325.1 Collinsella aerofaciens | reverse complement strand
ACCAAGCGCCCTGCCGGCACTCGCGGGTAGCCGCGGCACCAAAAAACGCCTGCGCACTCGATGGATTCGGATGCCCGACAGAGGCTCCTTATGGCTGCTTCCTTCCGGACCTGACCAGATTCGGAACATGTCGTCATCCGAACCCATCGAACGCGCTAGGCGCTCGATATATCTTACCCGCTCCCGCCCGATGGGGCAAGGTAGCTAATTTGGGACGGGGCCAAAAGACCACTTTTGAGTTGCGGTGGAATAGTTCCTGTTTTACGACCCAAGGCCAAAAACAGGAACTATTCCACCGCAACTTATTGAGACTTGCCCGGAAAGACTTAGATACGGGCGAGGTCGTAGGATCGGGCGGCGGCTTCACCGGCGCAGATGAGGCTGATTGTGGCTTCCTGGGGGTCGAGCGCTTGGTCAAGGGGCATGGGCTTGCGGCAGATCGGAAGCACCACGTCAATACCCTGCTCATACACCGCATCCAAGTTGTCAGCGCGACCGCCCACGACAGCGGCTACCGGCTTGCCATATCGCTTGGCACGGCGGGCCACGCCCACCGGTGCCTTACCGGCGGCGGATTGCTCGTCCATATTACCCTCGCCTGTAATGACCAGGTCGACATCGCGTACGCGCTCGTCAAACCCAATCAGATCGAGCACCGTCTCCACGCCCGAACGCAACTCGGCACCGAGCGCCAGCAGCGCGGCACCCAGGCCGCCGGCAGCACCGGCACCGGGCACGCCGAGCACCGAACCAAATGTCCGTGCACCCTCGGGCACGCGCAACAACCCCTGAGCCCGCACCCCGGTAATCGCCGCATCGAGCAGGCGGCCGTAACCGACCATCCAGCTGTCGTACTTGCCCAGGGCCTCGGCATCCCCCGCCGGCAGGCCCTTTTGCCCGCCAAACACCGCAAGCGCCCCGCGACGCCCCACGAGCGGATTCTCGACATCGGAAAGCACCACGATGCGTGCGCCGCCCAGCACCCGAAGCGCCGGCGTCAGGTCAACACCGGCGACTCGTTCAAGGCCCGCGAGCCCCGGCGCGATATCGCAGCCACGGTCATCGACAAGACGCGCGCCCAGCGCCTGCAGCATGCCGGCGCCGCCGTCGTTGGTGGCACTGCCGCCCAAGCCAATATAGATAGTCTTTGCCCCGGCACGGACCGCACGGAGCATCAGCTCACCCACGCCATAGGTTGTGGCCGCCAACGCCGCCGACTCCGTGCAAGGCGAGTACCCGATGCCCGCGGCTTCGGCCATCTCAATTACAGCCGACTCGCGCTCGGCATCCACCAGCATCCGTGCAGACACGCGGTCGCCCAAGGGGCCTGCAACCTCGCAGGTCACAAGCTCGCCACCGCAGGCGGCAACGGCGTCGAGCGTTCCCTCGCCACCGTCTGCCAACGGCAATGCGGCCACCTGGGCATCAGGCCACACACGGCGAACGCCTTCGGCAACCGCCGCCTCCGCCCGCGCGCTCGAAACGCTACCCTTAAAGGAGTCGATCGCCAACAGCACGCGGCGGGGCCGGCGGCACGCGGCACCAAAATCGACCGCCCCAACGGCAGTATCTTCGACACCCGCAAGCGCCTCGGCGTGGGCGGTATGCGCCTCAAGATCGGCCCCACAACCGCAGCCAGCACCATCGGTGCCACGCAGCCCACTAAAATAACCGCTCAGCACCGCGCGGCACTCGTCTGCCAGCACGCCGGCGGTCACATTAAACCGATGATTCAGGCGCGAATCGGCATTGAGGTCGTATAGCGACCCCAGAGCGCCCGCTTTAGCATCAGCCGCGCCGTACACGCAGCGCCCCACGCGCGCGTTAACCATAAGCCCCGCGCACATGCAGCAGGGCTCGAGCGTCACGTAGACCGTACAATCGGAAAGACGCCAGCGTCCAAGCGACTGAGCGGCGGCGCACAGGGCCGAAAACTCGGCATGCGCCGAAGGATCCTGGTCGAGCTCGCGGCGATTATGCGCCCGCGCGACAATCTCGCCGTCGCGCACCACTACGGCTCCGATGGGCACCTCGCCCACCGCAGCGGCGGCGCGCGCCTCGGCCAGCGCCTCACGCATGAACTTCTCATCGATTTCGGTGATCGTCATCGTTCGCCTTCCCTGTTGCAAATCCAAAACGATGCTATCATTACGACTCACGGAGAGATGGCAGAGCGGTTGAATGCGGCGGTCTTGAAAACCGTTGAGCGCGAGAGCGTTCCGGGGGTTCGAATCCCCCTCTCTCCGCCACTCCTAGTGATGCACCGGTGTCATGGTCCGCTCAAACAGTGCATCGACCACATCGGCTATCTCAGGTCGACGCTCAAGATCGTGGCCCGATTCCCACCATATCGTGAAAAGTCGAATAATACCGCCGGCGACAAACTCAGACGTCGTCTCGAGTGACACGGGGGCCAGGGCATCCTCGGCAAGCACGTTCATCACACGCTCGCGGATGGAGCGGGCAATGCGGTCGCAAATAACGTTGGTCAACATGCCCGACATGCTGCTTGCCAAAATGTTATCCATGAGCCGCTCGTGCGCCAGAATCAAATCCATGGCATCGTCCAAAATCGCGTGCCGAAGCGCGCGCACGTCCTCGGCAGATACCGCGCCGGCCTCATCGGGCTGTTTTTGCGGCAAGCCCGACATGAGCTCATCGATATAAAAGGCAAAGTAATCGTTCTTGTCGCGAAAGTGCTTGTAGAACGTCGTGCGGCGAATCATGGCGCGGTCGCACAGCATGGCAACCGTCAGGTCCTCAAAACGATGCTCCTCGAGAAGCTCGGTAAAGGCATCGAACAGGGCGCGGTAGGTTTTCTTGATGCGAAGGTCCACTGGTATCGCCATCCTCAGGGCAAAGACAACACTCGTCAATCTGTCGCATATCTTACACCTGTACCTCGCGCGCTTTGCCCCGGTGCCAACCCCGCCGAAAACACAACGCTTACCGGAAAGTTCGGCACGACAAAACGTTGCGGGTATACTAGTAGCGTTATACCAACGGCAGCTGGCGCATGCCGCCGCGGCCATTCGAAACGGAGACATCATGCTTCCCGTCATCATCGGCATCGTTGTTGTCATTGTGATTGCCTGCGCCATCGCCGGCATCTACAACAACATGGTCACCAAGCGTAACCGCATCGATAACGCCTGGCAGAACATCGATACGCAGCTGCAGCGTCGCAACGACCTGATCCCCAACCTGGTCGAGACCGTCAAGGGCTACGCCAAGCACGAGCAGGAGACGCTCTCCGCCGTGATCAGCGCGCGTAACACCGCCGTCAAGGCCACCACGCCCGAAGCCAAGATGGAAGCCGACAACGTGCTGACCGGTGCGCTGCGTCAGCTCTTCGCCGTAGCCGAGGCCTATCCCGATCTTAAGGCAAACACCAACTTTACGCAGCTGCAGGCATCGCTCGAGGATACCGAGAACAAGATTAGCTATGCACGCCAGAGCTACAACGATTGCGTGCTCAGCTACAACAACGCCATTCAGACGTTCCCGGCTGTCATCTTTGCCGGCATCTTCCAGTTTAAGGAGCGCCAGGGCTTCGAGGCCGCCGAAGCAGCCCGCCAGGCCCCGACCGTCAAGTTCTAGTAGTTTGACAGCGCATCCTTAATCGGCCAAATGCATAAACCGCCCCGTCGAATGCATACTTCGACGGGGCGGTTTCCTTTTTCGCGAAGGTCCCCCTCTAAGCGTCGTGCATTTTTAGGAGTATTCAACATAACCAAGAGCTTCGGGCGCCACGATAAATGCCAAAGACCGCGAATATCCCTGCAAATCAAACGCTGCCAGCCCATAACCCCGCCCATCATTCGTAGAAAACATCGAGAACTCCCGATTTTTTGCCCGAGATCGGTATGCAGGGACCTTCGACTGCAGAATACTCGCAAAAATGCACGTCGCCACCGCCCCCACATGGCGCGAAGCAAAGCAAAAGCGCAGCCTAAAAGGCCGCGCACCATCTTTATTCAGATTAATCATTGCCCGTTGTGACATCGCCGAACCCGCAGGGCAGAGAACAAGTTCCCTCCCGGCGCACTCCGCAGGACGCAAGAAGCCCTCGCCGCACGAAGTGCGCAGCGAGGGCTTCTTGCATGTCCGAGGACGCGCCGGGAGGGAACTTGTTCTCTGCCCGGATAGGTAAGACAAATTACGCGACGGTGTAAACCCAGTTGTGCTTGTCCTCGACAGCACCAGACTGGATACCAGTCAGGGTCTCGCGAAGCTTCTTCATCACAGGGCCGATCTCGGTGTATCCAGCCGGGAAGGTCACGGTCTCGTCGGCGCCGTAAACCTTGTTGTCGATTTCGCCAACCGGAGAGATGACGGCAGCGGTGCCGCACAGGCCGCACTCCACAAAGGTGCCGGCCTTGACCTCGGCCCACTCGACGGGGCGCTGGTCAACGGTCATGCCCAGGTCCTGAGCAACCTGAACGAGCGAACGACGGGTGATAGAGGGCAGGATGGAGTCGGTGTGCGACTGCGGAACGACGAGCGTGCCATCCTCTTTCACGAACAGGACGTTGGCGCCACCGGTCTCCTCGACATAGGTGCGGGACTCGGAGTCGAGATACAGGTTCTCGGCATAGCCCTCGCGATGGGCCTCCATCGTGGGCTTAAGGGACATGGCGTAGTTCAGGCCGGCCTTGATGTTGCCGGTGCCGTGCGGTGCAGCACGGTCATACTCGGAAACGCGCAGCTTGACGGGCTTGAGGCCGCCCTTAAAGTACGGACCGACCGGGGTCACGAGAATGCGGAACGTGTACTCAGGAGCGGGAGCCACGCCGATCACGTCACCGGAGCCGATCATAAACGGACGCACGTACAGGGTCGCGCCGGAACCGAAGGGCGGAACCCAGGCGGCGTTGGCAGAAACGACCTGCTTGACGGCCTCAACGAACTTGTCCTTGGGAAACGGGGGCATCTCGAGGCGCTGGGCAGAGTTATACATACGCTCAGCGTTCATGTCGGGACGGAAGCAGACGATGCTGCCGTCCTCGGCGGTGTAGGCCTTCAGGCCCTCAAAGACCTCCTGGCAGTAATGGAAGATACCGCCGCACTCGGAGACATGCAGGGTGTGGTCGGTGGTCAGGCCGCCCTCGTCCCACTCGCCATCCTTCCAATGAGCCTCGTAGCTGTAATCGGTCTTCATGTAGCCAAAGCCGAGGCTACCCCAATCGATATCCTTCTTCTCGACAGTCATATGTCGCTCCTTACATACACAGTTGCATACTCGCGAACCCGCACGCAAGGACCGAGGCCGACCGCGTCGCAACGTCGCACGCCCGGAGCGTAGAGCCGGACGGGACACGCGAGCAGCATCAAAGCCGATGGCACGTCGATTCGCATGCACGAGATTGTACTCCCCGCACGCGTCTGATAAAACGCTTTTCTTTAACTAAGTAAAGTATTTTCATTTGACCGAAGCAAAAAGGCCCGCCACCGTAAGCGGTGACGGGCCTCAACTGTACGGTCTGCGCGCTGGCTCGAGCTAGGCGTTCTATTTACCCAGCTTGGCCTTAACCAGACCGACCACGGTCGGGATGATCGACACGGCAACGATGCCGATAATCAGCAGCTCAAAGTGCTCTTGCACAAAGGGAATGCCGCCAAAGAAGTAGCCCAGCAGCGTAAAGACCGTCGACCAGGTAATGCCGCCCAGCACGTTAAAGACGACAAAGTTGCGCCAGTGCATGCCGCCCATGCCAGCGATAAAGGGCACAAAGGTGCGGATAAACGGGAAGAAGCGACCCAGGAAGATGGCCAGGTGACCCCACTTGTCCAAGAAGTCCTCGGACTTTTTGATGCGCTCGGGCGTCATGGCCTTGACCTTGCCCGAAGCGATGATCTTGCGGCCAAAGAAGTGACCGATCATAAAGTTGCACTGATCGCCCAAAATGGCAGCGGCCCATGCGGTGGCCAGAAGCGCCACGATGTTAAAGCCGCCGTTGTGGGCAAAGAAACCCGAGGCGAACAGCAGCGAATCACCGGGAAGGAACGGGAAGAACACCACGCCCGTCTCGATAAAGATGATCAGGAACACGCAGCCGTAGGCCATAAGCGGGCCGGCGGCGATCCAGCTGGCGATCGCGGTGCGCGGGTCCTTAAGCAGCTCGGCAATAAAAATGATGAAACCCATGAAGTAAAACCTCTCAGTTGTGGGCGCGGATACGTCCAAGTTGACCAGTATACGGTTGCGGTGCCCCCTCGTGCGCAACCCCACAAAAGCATGACTCCATTACCAGCAAGTTTGCATAACTGACACTTGTAGCGCAAAGCCGCCAAGATTGTCCTTTTTAATCCCTAGCGAATCGCTATACTTTATTGAATCGCATTGCCATGGCGCTAAGGGAGGGCGGCCGGTGAGCTTTATCAATACCATTCGCGAGGACATCAAGACCGTCCAGGCGCAGGACCCCGCCGCGCAAAACGGTCTGGTCATCTTTCTTTCCTATCCTGGCCTGCACGCCAAGTGGAACCACGTGCCCGAGCACTGGCTGTGGGAGCACGGTCATCGCTCGCTCGCCCGCGTGCTCTCGCAAATCACCCGCCACATCACCGGCGTCGAGATTCACCCTGCCGCGCAGATTGGCAAGCACTTCTTTATCGACCACGCCATGGGCGTCGTCATCGGCGAGACCACCATTGTGGGCGACAACTGTGTGCTCTACCAGGGCGTCACGCTCGGCGGCACCGGCAACGAGACCGGCAAGCGTCACCCCACCCTGGGCAACAATGTCACGGTGGGCACGGGCGCCAAGGTGCTCGGCAACATCCGCATCGGCAACAACGTCAAGATCGGCGGCAACTCGGTCGTCGTTAAGGACGTCCCCGACAACTGCACCGTCGTGGGCGTGCCGGGACGCATCATCAAGCGCAACGGCTGCCGTGTGTTCGAGGAGAGTTTCGACGCCAAGCAGCATCGCGAGTACATGCCCGATGACGCCGCCGAGCAGTCCGCCCTCAACCGCCAGGGCATCACCGAGAATGCCCGCCGCGTCAAGGAACTCGAGCGAGAGGTGGCCGAGCTCAAGGCCCTCGTCGCCAAGCTCGTGGACGAACGCTAGGAACGCAAGCGGCACAAAACGACATCGGCATCAACGCAAAGGCGCGCCAGGGAATTCATCCCCGGCGCGCCTTATTTGTGATGTGGCAAAGAGACTGTCCCTTTGTCACATTATGCGAACTGGCTCAGATAGAGGTCGGCGTAGGCACCCTCGGCAGCCAGCAGCTCCTTATGCGTGCCCTGCTCGATAATGTTGCCGTGATCCATGACCAAGATCAGGTCGGCGTCCACGATCGTCGACAGGCGGTGCGCGATCACAAAGCTCGTGCGCCCGCGCATGAGCGCGTCCATGGCACGACCGATGGCAAGCTCGGTACGCGTATCCACGCTTGAGGTCGCCTCGTCCAGGATGAGAATCGCCGGGTTATTGAGCAGCACGCGTGCGATGGTCAGCAGCTGACGCTGGCCCTGGCTGATGCTTTCGGCATCGTTGGCCACGCGCGTGTCATAGCCCTGCGGCATGGTGCGCACAAAGAAGTCGACCTGCGCGGCGCGCGCAGCCGCCACGATCTCCTCACGCGTCGCCTCGGGACAGCCGTAGGCGATGTTTTCGGCAATCGTGCCATCGAACAGCCAGGCGTCCTGCAGCACCATGCCAAACTGCTGCCGTAGCTCGCCGCGGTCCATGCGGCTCGTATCCACGCCGTCGAGCGTAATACGCCCGCCGTCAATCTCGTAGAAGCGCATGAGCAGGTTGATGAGCGTCGTCTTGCCCGCGCCCGTGGTTCCCACCACGGCAATCTTCTGGCCCGGCTCGGCGGTAAACGACACGTCGTGCATAAGCGGCTTGTCGGGCGAATAACCAAAGCGCACGTGCTCAAAGGAGACGCGACCCTCAACGCGACCCGGCAGCTTGGCGGCCTCGTCCGGCAGCGGATCGGCCTCCATCTCGGGCTCATCGAGCAGGTCGAACACGCGCTCCGCACTCGCCAACGCGCTCTGCAGCGAGTTGAAGGTAAACGACAGCTGCGTCATGGGTTCGGACGCCTCGTAGATAAACTGGAAGAACGCCTGGAACACGCCGACGGTCATGTGACCGGCAACCAGCATGCTGCAGCCCACCAGCGCGATCACGATCTGCGCCAAACGGCCGATAAAGCGCACCGCAGGGCCGACGGCATTGATCATAAAGTCGGCCTTGGCACTCACGCGTGCCAGCTCGCCCGAGGCCTGGTGCACCTCGGCAGAACTTTGGCGTTCGCGGTTAAACGCGCGGATCACCAGACGGCCCGAATAGCCTTCCTCGACCGCACTCGTAATCTTGGACACCCACTCCTGGCGCTCGCCCGTCACATCGTGTGTGCGGCGCGAGACGACCTTCGTCACCAGCAGCGACAGTGCCGTAAAGAACAGAAAGACGAGCGTAAGCTGCACGCTGAACACGAACATCACGCTCACAGCACCAACAACCGTGCCGATCGACACGAGCAGCTGCAGCAATCCGCGCTGCATGCTCTCGGACATCTTGTCCAGGTCGTTGGTCGCGCGGCTGACGACCTCGCCGGGACGATGCGCGTCAAAATAGGCGAGCGGCAGACGGTTGAGCTTTTGCGCGATGCGGTTGCGCAGGCGCAGATTGAGACGCTCAGCGACGCTCGACATCAAAAAGCTCTGGAGCGCATAGAACGAGGCAGCGGCAGTCCAGATCATAAAGTAGACGAAAATGGTCTTGCCGCAGTTCTCCCAGGTGATGCTGAAAGTGGTGTCGTTGGCAAACGCCACCTGAATGTGGCCCCACAGCTCATCGATCACGCGGGCGCTATATGCCGGCGCGGCGGTGTTAAAGATGACATAGAACACAATGCTCGCGAACACGATATAGAAGCGCCAATGGTCGCCGGCAGCCTCACTCCACAGGCGGCGCACCGTCGCCCAGGTATCCCGAGGCGTCTCGTCCTCGTCTTCGTCGTCCACGTCGCGCATACGCTCTGCCTCGGCGCGGGCGCGCTCGTCCTCGGCACGTTCGTTTTCCTCGTAGAGCGCTTGGCGGCGAGCCTCGCGCTCCGCCGCCTTGGCGGCTTCGTCCAGGTCGGGCGCGACGCCCGTCTCCTCGACTGTCTCTACAACCGCAGCGCCATCGACGATGCCCTGCTTCTTGAGCTCCTCGGTCATGCTACTCACCTCCCTTCATCTGCGATTCCGCGATTGCGCGGTACACCTCGCAGGTTTCCATGAGCTCGTCGTGCGTGCCTAGGCCCACGATCTCGCCGTCTTTGAGCACCACGATCTGATCGGCATGCAAAATAGTCGAGATGCGCTGGGCGATGATGAGCACCGCGGCATCGCACGTCTCGTCCTGCAGCGCATGGCGCAGTGCCGCATCGGTCTTAAAGTCCAGGGCCGAAAAACTGTCGTCGAAGATATATAGATCGGCATGCTTCATGAGTGCGCGGGCAATCGCCAGGCGCTGGCGCTGACCACCCGAGAAGTTCGTGCCGCCCTGGGCCACCGGCGTATCGAGCCCCTGGGGCTGGTCGAGCACAAAGGTGCTCTGGGCAACCTCCAGCGCATGGAGCATGTCAGCCTCAGTCGCGTCTTCGTTGCCAAAGCGCAGGTTGCTCGCCACCGTACCCGAGAACAGCCACGCCTTCTGCGGCACGTAAGCGATATGCCCGCGAATCTCACCTTGCGAAAGGTCGCGCAGGTCAACGCCGTTCAGGCGAATGGCGCCCTTCGTGGCATCGTGGAAACGCAACAAGAGCTTGGCCACCGTTGACTTGCCCGAGCCCGTTGAGCCTACAATCGCCGTGGTCTGGCCACGGCGACAGGCAAAGCTCAGGTCGCACAGGGTGTCCTCGTCGGCATCGTCAAAACGGAACGACATATGGTCGAACACGGCAACCGCGTCGGCACCATCTGCGGACTCAGGCGCCCCGTCGCCCAGCGTTGCCTTGCCGTCCACGATGCTCGGCTCGATTTCGAGCACCTGTTGCGCGCGGTTGAGGCACGCCGCAGCGCGCGGAAGCGTCAGAATCACCATCTGCGCCATCATCACAAAGAACAGGATCAAGATCGCGTATTCCAACACGGCCGAGATGCTGCCGATTTGCATGGCGTGGACGCCCGCGCGGTTGCCGCCCACCCACAGCACCGCCACCTCGGCGATATTCATCAAAAAGAAGCTGGAACTGTCGAGACCCACAAACAGGTGGTTGACCTTGATGGCGTTGGCCGCGTAATCGCTAAACACCTCGTCCAGGCGCTGCTCCTCGTGGCGCTCCTTGTTAAATGCGCGGATGACGCGCACGCCCACGATGTTCTCGCGCAGCACCACGTTCATGCGGTCGATAAAGCTCTGCAGGCGCATAAAGATCGGCGCGGCGTTAGCCACCGTAAAGACCGCCGCCACCAGCACGATCGCAACGACCACACCAAGCAGCGTGCCCATGGCGGGATCGATGAACCAAGCAAAAATGATGCCTGCCACGGCCAAGAACGGCACCGGCAGCACCAACTGAATCGTCTGAAGGACAGCTTGCTGAATCACGTTGATGTCGTTGAGTGAGCGCGTGATCATCGAACCCGTGCCAAAGCGCTCAAAGTCGCTGGCGGACAGCTCGAGCGACTTGTCGTACACGGCATTGCGGATATCGCAGGCCACGTTGGCGGCCAGGCGCGCCGAAAGATAGCAGCCCAACACCGTGCCGCCGCTGGCCATGCCGGTCGCGATAAGCATGTACAGGCCGTTGCGTAAAATATAGTCGATGTCGCCCGTGGTAATACCGGTGTTGACCATGTTCGCCAGCATCGTGGGAACCAACAGCGTACCGACGTTATCTATCAGCACCGCAAACAGCGTCACCGCAATCAGACCGCGGTACGGCCTCATAAACCTCATTAAGAGTCGCATGCGTCCCCCTCGCCCTTATCGTCAGTCTCGTTCTCGGCGGCCACTTGCCGTTTAAATGCCTCGCACTCTTCGTTAAGAACATGGGAGAACTTACCGACCAAGCGCATGATCTCGCACTGTTCCCACGGCTCGAGCGCCTCGAATGCCTGTTGCTCGGCTTTTTGCGCCGGCAACGCGTAGCGCTTGGCAAACCGCACGCCTTCTTCGGTCAGTCGTACAACCTTGTTTTTACGACTGCCCTCGGCAAACTCCAACGTCGCAAGCCCTCGCGCCCTAAGCGTTTTAATCGCCGAATTGATGGTCTGTTTGCTGTAGAACCATTCACTCGTCAGCCGACTCACGGCAACGCTTCCGCCCGCTGCACTCGTGTCGACGAGCATCCAGTAGGCGCAGTCCGAAAGGCCGCAGGCGCGCGAGAACTCCGAATAGATATGGTCGAGTCCATTGAGCAACCGATCGAAGTCGACCAGCGTAACCGCACTATTCATCTATCCCACCATTCAATTGTCCGATTTTTGACCAATTATGTGTCTCTAGATTAGTCCGAGTTTTGACTATCGTCAACAGGCTCTCCGCAAATGCGTGCATTTTTATGGCCTATCGGCAGAAAAAGACCGCCGGCGCGGGGGCGGCGCCAGCGGTCACGTGAAAATCGGGTTTTATTGCCTGTTAAGCGGCGACGGCCTCATAGACCGTAGCGCCCGAGAAGCTGTCATGCAGGCTCTTGCCGGCAATCCACGGCAGCTCGACGACCTCGCAGACCGTGTTGACCAACTCAGAACAGTCAGTAAAGTGGCCCTTGTCGTTGAGGGCCTCGCAATCCTGAACACGCCAATAGCCATCGGTGTGCGTGATGTAGTACTCGTGATCGTTGATCGACACGAAAGCGCGCGTCTTGGAACGCAGCAGCTTCAGAAATCCTTCGAAATCGGTCTCGACGACATCTCCAGCCTGGAACATGATGTTACCTCCTGGCCCGGCGCCACCACGGCGCATTGATAAACGTTGGTACTCCTTTAGTAAAACCTTTATCAGAGGTTATGCGTTCGTCATTTAGGCAAGTGGTAAAAAACCGCAGGGTAGACGGGATAAAACGTTTAACCATCCCATTTGTTTGTCACATTCTGAAGGTACTTTTATGCAAACCTACTTTCCCAATTGGAATCTATCCTTTTGGCCGGGCAATTGACCGTCTATCGTTTGAGCCCGACGGGTATGAACGGGGCATCTGCAACGCCACCGCAAGGAGACACCATGGAGACTATCGAAGCACTCATTCACCGCCGCAGCTGCCGCAACTACAGCGATCGTCCCGTCGAGGCCGAAAAGCTTGCACGTATTATCGAAGCCGGCCAATATGCACCGAGCGGCATGGGCCGCCAGCCGGTGACGTTTGTCGCCGTCACCGACCCCGCGACCGTCGAGCGTCTCTCGCAGCTCAACGCGCAAGTCATGGGCAGCAACAGCGACCCCTTCTATGGCGCCAAGACCGTTGTGGTGGTGCTGGTTGACCGCAGCGTGCCCACACATCTGGAAGACGGCTCGCTCGCCATGGGCAACCTGCTCAACGCTGCCTATGCGCTGGGCGTTGATTCGTGCTGGATTCATCGCGCCCACGAGGTTTTCGATTCGCCCGAGGGCCTGGAGCTACTGGCCAGTTGGGGTCTACCCGCCGACGGCAGCCTGCGCGGTGTCGGTCACTGCATTCTGGGCTATGCCGAGGACACGCTGCCCGAGCCCAAACCCCGCCGCGACAACGTGGTCTACGTAAGGTAATTAGTTCCGCCATTCTACCGAACGGCGGGCTCGTTGACGCTGCGCGGGCCGCATTCACGCCAATCTGACGTTCAATTTCGAGGGCGCGACCAGAAGGTCAGCGCCCTCTCATTTCACGTCACCTTGGCGCAAATGCGGCTCGCTCGCTTTTGGCGACTGACATCGAATGAGCCACTGTCTTGGGCAGCTAAAAAAGCCCCGTCCCAAATTAGCTGCCCCACTCGCAACTTATCCCGCCGATGGAGTTATTGCCGTTTCGCTCGTCTGATTCGCATCGACGTCGTCGCCTTGCTTGTCTTCGTCCTTTTGCACATCGGCGATGGTGGAGGCCGCCGCAACGATACCGCGCTGGGGCGCGACGCTCGTCTGGGCCTGAGCGCCCTCGACAACTTCTGTACCTACATGCGCGAGCTCGGGCGATTTAAACATTGCGTCCAAGTTGGCGCCACCGCCGGCATATCCGAGCGCAGCGAGCGCGATGACGATCACTGCAACGGCGGCCACGATCGGCACGTAGCGATGCCAGCCGGCGGGATTGAGCCCGCTGCGGCGAGCCGCCCCGCGGCTGATGTAGCCGAGCGTTCCGTCGTGCTTGAGCTTTGAGCCCACCACGCGTTTGCGGCCCCACAGCGAGGACTCTGCCTGCATTGCCAAGCGGGCGCTTGCCGAAGGATAGCCGTATTTAGTGCGCTTGAACGAGCCATCAAACCCCGAGGCGTGTTTGCCCCACGTCACCGATGTTGTGCGTCGGTTGACCGGCGCGGCACTCCGCCTTCTGCGGCTCGGTTTTGAAGTCTCAGCCATATGCCCTCGCACGCCGTAACCAAATCGAAACAATAACGCTTTGGACTGTAGCACACGCGTCGCGTGCGGTCACGGGCGCCTCGCTCAACGGTCATCGTCCTTCAGCAAGCGCCACAGGGTCGTGCGGCTTATTCCCAGCACCTCGGCAGCGCGGGTCCGGTTGCCCTGAAGGTGGCCTACGACCAGCCGCGCGATATCGCGTTCGGTATCGGCCAGTGGACGCAGGATATACAGATCGCTGTCGAGCGTCGGAGCGCCAAAGGTTGCGGTTTTGATGACGTCCTCCTGGGCGAGCACCTCCTCCGCCACTTCGCGCTCCGCCACACCCGACCCTACTAATATATAGAGTCGTTCCGAGACCTCGCGCAGCTGCAGATAGTTGCGTGGCCAGCGATAGCCGTTGAGCGTCGAGGCAGCCTCCTCGGACATACTCGGAGCGGCAGTTCCAAAGGCATCTGACAGATATGACAAATACCGCGCAACCTTTTTCGATGCGCCACCCTGCTCGGCAATCGCAGGCGCCACACTTACTGCGCACGCCAAGCGCTCGGTTACAAAAGCGGCCTGATCGCTTTCGCCACCGCCCGGCATATCGTTTGCCGTCAGAACCACATGGCAACGCGCGGCCAGCGCCGTGTCGGTCATCGTAGAGACAAGCTCGCGCAGACGCTGCGGCGAAAGTGCATGCCAGCCGCCAATACAAAGGGTCAGCCTCGCCTGGAACAGCGGCGATTCCGAGCTTTTGAGCAGATGGCGCCAGCCGCGATCTGTGAGCTCGTCAAGTGCCACGGACACAAAGGGTTCGTCAGCATAAGGCCCATCCAGATAGAGGCGTTTTGCAATCTCTGCCTGGCCGGCACCCAGCTCGCCCTCCAGCATGAGGGGCACGCCGCGGGCATAGCTTTCGCAGACGGGACCAGCGACCGCAGCGGCACCCTCGACAATGCCGTACGCGCTTGCCTCGTAGCGCGCCTCGACCTCATCTGCGTTAAGCCACTCAATACCCGCATGTGCCGCCACACCGTGCACCTCGCGGACCACGACTACCCAAAGCGCGCCGTATTCCTTGGCGACCGGACGCACCGTAAGGCTCAAGCGCCCTCCCGCATGTCCCATCACCAGGCGCGTGCCGTTGCCCACGCGCCCCAGGCGCTCGGCGACAAATGCCGCGACATCTTGCTCGAGCGCGACATCATCCATGGTCGAAATCGCCACGCGTCCACGCCCATCGATTGCCAACGCCGAGGCCCCGGCAGCAGCCAAGGCCTCGATCAAGATTTGTAGCCTGGCGTCACTGTTCATATTGCGCCCCGTCCTCGGCGCCACGCCGCCACCGACGGCTGCGCGAGCGAGTGTTTCAAAATTGAACGATATTGCTCACCAAACACTATAGGGCAGAAGCCACCGTCCTGCGAGTATATGAGTTGCCCCGCATCGCCATCCTGGCGGGGCGATAAGAGCTCTTCGGGACCTATCAACCTGCGGACAAGCCATACCCGCAAGAGCTCCTATCGCTCCACCGCGGACATGCGCTCGCCAGCACGCAGCACGCAAATCAGCTACTTCTCTACCAGATTCCCAGCACGTGCTGCATTCCCAAACTCATGCACGCGATGCCAATCCAGCAGCAAAAGCCCAGCGCGATGGGCTTGCCGCCCTTTTTGACCAGCTCGACGATATCGGTATTAAAACCAATAGCCGCCATGGCCATCACGATAAAGAACTTCGACAGCTCCTTGATGGGCGCCGTAAAGGACGCGGGAAGCTGAAGCACCGTGGTGATCACACTCGCCAGCACAAAGAACAGCACAAACATGGGAAACGCGCGTTTAAGCGAGAACGTGCTTTTAGCGTCGCCGCCGGCCTTGCGTGCTAGATGCATCTGCCAGCATGCGAGGACCAACGTGATGGGAATGATAGCCAGCGTCCTGGTGAGCTTGACCACCGTGGCGCTCTCGAGCACATTTGCGCCGGGATGCATGCTGTCCCAGGCGCTCGCCGCAGCCGTTACCGACGAGGTGTCGTTGATGGCGGTACCGGCAAACAGGCCAAAGCCCTCATTGGTCAGCCCGAGCATGCCGCCGAGCGTCGGAAACACGAGCGCCGCGATAACGTTGAACAGGAAGATGACCGAGATGGCCTGGGCAATCTCGCGATCGTCGGCATCGATGACGGGCGCGGTCGCGGCGATGGCAGAACCGCCGCAAATCGACGAACCCACACCCACAAGCGTCGCGATCTTGCCCGGCACGTTCATAACGCGGCAGAGCACAAAGGCGATGACAAGCGAGGTCGAGATTGTCGCCACGATAATCGGCAGCGACTGGGCGCCCTTGGACAGAATCTGGGAGAGGTTCATGCCAAAGCCAAGCAGGATAACCGCGTACTGCAAGACTTTTTTGGACGTATAGGTAACGCCGGCGGCGAGCTGTTCGCGACGATTCTTGGGAAAGACGAGCGCAAGGACCATGCCAAAGAGGATGGCAAATACCGGACCGCCGACCACCTCAATTTGTTTGCCGAGCAACGTCGCGGGAATGGCGACGATCAGGCAGAACAAGACGCCTTTCCAGCGCTCGCGTACGATATTTGCCAGTTGCATATGGGACTCCTTCTTTCTATTTCACGTTTGCGACGGCTTATGATACGGCAACATTGAGCGCAGCCTTGCGCAAACACAGACTAAGATGCCGCAATAGTTCTTAGGCAACGGCCGAATTACCCACCGCGGAGAGCTGATTCGCGGCATAATTAACAACTGACATATGAGTTTGATAGAACAGTTGCGAGGCGCTATGGAAGAATCGATGCACGTCGGCGAGCAGGAAACGAGCCTACAGGACCAGTCCTACCACACCATTCGACGCAAAATCGTCTACCTGGACTACAAGCCGGGCGAAAAGCTGGGCGTCAAACAGCTTTGCGACGACCTGGACATGGGCCGCACGCCCGTGCGCGAGGCTTTGGTTCGCTTGGCGCAGGAAGGCCTGGTGCGCACCGTGCCCCAGAGCGGCACCTACGTCTCACCCATCAACCTCACCCTTGCCGAGAGTGCCTGTTACATCCGCGAGCATCTGGAAAAGCAGGTGATCGTGGAGTGCTGTGCGCGAGCCACGTCGGCCGGCATCGAGCAGCTCGACCGCGCCATCGTGCTGCAGGAAAAGGCCATGGCCGAAGAGGATCGCATCGGCTTCTTTTTGAGCGACAACCTCATGCATCACATGATCTTTAGCATCGCGTGCCGCAGCACCGTGTGGTCGTGGCTCGAAGAGACCAATGCCGACCTGGAGCGCTTCCGCTGGCTGCGCGCTGCCACGCAGGTTCTCGACAATCAGGACATTGTGAACGAACACAAGCAGATTCGCCGCGCTATCGC
The DNA here is from genome assembly GCF_040910325.1 of Collinsella aerofaciens. GTDB lineage: Bacteria > Actinomycetota > Coriobacteriia > Coriobacteriales > Coriobacteriaceae > Collinsella > Collinsella aerofaciens_BL. The sequence goes on along the minus strand of NZ_JBDGAV010000019.1, from coordinate 30,356 downwards.
CGGTCGCGACCCCATCGAAGCGAGCTTTTTGGTCAGCAAGCACCTGCACATGATGTTCCGCAACCAAACCGAGGTTCTGGACCAGTTCCCCGAGTACTTCGAGACCAGCAAGCTCCGCTAACCTGCCAAAAAGGGACAGGTTTATTTTGGCAGGTTTTATCTGGGCAAATGCAACAAGGCCCGGCTCCGCTGCAACGGAGCCGGGCCTTAGTCGCTAGAACGGCGGAACCAACTACTCTACCGTGACGCTCTTGGCGAGGTTTCGGGGCTGGTCGACGTCGCAGCCGCGCAGGATGGCGACCTCGCGGGCGAGCAGCTGCAGAGGAACGCTCGCCGTGATGGGGCTGAACACGTCGCGGACTGCCGGCACGCGGATAATGCAGTCGGCGATCTTGTTGATCTCCTCGTCGCCCTCGGTGGCAACGACGATGACCTTGGCGCCGCGCGCCTTGCACTCCATGAGGTTCGACACGGTCTTGTCGTAGGTGGCACTCTTGGTGGCCACGGCGATGACAGGGAAGCCCGGGTCGATCAGCGCGATGGGGCCGTGCTTCATCTCGCCGGCGGCGTAGGCCTCGGCGTGCAGGTAGCTGACCTCTTTGAGCTTGAGCGCGCCCTCGTAGGAAATAGCGGCACCCATGCCACGGCCCACGAACAGCGCCGACTGCGCGTCCTTGCACAGCAGGGCGGCCTCATGCACGGCCTCGGTTTGGGTATCCAAAATCCACTGGATCTGCTCGGCCGTATCGGAAAGCTCGCGGAACAGCATGCGCGCCTGCTTGGTGGTCAAGCGGTACTTGACCTGCGCCAGCAGCAGAGCCAAAAGCGTAAGGCTCACGACCTGGCCGATGAAGCTCTTGGTCGAGGCGACCGCGATCTCCTTGTTGGCCTTGGTGTAGATGACGCCGTCGCTCTCACGCGCCACGGGGCTGCCCACCACGTTGGTGATGCCGAAGACCTTGGCGCCCTTGATGCGCGCGTCGCGGATGGCAGCGAGAGTGTCAGCCGTCTCGCCCGACTGGGACACGGCCACGACGAGCGTCGTCGGCGTGATGATGGGGTTGCGATAACGGAACTCGCTGGCCGCCTCCACCTCGGTGGGGATGCGAGCCCAGCCCTCAATGAGATTCTTGGCAATGAGGCCAGCGTGATAGCTGGTGCCGCAAGCAATCACGTAGACGCGGTCGATGTCGTTGAGCTCCTCGAGCGAAAGGCCCAGCTCGTCGATGTCGAGCTCGCCGGCCGGCGTCATGCGGCCCACCAGCGTGTCGCGCACGACGCGCGGCTGCTCGTGGATCTCCTTGAGCATAAAGTCGGGATAACCGCCCTTTTCTGCCATGTCCAGGTCCCAGTCGATGTGGGTGACCTTGGGCTCGATAACGTTGCCGGCCTCGTCGGTGTACTCGACGCCTGCGGGCGTAAGCTTGGCAAACTGACCGTCCTCGAGCACCACGACATCGCGGGTGGCGTCGATGAGCGCGATGACGTCGGAGGCGACATAGGCGCCGGTCTCGCCCGCGCCGACCACGATCGGGGAATCCTTGCGGGCCACGGCGATCACGCCGGGCTCGTCAGCGCACACGACGGCCAGACCATAGGCACCGACCACGTGGGCGCAAGCCTCGCGCACGGAGGCCATCAGGTCGTGCGTCTCGGCATAAGCCTCTTCGATCAGATGCGCGAAGACCTCGGTATCGGTCTCGCTCTTAAAGTGGTGGCCGCGGCCCTCCAGCTCTTCGCGCAGCTCGGCGAAGTTCTCGATGATGCCGTTGTGGACGAT